>NZ_JBIVYJ010000047.1:0-1031 GCF_044772185.1 Pandoraea sp. NPDC090278 | reverse complement strand
GACGACTTATCCACACAGAAGTAGATGTACTACGCTGTTTTGGGTGGGTTAAATTTCGATGAAAACCCCGGGTCAACATTTGGTGAAAATCAACAGCTTTAGCACCATCTTGCGACCGTAGCGCGCAGCGGTCACTTCTTTGACCTCACCGATGGCAATGAATAGCTTCTGGCCAGGACGTTGTCAGCGAATGCATCACTAACCATGAAAATTCATCGAGAATCTCAATGCGGTAGTCGGATAAACGGATTAAGACAGTGAGCTGAAGTTGCGCGGCACGCAATGTGCTGGCCTGCAGGCGTGCGTAGTACTGGTTGAGCACAGCGACTGGTGCGCTGGCCGGGATGCGCCTCGACGTATTCCTCCCAGAGCAACTGCAGCGTCACGCCCTTGCGGCGCAGGTCGCGGTGCATCGCCGCGTAATCCGGTTCGACCCGGCGGGTCGGGACCACAGTTTCCTCCGACAGGTCCAACCTGATCTCGAGCTCGTCGTCAGCGAGCGGTTCGACGGTAACCCAGTCGAGGCCCGCCGCGCTCGCGCGCGGTGTATGCCGAGATGGCGCCGACGCTGATGCCGATCGCGCGGCTGATCTGGCGGTGCGACAGGCCGCACGCCCACTTCAGCCGCAGTACTTCCTTCAGTTTGCGTATGCTCATCCGATGTGCCGGCATCAACCTGTCCCCTAAAAAGGATCAAGGCTAACGCCCGTCGTTGATCACATGCGTAACACCACCGCCGAGCCGGAACGGCTATCCCGTTTCGGTCGCGTGATCAGCTGTTTCGGTTCGCTGATCACTCATTCCGGGAACGTGATCACCCGCTTCGGCAAGATGATCGCTCGTTTCGGAAACCGGTGATCAGTGATCACCTTCGGCCGAAACGGCCGATCACCATCAATCGGAACCACTGATCACGTTCGCCGAAATACGCAGGTGCGCCGTTTGCGAGCAAATATCACTGCGCAAAAATCGTAGCCCTGCTGGTGTTTTGGCTAGTGGGGGCTAACGTGTAGTTAGCGGTATCGGTCAAT
>NZ_JBIVYJ010000046.1:0-1085 GCF_044772185.1 Pandoraea sp. NPDC090278 | reverse complement strand
GTTTCAACAAAACCACCGTCACCTTTCGAGCTTCCAATACGAATCAGCGCGCTCTCGCCAACAACGGTCCGATTGGCAAACCCAATGTTCGCTACGTCGCTCGCCTTGTGCAGCGAGTCCCCGCCGATCACCACGCGCCCACCGCCACTCACACCACTGGCGTCGATCGTGGCGTTGCCATATACGGCGACTCGGTCCCCGCCAATAACCACTGCCCCGCCCTTTTGCCCTGCAGACTGCCCGGAGACATCGATCGTGCCGGTTGATACGGTATCGCCACCGTTGCCCAGCAAGATCACCGAGCCCCCCGCCCCTTGGTCGATGGCGCGAGCTCGAATGGTCCCCGCGTTGTTGACCACAGTGCTCAACAACGTATCCTTGCCCGCGGCCGTCAGATAGACCTTGCCTCCATCGGCCAAGATCAACCCCTGGTTGTCCACCAGGGCCTGAAGGGCTGGAGCATCAACATTCACGCTCAGCAGCGAACCGTTATCGAGTTGCAGGCTGACCTTCTCGCCTGCGGTGAGTGCAACGTACCCCTGATTGGCCTGAATGTGCCCGCTGTTGACGAGCTGCTGAGCACTGAGTACCACGAAACCGCCGTTGGCAGCTTTGATGTTGCCTTGATTGACAATCGAAGCACCGCTCTGACCATTGAGCAAGACGCGCTTATCGCCGATGCTCACGTCCTTGGCGGTCGAGGCGAGCAACGAGCCGACGTTGATCTGCGCTGTGGCACCAAACACGATCCCGTTAGGGTTGATCAGATACACCTGACCATTGGCGTTGATATTGCCCAGAATCCTGGACGGATCACTGCCGACAATGCGATTGACCACCGTCGAGGCGGCCCCAGGCTGAGCGAAGTTGACCGTATTGCCTGCACCGACATTAAAGCTCGTCCAGTTCAGTCCCAGCATTTGCGAGGCCTGCCGAACCGTCATGATGTTGCCGTTCACAGAAACGGCTCCCGAGCCTGCTGTCACAACGGCACCCGAAGGCAATACCTGCGCCCACGCAGGCATCGACAACGCCCCCCAGCCAAACGCCGTCATGAGCATGCTCGACAGCAGACGCCGAGTTGG
>NZ_JBIVYJ010000045.1:0-1095 GCF_044772185.1 Pandoraea sp. NPDC090278 | reverse complement strand
TCGGATTGCGCCTGAATCTGCACCTTGCCTCGCGCGGCGATGAGCCGAATACCCAGCTTGTGTGCAAAGAGCGAGAGCACGTCGCCGGCCGCAATCGCAACCGTTTTCAACGCGTTGACGTTAAAGCCCGACGAGCTCGCCACACTCACATCTCTACCCGCCGAGACCATGACGCGGTCGGGCGTGGCCAGGCCGATGCCGTTCGGCGCCGACAACGCAATGACCGACCTCTTGAGATCCTCGAGTTCGTTCTTGAGCCACTGATTCTCAGCGCGCAGATCCGCAACTTCTGCTTTGGCAAGCGCGGCGGCGTTGGCTATGCCTTCGGCCTGCGCCTGTGTGAGAGCGAACTGTGCGGTGGCACCAGTGGTATCCGACTGCTCGCCGACGGCCTTTTCCTGCCTGTCTGCGGTGACCAGTACGCCCCCGGCCGCGCGCACCTGCCCGCGCAGATCCGAGCGAAGTTCAAAACCGGCGCCTCGGGGCTTGTTATCCCGATTCACCCCATGACCGAGCGTTAGCTGGGACTTGCCGTGTTCGGTGGCCAGCTTGATGTGCTCCTGTCCACCCCGGTCCTCCATCTGCAATGTGTTGTTCGAGCGCGTTCGGATCGTATTGCGCGTGCTCCACGGATAACCCGCGACGATCGGGTCCGGGGATTGCGCGGTGTGCAGCACCTGGCTGATATAGGGCAGATCGGGATCGCCCCACAGAAAGCCCACCGTCACGACCGTGCCCTCGACCAAGCCGAAGTGAAAGCCCGTCTGCCCCTGCCCACCGAAGGGCTTGGCCAAGCGCATCGGACAGCTTTGCAGGCCCGGCACCCGCTCGTCACGATCGAAGTGCAGGTTCACGACATAGCGTCCCTCATCATCGAGGTAAGGGTCGCGCCGGTTGCCCGGAGAAGCAATCGTGCCCGTGATGACGCCGTCGATGCGTGGCCAGGTCGCCTCGCGCAACGGTAAGCGATATTGACGCCCGGACGGGATGGCGGTGAACTCTGCAACGAAGGACTCAGATCGTGCTGCGCGGCATGTCAGGCTCACCACAACGAGGCCGTGCTTGGCGTCGGGCAGTTCTCGATTCGACAGACGC
>NZ_JBIVYJ010000044.1:0-1104 GCF_044772185.1 Pandoraea sp. NPDC090278 | reverse complement strand
GCATTGGCCCCCGTGGCGGTTTCCGTCTGAACGCCCTGCACGGTCACACCGTTGGCCTGCAGCCACGCCTCCACGGACTGCATCTTGGCGGCCTCGGTCCATCGAAAACCTTGCCAGGTGGCATCGGCTTTTTGTGCGCTCCCGACAATGACCTTACCGTCACGGCTAATGCCCCAGGCCCGAGACTCTTTGCCACCCAGGGTGCCCAATGCTTCCAGCGCGTTGGTGCTCTGCGTCCAGCGGAAGGCGTGCTCCTCGGTGTTTGTCCACGAAGAGCCAACCACTACCTTGCCATCCCCGCTCACCGCGGTGGCTAACGACGTGGAATCTCCAGGCAACACGCCCAACGACGTCATACCCGTGCCGGCTGTCCACCGAAAGGCTCGCGAATCGGACGACGTAAAATAATTCCAACCTACCACCACTGAGCCATCATCATTGGTAGCCGAAGCGACCGAGTCTGCCGACCCGCCAAGATCCTGAAAACCAGAGGCCACCGTCCAACGATATGCAAATGGGGTCCCGTCCGATTTACGGTAGGAACCAACGATCACTTGCCCGTCACCACTGACACCTCTGGCATAGATGGCGCCAGTTCCGGCCGGGAAGCCATTGAGAAACTGAATGCCATTGGCGGCAGTCCATCGAAATGATTGAGCGCTTTGGCTTCCGTTCCCTGCAACGCCTACCACGACGCTTCCATCGGAATTGGTTCCCCCTAGACCGAAAGCAAACGACCTGTCGGTGCTCCCGAGATCTTGCTCGCCCCCCGAAGCCGTCCAGCGAACGGTGTGGGTACTCCCGCCTGAAGTATTGGCCCAGGTCACCACGTTGCCGTCATCGCTCACGTTGACTTCTCTCACATCCATACCCGTTCCGATCCCCGTAATGCCAGAGCTTTGGGCGGCCACAAGCACAGGAACGGCCAAACCGACACTCAGCGCGCACGCGCTTAATCGGTGGCGGGCAGTCAAACGACGCTCGGAAGCGGGGCCGAGGGGGTAAGAAAGACGAAAACGCATGGGTAATTTGACCTGATGAAATAGGACATCAGCAAAAAACACGCGTCGCCTACAGAAAATCACCTCGAGGGTGACTGACAAC
>NZ_JBIVYJ010000043.1:0-1366 GCF_044772185.1 Pandoraea sp. NPDC090278 | reverse complement strand
AAATCTATGGTCCTCCCCATTTTTGCAACCCTGATTCTCGATGTCGTTGTTGGCTTGCGTAAATCTATTCGGCGTCGTTGTAGGGACTGCTCCCCGCGCCACGATGAGATTCGCGCCTGACGATCCTTCAAAGTTGTGCGGCTTTGGAAAGCCTCTTTATTTGCCAGGTTTTTCGTCAGGCCGTTGTGCCGTTTACGTCATCAATTTTCAGTCGTCGCAAAACCTGTTGGGTGATCCGATAAAGCCAGGATAAGCGCTTGAGTTCACGTCATAGAGCGCGCCAATTCGGGGTCAAAAACAGTGTGTCGCGCGGTGATCGCCCATGCCGTTCGGGCAAGCTTGTTGGCTAGAGCACATGCGACAACGTTTGAATGTCGCCGCGTCAGCATCGCCCGAACCCATTCAGCCAGGCGACCGCTTTGTTTATCAACGTGTCGCATGTAGGCGCGAGCACACGAAACCAGCAATCGCCGGATGTTCTTGTCCCCGCGCCTGCTGATGCCGAGTAGGTTGGTTTTCCCACCGGTACTATATTGCCGGGGCACGAGTCCGATCGACGCAGCGAAATCGCGACTGCATCCGTATTGCTTTCCGTCCCCCATTTCAGCGGATAACACACTTGCAGTGATGGGGCCGACTCCCGGGATAGTCAGCAGACGCTGGCCAAGATCGTCCTCGGCAAGTTGACGTGCCATCTCTTTGTCAATTTCGCCAATTTGCTCACCGAGACATTGGAAATGGTCGCGCAGGCGTTCAATGATTGCCACCAAACGCGGCGGGAGCGCGTGCTCGGAGAGAATGGCCGGCAGACGTGTGATGGTAGCCTTGCCTACCGGCAGACTGACCCCGAATTCGAGCAAGAAGCCATGCATCTGATTGATCGTCTTGGTCCGATCACGGACGTACGATTCACGCACGCGATGCAATGCTGAAAGGGTCTGCTGGGATTCAGTCTTCGGCGTCACAAATCGCATGGCCGGTCGAGATGCGGCTTCACATATCGCCTCGGCATCCACGAAATCGTTCTTGTTACTTTTCACGAAGGGCCGCACGAACTGTGGGGAAATGAGCTTGACCTGATGGCCGAACGTAGTCAACTTGCGCGCCATGTGATGGGAGCCCGCACAGGCCTCCATTACCACTGTGCACGAATGAAACGTGTTGAAAAACTCGATCAGTTGCTTGCGCCCCAGCTTTTTGCGGAAGATCACTTTTCCTTTCCCATCTTGGCCGTGCAGGTGAAAAGTATGCTTGCCCAAATCGATTCCAACCAGCGTCACATCTTGCATGAAAGGTCTCCAGTTAGGGATTAACACCGCCAGCGTAGCGCATTCGGCGTGGCGGGGAGGACCATCTCATTAGTTGT
>NZ_JBIVYJ010000042.1:0-1381 GCF_044772185.1 Pandoraea sp. NPDC090278 | reverse complement strand
CCACCCGACGCATTGAGCGAGACCGTACTTTGGTTCGATACGATGGAGCCGGTCGTCGCAATACTGCCATTGGTCGCTGTCAGCGAGACTGCCCCGTCCTGGCTGATCGAGGCCGCGGTTGTGACGCACCCGCCAATGATTGTGGTGTTACCCGTCCCCTCGACGATGTTCTGCGACGAAAGCGATACGGCATCGCTTCGATTAATGATGAAGGTCCCGTTATTGACGATCTTCGCCAATCCGAGCGTGCCCGTGGTACCGCCATTGCCGACCTGAAGGGTTCCGCAGTTGACATAGATCGTGCCGTTGGCATCGTAGCTGTTTTGCCCGAGCACCAACAACCGACCCGGCCCCGTCAGGGTCATTGAACGGGTCGGAACTGTAGGAGACGACGCCGTGATCATGGAGCCGCTAAAATTCAGCGTGGCATTGTTGGCGATAAAGAACGAATTGTTATTATTGTTGTTAAGATACTCTGCGGTAATTGAACTATTACTTAGGACTGTGATATTTCCATTGAGGAGATACGACCCCCACACTAACGCCTGGGCAGACGAAACACCCGAAGGGAGATAGCTCGAAAGCGTTCCACCGTCCAGAATCAACTGGAAAAAGTGGCGTACGGCACCCAAACTCGCGGTGAGCGTCCCGCCGGAATTGACTCGGGCACCAGTGAGCGAGCCATTATTGTTGGGACCTCCCAGGATGTTAGTCGAGGTACCGAGATCGAACAGTCCGGCGTTGACAGTTAACCAACCCGAGCCAATTGCGCTTCCACCGCTCAGACCCGCGGTGTCAATGGCACCAAGAGCAACGGTCGTATTCACACCGCTTTGCGTAACATTACCTGTACTACCCGCTCTAAACGCTCGGTCAATGCGGGTGGTGTTTCCGCTCGCCTGATTAAATACGAGATTGCCGTAATTCCATATGCCGCCGGCGCCGGAGAGTGCCGCCAGTGCACCATTGGCGGTACCATTACCGACCTGAAGGGTTCCATTTGCCGCAATAGTCACCCCACCAGCCCCGGAGATAGCCCCTCCGGCAACGATCAATGTACCGTTGTTAATTGAGGTGTTGCCCGTGTACGTATTATTGGCACCGAGTGTGACGATCCCGGTGCCATTGACATTCAGACCACCCGTGAAGGAGATCCCACCATTCATCTGGCCAAGGCCAGAGATATTGAGCGTCAGGCCTCCTGTGGTCGAAATCGTGCCAACTGCCGATGAGCTCAGATTGGTCGCATTCAGATTGAGTTGGGCGTTGCTCCCCCCCGAAAGGATAATCGGTGCGGCCAGCGAAATGTTCCTGTCGGCAATGAGCGTGAGAGAACCGTTGCCGGTGCCAGTAATACCGGCATTGACGGTGATGTTGCCCC
>NZ_JBIVYJ010000041.1:0-2023 GCF_044772185.1 Pandoraea sp. NPDC090278 | reverse complement strand
TGTGCGACCCAGCAGGCTCACGGCGTCGCTCAGCGGCCAATTGGCATCAAGCCCCAGATGAGCGGTCGTCGCGTTACTCTTGCGCTGATCCCAGCGCACCGGGAATCCTTCCCCCTGCTCGTTGTAGCCGTCGACCTTCGTTCTTACGTGGGTGAGGCTGATATAGGGGGTGAACCCCACCTCGCCCAGGGCAAACGCATTGTCCCAATCCAGACGCATGCGGCCTCCGAACGACTGGGTATGGGGCTTGCCTGACGCGCTCGTGGGTGTCCCGGCGTTCAGGTAGACGCGATTCACATCGACCTGACCGGCGGCGTACAGCAAATCAACGGTGGCGTACAGCGGCGTATCCATCACTCGCACGGTCACGCCGGGCAGCACGAAACCCTCCTGCGTTTTGGTGGTGCCCCCCAGATCGGTCTTGTCGCTGCTGCCCAGGTACCCTGTGGACAGGCTCACTTGCACGTCCTCATTGACGCGATATCCATAGCCCAGCTCCGTGACCCACTGGCGCTGCCGATAGGGCGAGTGCGTCTGCGCCCCCCAGTCGCCCCCGGTCCAGACAGCACTCTGGCCAACCGTCGGGATCAAGCCTCGCATGGGATTGCTATGCAGCCCATTAATGAGGAGCTCTGCATTGCGTGAGGTGCTGATACCCACCACGGCCACGCGAGCCAAACCTTGCGTGAACGCTTGCACATCGATCAGGCCGTTCAAGGACGTTGATGACGACGTCGTTGACGTCGTTGACGTCGTTGACGTCGTTGACGTCGTTGACGTCGTTGACGTTGAAGGACTTGTCGCTGCCGAGGGGACAGATTTCGCCACCACGCGGGCGATATAGGGATTGCCATTGGCGAGTCGTCCGACCACAACCGAACCATCGGCATTGGCACCCGTGGCGGTCTCCGTCTGAACGCCCTGCACTGTCACGCCGTTAGCCTGCAGCCACGCCTCCACGGACTGCATCTTGGCGGCCGCCGTCCATCGAAAACCTTGCCAGGTGGCATCGGCTTTTTGTGCGCTCCCGACAATGACGTTACCGTCACGGCTAATGCCCCAGGCCCGAGACTGTGTGCCACCCAGTGTACCCAATGCTTCTAACGCGTTGGCGCTCTGCGTCCAGCGGAAGGCGTGGTCGTTCTCGGTGCCTTTCCAAGAAGTGCCAACCACCACCTTGCCATCCCCACTCACTGCGTTGGCTCTGGACTCGTTATCTCCAGGCAAGTCGCCCAAGTCGACGTCCCCCCTGGCGCTCGTCCACCGAAAGGCTTGACTGACGTTGGCTGAATAACGCCAACCTACCACCACCGAACCGTCATCATTGGCCCCTGTAGCGCTTGAGACTGAGTTTATAACAAGATCCCGATAGCCGGAGGCCACCGTCCAACTGTATGCGCGCCAATCCCCGTTCGAATTAGTGTAAGCACCAACAACCACTTGCCCGTCACCACTGACACCCGTGGCGCGAGTTAAGCCTGTCCCAATCGGAAAGCGAGTAAAGCCCGTCCCGACCGGGAAGCCAGTGAGAAACTGGATGCCATTGGCGGCAGTCCATCGAAACGCTTGCTCGCCTTGGCTTCCGTTCGTTGCAGAACCGACCACGACACTTCCATCGGTGTTGGTCCCCCCTATGCTGAAGTCGTCCGAACTGGTGACGCCCCCGAGATCCTGCGCCCCACCCGAGGGCGTCCAACGAAAGGTGCGAAAACTCGTGCCCGAACCATTGGCATTGGTCCATGTCACCACGTTGTCGTCAGCGCTCACGTTAACTTCTCTCACATCCATCCCCGTTCCGAGACCCGTAATGCCAGCGCTTTGCGCTGCCGCAAGCAGAGGAACGGCCAAACCGACACTCAGCGCGCACGCGCTTAATCGGTGGCGGACAGTCAAACGACGCTCGGAAGCGGGGCTGAGGGGGCAAGAATGACGAAAACGCATGGGTAATTTGACCTGATGAAATAGGACATCAGCAAAAAACACGCGTCGCCTACAGAAAATCACCTCGAGGGTGACTGACAAC
>NZ_JBIVYJ010000040.1:0-2083 GCF_044772185.1 Pandoraea sp. NPDC090278 | reverse complement strand
AACTGCCCACTGACCGTGTAGTTGTTGAACGCCGAGGCAGCGGCCAGCGAACCGTTAGCGGCCGACGCATTACCCAACTGCACCGTTGCCGTGCCATTGCCAGACAAGTTTGCAACCGACGTTAGGTCGAATGTCTTGTTGCGTGCAATCACCCCCATCACCGTTACATTCGCTTTGGCGATGGTGGCGCTTACCTGGGTTGCACTATTGACGAGCGTGTAGTTGACAGAATCTGCCAGCGTAGTATTGATATTGACAGTTTGATTGCCCGCCGAAGCATTTGCAAAAACACCCACTACAGTCGCCACCGCCGCGTTGGTAGTGTTGATCGTCGAGCCGTCCGCCCGGCTGGCGTCTCCCATGCGGACGGTGACGTTACTTGCGCTGACGTTGGCATTGGTCGTCGTATCGTACGTCTTATTGCTAGCGGCGACACCGGACACGGTTACCGTTGCCTTAGCAATCGTGGCTGTTGTACTTGTCTGACTGCCCGCCGCAAGCGTGTAGTTCGTCGTGTCGGCAAGCTGCGCGTTAACGCTGACTGACTGGTTACCTGCGGCGGCATTCGCAAATACCCCATTGACTGAGTACTCCTGGAAGGGGCGAACGGCATTCAGGCTCCCATCAGCGGCTGTCGCGTTGCCAAGTTGCGCGGTCGCGTTACCCATGTCGGAGAAGCTTGCATTGGTCGTCTTGTCATAGACCTTATCGTTGGCCGTCACTCCGGAGAGGGTCACAATAGCCTTGGCAATGGTGGCCGTGATGTTCGCCAGGCTGCCTGCGGCAACTGAATAGTTTGTCGTGTCGGTCAGTGCGGCATTAATGTTGACCGTCTGATTGCCGGCCGACGCATTGGCGAACTGCCCACTGATTGTGTAGTTGTTGAACGCCGAGGCAGCAGCCAGCGAACCGTTAGCGGCCGACGCATTACCCAGCTGCACCGTTGCCGTGCCGTTGCTCGAAAGGCGAGCGTTGGTGGTGGTGTCGTAGACCTTGTTGTTGACCTGAGCGCCGATGATCGTGACATTTGCCTTGGCGATGGTGGCCGTGGTGTTCGTCTGACTGCCGGATGCGAACGTGTAATTTGTGGTGTCGGCCAGCGCGGTATTGAGGTTGACCGTCTGATTACCCGCCGACGCATTGGCGAACTGCCCACTGACCGTGTAGTTGTTGAACGCCGAGGCAGCGGCCAGCGAACCGTTAGCGGCCGACGCATTACCCAGCTGCACCGTTGCCGTGCCGTTGTTCGACAGGCTGGCGTTGGTGGTGGTGTCGTAGACCTTGTTGTTGGCCCGAGCGCCAGAGATCGTGACATTCGCCTTGGCGATGGTAGCCGTGGTGTTCGTCTGGCTGCCCGAAGTTAGCGAGTAGTTGGTGGTGTCGGTCAGTGCGGCATTAATGTTGACCGTCTGATTACCGGCCGACGCATTGGCAAACTGCCCGCTGACCGTGTAGTTGTTGAACGCCAAGGCAGCGGCCAGCGAACCGTTAGCAGCCGACGCATTACCCAACTGCACCGTTGCTGTGCCGTTGCTCGACAGGCTGGCATTGGTGGTGGTGTCGTAGACCTTGTTGTTGGCCTGAGCGCCGGCGATCGTCACATTCGCCTTGGTGATGGTGGCCGTGGTGTTCGTCTGACTGCCGGATGCCAACGTGTAATTTGTGGTGTCGGCCAGCGCGGCATTAATGTTGACCGTCTGATTACCCGCCGATGCATTGGCGAACTGCCCACTGATCGTGTAGTTGTTGAACGCCGAGGCAGCGTCCAGCGAACCGTCAGCGGCCGACGCATTACCCAGCTGCACCGTTACCGTGCCGTTGCTCGACAGGCGGGCGTTGGTGGTGGTGTCGTAGACCTTGTTACTGACCCCCACGCCCGACACTGTGACAACGGCCTTCGCAATGTTTGCGACGCTGACGTTGGAGATGTTGGTGGCTACTGCACCGATAGCACCGAGGTTGCTTCCCTTGCTGTCGAAAATCGTAACGTTGTAGTCGGATACCTCGTTAGCCGCCGAGCCATTGCTTACCGTGACGTTGCTCAGCGACACGGATTTGTTGCTGCCCGCTGAGGCATTGTCGA
>NZ_JBIVYJ010000039.1:0-2085 GCF_044772185.1 Pandoraea sp. NPDC090278 | reverse complement strand
AGCTACGCGCGAGTGAGCGCATTCGTACGGCACTGGCACGAGGCGCAATCTCAGGCACCGCGCACCAAAGCTTATGTGCCGTTGGCATTCGATCCCGGAGAGGCCTTCCAGTTTGACTGGAGCTGCGAGTATGCCTTCGTGGGAGGCTTGCGCCGGCGGCTCGAGGTCGCCCACGTCAAACTCAACGCCAGTCGCGCTTTCTGGTTAGTCGCTTATCCCACGCAGAGCCACGAGATGCTGTTCGACGCACACGCGCGAGCTTTTGCGGCATTTGGCGGCGTGCCTCGTCGAGGCATCTACGACAACATGAAGACGGCGCTCGACAAGGTCGGCCGAGGCAAAGAGCGAGCGATCAACGCGCGCTTCGAAGCGATGTGTGGCCACGACCTCTTTGAGCCCGAATTCTGCAATCGTGCTGCCGGTTGGGAGAAAGGGATCGTCGAGAAGAACGCGCAAGATCGGCGGCGACAGATTTGGCACGAAGCTGCCGAGCGTCGATGGGAAACTTTGGCGACGCTCAACGAGTGGGTGGCTGACCAATGCCTATGCGCGTGGCAAGGCAAACACCCGCAGTGGCCTGAGCTCACCATCGCAGATGCGTTGCAAGATGAGCGCACGAAGTTGATGCCCAACCCCAAGCCCTTTGATGGATATGTTGAGCAGACGCTACGCGCCTGCTCAACGAGTCTGGTTCACTTTCAACGCAATCGCTACAGTGTGCCGTCGAGTCTGAGCAATCAGGTCGTTAGCGTGCGCAGTTACCCGACATATCTGAGCATCGTTTACGAGGGACAGGAAGTCGCTCGACATGAGCGTAGCTTTGATCGATACCTCACCTTTTACGATTGGCGCCACTACATCGACCTGGTGGAGCGCAAACCCGGTGCACTGCGCAACGGAGCCCCGTTTGCGACGATGCCGGTGCCGCTACAGCGCCTACAGCACTACTTGCTCAAGCATCCTGGTGGCGACCGGGTCATGACTCAAGTGCTGGCGGCAGTGCGTGACCATGGTTTAGACGCCGTACTGACTGCCGTAAAAATGTCCCTGGAGTCCGGTCGGCCAAGTGCAGAGCATGTCCTCAATGTACTGAGTCGACTCAAAACGCCGGTCGGGCCGCTACTGCCCACCCCGACCAATTTGAAACTGACCGAAGAGCCCTCAGCGGATGTCGATCGCTATGAGCGACTGCGGCCCAATGCTCCGGAGAATCGCCATGTCTAATGACATCACTGCTCAGCTCAAAGGTTTGAAGTTGCACGGCATGGCAAGCAATTGGCCAGAGTTACTCGCGCAATCCAGGCACACGGAGTTTGATCCGCAGCGTTTCATGAAGCAACTACTGATGGCCGAGACGGCCGAGCGGCAGGTCCGATCCATTGCCTATCAAATGACTGCAGCTCGTTTCCCGGCACATCGAGATCTCACCGGATTCGATTTCGGCCAAGCGCACGTGGACGAAGTGCTGGTGCGAGAACTACATGACCTTGCGTTTCTCTCCAGCGCACACAACGTCGTTTTTATCGGCGGACCCGGTACCGGGAAGACGCATCTGGCCACTGCCATAGGCATCGAAGCGGTGCAGCGCCAGGGCAAGAGAGTTAGGTACTTCTCGACAGTGGAACTGACGAACGCACTGGAGCAAGAGAAGGCTATGGGGAAGCAAGGCCAAATAGCGCACAAGCTGATGTACGTGGATATGGTGATCCTCGACGAGCTGGGCTACTTGCCATTCAGCCAGACGGGCGGCGCGCTGCTATTTCACCTGCTCTCGAAACTGTACGAGCACACCAGCGTGGCAATAACGACGAACCTGAGCTTTAGCGAATGGGCCAGCGTATTCGGGGACGCAAAGATGACAACTGCGCTGCTCGACCGGGTGACGCATCACTGCCACATCGTAGAAACGGGCAATGAGTCCTGGCGTTTCAAGACCAGTTCGGCAAAGTCTCGGGTATCGCGGAAAAAGGCCCCCAAGGGCACGGAAACCGACGACTTATCCACACAGAAGTAGATGTACTACGCTGTTTTGGGTGGGTTAAATTTCGATGAAAACCCCGGGTCAACATTTGGTGAAAATCAACA
>NZ_JBIVYJ010000038.1:0-2326 GCF_044772185.1 Pandoraea sp. NPDC090278 | reverse complement strand
AGTGGTTTCGGAACAGAATCGAGGCGAAGGTCGTGATCGAAGACTGGCGGACTCATTACAACGAAGTTCGGCCGCATTCGAGTTTGCAGTACCAAACCCCGGCCGAATTTCGTCGGGCTAGCGAACGTAGTTCAACCACCGGGGCCGTGAATCTCTAGACGCCAGTGGTACGAAAAAATCCGTTAGGTCACCCGACCTCTAACCGCCATTCGTACTGCCGTCTCCGCAACGACTGATTTCAAGCAGCCACCACTGCTTGTGATATGCGCGATCAGATGTCGTGTGTGCGCAAGATAACAACCGCTTGGCCGTGCAGTTTGCCGTCCACGTCGAGGAGCTGCCACAGCGTAGCTTCCTCAATCATGAAGCGCTGGCCTGACTTGGTGACACGCACGCCCTTATAACCCGCCTCGTACCCTAACCGCTTTACACGTTCGAGGAGCTGCTGGCGCTCCTCGCGATTCGGGGCGTCGGCTGAAAGCCTGGAAGGCAGTTGTGTGATTTCATGCCAGCTATATCCAAAGCGCCGCTGCGCGGCCTTGTTGCCGTAAATAAAGAGCGGATCGGGATCGGTGTTGTGCGCAAGTACCGCGAACGGGGCACTTTCATAGAGCCATCCGGTAGCCTCGGTGACAGGCATCGCCTGCGACACCAAGGGCTGACCAAGTAGTCGAGCGTAGCTGTCGGAAAGGAGCTGATAGAACGATGGATCGCAGTGGAGTGGGATCATTTGGGGGGATTAGATGGCGGAGATCTGAAGTACACACGCGGCTGCTTCTGCCCGAAAATTATGCCTTCCGGCAACCCGGGTGCGCAGCTGCTGCAAATGCCGTTGACAATTTGGTGCTTGCGACGTTTTGACGAATAAGGGCTCGGTACACAGTTGGGCGGGAAGCCGAACACAGTTCATAGCGAGGATGTTGAAAGACACCTTGCCCATCGGTCCAACGGATCGTAAACGTTCGCGCCCACGACGAGTTTCAGCTCGCGCGCGACCAGTGAGTCAGCGATCTCGCATGCAATTCGGCGAGAAGTTTCTTCGGCCAGGCATTCTCTACCCCCAGCTCTTTCAGGTGCTTCGCGTCAGGCACGCTCATCTCGGCCAAACTTGCTGCTTCGCCACAGGCGAGTAGCTGGACGCGGACAAGCCGTGATGTCAACACAGCTCACTAATCGCCACACCGGCGTCGGCTTCTGCAGTCCACTGACAACAGGCTAATCGTCATTCCATCAATCATTGCTTTGATCAAACAGTCGCGCGAACAGATTCTGGCAAACCGGATTTCCAATCTTCGACCGTTAAACCAGGTACTCGGGCAAACACTCTCGCGTTTTGCGTAATCAGCACCAATTGCCGAGCTCGTGCCTGCCCAGCGATCAATGCATCGTAAGCCCCGACGGGACTACCAGCTCTCGCCATTACCGCACGAATTTCTCCAGCATGTTCAGCGTCCTCCGCATCAAACGGAATCACCTGAAGCTGCAGTCCCTGTACGCGGGCGAGATTCGCCTCAACTTGTGCGCCGCGATAGGCACCAAAATATAATTCATGAGTGACGATCGAAGGTAGAGCAAAAGCGTTTGGCGAATGTGCGCGCAAACGGAAAAGTACTTCCGGAACGCCCTTCAACATCGCAATCACTATATTGGTATCTAGCAGGTAAATCATTCAAAAAAATCCAAACTTGGTCGCGTTTGGTCGGCCACAGAGGCCGCTACCGTTGACTCAAAACTTGCGTCCATAGAACCGATAAGTGGGGCAAGCCATGACCAATCATTTGGCGCCGGCTCAAGAATAACCGCCGCACCGTGTCGTCGAATTCGCACACACCCTGTGTTAAATCGAAATTCTCTGGGCAATCGGACTGCCTGAGAACCGCAATGCCTAAATATCTTCACCAATTCCATTGCCCCCTCCATTGCTTATACCTAAGAAACGCCGATATTCCCTACAGAAATGAGCACTTCGTGTGCCGCTGACCTGCCCCTCCCAAACTGTAGAACTAAATATTTACTGATGCATTCCCACTGCAACATCACCTGAGCGTTGGCGCCCCTAGCTATGGCTAAAAAAATGAAACAACGCCGAAAGCCCCAAACTTTAGGGCCAGCGTACCACGCTGTGGGACCTCCCTGCGATAGCATTTTGGTAATCGCTGTTCCCCACGGCCCGATGTATGGTCTAGCGTCGGGGGGGGGGGGGGGGGGGGGGCCCCCCCCCCCCCCCCCCCCCCCCACCGGCTCTCGTATCGGGGGGTTTTTGGGGGGGGGGTTTTTTGTTGTTTTTATTGTTTTTTGTGTTGTGGGGGGGGGGTGTGGGGGGATG
>NZ_JBIVYJ010000037.1:0-2644 GCF_044772185.1 Pandoraea sp. NPDC090278 | reverse complement strand
CCCCGGCCGAATTTCGTCGGGCTAGCGAACGTAGTTCAACCACCGGGGCCGTGAATCTCTAGACGCCAGTGGTACGAAAAAATTCGTCAGGTCAGTACATCGCGGAAGCCGTCACCAATAGGTACACGATTAAGCCGGCTCCTCACTCGGAGGCAACGTGCTACCAGTAGGCAAACGTGCGCAGCGGACCGCTGCCCGCCCAACTCCGTCGCAGGCTTGCATGACACAAGAAGGTACAGGGCGCGGAGGCATCCTCTGCGGTAAGCGACGAAATAGTCTTGTTGTCGCGTAGCCTTCCTTTGCGTCCGGCCAGCGCTTTGTGAACGTCGAATCGCTCTAGAGGCGCTACGTCTGAATCTGGCAAAGGTATCACGGCCCTTGCGTTTTTATAGTGCTGCAGAACGGCCCTAGGGTGAACCCTCTAAGTTGCGGTTGACATCAGTCCGGCGCGGGCCGTTGGGTCGGAGCCACTAACGCGACGCACAGACGCTTCTGCTTTTGCTGGGCTTGTCCATGGAAGGAGAATATAAGGTCCTCGGTCGAGTCGAGCTCTAGCGACGGCCACTTTTTTAGCACCGAGGTAAAGTCGGAATCTTCACAGCGCACGTCCGGCGTGCCGACGAGCAGCACTCCGTCGCGCCTTACACTCGCTTCGTCAATGCCGCGAGTGTAGATGTTGGGCCTTGTAGTGTTCGACCATGCAACGAGTAGGCGCGGATTACCTGGAACGTAAAACGTCAGCCAGTGCGAGAGCGGGTGGCCTCCAACGTAGCGCAACGGCGCACCGTACCGATCTCGCCAGCGTTGATCGAGTACGCTGCTCAACGTCTTCAAGCCCAGGAACTTCTGCCCAGCGTTCTTCACGTTAGCGCATAGGACGAAAGCGTAGATTACGACGACCCCGGCGGCAACACCCGCAAATCCTGCGATAGCGCGACGCACGACGACGCTCCGGCCCGGACCGGTGCCGGGCACGCACGCGACAAGCAACGCTGGCATCGGCAAGACAAAGGGCTGTATCCATTCCGTGACGCGCCCTCCTTCGACCATCGTGAAATACGCCAAAATTGGCACGAGTGGCAGCAGTAGTACCTGCACGAGCAGCCATAGTGGCGCACTCACCTCCGGCGAAGTTGGCCAATGCAACCGCACCCCGCTTAACCGCAAGACGATGGCGAGAACGGCCACCGAATAGAACGCGGATATTGCGGCTTTCAGCCCGCGCAGATTTAACCGCTCTCTAATCTGGTCGCCCACCCATCGGAACGCAGCGAAGTCATGATGAGCGAGCCACCAGACGTTGGGCAGTACGATGACCAGGAAAATCACCACCCCGAGTGCAAACAATGGGCTTCTGCAGCGGCACCGCAGCTTGGGCGAGATCAGCATGAGCGGCAATACCACACCAATCAGCGCAAACGTTGAATACTTCGTCATGGCAGCGAGGCCAGCCACGATGGCGAATAATGGCCACGCCGTTGGCGTGTCGAAGGTGGCCCGCACAAGCAGGTACAGCATCCACGGCCACAGCATGACGAGAAGATAGTTATCGTTGTACGGCAGGATGTCGATGTTTACTACGCCAGATACATTGAGGCTCAGCATTGCGAGCCAAGCCAGGTCGCGCCGAAACGTGAGGCGCAGCGCAAGTTGCCAGACCCCCAGCAGGCCGATAGCTACAGCGGAGAAGTGCGATGCGTACCAGTAGAAACTTTGCGCCGGGCCACTCAACTCTACCGCCGGCCAGAAGGCGAAGCCGGTCAGCCACGGATTTTTAGGCGTGCCCCATTCAGCGTTGCGTGCCCAATTCAGCGCTTCGACTGCGTCATATGGCACGGTCGGGTCGAGTATTCCGCTCACCAGGGTCCAGACCAGACTATAGAGCACGACAAAGGCTAGCGGCGCACGGTAGTGCGTCCATAAACTCAGCCCAACACGGGGACTAGACCAGGGCGCTAGTGCAGCTTCTCGGGACATCGCGGCGAAAGCGGGACCGCTTTCGGCGGAGTTAATCTGGGATTTAGACAATGTCATGACGGTTCTGCTTTCGCGGTGCGTGCGGGGGACGGGAAACTGACGCCGAACTCAGGTCCCGCTCCCGGAATTGGTGTGTGGCAGCGGCGGCGCGATATGACGAGTGATGTCGCATTACATGTCGTTTTGTTACGTTTTTTCCGTCCAGCAAAGGTCGGCGGGACCCGGCGCGCACCAGCGTTCCTTCGATGATCTAGACAAGGAACATCATGCCGCTCGAGTCGGCCGATTCACTCACGACTTGCGCCACCGCTTCGGGTCATCAGCGCGTAAAACTCACCCGTTAAAACAGATATCGGAAGTTGGCCGTGCCCCAATAGGTGGGGGCCTGGCCCTGTGTGGAGCCGTTGAGCATGACGTACGGCTTGCTTTGCTTGGTGATGGCAGCTTCAACCCCTGCCCCCAGTTGGAACCAGGTCTGCTTCAGGCGCGGACTCTCGAAATTGAACCCCGACAGCCCGATGACTTGCCCCGATGCGTCAGCATCGCGGTTTTCAAAGCGGTGGGCTAACGTCGTGCGACCCAGCAGGCTCACGGCGTCGCTCAGTGCCCAATTGGCATCAAGCCCCAGATGAGCGGTCGTCGCGTTACTCTTGCGCTGATCCCAGCT
>NZ_JBIVYJ010000036.1:0-2709 GCF_044772185.1 Pandoraea sp. NPDC090278 | reverse complement strand
TGCGCCCAGAGCGAAGCACATCGGTCGCGACCGACTACGATGCCTTCGCGCCCTAGCAACACACGGATGCGGCGTGAGCCGAAGCGCGGGAATTGTAGTGGTCAACCCATTCCGGACACTGCGTTAAGTTTTTCTTCTGCTACGGCAGGGGCTAGCCCGTCATTGAACTGATGCGGACGTATCCAGTTGTACCGCTGCATCAGGTAGTGACTGATGTCCCGGTGAGCTTGCAGTGCCGTCATATATCCCGTGTTCGGTACCCATTCCGTTTTCAAACTCCTGAACAAGCGCTCCATTGGCGAGTTGACGCTCCTATGTCAAGACGCGCGCGCTGAATCGGCTAGGTCGGCAAGAATGAGTGGGTACAATTCTCTGACGATATAGCGCTTCAGACAGCGGTGAATTTCCTTGTTCGACATGCCTTCCTTGGTTCGGCGCTCGACGTACGCTCGAGTTCTCGGATCACTGCGCATGCGCACCATCGCTATGGTCCACAGGGCGTTGTTCGCTGCTCGATCACCGCCACGATTCAAGCGATGCCGGATTGTCTTTCCGGAGGATGCCTGCAATGGGCTCGTGCCGCAAAGTGCAGCAAGTGCTGCATCGCTTTTCAAGCGCTCCGGGTTGTCGCCGGCAACGGCTACAAGCACTGCTGCCGTTTGAGGTCCAACGCCGAATCGCTCTCGAAGCCTTCTGGCATGCGTTTGGGTTAAGCGTTCGAGCATCGCATCGAGCGTTGAGAGTTCCTCCGCGAGCGCGAGGTAGCGCTTTGCTAACAAGCGCAATGTGGTTGCCAACGCCTGAAGCATTGGTGCGCCTCCCAACGAACGCAGCTTCGCGCAGTTGGCAACGCATTCCGATGTCTTTGTCCTCAGAAGCCGTTCACGGATGTCCTGCGGCGCACTCACCAGTAAGGCTCGCAATTGATTTATCGCCTGAGTCTTAGCCTTGACGGCACTGCGACGCGCAACTGATACAGCCCGCATTGCCTCGGCAGCGCCCGACTGCGCTTTGGGAACTGCGGTGGCTCGTCCGGCGAGGGCCGCCCTTGCAGCATTCTCCGCATCAGTCGGATCGGATTTTCCACGTGACCGACGCGCTGCCCGATCAGGGCGATTGACCTCCAGCACCTCGATCTCGTGATCGCGCAGGACTCGGGCAAGACCTGCGCCATAGGTGCCGGTTCCTTCAACTCCGGCGCGGCGAACATGCCCAAATGAGTTCACCCAGGTCAAAAGTTTGAGATACCCAGTTGTTTCAGCCGTGATCGACAGGGTTCCAAGCAGTTTCCCCGTTTCACTGATTAGTGCGCCGACATGGGTATCGAGGTGCGTGTCGACACCCAGAATGACTTCGCTTTCAATCGCTCGATCGTCCATATGTACTTCCCTCGAAGTGGACGCATCGCCAACCCCATTCGCTGGACAGGACACTCACGGTGCAGAACAAAGCTCCTATTAGGTCACATACGCTGGGCCCAGCGACGCTTGGGGAACGTCGGAGCTCGATCGACAGGTCAACTCAAAGGCAGTTTCGCCAATCCCAGCACGGGTCAGATCGGACCGACGTTCAAAACCGATCTTAGACTGAGTGTCCCAGCAATTGCCGCGCCGACTCATGCTCTGCTCGATCCGGTACCGCCATAGTCGCTGTCGGAACTTGCGGCTACCGTACTGACCACCCTGATCCGAGTGAAATTGCAGCCCTTGTGGACGACCGCGCTGCTCATAGGCCATATCGAGTGCCTGCACCACCAGGTCGGCGTCAGGACGTGTCGAGAACGCCCAACCGACGACACGGCGCGTGAACAGGTCCAGGACTGCGGCCAAGTAATGCCAACGGCCTTGCGCCCAAACGTACGTGATGTCGCCGCACCAGACTCGATTCGGCGCCTCCACCACAAACTGCCGATTCAGGCGATTCGGAATGTCCACGCGCTCGATGGTGGCTCGCTTGTAGGCGTGGCTGCCCGGTTGTTTGCAGATCAGTCCAAGCTCCGCCATCAATCGACTGACCTTGAAACGTCCGATGGCAATGCCTTGCTCACGCATCATTCCCACGATGCTGCGGCTGCCCGCTGAGCTACGGCTTTCGACGAACAATTCATGCACACGACTGCGTTGGGACATACGTATCGGGTCGACACGCCGGCACCGCTGACGAAAAGCGTACAAGCAAGATCGCGGAAGCTCGAACAGCGCGCAGAGTAAGGCTATGGGCTCACCTTTGGCGAGTTGCTCTATCAGCGCGTACGTTCGATCCCTTCCGACATTAAGAGCGCGGTGGCTTTTTTAAAATGGCCTTCTCGCGCTCAAGGCGATCGATACGCGCCTCAAGCTCCTGGATACGCTGCTGCTCTGGCGTGAGGGCCTTGCTATGAGGGGTAACACCCCGGCGCTCAAGCTGGAGCTGATCAACCCATCGGCGCAAAACGGACTCGGCAACGCCGACAGACCGGCATGCATCCACGTGGCTGTAGCTCTGATCAAGGACCAGTGCCGCAGCGTTGCGTTTGAACTCAGGGGAAAATGATCGACGTTGTTTGGTCATCAGACACCTCTTCATGGCGAGCATTCTCGCCTAAATAAGTGTCCGGAGGGATTAGACCACTACAAATTGCCCCGACAACGCTCGCATCGCATCGATCACTGGCGCGTTCTTGCTCGGCATCTTGAGCTTGTAACCCAAGCTCGAACGGCTGACCTGCAT
>NZ_JBIVYJ010000035.1:0-2881 GCF_044772185.1 Pandoraea sp. NPDC090278 | reverse complement strand
GCACATATCGGCGTCGATGCGGATTCGGGGCTGGTGCACACCGTGGTGGGCACCGCTGCGAACGTCAACGACGTGACGCAGGCGCATGCGCTGGTCATCGTATGAACTGAAAGATCCGCCGTGAAGACGAGCAAGTTCCCGGAAACACGGATCGCGTTTGCCTTGACGCAGGGTGAGCCAGGTACGAGGGTAAAAGTGGTGTGCCGTAAGCCAGGTATCAGCGCGGCAACCTTTTCAACTGGAAGAAAAAACACGGTGGCGCGGGGCCATCGGAGCTGCACAGAATGCGCCAGTTGGAAGAGGAGAGCATGAACTTCAGTCCCCGTCCAAGAAATCCAAGCGGATCACCCAGAGCAATAGTCTTTGGCGGCCGTAAGCTTCGTTTGCGCAGTATATTTTTCCTCGGTCACGCACACTTTGTCCCATTCCTCAGCCAGCGTCTCGATACAGGGGACTCCCTGCTCTTGGATCGCGTGCCAGAGCCGTACGAGCCAGCGTTGCCGCGTGTCGAAATCAACTGACACGTCGACGATGATCGGAACCAACATCTTGACGGCCCGGTTCACCGCAGAGCCCAGCGCCCGGAAGAACTGTCGACTTGTTTCAGTGCTGGTGATACTTTCGCTAGAAACTTGGCCGCGTCTTGCGCGGCAAGCACCGCACCACTGCGGGCGACCCGCTTGACTTCTGCAAGCGCTTCCTTGATCCGCTTGATTGGCGCGTCCGAGCGCCAGCCGAACGCGTGGCGGCGAAAGCGCGGAGCAAATTGCTACTTGTACGCGGCGGGCTTTTTTTCATTCATCCGTCTGAGATCGCAAGTCCTGCAGGGGACGCAGGGCGAGAATCATCTTCTCAAGCATCATCACCCAGCCTTCCAGTTCCTCGATGGTGCAATCGGCTTGCTCCACGAGTGTGGGGGCGTCTGTCGAATACGACAGGCTCGCGCCGTTAATCACCGTGTGCGCCATGCCATGCAGTCGCAGCAGATCGTCACGCAGCCCATCCGGTCCGCAGCGAGCTCGAAGCGAGTCGAATTGATCCACCGCTTGTTGGATGACTAGGTGTAGTGACTTGCAATCGAAACCGGCCGTGCTTGCAATCGACGCGGTTTTTTGCTTGGAATAACTGCAACTGACGGAAAGCGCGTGCTCGGATCATTTGCAACTGTGCTTGCACTCAGCCGGTCGTGCTCACATTCCATTTCCGCCTACTGACATTATCTGCAACTGACGAGACTCAGATCGGCAGCCCCGCGGCAAGCATCCTGTCGCAGGGTCGTAGCTCGTACCGGTTCCAGCGAGTTGCTGAAGAGCGCCTTGATCTCGACCGGCTTCGCGTCGAACAACTGCTCCTCAAGGTCCTTGACGCGGTAGCCGTGACGCGTGAATGCGGAAGTAGAAACCCGGTGCCCCAATCGAGCTCGCCGGGATCTGTGTGTCGGGATCGGGCAGTTGGTATCCCCACCTCGATCGATGCCGCGCGATTCGATGCTCTGCATGATGACTGATGAGGCGTCGCAAGTGTTGGAAGTTCCCAATCATGAAGATAGAAAGGTTGGTCCAGAGTAGACAATTCTTATTTGCAAGCTATTGGCGTCTTGGGACGACTGCCCAGGAATCTGAAAAAGAATTCGAATGACTTTATCCGGCGATCGGCCGGGTTGCATGCAATAGTGCATTATTTCAGAGGTGTCCGGATAATTATAAAATCCAGATGGTATCCAATGGTAAAGATCCGGAATGAATGCAATACAACATTCGAACGAAACATGTGGATGGCCGATCATCGCTTCACCATACGCGGCTTTGGTAAGAAGTGTTTTGCTGTGTTCATCCGACCACGGAGGTACGGTGAAGGCATAAGCTCCTTCGGGAAAGAAACCTCTTCCCGGGATATTCAGTTGGCGCTGATCATTCCTTGTAAAGTTAGGCGCCATTCTTATGGCACCATAACGCGCAAACTGATCTATCTTCCATTTTGCGCCATAATAATATAGTAGAGGCGGCTCTGGATTTTTTAGGAATGTAATGAGTCTGAGGATCGTTGTATTATCAAAATTCCCGTTGCCTTCATGAATTCGATCAATGTCATTCGACATTTCAGCCTGCATACGCATCCATGTCAATTTCGCTGATCTTTGTATGAAGTCTTTAAGGGTGAGTCGATCGTGTGGCATACGCTGGTTTCTGAGGTGATAGTACGGAACAACGTCCAACAAAGGATAGTTTGATGGACGCCTCCGGTCCGCGACTGGGACATCTCGCGGAGCCGCATAAATGGCATCCGGAATCGCCTCCCTCTTTCGACGTCCAACTATACTGGATTTTCATCGGCCAATCTGGAATTCGTATGTTGATCGGCTACGCGATTACCTAGCGAAATCTTGATCCTCTTTTCGTTGTACCACCGGATGTATGAGTCCAAAGCGTCGACGAATTGCTCAAGGGTGGCGGACTGCCAGTTCCTCGAGTAGAACAGTTCGTTCTTCAACCTCCCGAAGAAGCCTTTGCACGCGGCGTTATCGGGCGAATAACCTTTGCGTGACATCGAACGAACCGGCTTTGCATCGGCGATGCGAGATAGCCAGCCTGGCCCGTGATGCCAGGCAGCAGCGAGGAAAACACCGACAGCCGTCCAAAGGCTTTGGGATCCTTGTTTCCCGTACGGCAGGCCAGCAGCCGGACGGACGCCAGGGGGCTCACGTCAGTCCACTGGCGGATTCGGATTGCCAGGTGCATGGCATTCACATCGGCATCGTTCATCGTGATGGGGCCGTGCGTACTTCTAGGGGCCAGCTCACGAAACGGAAAAAATCGTACGCTAAGCTCTGTCAGCCATTCGTAGCGGTCGAAACTTGCCTTTCCCGAATTGCTTATTCGGC
>NZ_JBIVYJ010000034.1:0-2912 GCF_044772185.1 Pandoraea sp. NPDC090278 | reverse complement strand
TCACATCTTGCATGAAAGGTCTCCAGTTAGGGATTAACACCGCCAGCGTAGCGCATTCGGCGTGGCGGGGAGGACCATCTCATTAGTTGTATAGTATCACCACTGATTTCAAAGACTTTTTTGCCTGCTCGGTCACGATAGCAGCACAGGCTGTATAGTGTCACCTTTGATTTCAAAGGAAAAAATGGCGAAAAACGATATGTATTTTTGCTATTTTTGATTTGGCGTACCTGGCAAATTCATACGTTCAGTCGTTTTCGACTTCCTCCGCAGACCTCAATAGTTCCGGTAAAGCCGTCGTTGATCGTTGCCAGCAGCTCGGAATATCTCTTCCGGAATTTTCCGTTTGTCGGCATCAAGGGTGCACACGCGCTGCTGGAATCGCACGCAGACGTCGACAACTGCCCAAGGTGCCCCTTGTGCTGGGCAATGGACTCCCGCAGGGCTGCGGCAACGTTCAATCCATCCGAAGTAATTACGGTCACGCTTCGAGCATACATGGCGATGATCTTGTCATCAAAGCCTGTGAAACGCCTTTCGTGTTTCGGAATCAACAGCGGCTGGAAGCTGCCGTCGCGGTCGCTTGGCACCTCGATGCGGATCGGGCCGCACTCTGTCAGAACCATTCAGAACTGCGCGCTGATCTGCTGATGATAGCTGTTTGAGGAGGCGGATATCGTGACAGTCAGATAGCCCCAAGGAACCGAGTAAAGCGCATTCCAGCCCTCAGAGCCGAAGCGAGTACCGCCAAGTTCCAGATCGTGTACGGTGCCCACGCACGACCTACTAAACCTCGCTCACCACCACAGAGAGGTGATCAGGGAGAAGGTCGAAAGTAACAACCACAATGGTCTCGCGCTGGACTGCACAAGCTGTCTGATTGCATTGGCGTTTGCGATTGAGGCATTGCTAAACGTCGTCGGCTCTCACAAGGTGACTGATTGGGACGAGATGTCCAAGAGCCCGGTGAAGGTAAGGAATGCGATAGACGCTGCGCGATACGCGAATAAAGCGCGAGCTCGGCCTCGGCGTGAGCGCGCTCAGCGATTTCGTCAAGTGCGCCGAATGCAGGCAGTTCGTGACTGAGGCGTACTAGCTCTTCCGCCGCGATATTGATGATATCCACGCGGGTGACGACCATGTCTGCGGCCCGTCGGGCAATGTCGGTGGCTATTTCTCGTGTATGCGCGTCGGTATACGTATATGCCTTCACGCCCAATAGCGTGCGGATCGCCTTGTGGTGCCGATACAGCGCGATATGGAGGGTCGGCCGGGATTCGTGAAATTCTCGCCAAAAATGCATTAAGCCAATGATTTTGCGAAGAAATTCTCAGTCTTTGTTAGTATGACCTGGCGGCGTTTCATCCGACTGTCCATCGTTGCACCAGCGTCGTCGATTTCATGAAGGACTATCCCTTGCGTGCCTCGAACGCTTTATCAAACTGCCGAGCCCGCTGCACCTCATCGCCGTGCAGATAGGTTGACGTCGTTGAAATCGACGCGTGGCGCAGGTTGTCACGCACCATGATCAGTTCTGCACCCCGCGCCAGCGCATGCGATGCATGCGTGTGCCGCATCCAGTGCGGGCTTGCGCGGCGCAACTTCTCCGCCGTCGCGGGCCGCTCGTCCTGGATCGCATCGGCGACCAGCACGAAAAACCGCCTCAGCACGCGCCACAGCCGTGTGCTTTCGATGCGGGTGCCGTCCTCCTCGAGACTTGCGACGAGCGGCGTCGCCGGGCTCCAGCGCACAGGCGTGACCGGCAGGCCACGCTGTACGAGATACTGATCGAGTGCCGTCCGCGCCAGTGCCGGCAACGTCACCTTCCCGCGCTTGCCGCCCTTGCCGAGCACGTGCAGCCAATGATCGCCGTGCTCGTCTCGGCGGATGTCGGCGAGCGTCGCGCCGACCAGCTCGCTCGCGCGTAGGCCGGTTGCGTACCCGAAGTCCAGCAGGAAGCGCAGTCGCTGAGCAGCCGGCACGCTCCAACCGTAGGACCACTCGAGGCCGTCGGCCAGCGTGCGGATCAGCAGCCACTCGCCCTCGGAGAAGCCGCGCGATACATCCAGACCGGCGCGCGGCGCCTGGCTCTTGACCTTCACACCGGCGAACGGATTCGCGAGGACGTAGCGCTGCTCGATCAGCCACCGGAACAGCGCCGACAGGACGTTCAGGGCGTACGCGGCGGAGCGGGCGGACAGCGGGCCCGTGAACGGCCGCCATTCGATGCTGTGCCGCGGCCGCGATGGGCCAACCCAGCGCTCACGCGGCGTCGGGCGCCGCAGGAAACCGCGGTAGGCAATTGCGTCGTCGGTGGTGAGCGACGACAGCGCTCGGCCGCGCTCGACGATCGCCCACAGGATCAGGCGTTTCGCTTCCTTGCGGTAGGCGCGCTGCGTGGCAGCCGACTCGTGCAGCGACAGCCAGGACTGGATCGCCTCGTAGTCGTTGGACGCATTCAGCAAGCAGGCAGTCCGCGGCGCCCGAAACTGTCCGTGCGAGCCGTCGACTTCGTGCGGCACGCGCAACTGTTCCCACGGCACAATATCTCCGGCCGGCACGGCAGCGATCAACGCCCGCGCTCGTTCGGTCAACGCCGGGTGGGCGGCGAAGAAGGCTTCCACGTGACGGGCGCCGGCGACGCCAAGTCCGGCGATCGCGATCCACCAGCGGCGCCGACGCGGAATCCGCACGGTCAGGTCGGCCAATGTCCGGATGCCATGCGCCTGCAGCGCGGCCACCACGCGAGGCGGCAACCATTGATCGATGGCGTCGGCGATGTGCGGCTCCGGCGCCGGCAGGTTGCGCAACGTCTCGAGCTACGCGCGAGTGAGCGCATTCGTACGGCACTGGCACGAGGCGCAATCTCAGGCACCGCGCACCAAAGCTTATGTGCCGTTGGCATTCGATCC
>NZ_JBIVYJ010000033.1:0-2944 GCF_044772185.1 Pandoraea sp. NPDC090278 | reverse complement strand
CGGCTTCTCGCAGGAAGCCAATGATCTGCTCTTCGGTGAATCGCTTTTTCATGTCCAATCTCCTGACTACGTGATTGGACTCTAAATCGCCGCGCCACTCAAATCGGGGGAGACGTCGCCCGGGTCTGGCGGCTGTGTCAGTACTACTCGGTCACGTTCGGCGGGTTCACGGCGCTTTCGCTATGGATTCCGCAGTACCTCAAGGCGGAATATGGAATGACGGTGGTGATGGCGGCCGCCGTGGCGGCCGGCTTCTCGCTGCCGGGTTCGGTGCTGCGGGCGGTCGGCGGGGTGCTATCGGACAAGTTCGGGGCACACGCGGTGACGTGGTGGTGCCTGTGGGTGGCGTGGGTCTGCCTATTCCTGCTGTCGTATCCGAAGACGGACTTCGTCATCTACACGATTGACGGCCCGCAGACATTCCATATCAGCATCTCGGTCGTTGTTTTCGTGCTGCTGGCCTTTGTGCTGGGTGCGGTGTTCGCATTCGGCATGGCCTCGACGTTCAAATATGTCGCTGACGAATTCCCCGAGAATCTGGGTGTTGTCACGGGTATCGTCGGTCTGGCGGGCGGTTTTGGCGGCTTTCTGCTGCCAATCATGTTCGGCGCACTGCTCGATATTCTCAAGATCCGGTCGAGCTGCTTCATGCTCATGTATGGCATCGTCTGGGTGTCGCTGATCGTGATCTATCTGTCCGAGGTGCGAAAGGCCCGGGTGATGTAGGTCTCGGGGGAAGGCTGCCGACGGAACGTGTGGCTACAAGGGGACATCTGTATGTAGTTAGTTATGGAAAAATGAGGTGACGATCGCGGTGTCGTCACCCCATCCATCACCCTGCGACACCTTCATGTCCATTCCAGCAGTCTTCATCAGCATAGCGATCCCATCGTGCGTCATGAGCGTGGCGGGTTTGCTCCTGATCGGCACGTCGAACGGGATTGTGGTCACGGCTTGCACGTTGTTGATGGTTGCCTCGATGCTCGGTCTGCGCGGCTTTCGTCAGTTCCTGAAGACGCCGGCGTCGGTGCCCTGGGAATACGGAGCGTGCGGCGTGATTTTAGTGATGTGCTCGTCCATTGAACGTTCGTTTCGCCGCATGTGGAAGCACGCAGCGCCATGACTCGGCGTTCTCGCCTACGTGTGCTTTCAGATCGGCTGGGAAGTGCTGAAGTACCGTAACCGTCATTTCATGGTCGCATGGACAGGGCTGAAGCCCGGGTCCAAAGTGGTGTCCGTTAGTTCAAGTGGTGGGGACTACTTTGGATGCACGGAATGCGCGGCCATCGAACCATGAGGGCCGACCGGACTCCACACCAGGGTATCGACGGCAAGTTGCCGTCGCGGCGCGCGCGCCAGGGATCTAAGTAGCCAAGCTCGCGAAGGCACACGGACTGAATTCAAATATGGTAACCATGTGGTGCCGTCAGCTGCGGTGTTGCTGCCCGTAGCGCTACTTGATTCACCAACTGGCGAGACCGTAGAGCCGGTGTCGCTCACTCTACAGCCTGTCGAGTCACATCGCGAGAGCGTCTCGGCAGCGTCGGGTGAACGGTGCCCGTGTGCGTGTCACGGGCATGGTCGGCCCTGTGCAGTTACGCCTCGTGCTGCGCTACCTGATGCGTAAGCGCTCGATTTGTACCGTCTTTTCGTGAGGTTTCAAGGTAAGCGGGGCCTCAACACCGTCTCGACGTGAGTCGCAAGACTGGCCAGAGTATTCCCCACCAAATCGAGTAGTGGGGCCATTTTGTCGGTAGAGACGACAACGAAACGCAGTGGCCGCAAGGGCCGGCCGAACAATCCAGTGAAGTATCGGCGACGGCTGGCACAGCTGGCGTGTGAGCCGAGTGTAT
This sequence comes from Pandoraea sp. NPDC090278, assembly GCF_044772185.1. Classification (NCBI taxonomy): domain Bacteria; kingdom Pseudomonadati; phylum Pseudomonadota; class Betaproteobacteria; order Burkholderiales; family Burkholderiaceae; genus Pandoraea; species Pandoraea sp. NPDC090278. Next base: position 1,091 of record NZ_JBIVYJ010000033.1, on the reverse strand, counting down.
CCGTGGCACGCGTGGCGATCGAGCACGGACTGAACACCAATTTATAGTTCAAATTGTGCCGCGCCTACCTCGCTGGAGAATATGACGCGGGCACGCTGATGCCGGTATCTGTGGTCAACGAGGTGATACCGTCAGCACCGCCTCAGCCGAGTGCGTATGCGGTGCTCATCGAGACGCCGAGCCCGTGCGGCGTAATGGAGATTATCGTCGGTTCGGCGCGTGTGCGTATCGAGGGCGCCCCCGATGCCACCACGTTGCGGCTGATTTTAGCGAGTCTGCGAAGCAAGGAGCCCGCATGATCTGCTTGCCCAGCGGTACGCGGGTGTGTCTCGCGGCCGGCGTCACCGACATGCGCTCGGGCTTCAACAGTCTCGCCGCGAAGGTGCAGGCCGTGCTCGAGTGGGATCCCTTCAGCGGTCACGTCTTCGTCTTCCGAAGCAAACGCGGCGACTTGCTCAAAGTGCTCTGGTGGAGTGGTGACGGACTGTGCCTGCTGATGAAGTGCCTCGAGAAGGGCCACTTCGTGTGGCCGCAGGCGATGAGCGGCACAGTGTCACTCAGCCCGGCACAGCAGTCGATGTTGCTTGAGGGCATCGACTGACGCCAACCCACCCGCACCGCCGCTCCCGCATCCGCGTTGTGAACGTCAGCGCGCACACGTAAGCTGTCGGCATGAATTCCGCTGCCCACCTTCCCGACGACATCGGAGCGCTCAAAACGCTACTGCGTGAGCGCGACATGCGTCTCGAGCATTTGCAGGATGTCGTCGACTCGCAGAAAGCGGTCATCGCCACCGGCAAGGCGGAGATCGAGCATCTTAAGTTGCTGATCGCCAAGCTGCGCCGCATGCAGTTCGGTCGCAAGTCGGAGAAGTTCGATCGGCCGATCGAACTCCCGAAGATGACCTGCCTGATTTCTTCGGACCGATTCAATCTTGGGGAACGGCCTCGATTGCTTCAGTTGAACAGTATCGCTGCTTAAACTCGTTGGGCGTCAGATAGGCCAGACTCGAATGCGGCCGAATGCCATTGTAGTGACGCCGCCATTGCTCAATGACGACCTTGGCCTCGAGCCGTGTCCGAAACCACTCC
>NZ_JBIVYJ010000032.1:0-3028 GCF_044772185.1 Pandoraea sp. NPDC090278 | reverse complement strand
ACTTTGCAGCAGGAGCAGCATCGTTTGTCGGTAGTCCACCAACCTGCCGAGGCTGAACACCATGCTGAAGCTCATCGACGCTAGCCCCACCCAACGCAGGAGGCGTAACTTGCGCAACAGCCGCGTTAACCATCACGACAAAGCAACGCACAACTTGCTAATCAGAGAGCGACGAATCCAGACTTCCTGCGAGTTTTCATTTGGGGCTCGTGATTTCGTAATAAAACTATTCTCAAATATTTTTATCACGAGGCAAATTCACTCTTCTCGATTGCGCAACCTTGCCTATGTGACGAAGCGAATCATCGCATCACGCAGGAATTCGTCACATAGAACAATTTCTAAAAAAATCGATGAAAATTCTATGCAGAAAAATGATGCAGTCGCCTTGATTTTGATCAATTTTGGTTTCCGATTTTCCTGTCGGATATAGCGAACGATGAAGTCCGCTTTCCATTGGTGGAAATGGCCGTGGGCAGATTCGCATATAGAGAGAAGAGGCTGGAAGGGAGGAGGCGCAGACCATCCTGGCTGTACTCAGCGGCGTTGCGCCGACGATACGCCACGGGATACATGCGTAAGTGCTATGGCAAAGAACAACTGAAATATGGAAATGCTAAAAAATTACGAATAATAATTTTGAGCCGCAACAGCCAGATCGTATGCCCAGTGCCAATTGGCGGCAGTCCCCCCCCCCGTCGCAAGCTTCTCAAATGTAGAAGTTCAGACTTGATCTGACAGTAAGGCCTTGCCAAGAGGCGGGGTTACCCGTTTTGATAGAGGTGCGAATCTTCATCAAAACAGCGTGCAAGCGCCAAGGAGTAACCCCGTGAGTAGTCTCAACCAAAATGTCATTCGCCACAAGATCGGGCTGCTGAATCTGACCACTGAGCTAGGCAACGTATCGAAGGCCTGCAAGGTGATGGGCCTGTCGCGCGATACGTTCTACCGCTATCAGAGCGCCGTGGCCGAGGGAGGCGTCGAAGCGCCATTCGACAGCAACCGGCGCAAACCGAATCCCAAGAATCGTGTGGAGGAGGCCACGGAAACCGCCGTTCTCGCCTATGCCAACGAGCAGCCTGCCCACGGGCAGGTACGAGTCAGCAACGAATTGCGCCAGCGCGGCATATTCGTTTCCCCCTCGGGCATTCGTTCGATCTGGCTGCGCCACGAACTGTCGTCTTTCAAGCTACGGCTCAAGGCATTGGAGAAACTGGTTGCCGAAAAAGGCATCGTGCTAACCGACGATCAAGTGGCCGCGCTGGAGAGAAAGCAGGATGACGATGTGGCCCATGGCGAAATCGAAACCGCCCATCCGGGCTATCTGGGTTCGCAGGACACCTTCTACGTCGGCACCATCAAGGGCGTGGGCCGGATTTACCAGCAGACCTTCGTCGATACCTACAGCAAGGTGGCCATGGCCAAGCTGTACACCACCAAGACGCCGATCACCGCTGCCGATCTGCTCAATGACCGTGTGCTGCCGTTCTTCGAGGAGCACGGCATGGGCGTCATGCGCATGCTGACCGACCAGCAACTTCGCCTGGTTACCGGAGTCGATTTCCACGAGGATTTGCCGACCATCGTAAGTGAACGACTGATCGACCGACGTCTTCACGTTACCTGACCGGTACTGTTGCTTGCCTTGGAAAACGATCTCCGGAGCCTTCTGGAGAACCAGCTGTGCAAACCGCAGCTCGTTTTCACCCGGCAGCCGGCGTCTGCTGAACTGCACCGGTTCGGCGTTCTTCTTTTGGGTCATGGGCCTTTCTCTCGAAGTCCAGTGCTCCACGTCACGAGATCACGAACAAATAGCGGCGCGCACGCTCCAGTTACCGGAACAGCCTTGAATCGAGCGCGAACGGCTCTTGCCTGGTTACCGTCACACGGCGGAAATCCCTGTGAAGCGGGTTGAGAATGACATTCCAGTCGGCTGGACATACGACCGAAGGCACTCTCATTGCGACCGCGCTTGCCTCAAGCAACCACTGCCGACCAATTTCGACGGTGGATGCCGGCATCGAGAGTTCATTCCAGTCCGGCGGCAAGGTCGGTTCGTACCCCGCTTCGATCAACTCGTCGGGAACGTCGACTTCAACAAGAAATAGATTCGCTGCGGGAACGAACCCGGATGCGTGGACGCGCACCTCGAGAACGGCTGTGGAGGCGTTTAGACTCGTATAAAGCGCAGGCATGCCGACGGGGTTCCAACGTCCGCCGGCCACCGCCGCCCCGGTCCCACTCAAATCATCGGCACGATACTTTCCTGGCTTGTCTTTTGCCAAACGGAATAGCTTCATACGCCAACGCCGTATTCAATCCGCTGGAGAATCCGCTGCACCGCATCGTAGCCCGTCTGCGTATCCAGCATAGCGACCGGGCTCTCTCCACCCAATTCAGCGTGCGACGCCTGCATCCATTGAGCAGCGATATCGCGACTCTCAAAGACATCAGTCGCGTGTGCGTGAACCAGGATCACACGCGACACACGATCCGACTCGCCGCTACTCAACCGCTCTCCAGCGGCGAGCTTACGCGTCACTGTGCTCGAAGGGATCCGCAAGTAACCGAGCAACGATTGAACGCTCGTCTTGAGGACTTCAGCCGCGACGCGGCCAATGATATTGGACTCCAAGCCCGTGCGGATTTCACGGCTTTGTGCGATCGGATCAAGTCGCATGAAAAGAGCCAAATCATCCGGCCATGCACCGATTCCGTTAGTGCCGATGTGCGACTTCGCCACCCCGGTGCTCGGACGGGTGGGCTTCTTGTCAGGGGTACGGGGGGTAGCCATCGTTAGATTCTCCAAATTGGCAAGCCAACATACCCAATATAGCACAAATGCCCATTTGGCTGAAGATGCAAGCCAAATGGGCAATGACTCAAGCCGGTGTGCGGCGTGGGTGTTGAACGGCTGGGGCGGTCCGCCGGAATGTTGATTTTCACCAAATGTTGACCCGGGGTTTTCATCGAAATTTAACCCACCCAAAACAGCGTAGTACATCTACTTCTGTGTGGATAAGTCGTC
>NZ_JBIVYJ010000031.1:0-3966 GCF_044772185.1 Pandoraea sp. NPDC090278 | reverse complement strand
AAGCAAGCTGTACGTCATGCTCAACGGCTCCACGCAGGGCCAGGCCCCCACCTATTGGGGCACGGCCAACTTCCGATATCTGTTTTAACGGGGGATGATGCTGGGATATGCGTTGTGCCGGAATGTCGTCAGAACGATCAACCTTATCAAGGAGGTCATGGCCATGCCCACCAGTCTTAGAAGCTGGTTATTCACCCCGGCCACTCGTCCCGAGCGATTTGCGAAAGCTGCTTCGGTGGCCGCAGACGTTCTCATCATGGATCTGGAAGACGCAGTGGCCCCCGTCGATAAAGACAGAGCAAGATCCATCGCGCTGCAGACATTGACCGAACCGAGTGACATGCCGGCTCGCGTGATCAGGGTCAACGGTCTGGGAACTCGCGCCGGACTCAACGACCTGACCGCCATTCTTGAGGCCGAAGCAATCCCAAACCTGCTCTTGCTACCGAAGGTGGAATCTCCCGTTCAACTCCAGATAATTGACCGGCTATTGACGGAAGTTGGCGCGTCCACCGCGCTTGTTGCATTGGTTGAGAGTGCCCGCGGTGTCGATGCAGTCCATGAATCGCTATTAGCTACGCCGCGGCTTCGCGCCACAATGCTGGGTACAGCTGATCTGGCTGCGGACTATGGCTGTGACAGTCGCGCGCCGAACCTCCTCATCGCCCGCGCGCGACTGATTTCCGCCGCAGCCCGAGCGCGTGTCGATGCCATTGATTCGCCGTGGTTCGATCTACACGATGATGCTGGCTTTCAACGTGATGTGGAACAGGCTGTTGAGATGGGCTTTGTCGGCAAAGCCGCGATCCATCCGCGGCAGGTTCCCGTCATCAATGCCGCGTTCGCGCCAACGCCAGAGCAAGTCGAACACGCACATTCAATTCTTGCGGTCAATGCTGCCGGAGTTGGCCTGCTAGATGGTGTGATGATCGACGAGGCCGTGGCGCGCAACGCGCGTCGCGTGCTCGCCGCGGCTGGTATTTCCACCTCTCCTGAAGGAGCACGCCATGGATAACATTCTGCCTGCCTACAAGCACGTTGGCGATCAGCGCTATCGCGAAACGTCCGGGTTGTACTACGAGGACTTCATTCCGGGTGACACGTTTGAACATCGTCCCGGACGCACCGTTTTGGATGCGGACAACGTGTGGTTCACACTGCTGACGCTCAACATCCAGCAGGTACATTTCGACGCGTCGTATGCCGCCCAGACCGAATGGAAGAAGTTGCTGGTTGATTCCACGTTCACACTGGCCCTGCTCACCGGAATGAGTGTACGCACGGTCAGCGCAAAGGTGGTCGCTAATCTGGGCTGGGACAAGGTCCGGGCCAGCCATCCGGTATTCGCCGGCGACACGCTTTATGCAGAGAGTACCGTACTGCACAAGCGCGAATCCAAGAGCCGCCCCACGCAAGGCATCGTCACCGTGCTGACACGCGGCATCAACCAGAGTGGTAACGAAGTCATGAGCTTCGAACGCACGATTCTTGTCTACCGTCGAGGACACCATCCCAAAGAAGAATCGAATTACTAACCGTTATCGCGGGGAAAATCACGATGGATATTGCCACTCTCTACCAATCGAAACTCACGGTCCCGGAGGTCGCAGTCTCTCTTATCGACCCGGGTAGCCGGATCTCGGTCGGAATGGCGGCAGCCGAACCGCCAGCGTTGCTCGCTGCACTTGCCGATCGTGCTGCGGACGGCAAAGTCGAAGGCATTCGGGCCTACTATTACGAATCGACGCCGCTGCTCAACGAGACAATCCTTCGTTACGAACTCAACGATCGAATTGCCCCATTCAGCATGTTCATCACCTCTGCGGAGCGCGCGCTCATCAAGCGCGGACTGGAAGATGGGCGCAAGGTGGTCAGCTTCGTGCCGAGTACATTTCATCAGGCACCACGGCTGCTTAGCGAACATATCGGCATCGATACCTTACTGATGATTGTGTCGCCGATGGATCGCCACGGGTACTTCAGTCTCGGCACCGGCAACGATTACTCGAGCCGACTGGTACAGACCGCTCGTCGAGTGATCGTCGAAGTCAATGAGAATATGCCTCGTGTCCAGGGTAATGGCGCGCAAATTCACGTTTCACAGGTCAGCGCGATCGTCGAACATACGGTCCCTCTGTTCGAGTTGCCGATTCGCCGGGCAGACCCAGAGGACGAAGCCATCGGTCGTACGATCGCTGAGATGGTTCCAGACGGCGCATGCTTGCAAATGGGGGTGGGTGCATTGCCGAACTTTGTTTGCGCACAGCTCACCACACGCAACGACCTGGGCATTCATACGGAGGCTCTGTGTCCTGGGATGATTGATTTGATCCAGCGAGGAGTGGTTAACAACCGCCGCAAGGCGCTGGATATTGGCAAAACGGTGTTCACCTTCGCGATGGGACAGAAGTCAATGTACCAATTCATCGACGATAATCCCGCGATCTACAGTCAGCCGGTTGACTACGTGAATGATCCTCACATCATCGCCCAAAACGACCGCGTGATCTCGGTCAATGCGACGCTGCAGGTCGACCTGACAGGTGCATGTAACTCAGAGCACGTGCTCGGCCACCAATACAGTGCCTCGGGTGGCCAACTGGATTTCGTGCGTGGAGCCTATGCCTCCAAGGGGGGGAAGTCCATTATCGCGTGTCGTGCCACTGCCGCAAAAGGTCAGATTTCGCGAATTGTTCCCCGGTTGGATGGCCCGGTCACCACACCACGCATCGATACCCACATTGTGGTCACTGAGTACGGCTGGACGGATCTTAAAGGTAAATCATCTACAGAGAGAGCATTAAGCCTGATCGCTATTGCCGATCCTCGATTCCGCGATGAGTTGCTTCATGCCGCGGGCGAATTACATCTGGTCTGACATCGAAAGGTAACCCCATACACCGGTAGTTGTGATCACGGTAGCGTGTACCGCATCAAATTCAGAAGTGACCGTGCAACTCCAGGTGGCCAGATGAATAGATGACCGGGGCTTGAGCCGGCGATGGTTCAGGTAAACGAACCAAGGACATGGCGAAATGACCTCGACGCACGCTCTGAGCGGTGATCATATCGGGCTGTGCAACCGGAAACGACCCTATGAGAGCCTTGGTGGATCAGACCTGGGGTGGCGTGCTTCGTGCCGCTGCCGATACATGCCAGCAAAATCGCTGAAGCTCAAAGCGTCCCGCATGACCTCGTGCAGTAAGAAGTCCACTCCCGACTGAAATCCTGTGTTCACATTTGTTGTCGCCCACGCCGGCCGCCAAACGCCTTCTGCCAGTCTTGTCGATGGAAACTGGCGCCACGCACGATAACCGGACATCGAGATGTGGCCGGTTGGTCGCAAATGTTTGGTGCGCAGTTCGTCGATTCGCCGCGCAGCTCTGTCGATTCTCGAGAGCGTGTTGGATCGGTAAGCGGTGCCTCGATTCCTCCCACGAAATGCATTCCCCGGTGAACTACCGCGCACGATTCGTAGCGGTTCGAGCCATTGTGAAATCTGCGAAACTCAGAATCCTAAAACATGTATCGAGGAGATTGAGCGCCGGTAGAGTCACGGTATCAACAAAGGCGTCGATGCCTTATTCGCCGCCTACGGAGCAAGTGCACCCAATCGATGTCTCGATTTCGAAAAACATCGATATTTTCTCAATTGACATATGGCAATAATCAGCTCGGTTGACTGTGTAAGCCTAGTGCCCGGCGCATCGTTGTGCGGATTGCAGCCGTGACGCGTGGCATTGGCCCGAAGAGCGCAAGCCAGCACGCACTATCCATATGAAAAGCTTGCAAATCCACCGCGTCAAATCTCGGCATCCGATGCTACCTGTGTCATGCGTGGTCTCGGGGGGTGGGGGGGGGGGGGGGGGGGGGGGGGGGGGGCGCAAAAAACGGCCCGGGGGGCCAGCGCTTAAAAAAAAACAAAACCACGGAGGTCCCCAACCCCGGGAGACAGGGCCCAAAAGG
>NZ_JBIVYJ010000030.1:0-4637 GCF_044772185.1 Pandoraea sp. NPDC090278 | reverse complement strand
AAGGTCTACGACACCACCACCAACGCCAGCCTGTCGAACAACGGCACGGCAACGGTGCAGCTGGGTAATGCGTCGGCCGCTAACGGTTCGCTGGCTGCTGCCTCGGCGTTCAACAACTACACGGTCAGTGGGCAGTTCGCCAATGCGTCGGCCGGCAATCAGACGGTCAACATCAATACCGCGCTGACTGACACGACTAACTATTCAGTTGCCGCAGGCAGCCAGACGAACACCACGGCCACCATCGCCAAGGCGAATGTGACGATCGCTGGCGCTCGGGCCAACGACAAGGTCTACGACACCACCACCAACGCCAGCCTGTCGAGCAACGGCACGGCAACGGTGCAACTGGGTAATGCGTCGGCCGCTAACGGTTCGCTGGCCGCTGCCTCGGCGTTCAACAACTACACGGTCAGTGGGCAGTTCGCCAATGCGTCGGCCGGCAATCAGACGGTCAACATTAATGCCGCGCTGACTGACACGACTAACTATTCAGTTGCCGCAGGCAGCCAGACGAACACCACGGCCACCATCGCCAAGGCGAATGTGACGATCTCTGGCGCTCAGGCCAACAACAAGGTCTACGACACGACCACCAACGCCAGCCTGTCGAGCAACGGCACGGCAACGGTGCAGTTGGGTAACGCGTCGGCCGCTAACGGTTCGCTAGCCGCTGCCTCGGCGTTCAACAACTACACGGTCAGTGGGCAGTTCGCCAATGCGTCGGCGGGTAATCAGACGGTCAACCTTAATGCCGCGCTGACTGACACGACTAACTATTCAGTTGCCGCAGGCAGCCAGACGAACACCACGGCCACCATCGCCAAGGCGAATGTGACGATCGCCGGTGCTCAGGCCAACAACAAGGTCTACGACACCACGACCAACGCCAGCCTGTCGAGCAACGGCACGGCAACGGTGCAGCTGGGTAATGCGTCGGCCGCTAACGGTTCGCTGGCCGCTGCCTCGGCGTTCAACAACTACACGGTCAGTGGGCAGTTCGCCAATGCGTCGGCCGGTAATCAGACGGTCAACCTTAATGCTGCACTGACCGACACGACAAACTACTCGCTCGCTTCGGCAAGCCAGACGAACACCACGGCCACCATCGCTAAGGCGAATGTGACGATCGCCGGTGCTCAGGCCAACAACAAGGTCTACGACACCACCACCAACGCCAGCCTGTCGAACAACGGCACGGCAACGGTACAGTTGGGTAACGCGTCGGCCGCTAACGGTTCGCTGGCCGCTGCCTCGGCGTTCAACAACTACACGGTCAGTGGGCAGTTCGCCAATGCGTCGGCCGGCAATCAGACGGTCAACCTTAATGCTGCACTGACTGACACCACGAACTACTCGCTCGCTTCGGCAAGCCAGACGAACACCACGGCCACCATCGCCAAGGCGAATGTGACGATCGCTGGCGCTCGGGCCAACGACAAGGTCTACGACACCACCACCAATGCCAGCCTGTCGAGCAACGGCACGGCAACGGTGCAGCTGGGTAATGCGTCGGCCGCTAACGGTTCGCTGGCCGCTGCCTCGGCGTTCAACAACTACACGGTCAGTGGGCAGTTCGCCAATGCGTCGGCGGGTAATCAGACGGTCAACATTAATGCCGCGCTGACTGACACGACTAACTATTCAGTTGCCGCAGGCAGCCAGACGAACACCACGGCCACCATCGCCAAGGCGAATGTGACGATCTCTGGCGCTCAGGCCAACAACAAGGTCTACGACACGACCACCAACGCCAGCCTGTCGAGCAACGGCACGGCAACGGTGCAGTTGGGTAACGCGTCGGCCGCTAACGGTTCGCTGGCCGCTGCCTCGGCGTTCAACAACTACACGGTCAGTGGGCAGTTCGCCAATGCGTCGGCCGGCAATCAGACGGTCAACCTTAATGCTGCACTGACCGACACCACTAACTACTCGCTCGCTTCGGCAAGCCAGACGAACACCACGGCCACCATCGCCAAGGCGAATGTGACGATCGCCGGTGCTCAGGCCAACAACAAGGTCTACGACACCACCACCAACGCCAGCCTGTCGAACAACGGCACGGCAACGGTGCAGCTGGGTAATGCGTCGGCTGCTAACGGTTCGCTGGCCGCTGCCTCGGCGTTCAACAACTACACGGTCAGTGGGCAGTTCGCCAATGCGTCGGCGGGTAATCAGACGGTCAACCTTAATGCCGCACTGACCGATACCACTAACTACTCGCTCGCTTCGGCAAGCCAGACGAACACCACGGCCACCATCGCCAAGGCGAATGTGACGATCGCTGGCGCTCGGGCCAACAACAAGGTCTACGACACCACCACCAATGCCAGCCTGTCGAGCAACGGCACGGCAACGGTGCAGCTGGGTAATGCGTCGGCCGCTAACGGTTCGCTGGCCGCTGCCTCGGCGTTCAACAACTACACGGTCAGTGGGCAGTTCGCCAATGCGTCGGCCGGCAATCAGACGGTCAACATCAATACCGCGCTGACTGACACGACTAACTATTCAGTTGCCGCAGGCAGCCAGACGAACACCACGGCCACCATCGCCAAGGCAAATGTCACGATCATCGGCGCTCAGGTCAACAACAAGGTCTACGACACCACCACCAACGCCAGCCTGTCGAGCAACGGCACGGCAACGGTGCAGCTGGGTAATGCGTCGGCCGCTAACGGTTCGCTGGCCGCTGCCTCGGCGTTCAACAACTACACGGTCAGTGGGCAGTTCGCCAATGCGTCGGCCGGCAATCAGACGGTCAACATTAATGCCGCGCTGACTGACACCACCAACTACTCGCTCGCTTCGGCAAGCCAGACGAACACCACGGCCACCATCGCCAAGGCGAATGTGACGATCTCTGGCGCTCAGGCCAACAACAAGGTCTACGACAGGACCACCAATGCCAGCCTGTCGAACAACGGCACGGCAACGGTGCAGTTGGGTAATGCGTCGGCTGCTAACGGTTCGCTGGCCGCTGCCTCGGCGTTCAACAACTACACGGTCAGTGGGCAGTTCGCCAATGCGTCGGCCGGCAATCAGACGGTCAACATTAATGCCGCGCTGACTGACACCACCAACTACTCACTGGTTTCGGGAGCTGCAAGCCAGGTGAGCGCGACGATTTCCAAGGCCAACGTCTCAGTCACAGGAGCATCTGCCTGGAACAAGGTGTATGACGGCACGACGAATGCCAATGTCACCCAGGGTTTGGTCACCGTCTCCCTAGGTAACGCTAATCGTGCGGACGGCAGCACGGTCGACTCGCAAGACGCGAGCGTAGCAACCGTTACAGGCGCGTTCACAAGTGCATCGGCAGGGCGCAAAGCCGTCAACATCAATACGGCGCTTACCGACACTGCCAACTACACGTTGGCATCGGGCAGCCAAAGCCAGGTCAATGCCACAATCGCCAAGGCGAAAGTGAGTGTCGCCAACGTCTCCGCAAGCGACAAGGTCTATGACACGACCACCAATGCCGATGTGCGAGGCGCGAACATTACTGTGGCCATGGGCGATAGCAGTCGCGCAGACGGCAGCACCATTAGCAGCGTGAATACCAGTGTTGCGACAGTCAGAGGAGATTTTGCCAATGCTTCGGCCGGTCAACAAACAGTGAACATCAATACCGTGTTGACCGATACGGCCAACTTCACGTTGGCGGCGAAGACTCCCATGAGCACAACCGCGACCATCACCAAGGCCACTGTCACTCTGTCCGGCGTGACGGCAAGCGGAAAGGTCTTCGACACCACCACGAATGCTCGCCTGTCGAGCAACGGCACGGCAACGGTGCAGTTGGGTAATGCGTCGGCCGCTAACGGTTCGCTGGCCGCTGCCTCGGCGTTCAACAACTACACGGTCAGTGGGCAGTTCGCCAATGCGTCGGCCGGCAATCAGACGGTCAACATTAATGCCGCGCTGACTGACACGACTAACTATTCAGTTGCCGCAGGCAGCCAGACGAACACCACGGCCACCATCGCCAAGGCGAACGTCACCGTGCAAAACGTGCAGACATGGAACAAGGTTTACGATGGAACCACTAATGCCAATGTCAGCCAAGGCTTGGTCGGCGTAGATATGGGGGATGCTAACGCGGCGGACGGAACAACCGTCAAGAGATACGACTCAAGTTTTGTCACCACGTCGGGGCGTTTTGCAAACGGTTCCGCCGGTAGGCAGTCCGTGACGCTGACGAGCGCACTTTCGGATACCACCAACTATACGTTGACCTCCGGGAGCCAGCGCACGGCCATTGCGACAATCGAGAAGGCCAACGTGACAATTTCCGGCCTGTCGGCAAGCAATAAGGTCTATGACACAACGACCAACGCCAACATCAACGGCGGCATCGTAACGGTAGCCATGGGGGATGCGAATAAGGCTAACGGGGTGACGCTCAACTCGGTGAACGCGAGCCTTGCGACGCTGTCTGGCACCTTTGCCAACGCATCGGCCGGTGACCAGACGGTGAATATCCGTGCATTGCTGACGGATACGACCAACTACACGCTTGCATCAATTAGCCAACGTGCGGTTACAGCGACGATCGCAAAAGCCGCCGTGAGAGTGTCCGGCGTCACCGCGAGTAACAAGATTTACGACATGACGACTAACGCCAATATCTCCAGTCA
>NZ_JBIVYJ010000029.1:0-5158 GCF_044772185.1 Pandoraea sp. NPDC090278 | reverse complement strand
ACGCCAGTTGTAGATCGTCTGCTCGCTGATCCCGTGCTTCTTCGACACCTCGGCGACCGGCGCCTTGTCCGCCTCGCGCAGGATCGTGACCATTTGCTCTTCCGTGAACCGGCTCTTCTTCATGACTTCCTTTCTCCCTTGGAAGCCATTCTCTCAAGTTTCAACTGATCCGAAAATCACCGGGCAGGTCACTGTCACAGGTATCGGCGAAGTCGGGGCTGGCGAAGGCGATTAAATACTCGCTGGGGCACTGGCATGCACTGACACGCTTTTGCGAAGACGGGCGCATCGAGGTGGACAACAATACGGCGGAGCGCGCGATCAGGCCGCTGGTTCTCCGCAGGCGCAATTATCTGTTCGCAGGCTCCGACGGTGGTGGCGAAAGCGCGGCGGTGATCTATAGCCTGATCGGTACGGCACGCCTGAACGGCATCGAGCCGTTTGCCTACCTGCGCACGGTGCTTGAGCGCATCGCCGATCATCCCATCATCCCATCAACCGCATCGACGAGTTGCTGCCGTGGCGCCTGATGCCGGCTGCACACATCGAGCAGCAAGCCGCCTGACAATCAATCAGATGGTCCAACACCGCAAACCTGCCGTACGCCTGGTCAAGGCACCAGTGCCCGATTACGTACTGCGCGTTGAGCTGAAGTACATCAAGCCGGTGATCTGGCGACGAATCATCGTTCCCGGCTCGATCCGGCTGGGCAAGCTGCATGTCGTGCTGCAACTGGCCATGGGCTGGGAAGGCGGGCACCTGCACGAGTTCGTCTTCGGCGAAACCAACTATGGTGAACCTGATGACTTCGGCTTCCAGAGCGATCCACCGATGCTCAGTGAAGCACGGGTCACGCTGGCGAAGGCGCTGGGCGGGCTGAAGTCATTCACCTACGTCTACGACTACGGTGACAACTGGCAGCATCGGATCAAAGTCGAGAAGGCACTCGTGCCTGATCCAGATATGCGCCGGCCGTTGTGCCTGGACGGGCAGAATGCGTGTCCACCGGAAGACGTCGGTGGAGTGCCAGGATATACCGACTTCCTCGAAGCGATCGCCGATCCGAGGCACGAAGAGCACGACCACTTCCTTGAGTGGTGCGGCGGCAGCTTCGATCCCGTCGCCTTCGATCTCGTGCTCGCGAATCAGCAGCTCTCGGAAGTCAAGTTCTGATCCTCAAGACGGCCTCGGATTGACGCTTACGTATCCCCTGAGATGCTGAGTTTCGAATTTTCAAATGCTTCCTATTGCTACTGATGTGTCTGCTTGACTCCATCCCTCAGGAGGTAGAGTGACTCAAGCCAAGCACGAACGCTTGCTCCGCCGTTATCCCGTCGCGACGGTGGCGTCATTGGCCTGCCTACTCGCCGGTGCTGCCGGTGCTGCCGGTGCCGCGCACGCACAAATCTTTCCGCTGCCAGAAATCGTCTCCGGAACCACGCTCACGTACGAACAATATTACGACGGCAATGTGGTGCCGGTCGGCGTGATTCAGGGGAGCGTGACGATTCACCCCGCGCCACCGTATCCTACACAACGCAGCGGCACCGGGATCTGGGTGTTTAGCGGCGCGAATGTCACGATCAATCCGAATCTCGGTGTTCCCGGCGTGGTGTCGGTGACGTCGGACTATCTTGCGGGTGCGCCGAACTACGCGCTTTACGTCGCGAACGGCACCGTCAATATCGTCGCGAGTCAGGCGGGCGTGTTGCTGACCGGCGTCGGCGAGCAGGTGCACGGCGTCTACATGCCTGAAGTGTCGCAAGGCAACTCGGTACTGACCGGTGCCAACGTGACCATTGTGACCACGGGACTGAAAGCCGATGGCATGCGTACCTACGGCGCATCGTCGATCATCAATCTGAGCAACACGTCGATCACCGTGAACGGGCAGGACAGTTGGGGGGTGCGTTCCTGGGGTGGCAGCAACACCACGCTCACGAACTCGACGGTGAGGTCGAACGCTGCGGTCGGGGGCGGTGTTAAGGTGTACAACGGCTCCATCGCCACCATTAACGGCAACTCGACCATCACGACGGCGGTGGCAGGCAATCTCGGACTGAACGCCGAGTGGGACGGTACGCTCAACACGAACTCCGACCCCAATACGCCCGGCACCGTGACCGTCAGCACGACCGGCGCTAGGAGCCACGCGGTGCGTATCGGCTCGGCGAGCGGCAACCTGAACCGGTTGAGTCTCTCTACCACGCAGGACTCGGCCTACGGCTTGCTCGTGAACGGCACGTCGACCGTCACCGGATCGCAGGTCGCGGTGAACACGCAAGGCACCTCCGCCTACGGCATGTGGATCTCCGGTAGCACGGCGATGTTGAATGGCGGCTCGATCACCACGCAGGGGCAAACGGCTCATGGCTTGCTTTCCAGCGGCGGCTCAGCGAAGGCGAATCTGTCCGACTTCGCCATCGCCACGCACGGCACGCAGGCTTACGGCATTTATGGGCGGACGGGCAGCACGACCAACTTCGCCGGCGGTTCCATTACGACCGATCAGGCGAGCACTTACGGCATCTACGCCAACGCCGGGACCATCAACCTGCAGCGCAGCAGCGCGACCGACGAGGGGACGTCGATCACCACGGCGGGGACCAATGCGTACGCCGTGCGCATCGAGAACGGCGGCATGTTCAATGCGACTGGTTCGACGATACGCGCCACCGGCGCAGGCACAGCCGCCATTGTGTTCGACGCGCCGCAGACGCTAGGCGGTGTCCTGACGTCGGCCCCGACGCCCGGTTTGCCGACCTTGCCTGCGACGACCCCGTTGCTCCCGTCGTCCGATCCGGCCCTGCCGTTCGCCATCGACACACCGGTCCCCCCGCGCCGACGGATCTCGGCAGCGATGTTCCATCGCCCGCGTTGACCGTCGTGTCGCGCGCAGGCATCGCGGCCCCGCTGCGAGCAGGCGGCTACAACATGACGTTGCAGGATACGACGGTGACGTCGGACGACGGCGTCGCGTTGTGGATCTACGGCGGCATCGCCAACGTCAATCTGACGAACTCGACGCTGAGCGGCGGCAGTGGCGCGATAGCGCTCAACACGTATCTGAGCGCAGGCGGCGCGCTGTCGAATCAGTACACCGACCGTCTGCTGATTCAAGGCAGCGCGAGCGGCACGACGACGCTGCACATCAAGCCGACGACGGGCAGCCCGGGTGCACTGACGTCGCCCAGCGGGGTGATCACCAACAGCGAAGGGATTTCGGTGGTGCAGGTGGCGGGTGCATCGACGTTCAACGCGTTCAGTCTGTCGGGCGGCTATGTGGTGGCATCGAATTCGCCATACGAATACCGGATCTATGCCTACGGTCCCGGTTCGGCGCATGGGACGGCCGACCCGACGCAGAACCTCGTCGGCACCGGTGCGGGCTATTGGGACTACCGGTTGCAGAGTGCCTACGTGTCGCCCGGAGGGGGCGTCGATCCCGAGGAGCCGGGCAACCCCGGTGGTGGCGTCGACGAGCCGGTGCAGCCGGATGCACGACGTGAGGTGGCACCGCAGGTGGCGTCTTATCTGAGCGCGCCAGCGGCTTTCCTGCAAGCGGGGATGACGGACATCGACTCGTTGCACCGGCGTCTGGGCGAAGTGCGCGACGACCGGATTCTCGGCCGCGATCGCGGACCGGGTGAGATGTTCATGCGCGGTTACGGCGGTAGCTTCAAGTACCGCTCCAACCAGAGCTTTCAGGCGTTCGGTTACGACATGAACGCCGATTACGGTGCGATTCAGATCGGTGGGAATCTCTTCAAGCACTTCACCGACAACGGCACATGGCGCTTCGGTGCGGCTGGCTCGATGGGATGGCTGCATTACGAACCGACCGCCATCGACGGGCCGAGCACCACGCGTGCGAGTGTCTATCGTCTGTATGGCTACGGGACGTATCAGAGCCAGCAGGGCTGGTACGTGGACGGCATCGCGTCGGTCGGCTGGTTCAACGGGCGCACGACGACCGAGGCTCGCGGCGATGTCGCGCCGATGCGGGGCAACAGCTACGCGGAGTCCATCGAAGCCGGGTATCCGCTGGCGCTCGCGTATGGCATGAATCTCGAACCGCAATTGCAGTTCGTCGGTCAGCACCTCGGTTTCGACAACGTGACCGATGCCGATGGACTCTCCGTCAACATCGGCTCACAGAACCAGTTCACCGGACGGCTTGGTGTGCGCCTCACACGTCCCTTCGATGTCAGCACCGGACGCATCACGCCGTACTTCGGGTTCGACGTCATTCATGCGTTCGTGGGCGGCACCAGCGTTCAGGTCAGCGACGCGATGTTCCAGACCGGGAAGTACGGCGATTCGATGATGTTCTCGCTGGGGGTGAACAGTGTGCAGGGCGCGAGCTTCTCGCTGTACGGTCGTGTGTCGTATCAGAAGAGTTTTGGCACGGGCGGCATGCGCGGCGTGCTCGTGAACGTCGGCGCGAAGTACGCCTTTTGACGCGTGAGCGGCGCACCCGTTGACGCAGTGTCGCGGGGTGCGGTGCGCGTCAGCGCTTAGCGACGCTTGGCATCGGGCGAGGGGAGTGCGGCGAGGTCTTCGCTCAGTTGCGCGCGCAACGTGATGATGGCCGCCGTGGTGTCGGCGGGCTTCAGTTCCTCACGTGCGATGGCCTCGCGCAGGTGGTGCCGCAGCATCGGATCGCGCGTTTGCGTCAGCGTTTCGCGATGGAACGGCAGGACGTTCTCCGGATGGCCTCCGACGCGATAGAGATGCGCGATCTCCTCGATGGTGCGAACCGCAGCGAAGCCCGGACCGCCGTGCCCGGCCGCACCCATAGGGCTGCGCGGACCGGGAGTGCCGAAGTGCAGGCCCATCCGGCGGCGGAGGCGGCATCTCGCTCGGCGTGGCGGTTTGCGTGCTGGCAGGGGGCGGGGCATTGGTGGCAGCCGCAGCGGGCAGGCTGACGCCATAAGAATCCGGCAGCTTCGCCTGAGCGGACAGAACTGGGGCGTAAGGTCGAATCGCTTCAACGCGACATCAGGCAGTTGCAGCTTGAACATGATCTGCTGAAGAATGCCAACGAATTGTTAAAAAAAGGCCTAGGGATGCTGTTCAGAACTCAATCCATCGCTCGGAGCCATAGACGCAGAGCCGAAGCGCAGCGAACGCTATAAAGTCTGGCGCGACTGCCGCG
>NZ_JBIVYJ010000028.1:0-5533 GCF_044772185.1 Pandoraea sp. NPDC090278 | reverse complement strand
TGATGCAGCGACGCAGAAAACGAAGCGACGGCGCGGTAATTAAGCGACGAAGTGAAGTCGGATGCGATTGATCTTTAAAAATTAAACAACCGATAAGTGTGGGCACTCGATGAATAGTGCGTCTGCTTCGGCAGATAAGCTTTAAATTTATTGAGGCTCACATAGTAATAGGTAAGTTAAGTAATTAACTTGTCAGCATACTTTGAGAGCGACCGGTTCTAGTGATTTATCACGAAAAACCGAAAACAGTAACAGGTTTAAACTGAAGAGTTTGATCCTGGCTCAGATTGAACGCTGGCGGCATGCCTTACACATGCAAGTCGAACGGCAGCACGGGTGCTTGCACCTGGTGGCGAGTGGCGAACGGGTGAGTAATATATCGGAACGTACCTTGTAGTGGGGGATAGCTCGGCGAAAGCCGGATTAATACCGCATACGCTCTGAGGAGGAAAGCGGGGGACCTTCGGGCCTCGCGCTACAAGAGCGGCCGATATCAGATTAGCTAGTTGGTGGGGTAAAAGCTTACCAAGGCGACGATCTGTAGCTGGTCTGAGAGGACGACCAGCCACACTGGGACTGAGACACGGCCCAGACTCCTACGGGAGGCAGCAGTGGGGAATTTTGGACAATGGGCGAAAGCCTGATCCAGCAATGCCGCGTGTGTGAAGAAGGCCTTCGGGTTGTAAAGCACTTTTGTCCGGAAAGAAATCCTCTGGGTTAATACCTCGGGGGGATGACGGTACCGGAAGAATAAGCACCGGCTAACTACGTGCCAGCAGCCGCGGTAATACGTAGGGTGCAAGCGTTAATCGGAATTACTGGGCGTAAAGCGTGCGCAGGCGGTTTTGTAAGACGGATGTGAAATCCCCGGGCTCAACCTGGGAACTGCATTCGTGACTGCAAGGCTAGAGTATGGCAGAGGGGGGTAGAATTCCACGTGTAGCAGTGAAATGCGTAGAGATGTGGAGGAATACCGATGGCGAAGGCAGCCCCCTGGGCCAATACTGACGCTCATGCACGAAAGCGTGGGGAGCAAACAGGATTAGATACCCTGGTAGTCCACGCCCTAAACGATGTCAACTAGTTGTTGGGGATTCATTTCCTTAGTAACGTAGCTAACGCGTGAAGTTGACCGCCTGGGGAGTACGGTCGCAAGATTAAAACTCAAAGGAATTGACGGGGACCCGCACAAGCGGTGGATGATGTGGATTAATTCGATGCAACGCGAAAAACCTTACCTACCCTTGACATGTACGGAAGTCCGCTGAGAGGTGGATGTGCTCGAAAGAGAACCGTAACACAGGTGCTGCATGGCTGTCGTCAGCTCGTGTCGTGAGATGTTGGGTTAAGTCCCGCAACGAGCGCAACCCTTGTCCTTAGTTGCTACGCAAGAGCACTCTAAGGAGACTGCCGGTGACAAACCGGAGGAAGGTGGGGATGACGTCAAGTCCTCATGGCCCTTATGGGTAGGGCTTCACACGTCATACAATGGTCGGTACAGAGGGCTGCCAAACCGCGAGGTGGAGCTAACCCCAGAAAACCGATCGTAGTCCGGATCGCAGTCTGCAACTCGACTGCGTGAAGCTGGAATCGCTAGTAATCGCGGATCAGCATGTCGCGGTGAATACGTTCCCGGGTCTTGTACACACCGCCCGTCACACCATGGGAGTGGGTTTTGCCAGAAGTAGGTAGCCTAACCGTAAGGAGGGCGCTTACCACGGCAGGATTCATGACTGGGGTGAAGTCGTAACAAGGTAGCCGTAGGGGAACCTGCGGCTGGATCACCTCCTTTCTAGAGCATGCACTGGAAGTTGAGTGTTCACGCTTATCGGTTGTTGACTGCGTAGATCTAAGTCGGGTCTATAGCTCAGTTGGTTAGAGCACCGTCTTGATAAGGCGGGGGTCGATGGTTCGAGTCCATCTAGACCCACCAAAGCTTTTAACCACCGTGCGATAGACTCAAGTGGTGGTAAGTCGGCTTGATTGGGGGATTAGCTCAGCTGGGAGAGCACCTGCTTTGCAAGCAGGGGGTCGTCGGTTCGATCCCGTCATCCTCCACCAATACCTTAGATCACATCGATGTCAGTCAAAAGCGCTTTACGTCTGTAGTAAATCCCCTGTGATGAATTACAAGTTAAGTGAATGCTTTTGAATGACAGCAATGTCATGCAGTTTATGTTCTTTAACAATTTGGAAGAAGTAGTAGTACAACGGAAGCGCGTTAGAGATGGCGCGTGGAAATTGTACGGGTTGTGATTGTATCAAATGTATTAAAAGTGATCGAAAGATGACTTGGAATACGGCACAACGCTAATACTCAACCTATAGCGAATGTCTGGCTTCGGCGAGACACACTCGTTATAGGGTCAAGCGAATAAGTGCATGTGGTGGATGCCTTGGCGATTACAGGCGATGAAGGACGCGATAGCCTGCGAAAAGTTGTGGGGAGCTGGCAAATAAGCTTTGATCCACAAATGTCCGAATGGGGAAACCCGGCCCTTTGGGTCACCCTAGACTGAATACATAGGTCTAGTGGAGCGAACGCGGCGAACTGAAACATCTAAGTAGCTGCAGGAAAAGAAATCAACCGAGATTCCCAAAGTAGTGGCGAGCGAAATGGGACCAGCCTTCAAGATTTAGCACCGGTGTTATCAAAACGGAATGGAAAGTCCGGCCATAGTGGGTGATAGCCCCGTATGAGAAAACCCTGGTGTGGAACTAAGCTTGAGAAAAGTAGGGCGGGACACGTGAAATCCTGTCTGAAGATGGGGGGACCATCCTCCAAGGCTAAATACTCGTAATCGACCGATAGTGAACCAGTACCGTGAGGGAAAGGCGAAAAGAACCCCGGGAGGGGAGTGAAATAGATCCTGAAACCGCATGCATACAAACAGTCGGAGCCTCGTAAGGGGTGACGGCGTACCTTTTGTATAATGGGTCAGCGACTTACATTCAGTGGCGAGCTTAACCGAATAGGGAAGGCGTAGCGAAAGCGAGTCCGAATAGGGCGTTTAGTCGCTGGGTGTAGACCCGAAACCAAGTGATCTATCCATGGCCAGGTTGAAGGTGCGGTAACACGTACTGGAGGACCGAACCCACTAACGTTGAAAAGTTAGGGGATGAGCTGTGGATAGGGGTGAAAGGCTAAACAAACTTGGAAATAGCTGGTTCTCTCCGAAAACTATTTAGGTAGTGCCTCGTGTATCACCTTCGGGGGTAGAGCACTGTCATGGTTGAAGGGTCCATTGCGGATTACTTCGCCATAGCAAACTCCGAATACCGAAGAGTGCAATCACGGGAGACAGACATCGGGTGCTAACGTCCGGTGTCAAGAGGGAAACAACCCAGACCGCCAGCTAAGGTCCCTAAATATTGCTAAGTGGGAAACGAAGTGGGAAGGCTAAAACAGTCAGGAGGTTGGCTTAGAAGCAGCCACCCTTTAAAGAAAGCGTAATAGCTCACTGATCGAGTCGTCCTGCGCGGAAGATGTAACGGGGCTAAGCAATATACCGAAGCTGCGGATGCGAGCTTGCTCGCATGGTAGGAGAGCGTTCTGTAAGCCTGTGAAGGTGTCTTGTAAAGGATGCTGGAGGTATCAGAAGTGCGAATGCTGACATGAGTAGCGATAAAGGGGGTGAAAGGCCCCCTCGCCGTAAGCCCAAGGTTTCCTACGCAACGTTCATCGGCGTAGGGTGAGTCGGCCCCTAAGGCGAGGCAGAGATGCGTAGCTGATGGGAAGCAGGTTAATATTCCTGCACCGTCGTATGATGCGATGGGGGGACGGATCGCGGAAGGTTGTCCGGGTGTTGGAAGTCCCGGTCCCTGCAGTGGAGAAGGCGCTTAGGCAAATCCGGGCGCGTAATTCAAGGCTGTGGGGCGAGTGAACTTGTTCACGAAGCAATTGGAAGTGGTTCCAAGAAAAGCCTCTAAGCTTCAGTCATACGAGACCGTACCGCAAACCGACACAGGTGGGCGAGATGAGTATTCTAAGGCGCTTGAGAGAACTCGGGAGAAGGAACTCGGCAAATTGGTACCGTAACTTCGGGATAAGGTACGCCCTTGTAGCTTGATTGGCCTGCGCCAAGAGGGTGAAGGGGTTGCAATAAACTGGTGGCTGCGACTGTTTAATAAAAACACAGCACTCTGCAAACACGAAAGTGGACGTATAGGGTGTGACGCCTGCCCGGTGCCGGAAGATTAAATGATGGGGTGCAAGCTCTTGATTGAAGTCCCGGTAAACGGCGGCCGTAACTATAACGGTCCTAAGGTAGCGAAATTCCTTGTCGGGTAAGTTCCGACCTGCACGAATGGCGTAACGATGGCCACACTGTCTCCTCCCGAGACTCAGCGAAGTTGAAGTGTTTGTGATGATGCAATCTACCCGCGGCTAGACGGAAAGACCCCATGAACCTTTACTGTAGCTTTGCATTGGACTTTGAACCGGTCTGTGTAGGATAGGTGGGAGGCTTTGAAGCAGGAACGCTAGTTTCTGTGGAGCCGTCCTTGAAATACCACCCTGGCTTGTTTGAGGTTCTAACCTAGGTCCGTAATCCGGATCGGGGACAGTGCATGGTAGGCAGTTTGACTGGGGCGGTCTCCTCCCAAAGTGTAACGGAGGAGTACGAAGGTACGCTAGGTACGGTCGGAAATCGTGCTGATAGTGCAATGGCAAAAGCGTGCTTAACTGCGAGACTGACAAGTCGAGCAGGTGCGAAAGCAGGTCATAGTGATCCGGTGGTTCTGTATGGAAGGGCCATCGCTCAACGGATAAAAGGTACTCTGGGGATAACAGGCTGATACCGCCCAAGAGTTCATATCGACGGCGGTGTTTGGCACCTCGATGTCGGCTCATCTCATCCTGGGGCTGTAGCCGGTCCCAAGGGTATGGCTGTTCGCCATTTAAAGAGGTACGTGAGCTGGGTTTAAAACGTCGTGAGACAGTTTGGTCCCTATCTGCCGTGGGCGTTGGAAGTTTGAAGGGGGCTGCTCCTAGTACGAGAGGACCGGAGTGGACGAACCTCTGGTGTACCGGTTGTCACGCCAGTGGCATCGCCGGGTAGCTATGTTCGGAAGAGATAACCGCTGAAAGCATCTAAGCGGGAAACTCGCCTTAAGATGAGACTTCCCTAGGAACTCGATTCCTTTGAAGGGTCGTTCAAGACCAGGACGTTGATAGGTCAGGTGTGGAAGCGCAGTAATGCGTTAAGCTAACTGATACTAATTGCCCGTAAGGCTTGATCCTATAACCAGTGTGTTTTTCCTGGTGTGAGTATCGCTGTGCCGATACAACTCACAACCCACAATATTTGCTGTACTACGCTTCTTCCGAATTGGTTTTGTTGACCCCAGGTCAGCAGAACATACAAGTTAAGCCTGATGACCATAGCGAGTTGGAACCACCCCTTCCCATCCCGAACAGGACCGTGAAACGACTCCACGCCGATGATAGTGCGGATACCCGTGTGAAAGTAGGTAATCGTCAGGCTCCCCTTAAAAACCCCTTGCTACCAACGTAGCAAGGGGTTTTTGCTTT
>NZ_JBIVYJ010000027.1:0-6023 GCF_044772185.1 Pandoraea sp. NPDC090278 | reverse complement strand
GCCCGTGCGTCGCGCAATCTCTCGCAGCGGTACCTTCTCGCGGAAATACATCCGCCTGATCTTGGCTAGCATGCCCACCGTGATCACCTTGGTATCTCCTGCTCAAAGGTTGAGCAGGACATTGAATCACGTGGGTCAATTTTCGATGAAAACTACACCCCTCAAAGGGTCAGTTCTTGGTGCACATCAACAGCCCTGAAACAGACTTATGCGTTGCCGGAGCTGTTAGCCGCTTTGAGTCTTGCCCGCAGTTCTTACTTCTATCACCGTGCACAGCTGTTGGTTGATGACAGGCATGCTGACGCCCGTCGCGTCATCACCGACATCTTCGAACTCAATCACCGTTGCTACGGTTATCGTCGGATTCGCGCGGCATTGATCAGGCAACAGGTCTTCATCTCGGAAAAGGTAGTCGACAGGAAGGTCTGGCCGCTGCCACGACCAGGCGACGTCGTTACGGCTCCTATCGTGGAGAAATTGGCCCTGCGCCGGAGAACATCATCAATCGCGACTTCTACGCCGCCGCTCCTCATCATAAATGGCTCACGGACCTTACGAATTCCAGATCCCGGCAGGCAAAGTGTATCTGTCGCCGGTTATCGACTGCTTCGATGGTCTCGTTGTGAGCTGGTCAATCGGTACGCGGGCGGACGCCGAACTCGTCAACACGATGCTGAATTCGGCAATCGAATCAGTAGCTGGCTGCAAGCAGCGGCCCGTAGTTCGCTCGGATCGTGGCGCGCACTATCGCTGGCCAGGATGGCTCTCGCGTATGCAGGCTGCCAGACTGATTCGCTCGATGTCGCGCAAAGAATGTTCGCCGGATAACGCAGCCTGCGAGGGATTCTTCGGGCGACTCAAGACGGCGTTGTTCTATCCTCGTGACTGGCGAACCACGACCATCGATCAATTCATCGAAATCGTTGACTCGTACATTCGCTGGTACAACGCAAAACGGATCAAAGTCTCGCTCGGCTCCCTCAGCCCCGTCGAATACCGGCAGAGTCTTGGAATAGCGGCATAACTCAGTCCAAGAAAATAGCCGCACCCCCGGTGGGGCAGGTTTACATCGGCGCTAACAGATAACCGCGCCACTCGTTCGAAAGGCACGTCAGGCCATCGGCCTTGGCTTTACTCCGCAGGCGGTCGATATGGCTGGTGTCGGCTTTGAGCATCGGATCAATCCATTTCCATCAGTCTCTGTCGATCGGCTAAGCGCCATCCGTGCTGGCTACCGGACAAGCAGCGATGGAAAGGGCGATGTCTTCAGCACGAACTGCAGGTGGTGCGCGAAGTCCGGATCGATACCGAGCTGAGGCGGCAAGTCAGCAACAGTCATGACGTCCTGTAACTGCCAGTCATAGGCCCACCCCCATTTCTCGAGAGCATGCATGCCTGGACCCGGCACTGACAAAAAAACAATGCAGGAGTTGGGGGCGCGAAGAAATTCGAGATTCTGGTAAAGCATGCCGTTGCCGTACACGCTGAAGGGAAGGCACTCGCACAGCAGAACTCTGTATCGCCCCATCAGCTCTGGGTTCGGACGATCCGCACAAATATCGCCAAGCAGGTCGGGAGCATCCTCCACACTGACATTGAGCGTATCCGCTTGCAGGTGCTGTCCCAAGTGCGAATGGTTCGCCCCACATCCAATGATCAGGCGGGTTCGATACGGTAGCGGTTGCTTGGTGGTCCACATTGTTTCTTTCCTTTCAGGAGGCAATACGTTTGAGAGAGGCCGCCAGTGGCCATGCTGAGCGCAAATGCCGGGGTGTCTTCAGACGCGCCATGTCATGGTCGGGGCCGCGCAGCCAGGTACACGGCATCTCGCAGTTTCAGTCGGTGTCGGCCACGCCATTGAAATGCTCTTTGACGACCTTTCCATCTCGGTAGCTGACCGCGTGGTAGTGCATGGAATCCTTCACAGATTCAACATCCGGCAAGCACACCGTCTCGAGAAATTCAGCGTGACCATTGTTGAACAAGTGGTAAAACTGCGGCATGAGGGAACCGCGCACGACGACGCTGCCTTCATAGGCCTTGACCGTGATGCCAGGCAGCAGCGTGGATACTTGCGCCCCCAGCGAGGAAACACCGACAGCCGTCCAAAGGCTTTGGGATGGGAGCATGCCGGGATAAAGCCGGAAATGACACATAACACCAAAAGTAATAAAGATGATCGGCTTTATGTGTAGAAGTTCAGACTTGATCTGACAGTCACGCACCGTCAGAACGGGTCGCGACTTCTACATTTTATGTGCCGAGTGTCATTCCCGCGGAGCCAAACGCTCCAGCGGCTCGATTTGCTGCAGCCACCCCTGCAGCGTAGAAATAACGCTCTGTACTTCTATAGCCAGATCCCCCGCCAATTCGGGCAGGCCTTCCCCATCGGATCGAACCGTCCTATCCGCGCCATTGATGACGGTATGGGCCATGCCATGCAAGCGCAACAGCATGTCGTGTAACCCATCCGCTGCTTGCATTCCGGCAAGCACTGCATCGAGCTCGTCCACGAAGCGCAACAAGGCAGTCGTGTCGTAGGTGCGCTGCATTTCGTGGAGCGCATCGCACCCCACATTTCCATAGGGGGTTCGGATCGTCTCGTTGGGCAAACTCATGTCTGCCCCCCAGGCGTGGCGTCAAACCGTTGTGCTGCATTGGAGCGCTCGGGCGAGTTTGAGGGCTTTTCGGAACAAGGACTCTTTCACCCAAGGCTCCGGCGGCCTCTTCAGGTCAAGGTGATAGTTGCCGAAACGCTTCACGCCGCCTGTTCCGTAAGGACTCATGAAAGAGACGTCGACGTCGGATACCGGCTCCCCTGCATCGTGCAACTCCTGAAGAATGCGCATCATGTCCACCGTATTTTGCAGAATCACAGCCGACGCCACCAGATCGATATACCGTACCCGCTTTTGCTGCTCATTCAGATCGTTCGAGGCGATCACGTCACCACCGAAATCGAGCCACTTGGCAAACGCATGATAGGACTCGATCTTGTTGGTTGTCGCCGTGACCTCCTGCCGCATTTCCTTCTGCGAAATCCAGCGCAGCAGGTATATTGTGCGCAGTGCCCGGCCAAGCTCACGTGCGGCCGCGAACAGGCGATTGTGCCGCCCTTGATGGCTGAGCTTTCGCAGCAGCATTGGTGACGCAATTCGTCCAGCCTGAATCGAGATGGCCACTTGCATCAGGTCCTTCCAGTGGTTTCGAATGATGTTCCAGTCGATCGTGTCATTGAAGATCCGATCGATGTGCTTGTAGCAAGTATTTTTATCTGCCTTGTAGAACCGCAGATCCTTCCAGTTTCGGATGCGCGGCATCAATTGGATGCCGTTCAGGTACGTAAACGCAAAATCGGTTTCAGACTGCCCGTGTGTGTCCGAGTAGACGGTGTCGGCCTGCACGCTCAACCCGGCCTTGAGTAGCCCTTCGATGACATAGACGGCTTCCAGTACGCCCGGCGGGATGAAATGGCGAAAGACCGCGATGTAATTGTCGGCTACATGACGATAGGCAACAGCTCCCATGCGACGATACCGGAAATGCATGCCAACAAGCAGGTTCTGCTCGTAGAAGTTGTACTGGGTGCCGTCTGCCGCCACCTTCGTGCCCTCGCCCCACAGTTTTGGCAGATCCAGTCGCAAATACAATTCCGTGAGTTCGCGGCAGGCATTGTCGAGCTGCTCCAGGCTCATGTGGCGCTGATTGACGTACGACAACTGGTGCGGCGTCACGCCATTAGCCAAGTGCCGGGCCGCCTGGTTGGGCCCCAGATTGCACCCCATGGCAAAAACGTTTAACAGGTAGCGTTCTCTGGCGTTTCGCAGCTTGGGCTCGTCGCCGGAAAGCGGCCCGAAATTGCGGGTGAAGCCGCTCCAGTGCTCGATGTTGGCCAGAATATCGAGCAAATTGCGCGGCACGATCCGACTATCGATGGCCGCCTGGAGCGCGATCGCCGAGGGCGGAATCTCACGCGCCGTTACCCGCCTGAGGGTCGGCTCGCCGCTTGAACTGATACTCAGATCGCCGGCATGCTGTGGAAATTCGTCGTCCACCTCTGCTGCGGTGTCAGCCAGGAGCGTCTTGATACTATCGACGAAGTTCCGCCCATCGGCCGGAACACCAATCCTTTCGCAATACTCGGGGAGCAGCACCTCGCACTCACTCCATGGCAGCAACTGTTCGCGATAGTCAGCGAACGAGCCCGAACCTTCGATGCAAATATCGCCGCAGCGCAGTTCACTGCACAAGTAGCTGAAAACGCAGACTTCGAGGTGGCGGCGATTGGTTGGGTTGCCCAACGCAGGAGAGCGGCGCACAAGCTTTCTCCAGCGCTCGGAAGCAAACGACAGGTCGACGTCCTCAGCAATCCATTCGGCACGTCGGCCTTCATGGCAAAGAACGACGTCAAGCGCCCGGAGCAAGCTGCCGTCCTGGGTGGCTGCGACGAAACGCAGAGTCTTCGCCATTTGGAACATCGCCAAAATCAGCGTGTGACGCTTGTCCGGGCGGAAATCCTTCATTTCGCCAGCATCGAGGGCTGCCGCCCGCTGCGCCAAATGCTGTAATTTGGTCGTCGGGATGTCGGAGAGCAAGACATCCGAATCTGGCAGCGATTCGAGCCAATACAGTTGGCCCAGCACCAGTTCTAAATGTTTGCGCGACGCTTTTTGGGCCGAGCGCTTGATCTGGTGGTAGAGCGTGCGTCGGGCCGGCAAATCAGCTTCCAGCAATTGGTCCAGCCATTGGCGCTGATCAGGCGATAGACGCTGCGCGATACGCGAATAAAGCGCCAGCTCGGCCTCGGCGTGAGCTCGCTCAGCGATTTCGTCAAGTGCACCGAATGCAGGCAGTTCGTGACCGAGGCGTACCAGCTCTTGCGCCGCGATATTGATGATATCCACGCGGGTGACGACCATGTCTGCGGCCCGTCGGGCAATGTCGGTTGCTATTTCTCGTGTATGCGCGTCGGTATATGCCTTCACGCCCAATAGCGTGCGGATCGCCTTGTGGTGCCGATACAGCGCCGTATGGGCTGAGGGGTATGTAATCTGTGGCACCGGCGCGATTCCCAACGTTGCCGAGATGTGCTCGACGATGTCTGCAGGAATTGCCTCGACGGTCGGGAAACGGCGTAGAAACTGGAAGCACTTGAGCATCACCAGTAAGGCCAGTCGCCGGTCGGGGGTGCGCGCGAAGCCCAGCGCCCACTCAATCTCCTCGGGGCCGGGGGTGAATGATGTCTGCAAATCCCGCAGCGTAAGCGTACGGGGAAATCGCGGATATGCGGTTCGCTCAATACTGGCCATGCAACGAAGCCCAAGATGGCAATGGAATAATGAGCGAGTCGTCCATACCATCTAACAAAACCGTGTCACCGAAATACGCGCGCAAGGCGTTAGGAACGAAAATCAGTAATGAGGTGTGGAAGGTTTTGCCGCCGCTGCTGCCGGTTGCAGAGCGCTCAGCGAAAGGCGGGCATCCGCGCGCAGAGGATCGCGCAGTGCTAAACGGTATTTGTTTGTATCGCACACCGGCATCCCATGGGAAGATTTGCCACAGGAGATCGGCTTCGGTAGCGGCATGACATGCTGGCATCGCTTGCCGGACTGGCAGTCCAAGGGTTTCTGGGAGCGATTGCATCTGACCCTGCTCAACGATTGCGCACGCATGACGGGACTAGACTAGGGCGCTAGTGCTGCTTCACAGGACATCGAGGCGAAAGCGTGACCGCGGCGGCGCGATATGACGGGTGATGTCGCATTGCATGTCGTTTTGTTACGTTTTTCCCGTCCAGCAAAGGTCGGCGGGACCCGGCGCGCACCAGCGTTCCTTCGATGATCTAGACAAGGAACATCTTGCCGCTCGAGTCGGCCGATTCACTCACGACTTGCGCCACCGCGTCGGGTCATCAGCGCGTAAGACTCACCCGTTAAAACAGATATCGGAAGTTGGCCGTGCCCCAATAGGTGGGGGCCTGGCCCTGCGTGGAGCCGTTGAGCATGACGTACAGCTTGCTTTGC
>NZ_JBIVYJ010000026.1:0-6471 GCF_044772185.1 Pandoraea sp. NPDC090278 | reverse complement strand
GTGGCGGTTTCCGTCTGGACGCCCTGCACTGTCACGCCGTTAGCCTGCAGCCACGCCTCCACGGACTGCATCTTGGCGGCCTCGGTCCATCGAAAGCCTTGCCAGGTGGCATCGGCTTTTTGTGCGCTCCCGACAATGACCTTACCGTCACGGCTAATGCCGTAGGCCCAAGACTGTTTGCCACCTAGTGTGCCTAAAGCTTCCAGCGTGTTGGCACTCTCAGTCCAACGAAAGGCATGCTCCTCCGTACCCTTCGTAGAAGTACCAACCACCACCTTGCCATCCCCACTCACCGCGTAGGCTCTGGACTCGTTATCTCCAGACAACACGCCCAACGACGTAATACCCGTGCCGGCTGTCCATCGAAAGGCGAGCTCAGGCCCCGTGTCATTATAAAAGCCTACCACCACCGAACCGTCATCATTGGCCCCTGTACCGCTTGAGTAAGACCTCGCGCCAAGATCCTGAAAGCCGGAGGCCACCGTCCAACGGTATGCGAGCTCATACCCGTCTGATCTACGGTAAAGTCCAACAATCACTTGCCCATCACCACTGACTGCCGAAGCTAAGGAGCGGCCTGTCCCAGCCGGGAAACCATTGAGAAACTGGATGCCCTTGGCGGCAGTCCATCGAAACGCCTGCTGGTTTTGGCTCCCGTTCGTTGCAGCACCGACCACGACACTTCCATCGGTGTTGGTCCCCCCTATGCTGAAGTCGTCCGAACTGGTGACGCCCCCGAGATCCTGCGCCCCACCCGAGAGCGTCCAACGAAAGGTGCGGAAACTCGTGCCTGAACGATTGGTCCAAGTCACCACGTTGTCGTCAGCGCTCACGTTGACTTCTCTCACGTCCATCCCCGTTCCGAGACCCGTAATACCAGCGCTTTGCGCTGCCGCGAGCACGGGAACGGCCAAACTGACACTCAGCGCACACGCGCTTAATCGGTGGCGGACCGTCAAACGATGCTTGGAAGAGGGGCTGAGGGGGCAAGACGGACGAAAACGCATGAGCAATTTGACGTGATGGAATAGGAGATCAGCAAAAAACACGCATCGCCTAAAGAAAATCACCTCGAGGGTGATTGACGACGCGCCGCCGGAAAAAGATAGGCCGTACAACAAAACGCAGAAATCGAGTGCTGTACCGAGGATGGAGAAGCCTCACAGATTTCTCCTCGATGCGCACTTACGCAGGCCACAAATGACTGATCGGCCGTGCCACTGACGCATTCGGCCCAGATAAACTCACGATTAGCAACGACCAATTGCATTTCAATCAATTTAACAACAAAATGAAACAATCAAATCACAAATTATCTATTTCCCCTCAACGAATTCGATCACGTAAAAACAGCGTCCGATAATTTTATTCACGTAAGCAAATAATATGCGTAAAAATGGAGTATCCGCAGAACAGTACCCCCCCATAACGAAGCCATCGGAGCAAGTCTTATCACTCGATACGTGATTTTGTTTTAAGAAATCGTCAGAATTTGGCCTCACAATGTACATCCCCGCATCCTCGGGAAGCAATTGCTCGAAGTGCAGAACTTCAGAAAATGAAGTACCATGACCTGCAATTAAAACAATAACCACCAATATTCGAATCGTAAAAATTAATCTGCGAAATAGTTTCATCGCACAAGTCACCCGTGAAATCTTTGATAATTCCCGTCATTCGAGGGCAGAATATTTTCAAAAAAATTCTACATTAAGTTAGCTCAATAATGAGCTCACCGGATTGTCAGTGAAATAGAAAAAAATCTAAATTTCATGATGCGTTTATTAACCCACAATTCGATCTGAATTGTGGCCATGGATATTTCATATATTCCCGAGTTGATTTCAAATTACGAGAAGCGTAGGACAACGGAAGAGAAGTTATAAGGACGTGACGTTTTTCGGGCTGTGGATTGCCACCATCTTGTGGACTGGCGAAGGATACAAGCGACATAACTTCCGGGTCGACGTCAAGCGACGCCTCATTGAGCAGTCATATGAATCGGGCGTGTCGACGGCGCTAATCGCCCGGGCCAACACCATCAACGTACTTTAAGTGACACCGGCAATATCTGGCCGACGCGTATGGACCGATGTCCCTGCCGGGGTGCGCGGCGACGGCCGTTCATTCAGAGGCCGTCGTAGCGATACGTTGAAAGTGCTGTGGTCCACAGCCAACGGTTTGTGCCTGCCGTCCAAGGACTCGAAGACGTGCGCTTCGTTTGGCAGGAGGCCGAGAGCGGCAAAATCCATCTAAGCACGGCGCCACTTTCGATGTTGTAAGCCGCGCAGAGGATCCGTAGGCTGTACCGTATGTCGAACGGCCTGATGATGTTGAAACCCCGCGAGCCTTGCTGGCCAAAGCGCGAGTCCGAGCAGTTGGTCCGGGTAGCGGCCATGTTCAAGGTGATTCGCACGATCTGGCACAAGACGGTCTGTCCGTGTGGCCAACGCATCTCGCTGGCACCGATGCCGGGGCTGCCGATCGCGCGCAGCATTCGCATCCGAGCCTGTTGGTCGATATCCCGGTGGCGAAGTACGCCGACCGTACCCTGTTGTACCGGCAGTCGCAGATCGCCGAACGTGACGGTGTCAAACTCGATCCGGGCAGCGGCGATGTAGGCTTGATCGGGACCTGCACGCTCAACGGGATCAACCCGCGTGCTTACCTCGAGTATGCCCTGCCCCATAGTCGGCTCCATATCCCTGTTATGGTGACCGTCGGCGCAGGTCCAGAAGAAGTCGTCAAGCCTGTCGATGCCGCGAAAGGTCACGTGCGAATCGTTGCACTGTTCACGCACCCTTGCCGCAGGCAGGCATCACTCCATTGAAAACTGCGCAATTGTTTCTCGCGCACAGTACGCTCGCACCTGCGATGCGTCGGAGGCATTGTGCCGGTTGGCGTCAAGACAACGCCTGTAGGTGTCCACGTATTGAATGAATCGCACACGCCCGTTAATGGGATTGGTGCTCGCTGGAGAGTCCATCGCATACAGGCGCTCAACGAAGCTTCTCGGGCCAACTTCGAAGTGCTGATAATCGAGCGGATCATTCCAGTATCCGCCCCAGGTCAGAAAGCCATAGTAGGCAAACAGATCGGCCACCGATTCAGCCATGCCCCGACGGTAAAAACCGTCTTCGTCGGGGCGTGCCCGATAGATGTTTCGATTGAGGTAGTTGTTGTTCGCGTTAGACGATGCGGCTGGACGAATCAAGGCAGTGCCCGGCTTTCCTGGTACGACCATTCCGTGCGCGATACTTCCCAAGGGATCTTCTTGCTGATTGGGATAAATCACAGGGTTCTGCAGTGGGTTGAGATCGATGGCAACACCATAAGCATGCAGAGACCAACCGCTGCTTGTTACCGTCCGGCGGCCATTGAACGCAGACGTGTTATTGTCGTTCATAGAGGCGATGTCATCACCTTTGTATTCCTCCAACGGCCTTGATTTTTTAATATAGAAGCCTCGCTCTGAAAGGTCATGCATCAATTTGGCGACTTCCGGGGCGATCAAGTCGAGTACCACGATTTTTCCGTCTGTCTTGAGCATTTCGTCTGAGGAGTAGCTGAAGAGTATGGCCCTCAGGCGTTTGCAGGCGACCGGATTGTCAGGCTGCCAGGTGTAATTTTGCGCCATGATTTCGCAGTCACGGTCAGTGATCGGTTCGATGGTTGGAAAACTTGGGCCGGCGGTATGCGCGTGTGTGACGACTGCTAACGTCGCCAACAAGATTGTTGCGGTGACTACCCCAATCATGTATCGCATTAATAATCCTCCGAGTTGCTTTATCGAAATCACCGCCGCAGACAGTATTGATGCGGCCTGACCTCCGTTGAACGCTGGCGTGGCACTTAAATGTAATCTCGGTACGCTCTTTTGCCTGGACAAGTGCGGGACACTGTGTGACTTCGGTGAAAGCTGCCCCGCATTGCTTTTCCTCGTGCGAGCGGTGAGACCCATTGCGTTTCGGTCAGGCTTGCGCGTCGTTCTCAGGGGGCTGTTCGCCCGAGAACTAACTGCCAGGAAAATGAGGCAGTGTGTCACCTCATGCAGTATGTGGACGCGATTGCTTTCACATTATCGGCATAGGAGGAGCCCCCGAAAGGATTCATCATCCGAGGAGCTCCACCGCACCAGTGCGCAGACGGTAGACACCCCCGACTATTCTCAGACGCCCCGATTTTTCGGCTTCTTGAATGATCGCCGACTGTTCGCGTAGATTGACCATGCTATCGCGAACGTTCTGCGCGATCGCCGCATCCAGCAGGTTAACAGCTTTGCCTTTTACCTTGTTCACCGCTGGCAGAATTTTTGTCGTCAGCGACTGTATCTTTCCGGGATAGGTCGTCCCCTTCGTTGAGACATTGATCGCTGCGTCCACTGCGCCGCATTTGTCGTGACCGAGCACAAAAATAACTGGCACGTTCAAAACCGCGACAGCATATTCAAGGCTACCCATAACGTCGTCGTTCACTAAATTGCCTGCGACACGCACGACAAACAGATCGCCTCGCGTACTATCGAACGCGTATTCTGGCGCGATCCGTGAGTCTGAGCAGCTCAGCACGGCAGCGTAAGGATTCTGCCCATGGTTGAGTGCCTCCCGTTCGCTAGCAAAATCGTGACGCCGGGTCCCCCCCGATACATACCGCCCATTTCCATCCATCATGTGCCTTACCGCATCATCAGGTGACAATTTATTTTGCGGCTTGGGAAGCGCGGTGACCTCCGCTGCGACCGCAGGATGGCCGAACATCACGCTACCGATGGCGGCAGCGAATGCCACCGCGCCCGTCTTGTGCAGGAACAATCGACGAGTCGATGCCCCCGTAACTTCCATACAGGTTTTTGAATCACACATTCGTCGCTCTCCAACAAATTATGCGCACAGTTTTCGATCACCCAACAATCATGGACTTGCTGGTGTTTTGGCTAGTGGACGCTAACGTGTAGTTAGCGGTATCGGTCAATGTTGTTGTCAAATTGACCCGCTGTTTCCTCGGATTGGGATTACTAAACACACCCGTCGTGTTCGCAAGACCTGCTACGAAGTGAGTCAGAGTCGCGCCATTGGCTGTCACATTCGGCAACCAGGACTCTGGCGCGTCGTGGTGCCGTCATAGACCGTTGTTCCATGGCTACGCGCCCGGGACGGTGACATTGGCTTCCCCGATGATTGCGTTGGTCACGCGCTGGCAACCGGGCGCCAGCGTATAGTTCACCGTGTCTCCAAGGATTGTTTTGAGCTTGACGGTTCGAGAGCCGCCCCCCCCGGATCTGCAAAGGATCCACTAACCGTGTAATCCCCAAACGCTGTCGACGAGGTCAACGAACCGTTGGCTGCGGATGCATTGCCCAATTGTGCGGTGGCTGTGCCTTGACTGGAGATATCGACGTTAGTCGTCGTGTCATAGACCTTATTGCTTGCCGACAGGCCGGAAATTGTCACGCTGGCCTTCTCGATTATCGCAATGGCCGTGCGCTGGCTCCCTGAGGTCAACGTACAGTTGGTGGTATCCGAAAGTGCGCTTATTCCTCCGGTGTTTATGTTATTGCCAAGACTAACGGTCGTATTCACACCGCTTTGCGTAACATTACCCGTACTGCGGTTTCCAAGCGCTATGCTAATGACGGTGGTGTTTCCGCTCGCCTGATTAAATACGAGATTGCCGTAATTCCATAGGCCGCCGGCGCCGGAGAGTGCCGCCAGTGCACCATTGGCGGTACCATTACCGACCTGAAGGGTCCCATTTACCGCAGTACTCACCCAACCAGACCCGGAGATAGCCCCTCCGGCAACGACCAATGTACCGTTGTTAATTGAGGTGTTGCCCGAGTACGTATCATTGGCACCGAGTGTGACGGTCCCGGTGCCATTGACATTCAGATCACCCGTGCCGGAGATCACGCCATTCATCTGGCCAATGCCAGAGATATTGAGCGTCAGGCCTCCTGTGGTCGAAATCGTGCCACCTGCCAATGAGCTCAGATTGGTCGCATTCAGATTGAGTCGGGCGTTGCTCCCCCCCCGAAAGAAGAATCGGTGCGGCCAGCGAAATGTTCCTGTCGGCAATGAGCGTGAGAGAACCGTTGCCGGTGCCAGTAATACCGGCATTGACGGTGATGTTGCCCCCGGCGGTACCGGTGCTGTTGGTGGTGACGGTGACGTTCGCACCGCTATTCAGACCACTCTCGATCGATGCGTTGGTGATCACGGCATCGTTGCCGCTCACGCCCCAGACGTTCGAGCTATTCGTGGCGTTGACAGTCGCATTTGTGCTGATCGTGACATCGGTTGGATCAATCAACCACTCACCGGCCTTGCCCGCGCTGGTCGCATTCACCTTGCCGAGCATCGTGAGCGTCTTGGCCGAGGTTTCAACAAAACCACCGTCACCTTTCGAGCTTCCAATACGAATCAGCGCGCTCTCGCCAACAACGGTCCGATTGGCAAACCCAATGTTCGCTAC
>NZ_JBIVYJ010000025.1:0-6839 GCF_044772185.1 Pandoraea sp. NPDC090278 | reverse complement strand
AGGGGCCAGCTCACGAAACGGAAAAAATCGTACGCTAAGCTCTGTCAGCCATTCGTAGCGGTCGAAACTTGCCTTTCCCGAATTGCTTATTCGGCTTCCAGACGTAGTCACCCGTCAGGTTGATGTGCTCCCAGCCCAGTGGCGATAGATGAGATAGCAGCCGCTCGTCAATTTCCTTGCCCGCATCGCGCAACGACTGGACCGCACGATCCAGGTAGATCGTGTTCCACAGAACGATTGCCGCGACTACCAGATTGAGACCGCTAGCACGGTAGCGCTGATTCTCGAAACTACGATCACGGATTTCGCCAAGCCGGTTCAAAAACACGGCGCGGGCCAGAGCATTTTTGGCTTCGCCCTTGTTCAAGCCGACTTGCACCCGCCGGCGCAGTTCTACGTTTTGCATCCAATCGAGCGCGAACAACGTGCGCTCGATCCTCCCTAATTCGCGCAAGGCCACCGCCAGGCCATTTTGGCGCGGGTAGCTGCCAAGTTTTCTAAGCATCAGTGAGGCAGTCACCGTGCCCTGCTTGATCGAGGCGGCCAGCCGCAGGATTTCGTCCCAATGAGCACGAATCTGCTTCACCTTGACGTTGCCGCCGATCAGGCCGGCGAGCGTCGGGTACTGTTTGGCGTCGCCGTGAATATACAGACGCTTGTCGGCCAGGTCGCGGATGCGCGGGGCAAAGCGGAA
Organism: Pandoraea sp. NPDC090278; assembly: GCF_044772185.1. Lineage (NCBI taxonomy): Bacteria > Pseudomonadati > Pseudomonadota > Betaproteobacteria > Burkholderiales > Burkholderiaceae > Pandoraea > Pandoraea sp. NPDC090278. The sequence continues at coordinate 6,145 of NZ_JBIVYJ010000025.1, read as the reverse complement.
GCCCAGTAGGTGCATCAGTGCAAATAGGTGGTCGGTAAAACCCGCCGTGTCGGTATAGTGCTCCTCGATACGTAGGTCGGACTCGTGATATAGCAGTCCGTCCAAGACGTGGGTAGCGTCGCGCACCGTGGCATTGATGACCTTGGTATGAAATGGCGCATACTGGTCGGATACGTGGGTGTAGAACTGCACGCCCGGCTCCTGACCGTATTTCAGGTTCACCTGGCCGGCGGCTTGTCCACGACCTCCGGCTTTGAAATTCTGACCGTCCGATGATGACGTGGTGCCATCCCCCCAGTAGGCGGCGAAGGGTTGGTGGAACTGAGCATTGACCAACTCAGCCAACCCTGCAGAATAGGTTTCGTCGCGGATATGCCACGCCTGGAGCCACGTCAGCTTGGCGTAGGTCACGCCGGGGCAGGACTCAGCCATCTTTGACAAACCCAGATTGATGGCGTCGGCAAGAATAGTTGTCAATAGCAGCTGCTGATCTTCCGCCGCAGCGCCGCTCTTGAGGTGCTTGAAGTGGCGAGTAAAATTGGTCCACCCGTCGACTTCCAGCAAAAGATCGGTGATCTTCAGGCGGGGCAGTAAGCTGTATACCTGCTGCATCAAGGCCTCGGCCTCATCCGGCACGGCATTGTCCAACGGGGTAATCTTGATTCGTCCGGTGCTGGTGATTGTCGCGTCGGGCAATTCGTCGGCAGCGGCCAGTCGCTCGACTGTCGCCAGTTTCTCTTGAAGCACCGCAAGGCGAGCTTCCAGAAAGCGGTCACAGTCGGAATCAACAGCGAGGCCCAATTCCTGCTGGTTACGCTGTGCCGTGAATTGCGGTGGCGGTAACAGGTAGTCCTCGAAGTCCTTGAACTGGCGCGAGCCTCGCACCCAAATATCGCCAGAACGCAGTGAGTTCTTCAGTTCGGACAGAACACAGAGTTCATAGAAACGCCGATCAAGCCCATCCTCAGTGCGCACCAGGTCTTCCCAGCGCTTTCGAACGAAGGACGTGGGCGCGTCGTCTGGCACCTTGCGTGCCTGACGGTCGTTCATCGCTTTGAGCACTTCGACACCTGCCAGCAGTTCCCGCGCGGCTGGTGCGGCTTTCATGGTCAACGTATCCAGTAGTGTCGGCGTGTAGCGACGAAGTTGGGTGAAGCCGTCACCGACCAAGGCAAGGAAATCGAAGTCTTCCGGACGAGCCAACGTCTCCGCTTCCGTAACGCTTTCGCTGAACGCATCCCACGGGATGATCGATTCAATGGCGACGAACGGATCGCGGCCCGACTGCTTGGCTTCCAGCAAGGCGCGGCCGACGCGCGAGTACAAACGTACCTTGTCGTTGATCGCCTTTCCCGACTGTTGAAAGCGGTCCGCGTGGTTACGCTTGGCCTTACTGAACAGCGATCCCATGAAGCGGTCATGCAGGTCGATGACTTCGTCGATCAACGTAGCCCGGGCGTCTAGAATTACCGCAACCAAGGTGGCGTGGCGACGCTTCGGTGCCAAATCACGCAGGTGCTGCGCGGTCATCTGTCCGCCTTCGCGGGCGAGCTTGAGCAAGCGGTTCTGGTGAACGGCGTGTTCCACGTCGTCCGGTAGAACTAGCTCGTGGATGGACTTCAGTCGCTCCAGGTGGGCCAGCACATGCTTGGGCTTTGGCAGCCCGGGTGGCTGGCGTAGCCAGACTAGCCTGCTGACCTTGGCACCCTCGCGGATCGCTAGCAGTCCATCGAGTGCGCGACGGTGAGAGTCACGCAGCGACGTCGTAAGCGCTTCATAGACCTGACGCGTGCCATTCGTCAGCGCTTCGCTACACACACGCTCGATAACGTCGACTGTCGGCAGAATAATGCGTTGCTGCCGCAGCATCCCGACCAGTGCTTCGGCCAGCACGATACCCCGGTCCGTCTGCTGAGCGAGTTCCGAAAGTTGCAGGACGAAGTACCGATGGTCGGCGACGCTGAAAGGTGTCAGCTTCAGCCATGCTTGCAACTCTAACAAGTGCTCGCGTCGCGTTTCAGGTCGTCGTGCGTACTGCGGCCAGATGTCCGGCGCGATCTGCAATTGGCGGCTGATGATGCCCAGCAGCGAGGTCGGCGGCTCCGCATTCGTCGGCAGCGCAATGCCAGGATAGCGTAGGTAGCACAACTGCACAGCGAAGCCGAGCCGGTTGTGACTGCCGCGTCGCTGACGAATCACCGACAGGTCAGGCTCGGCGAGGGTGTAGTGCTGGATAAGCTCATCGTCCGTGGCAGGGAGTGCGAGCAGGCCGGCGCGTTCGGCGGGCGTGAGCAGATTGCGACGCGGCATGATCCGTCATCCGTATTTGGGGGGATTGGTGCAGGGCTGTCCGGCTAGCGCCAAAATCGCGAGTGGGCGAAACGTCTTCTTGGTGCCGACCTACAGCAACGCGGCATCAGCAACGGCTTGCGCGGCAGCCTTCACGTCGGAGGCCGGCGTGTTGCTCCACGGCACGTCCATGATCCGGCGTGGACGTAGATATCCCCCCGAATCTACGTCGATGAAGCCGGCGCGGGAATCGTGAACGTAGTGATCGAAGATGCGAAGGAGGCTCTCCGATAACTCGGCGGGATTGAGCCACGCGTTCCAGTAGGGGGCGTCTCAGAAAACGGAAAATAAAGCACTACAAGGGCTTCCCCGTTGAGTGCAAGCGCCCGACGTGGTTTTCTGTGCTACATACTGCCTTGCCGGTGTCGTGTGAGAAGGTGAAGGACTAAGATACTACAAACGGTCATGTTGGGCAGATGGCCCGGACCCTGATGAAAGACGCGCGCGGGAACCTCGTTCGCTAGACGGGAAGTAAGTCCCCGTGCTTTATTCAGGTACGCCCCGCGCGGGTCCAACCCGCTTCACATCACCGCTGGCAGTGCAAAGTGATCTTTATCCGCTCATTGCCCACACTCTCGTATCTGGGCGTCAGTTCGTCGACTTAGTTCGATTTTCAGGCGGCAACCTGTTCATGCTTGAAATCCTCCCCATATTTCAGGAGCACCCAGGCCATCCTCGCATTCTTGGCCGCGATAGCGACGGCGGCCCGCCAGAAACCACGACGTTCGACCAGACTTCGAACCCAGCGGCTGAAGCGATCCTGCTTCTCGCCGACATGAGCAATGACGGCCCGGGCACCAAGCACAAGCAAGCTGCGCAGGTAGGCGTCGCCTGCCTTCGTGATACTACCGAGCCGCGCCTTGCCGCCGCTGCTGTACTGGCCAGGTGTGAGTCCGAGCCAAGCCGCGACCTGACGACCGTTCTTGACGTCATGCCCGGCGCCCAGGCTTGCGAGCAACGCGCTCGCCGTAGTCGGGCCAATCCCGCGTAATTGCATAAGCCATCGGCTGCGTTCATCCTCACGTGCAATCTCGCTGATCGCACGATCGTATTCGGCTAGGCGATCTTCAATGTGGCCGGCGTGCTCAAGAAGATCGCCGATACATCGCTTGGCCCAACCCGGCAAGGTATCGAGATGAGCAGTGATCTCCTTTCGCAGACGTTCAGGACTAAGCGGCAACACCACACCGAATTCGGCGAGCAGCCCACGGGTCCGGTTGTAGGCGGCGGTCCGCTCCTCGATGAACCCCTGCCGTGTCCGATGCAGGCACAGCGTCGCTTGCTGATGTTCGTCCTTCAGCGGTACGAAACGCATACTCGGACGAGTAACCGCCTCGCAGATGGCGGCTGCATCCGTCGCATCGTTCTTGCCACGCTTGCCGGACATCCGATACGGCGCAACGAGTTTGGGCGCCATCAGTTTGACCATGTGGCCGTGTTGCTGGAACATCCGAGCTCAATGATGTGCGCCGGAGCACGCTTCCATGCCAATAAGACACGGTGGCAATTGCGCGATCAGCGTTACCAACTGGTCACGCGACACTCGCGGCTTGATCAAAGCAGCTTTGCCGGCTTCATCCACGCCATGAATGGCAAACACGTTCTTGGCAAGGTCGATTCCGACGGTGACAATAGGCATGGACTTCCCCTCCTGTTGGTGTTGATGAACGTTCAAAACTTCATCATGGCATGTTGATGCCGACTTGCGGCTTCCGCCGCAGCCACTGGACGGGGAAGTCCCTTTCATTCGCTCAGCGGATGAAACCCAGAGCTTGGGTACCCGCTTATGGTGCGGCGAACGCCTCATCCATCTGTCGATAGCGTTTGATTTCGTCTCCCTGAAGATAAATCGAGGTCGTCGCGATCGAGGCGTGGCGCAGATTGTCGCGCACCGCCGTTAGCTCGGCGCCGCGGGCGAGTGCATGCGTCGCGTGGGTATGTCGTGTCCAATGGGGACTGGCGTGTCGCAGCTTTTCGGCCAACGAAGGCATACTCGCAGCTCCAATCAAACTGGAAGGCCTCTCCGGGATCGAATGCCAACGGCACATAAGCTTTGGTGCGCGGTGCCTGGGATTGCACCTCGTGCCAGTGCCGCACGAACGCGCTCACTCGTGCGTAGCTGCCGGCATAACCCTGTGCACGTATCGCCTCAAACATGAAGCGAGCGGTACGGCGATCGCGCTTCGGCCGATGGCTGTCGGTACGTAACCAGCCACTCAGTTGTTCGGCCCACTCATCGACGACGCTGGGGCTGACTCGCTTGGGATACTGGGGCTCGACTGTATCGGTCTGGCGCAGCCAGCTGCGAATCGTGTTTCGGGACAGGCCCGTGCGTCGCGCAATCTCTCGCAGCGGTACCTTCTCGCGGAAATACATCCGCCTGATCTTGGCTAGCATGCCCACCGTGATCACCTTGGTATGTCCTGCTCAAAGGTTGAGCAGGACATTGAATCACGTGGGTCAATTTTCGATGAAAACTACCCCCTTCGAAGGGTCAGTTCTTGGTGCACATCAACAGTGCCGCGATGAAGAGATGCAGCGGTACCCTTGATTAGTCTGCAAGGCCAATGCTTCGGCCAGATCAAATGCGTGTTGACCGCACACCACAGACCGCGCGCCAGCGCCACAAGTTGGACGAGCAATCAGCAACGAGCTCGCCTGCGGCAGAGCGGTGGTGATATGCGCTTTCACGGCGGAGGCTACGTCGTGAGTGAGGCACACCGCGACCGCCATGTCTCCCTCCGACTCCTTCACCATTTCCAGATCGAATTTCCAGCCGGGCCACGACGGATCACGTGGCACGTCATTTGAGTGCCAAACATTCCGGTGGACTGTTCTTTGCTCGATCTCGACGTTGCGGCCGGATTTGATGTTTAGCACCGCCCCGGCCGCGAAGGCTAGCGTGTTGTGAGCATCGAAAATCAGTCGGAGATGCTGGTTGTCCTTTGCCGCGGTCTGTAAGAAGCCCTTGAGCTTTGGATAGAGCGTCGCTGCCCAGTCGGCCTGATCGCGGATCGCGCGTTCGTCGAAGTGGGAGATCCATACACAGCGGGCGTGAGTGTTTGTTGGTACGACAAAATCGTGCGTTTCTGTGCCTTCAAGAATGGCACGCACCTGCTCAACGGTGCACACGCGGGTTTCGTTCAAATCAATGATCATTCGATGAATGATCAACCATCCCATGGCATCCCGCCACTCGGCTGTCAACCCTTTACGGACTGGGCTTTAGCCTGGGCTCACCATCGCCTGTAAACGCGCCTCCAGGTTCATCCGCGTCTGGACAGCGCCGGCAACAATTCACCACGAAATTTAGATTTATTTCTATCTGTCTATCAGTCGAACGAGGGCACTATCGTGAAAACTTATCCTTGCTCTGAAAGTTTTTCGTTGTGCCGAATAAAGCGAATCGGCGAAGGTCTTGCAGGTGATTTTTTGCAATGAAATCGTTGCATCGACTAATTTTTCATGATTCGAATAACAGTCATTTTTTTAATTTAAATAGTCGACTGGATCAAGTGGATGTGATTGGTCATTGCCAATCGTGAGTTTATCTGGGCCGAATGCGTCATGTGGCACGGCTAATTAGTAATTTATGGCCCGCGTAAGTGCGCACCGGAGAGGAATCTGTGAGGCTTCTCCATCCTCGGTGCAGCACTCGATTTCTGCGTCCTGTTGTGCGGCTTATCTTTTCCCGGCGGCGCGTTGTCAGTCACCCTCGAGGTGATTTTCTGTAGGCGACGCGTGTTTTTTGCTGATGTCCTATTTCATCAGGTCAAATTACCCATGCGTTTTCGTC
>NZ_JBIVYJ010000024.1:0-9029 GCF_044772185.1 Pandoraea sp. NPDC090278 | reverse complement strand
CGGCTTCTCGCAGGAAGCCAATGATCTGCTCTTCGGTGAATCGCTTTTTCATGTCCAATCTCCTGACTACGTGATTGGACTCTAAATCGCCGCGCTACTCAAATCGGGGGAGACGTCGGATCCTCCGTCAGGGTGTTGCTCTCGCGACGCTTGGCAAGGAATTGACGGGGCGAGTTGTATCTAAGCAAGTTGCGACGGCATCGTCTTCTACGGCAGGCGTGAAAGCTGAAAGCGTTGCTAAGCCTACGGCAATGCCCAAAAGCTCCCCGGCCGCTGGTCCCTTGAATCAACGGACAGTGCGGAAGGAAGATGCCCCGGAAGTTGAACCAGTGGGTAAGGCGGCCAGCGAGAAAAAGTCCTTTCGAGTGGCAAATGCGCATGCGATTCACTGCGTGCGCCGAAAGTCCATCAAGTTCTCGCTTTATCTCAACGACGGCGTGATTACTCGTGTAGTTCAGAAGGACCGAGTTTCGCTTGCGGATTACACCCGCGAGATTGCGAAACGTCGGCAGGAGGTATTCGGGTTGGCAGCAGCGTTGGCATACACGGAAGAGGAGCTTTCGATTCGCAAGTCTTCTGGACATGCGAGTACGAAGGCAAATGGGAAGTCGGCCGCGTCGGCCATGAGCACGGATGCCGAGGCGGATGCAGCCAACGTATGCGATGCCTTCGTCGGCGGTGGTGACCCGATCTCGATGGATGACTTCCCTCCGTATGCATCCTTTGACGACGTACCGTCGTGGACTGATGGAGACGAAGGGCGCCCTTACGAAGAAAAAGTTGTCCCAATCGAATCTGCACGTTCGATTCGTGCGGAGCAACCAACTTGGGAGCCTTCTACGTACGTCGGCAGGATCCAATACATCGGACCTGTGAATCGTGAAGGACGGAAAGCCTTCAAGACGTTCGGTTTGGAACTGAAATTGGACTCTGGTGAAACGAAGGAGTTTTACGGCTACGAACTCAAGGAGCTTCAGACGAAGCAGTCGCTGTGCAAAGGCGACCGCATTCAAATCCGTAAGGGACAGGAGAAGTTCCAGAAGGACACCGATAGTGGCCCGGAGATCCGAACCAAAAATCTCTACGAAGTTGTTGTGCTGAGTGAGAGCCCCTTGAACGGGACGAATCACTGAGACCAGCTTAGACAACGGGGGGCATCTGCCCCTCGTTCCTCTACCAAAACTAAAGACAGGAAATAGTTAATGGCTTCCGTCAACAAAGTGATTCTCGTCGGCAATCTGGGTGCAGATCCAGAGGTTCGTTACATGCCGAGCGGCGATGCAGTAGCCAATATTCGTCTAGCGACGACAGACCGCTACAAAGATAAGCAATCAGGAGAGATGAAGGAACTCACGGAGTGGCACCGTGTGTCGTTCTTTGGACGACTCGCTGAGATCGTCAACGAGTATCTGAAGAAAGGCGCTCCGGTTTACATCGAGGGCCGTCTTCGTACTCGAAAGTATCAAGGGCAAGACGGCACCGATCGCTACAGCACGGAGGTTGTTGCCGAGCAGATGCAGATGCTTGGCGGCGGAGGTGACGGTGCTCGCCGCCAGAGTGCACCACCGAAGCGTCAGGGCGGTGGTGGTCGTCAGCAGGCGCCGGAAGATACATCTGGAGGCGGGTTCGACGACATGGATAGCGACATTCCGTTCTAGAAACTACTTTTTATATAAGGATACCTAACTAATAGTGTTTATATAAAAGTGCAGCATGGAACGCCCCTCAGGGGGCCTTCCTAATGCGTGCTGAGGCACCCATTAGGAATGGCTCGCGGCGAGTCTTCACGCCTTTTTTATTTGCCAATTCGTGGCAGGAGGCATACACCATGATTGATTCGGAAATGCGCGTGGACGTCAATGCGGTCGACTGGATGGAGGTTCTACCGTTTTACATCCAAGACGCGAAGATGCTCAGCGGACGTTGGGGGGCCTGTCCGTTTTGTTCAGGCGAGGATACCTTCCGTATTGTCTGGAGACGGAAAAGTGATGGGAACACAGGCTGGTACTGCGCTAAATGCGGCACCGGCGGCAACCCAGTGGCAGTTATTCACGAAGTCACGGGCAAGCCTTACGGCGAGATTTACTACGAACTGCGCGAGAAGCGATATAACCAAGGGAAAGCGCCAACTACGTTTCATCCTGTGGTGAGCGCTCGTTCGGAAATGAGTCCTGAGCAGAAGCGCAAGATCCTGCGTGCGACTTGGGATCGAGGAGTTTCTATCACCGAAGACTCACCGGTGTGGAAGTACCTGAGCAGGCGAGTGCCGGGATTGAAGATTGAGTGGCTGGGGCCCGACGTTCGTTATCATCCTGGGCTGTCGTTCAAGTCGCATGATGGGAAGGACGAAGGGAAGTTCCCGGTGTTTCTTCAGAGGCTGGTCGGCGCCGGCGACAAAGTAGCTCGTACGCTTCAGCGTTGCTATCTCACCCCGGATGGCGAGAAGGTTCCATTTCTCAACGGCAAGGGAAAGTCAGCTGCAAAGAAGCAAATGTCGTCGCCAGACGGCCCTGCTGGTGGTTCTACGCGGCTGAATAACGCCGTGTCGCGGACCTTGGCACTGACGGAAGGAGCAGAGACTGGCTACGCGGTCGTTGCGAAGTTCGAGAATCGCATCGAAGTGCGGAGTCTGCTCGACTGTGGAAATCTAGCTCGGGCTGACATTGATTGGAGTAACTACGACCGCGTGATCATCTTTGCTGACCGCGATCGTGAGCAAGAGCGCCGGGGCGTATCAGGGAACGGCAGCACAACCGGGGCAACTAAAGTACGACCCGGGGAGTTCCACGCTGGCATTCTTGCAAAGCAACTGCAGGCTATCGGCAAACGGGTAACCGTTATTGCTTCAGTCGTTGAAGGTGTTGATTTCTGTGACATCTGGTCGTTGCAGTACGCGCGTCGTGCGGAGGTAAGCGCATCTCGCGCGCGTGTGAAATCACGTAGCGGAAGGAGCGGTACGTCCAAAGAGCTCCAGGGTGGAAATTCTCAATTGAGCTCGCTTCGCGCTCAAGGGGGCGGGTATTCGACACCTGGCCAAACGGTGGCAGCATGAACCTGAAAGTGAGGTCTCCCTTAGGGGAGGCCTCTTTTTTTTATCCTTTGGAAACCAATACAATTCGGTATACGCAGTTAAAGTACTGCGACTGGGTGCCGTTATTCCAGCCGTCACGCAGATTCCTGAAGTGGCTCTGCAAAGCCAATCGTAAAGTCGGAGGGGTTCATGAAGCGAAACGCACTAGCGTCTGTGGTAGCGGCCGGTCTTGTGTTGGCCGGGTGCGGCAGTAAGCAGGATGCAAACGAAAAGAATTTCAGCAACGCGATGAGTAAGTACCTGGCAGCGAAGGGACAGTTGTGTTTGAGTGCCCAGGCATGGCCAGTAACTGTCGACCAAAGCGACCTCAGAATGATGAGCTCTATCCCGACCGGCATCGCTGGCAAGATGGATGCACTCGAAAAGGTCGGGCTCCTTGCTCACGAGAGCGTTCAGGTCGATGCAAAGGACTTCTTCGGGAAGAGCACCGGCGCTAAGGTGACCGTCCTACGATATTCGCCGACCGAAGCCGCAAAGCCGTATATGGTGACCTCGCAGGAAACGGCGTTCAGCGTCGACGGCCCTAAACAGGTCACGAAAGGGAGACTCTGCTTCGCGAGGGAAGAGCTTGACGCCGTCGTCAAATGGGAAGGGCCGATGAAGTTTGGCGACTATCAGGAAGCGCGGGTGAAGTACAAGAGCAAGATTGTGGATGTTGCCAAGTGGGCACAAGACCAGGCAGTCCAGAAGGCATTCCCAATGACGGCATCAAGTTTGGACAAGGCGGGGAAATTGCAACAGCACTCCGTCAAACTAACTAGTGAAGGTTGGGAGGCCGTAGGTCTCGATTCCTGAGATCGGCTTTCAGTAAGATCGTTGAGTTAATATACCGGAAGCGCCTCATTAACCCACACCATCGCTGCCCCTAACGGGGCAGCCATTGTCTCCAACGCCGAGGGTCTCCGCCAACCTCAGAACGATCACGGTTGGCCGTAAATCCGGCTTGGGCGCCGCTGGAGACTCGTGCTAGGGGAAAACTGTGGAAGCAAACGAGAAGGGTATTCAAGCCGATTTCACTGGTGCAGGTGCCGATTGGGAAGCTGCGCCGGTAAGTGCGTTCGAGCGTTGGCTCGACGAGGAAGCGGTAGGGAAGGACGGAACTCCCTACTCGGACGTCTCCAAGGCTCAGAAGCTCTCGATGTTTCGAGTATTTGTTCGACATTTATCTGACCTGCGTGTCACTGTGCTCGGCGTCGGTAGTGACCACATCGCCCAGTTCTTGACTTCGCTATCCGGCCAGCACGAGATACCAGCACGGACCCTTCGAAAGGACAGCGATGACTCCTCCATCCGTCCCGCAGCGGCCGAAATTACTAAGCACCGCTACGTCGAGTTGATCGACTCGGTGATGAACCACCTCGTCGTCTGTGGACACAGGACCTCGAATCCGACCTTGGTCGCCTCGCGGGTTGTCAAACCCCGTGCCCCGGATCCGACCCCGGTCTTCCTGGACGAGTCGCAAGACAGGACACTACGAGACTGGCTGGTAAATGACATCGACACAGCTAAATGGGTTGGCCGTCGTTCACAAGCCATGCTCACGTTCATGCTCGGTTCAGGTGTTACCAGCGAACAAGCCATCAATGCATTGCGGAGCAACTTTGCGCTAGCCGGCGCATCGGCGACTTACGCTGTTCCGGCAAACGAGAAAGAGGAGGGCTACCTCGTTCCGCTATCTCCGTTTTGCGTACCAGTTATCAATGCGTGGTTGATGGAAGAGGAGGGCGGGGCGTTCGTTTCAGATTCACTGGCATTCCCAGCTACGCCGGGCGGTGTCGCTATGTCGCACGTTGCTTTGTATAAGCAGGTGCGCGCGGCGCTCTTAGCAATCGGCTTTGACGGAAATGACGTCGGGCCACGGGTCCTTCGATATACGTACTGCCGTCGACAGTTGATGGCAGAGCGCCATGTGGAAGATGTGCAAGCGTGGATGGGGCTAAAAACTGATCGAACGATTCAGCGCGTTTTGCGGACGCTCGTAAGAGCGCGGAAGGGACTTCCGGTTTGAAAGCTATTGATATTGGAAAGAGAAGGCTCTTAAATCCGCGCGCGACAGCGTCCGGTACAATTCAACGGCTTCAACGTCATTTGCAGCCCTAAGTGGTTACATTCGATAATCCACTGTTGAAGTGTGTTGCTAGCACGAGAACCAATTTTTACGCCACTTACTTTCTCGCCTGACAGTAATGGGCGGGAATACCCTAATACGGAGTCGAATGTGACTTGCCGTTACGCGATATTCGCAGGAGCCTGAAGTTGAAGCAAATTTGGGTGAAAGAGTGAGGGTGAAACAGTCGGGCTTTGCAAAGCCCACAGTCATTTTGTCTCAGCACACCATTACCGGCTTCAATTCGTTGCACACAGTTGTTTGCACACGTAACCGCAAGCGTCCCTGGCACCTCCGGCACCGAGCGCCCGCATCTCGCTTCCCTCGTCTCCGTTCCTCTGCCGTCGGTCAAGCTCAGGTACACAATAATAGAAGGGCGCTTGATCAATGCGCCCCGTTAGTAGATCTCTCTATATGACAGGCCTCCCAAGAATGCGAGACCTTACCAAAGAGACCGCCAATTGGTCTTCGCTGCTCTCATCCCTGAAGTCGACGTGCTCTTATTCGGAAGTACAAGCTTTAACACTTGAGAAAGCGCAGTGGACCCTCTCTGCTCCGGTAGCCCTAGCTGCTTGGATCGACGCTTTTGCTCCACATCTCCGCGACAAAGATCGACTCCACGTCCTAGTGGAGGGATCACCGTACGGATACGACATCGCCGATCGAGGGATTTGGTATCAACTGCTACCGGTCCTTCTATCTTCACCGGCGCTTCGCGTTACCGTGACGCTTCTAGCTCCGTATAGCAGGGCATTGAAGATTGATGCGGAGGAGGACGATGCTCCATCTTTCAGCGGATCATTACCGCCGGCTTCCATCGCATATCAGTCGATGGAAGCGTACCTGAATGACAACGGCGCCCAGAATATCGACTTGGTCGTGGCATTCCAGACTCGAGTGACGATGCGTGAGGGATTTTTGCTGAACCCCCGGGTTGTCCAAGCGCTCGGAGAGCACGACGTTCGCATTGCCACCAGTTCGTTCGGTGAAGAGGATTTCCATCACGAGAGTTGGTTTCTCGCAATGAACGGCTTCTTGGGTGAGCGACGCTTCGTCGAAAACCCGCTTCCACCAAGACCTGAGACACAGGAAGACAATTCCGTCTGGAGCAAGGTTTTGTGGGAGGTAAATAAGCCGTTCCCTGATGAGAGCTTTCGATGTGATAGCGCGATGCTTGCGCGATACGAAGCTTTCGTCGACTACATGGAAGCGATTGCTGAAGAAGACGGCCGCTGGCCAGAGCAGTTCTTTCTCGGCGAATCCCTTGGTGTCGCCGCGCATCCTGACGGGGACCGAGATCTTATCGGGCTTCCGATCAAACTTCTGGTCGACATCGTCGACGGTGGCATTTTCAGCATCGATGGAGATGGCTACTCGCCCAGCGAGGTGGACATCGATGGATACACCGTACCCAAACGGCTGCTGATGCAGTATCCCCGTTCGCCCCGCTTCAGGTTTGAACGGGCTTTGTGGTCTGTGGACGTCGCCCGAGATATCGAACGTGCTCTCGTGGCCAACCGAGTTCGCTCAGATGGGATGGACGAGCACACTCGTATCGGAGAGGATGAGTTGCAGTATGTGGAAGGGTTTGTTCAAGCAAGTATATCGTCGAAAGTGACCGTGCCCACTCCCAACGCCGAGCATCTCTTCGCCGCAATTAGAAACGGCGATTTGTCGGCCGTTCGTAGAGCGCTTTCGGTGGATCCAGACCTAATACTCGCAGTAAACGCCGACGGAGAGGTGCCGAGTTTCGCGGCCGTCGAATCAAGCACCGACATCATGGCAGAACTTATCGGCCGAGGGAGTGATGTGGCATACGTTAATGCCGACGGCTATCAGTTGATACACGAAGTAGCGAAGCGAGGAACCCCGGAAGCGGCGGCGTTGCTTCTTGCCCAGGGCGCTGATGTTGATGCCACGGGCCCGCTAGGGTGGACACCGGCACTCCTCGCTCTTCTGAACGCTCGTTACGCTGTTCTCGAAGTACTCGTGCGAAATGGAGCGCGCCTAGACATCGAGAACGCCATCGGTGTATCGGTCGCTGAGGTTTACGCTCAAACGCCAATCCCAGAACATCTGCGAAGCATGATGTCGCAGCGCATCTTGCCCCACTAAATCGCCGTCACGGACGTCTTGCTCACTGCTTCCCGCTTAGCTTGGATCTCTCACATAGTCGAGCCTGAGCGCGATCGCGGTGAGCTCCTGTGTAGATCTCGCACCGAGCTTTTCCTTTAGCCTCGCTCTGTAGACGCTGACCGACTTCACGGAAATGTTCATCCGCTGAGACGTTTCCGTGAGGTTCAGGCCGTGCCCAATTGCGATAAGAGTGTCCAGTTCCCGTCCGCTCAAGGCGCGCGGTTGTTTTCCGTCCGATTCATTAGCAAAGTGATTGGTCAATGCTTCAGTGCCCAGGGCGTGCACGTACTTGCGCCCGGAGCATATCTTTCGAATCGCCTCCACTACGTCTCCGGCTCGATCGCCGCAACCAATGACTCCTCTTGCCCCAGAGGATAGCGCACGGACTGTGCGTGTTGAGTTTCGCGTACTGTCGAGTGCAAGAATTGGCACCTTCGCATAACGCCTGCGCACCTGCTCAAACAATGCTTCCGTAGCGACGTCGTGAATGTCCAAATCGAGGATCAGGACGTCCCAAGTGCGGGCCTCCAAGGCAAAGAGCACATCGCGGGCTGTCTGCATGACTTCCGACCGCGCCGCAAAGTTGGCGGTCAGGATACTAACCATTCCTTCGGCACGAAGTATGTCGTCGAACACGAGGAGGGCGTGGAATTGCATATCGAGGTCCCTGAGGCAGAGTATTCAGGCGAGCGTATTACGAAAACGCATGCATGCAAGGCTCTAGTCGCACGCCGATAAGGGGGCCGAATGGAATATAATTTTGGGTACAATTCTTCCAATTTTGGAGTACCGAATGTCGAATTACCAAGCGCTTGTGAAAAAGCGTGAAGCACTTGAATTGCAGATCGAGGAAGCTCGCCTTAAAGAGGCAGCACAAGCAATCTCGCAATGTAAATCCCTCATCAGCGAGTTCCAATTGACTGCGAAGGATCTCGGGCTCACAGTGCCGCGTCGGATTGCGCCAGATTCCGTACGAAAGGTCGAACCCATCTACCTCGACAAGGCAACTGGGAAAACTTGGTCGGGCCGTGGCCGTAGGCCTGATTGGGTTCCAGAAGAACCTGCGAAACGACGACGCTTTCTGATCAAGAAGTAAGGCCTCAAGACCTTTCCGGAAGGTGTCAGCGGTTGCTTGTGACGTGTCCCCGGAATATCCGTACAGGTCAAAACTAGAGGTAAAGTTGCTTCTCAGCGCCCCGAACGGGGCGAGGAGTCGCCATGAAACGCTCGAGATTTACTGAAGAGCAGATCGCCTATGCGCTTGACCTGCCTGATTTCTTCAGACCGATTCAATCTTGGGGAACGGCCTCGATTGCTTCAGTTGAACAGTATCGCTGCTTAAACTCGTTGGGCGTCGGATAGGCCAGACTCGAATGCGGCCGAATGCCATTGTAGTGACGCCGCCATTGCTCAATGACGACCTTGGCCTCGAGCCGTGTCCGAAACCACTCCAGGCTCAGACATTCGTCCCTGAACTTGCCGTTGAAGCTTTCATCCGTACCGTTCTGCCATGGCTTGCCGGGATCGCTCAACGCCATCTCCATGCCGTGCCGCGCAGCCCATTTCAGAATGGCGCGTGACACGAACTCCGGGCCATTGCCCGAACGCAGGTAACGTGGCGCACCGTGCAAGCTGACCAGCCGTGACAACACTTCAATCACCCGCCCCGAGCGAATCGACCCTGCCACGTCGATA
>NZ_JBIVYJ010000023.1:0-9581 GCF_044772185.1 Pandoraea sp. NPDC090278 | reverse complement strand
AGTGGTTTCGGAACAGAATCGAGGCGAAGGTCGTGATCGAAGACTGGCGGACTCATTACAACGAAGTTCGGCCGCATTCGAGTTTGCAGTACCAAGCCCCGGCCGAATTTCGTCGGGCTAGCGAACGTAGTTCAACCACCGGGGCCGTGAATCTCTAGACGCCAGTGGTACGAAAAAATTCGTCAGGTCAGGCACGCGTGAATCAGCGGTGGTTTCAAGCCGGTAAAGCCATGTACTTTCAAGACTCTTGGCACACTGTAATGAAAATCGGACCATGATGTTCATCCAAATTCAACGAGTGTCATTCGAGAGATCTGGGCTGTCGCCGGAATTCAAACACTTTCCAGCCTTACGCCAAGGCGCGTTCGAAGGCTTCGGGATCGACGTAGCCCAGATGGGTGTGATGCGGGTTCGATTGAAGAAGGACTTCAATGTAATTGAAGATGTCAACGCATGCGAGATCTTGGATTTCGTAGAAGTGTTTGTGCACGCGCGAAATTCAACGGGTGGTAGATCTGTTGGATGCGATACGGACACGCTGCGGGCCCAAGGCGCTGCGCGACGAATTGTTGCTCCTGCACGGCATGGCGCACACGGTGATCAATGGTGTGAGCCTGTCGTATTCGACCGATGGCCTCTCTCTGGTAGAACAAGCCGATGGTGTCATCGAGGAACTGCAAGACTGGGTGGGCAATGATGCTCGAGCGGATGATCGTGGCATTGCACTCCCTGCAGGAGTCGCGAGCCATAGCTGGCGACGATGCGGACTTCAACCAGGCTTACGTATGCGGCACATAAATGCTATCAGTCATGCTGACTGTCACATGGTGCCGCAGCCGAAAAGCAGAAATACTGCCCGACGAAGGTCGGGGGGACGCGGAGTCGGCCCTAGAACCTGAGCAACGTCGGAGAGAAACGTTTGCCTGTCGCCGCTTGCGACCGAAATTCCCGCTCCGCTCACAACTCCGTCACATAACTCAACAGGCCAAAGTTATGACGCTCAAAGTGCTTTTCATCATCATGATAATTGCTTGGCTCCTTGGCTGCCTCAAGTGGCGCCGGGCAAGCATTGCACTGTACGCCGCGTCCGTGCTCCTGCTTCTTGCAATCGGTTGCGGTGCTGTGCCGCGCTGGGTGCTCGGCGATTTGCAGTCAGCCTATGCAGAGAAACCAGTGATTGGATGGGGCACGCGCAACGCCATCGTTCTATTGGGTACGGGTACGGACAAAATCTCAGGCATGGAGACTTTGGAGCCGAGCGTGTTTTCATATGCCCGCATCGTCAGAGCAGCCGAGCTATACAACGAATGTCGGCAGACCCGCGCGACTTGTAAGATTATCGTCAGCGGCGGAGATGCGAAGAAGAACGGAGAATCAGAAGCGTCCGTCTACGCGGTGGCGCTGACTCGGATTGGCGTCGACACTGCGGACATCATCCACGAGCAGAAAAGCATGAACACTTGGCAAAATGCGGAGTTTACCAAGGCTATATTGGAATCATATGATGCCGACCGCATGGTACTTGTCTCTTCTGGAGTTCATCTGCGACGAAGCTTACTTTACTTTTCTCACTTCGGCGTATCCGCTACTCCCGCACGCGCGGACTACCTCAGTGCAAGGCCCAGTGTGCTACCGCTCGCGTATAACTTCACCGTCACCGATTTTTCGCTAAGCGAGTATATCGGGATTGCCCGCTACTATGTATACAATGCCTTGGGGTGGAACGGGCCACGGAAACCTATGTGACGCTCGACGGCCCGGAACAGGCCCCCCCTCCAGCGGTAAGTTCGACCGTCCCGGCCGGTTGCCGGAATTGTGAGCCTGCGGCTCCAAGCATCCGTGATCAGCGGGATTCCTGCCGCCATCCGATCGGTGTACGCGTCGAGCCAGGACAAAGCCGACAAGAAGATCGAGTAGACGCTGAGCAACTGCGGGTAGTGATCAGGCTGGGTAGAGGGCGCCGAAAGTCTGCTTGCAACTGAGCAGAACCCGGCACGCCCCTTCGACCACAACCGTGGACAAAACTAATCTATGGTCACCCCCATTTTTGCAAGACTGATGTTCGATGCAGTGTTTGGCTTGCCTAAACCTATCCGGCGTCGTTGTGGGGATTAGCTCCCCGCGCAATGATGCGAGTCGCGCCTGAGGAACCCCCAAAATGCCTCGGCCTCAAGGGACAATTTTATGGTTCATCGCGGAAAACCGTGGAGGATTTCGAAGCAATGGATACTCTGACGCCAATAGAGAGGGTGTTCGGAGGACAAATTGCTAGATCGAAAAGCGCTGGAGGCACTGGGCTGCTGGACGGGGTATCGAGTCGAACGGGTTGAGTTGGCCTTCTCAGGACAGCCGAACGCTGTCGTTGCATTTGAAGCCGTCAAGCCGTGTGATGCTCTGCGAGCAGTGTGGCAAACGTTGCTCGCAGATTCACGAGACAACGGTGCGCCGGGTTCGGGATTTTCCTCTTTTCGAGTACCGCGTGGTGCTGCATGTACCCCGTCGCCGACTCTGGTGCGAACACTGCGGTGGCCCGAGGCTGGAGAAGCTGAACTGGCTTGGGCGCTACCAACGTGTAACGGCACGCTTCGCCAAAGCGTGTGAGACGCTGCTCAAATCCACCAACGTGCAAGCGGTTGCAACGTTCTACGGTTTGGATTGGCACACCGTCAAGGCCATCGACAAGGCAGGTCTACAAGCACGTCTTGCCGAGCCGGATTGGACGCGGGTTCGATATCTGGCGATGGACGAATTTGCGCTGCACAAGGGCCATCGCTATGCCACGGTGGTGGTCGAACCGCTCAGCCGTCAGGTGTTGTGGATTGGAAACGGACGCTCACGTGAAACGGCGCGAGCTTTCTTTGAGCAACTCCCCGAGGGCGTTGCCGGACGTATTGAGGCTGTTGCCATTGATATGACAACGGCCTACGAGCTGGAAATCAAGGCGAATTGCCCGCAAGCGGAAATCGTCTACGACTTGTTCCATGTCGTTGCCAAATACGGACGCGTGAACCGCGCCGGATTTTGTGGAGGCTCCAACTCTTGAGAGAATGGAGCGATGAACAAGAAGGCAACCAAGTTTTCCCCGGAAGTCCGGGAACGCGCAGTGCGTCTGGTGCGCGAGCAACGTAGCGAACATCGGTCGATGTGGGCGGCGGTTGAATCGATTGCGCCGATGATCGGCTGCACGCCGCAGACGCTGCACGAATGGGCCAAGCGCGATCAGGTCGACCAGGGTGAGCGCGATGGCGTGAGCACCGACGAGTGCGAACGGCTCAAGGCCCTGGAGCGCGAGGTCAAGGAACTGCGTCGTGCCAACGAGATTCTCAAGGTCGCGAGTGCGTTTTTCGCCCAGGCGGAGCTCGACCGTCGTTTCAAGTCCTAAAGGCCTTCGTTGATCAGTATCGTGACACCTTCGGGGTCGAGCCGATCTGCAAGGTCTTGCGGATTGCCCCGTCGGGTTACCAACGCCATGCGGCACGGCTTCGTGATCCGTCCAGACGTTGCGCCCGCGCGAAACAAGATGAGATTCTTCAACCCGAGATCAAGCGTGTCTGGCAGGCCAACATGCAGGTCTACGGCGTGCCGAAGGTCTGGAAGCAGTTGAACCGGGAAGGCATTGAGGTGGCCCGCTGCACGGTCGGTCGGCTGATGAAGCTGCAAGGTTTGCGTGGTGCGGTTCGCGGCAAGCGGGTCCGCACGACGATTCCCGATGCGAGCGCGCCGCGTCCGCTGGACCGGGTCAATCGGCAATTCAAGGCGCAGCGGCCCAATCAGCTCTGGGTGTCAGACTTCACGTACGTCTCAACGTGGCAAGGCTGGCTCTATGTGGCGTTCGTGATCGATGTGTTCGCTCGCCGTATCGTTGGCTGGCGTGTCAGTTCATCGATGAGCACGGACTTCGTTCTGGACACACTTGAGCAAGCGCTGTACGCGCGGCAACCGGGTGAGGGCGGCACGTTGACGCACCACTCCGATAGGGGGGCCCAATACGTCAGCCTTCGCTACGGCAAACGTCTGGCCGAAGCGGGCATCGAGCCCTCCGTCGGCAGTCGTGGCGACAGCTACGATAATGCGCTGGCCGAAACTCTCAACGGCCTGTACAAGACAGAACTGATTCATCGGCGCGCCCCGTGGAAAACGCGGGAATCTGTCGAGCTGGCAACGCTGGAATGGGTGGCCTGGTGCAACCATCACCGGTTGATGGAGCCGCTGGGCTATATCCCGCCCGCTGAAGCTGAGGCAAACTACTATGGGAAACTCCGAAATATCACTGACGTGCCCGCATTAACTTAAACCAACCGGCCTCTACGATTCCCGGTGCGGTTCAACCCTTTCGAGTACACCACTCGTAAGTTAGTGGGCTCGCCGGTTTTCGGTTGATGCAATTGCCGGAATTGGTCCGGCGCCAGTTGACCCAAGGCACTATGCGGACGCACCGAGTTGTAGTCCGTACGCCACGCTTCGATTCGCCTGCGTGCATCGTCGAGACTGGCGAACGCATGCTGATTCAAGCACTCTTCACGCAGTCGGCCGTTGAAGCTCTCGATGTAAGCGTTCTCCACCGGTTTCCCGGGCCGAATGAACTGCAGTTTTACGCCGTGCTCGTGCGCCCAGGCGTCGAGCGCCTCGCTGACGAACTCCGGGCCGTTATCCACCTGAATCAGGTTGGGGCGCGGTCCTCGTTGCCGCAACTGCTCGAGAACGCGCGCCACGCGAACACCCGTCAGCGAGAAGTCGACCTCGATGTGCGGACACTCCCGGTTCCACGTGTCGATGATGGTCAGCATTCGAATGCGTCGACCATGCACCAGCGCGTCAGCAACAAAGTCCATCGCCCAGCTTTCGTCGGCGCCGATAGGTGTCGGCATTACCACACGCAAATGACTCGGACACTTCTTTCACCGTTTCAGGCGAACCGACAGGCCTTCTCGGCGTAGCAACACGTGCAGGCGGGGCGAGCCAAACCGTCGCCGCTGCTGTGCCAGTTCGCGTAGCCGTTGCCGCACTTCGTGGTCGGCGTCAGACGGCACCGATCGCCGGAATGTCCGGCGAATCAGGCCAATGAGCGCGCACGCCCGGCGCTCCGAATAGTCGTGCTGTCCAATCACCTGCTGCACGACTTCCCGGCGCTCCGCGGGCGAACTCACTTTTTTCGAGCACGTCCTTCAGAACCTGGATGTCCAGCGCCGGGTCTGCCACCAGCCGCTTGAGCCGCTGGTTTTCCTCTTCCAGTTGCCGCAATCGTCGCGCTTCCGACACATCCATGCCGCCGTAACGGCTACGCCAGTTATAGAACGTCGCATCCGATATGCCGTGCTTGCGGCACAAGTCTGCGACCTTCATGCCTGCGTCGGCTTCCTTCAACACCCCGATAATCTGCTCTTCGCTGAACCGCGACTTCTTCATGACAAGGTTTCTCCTGCGGCCTTGCCACTGACTTAACATTCGGATACTTCAGAGGGAAAAGGTCATGCCATTCACGTCATCGAATTTTCAGTCGTCGCAAAACCAGGTCTGTGTTCTTCGGTGAAACATTGGAGGACGAGCGCTCAGGCGGGCATGGCGCTCGTCCCGGCATCGAATATTGTGTCGTGCGTAGCCAGTGCCCACGCCGTTCTGGCCTGTTTGTTCGCTAGCGCGCACAAGCGCTTGTCGAGCAAAAGACCATGGAGTTGATTCACGGTTTTGGTCCGATCCCGAATCAGCGATTCGTGCACGCGATGCATTGCTCCGAGCGCCTGCTGAGATTCTGTCTTGGGTGTCACGTACAGCATGGCTGGGCGCGACGCCGCTTCGCAGATCGCATCAGCATCCACGAAGGCGTTCTTATTGCTCTTGACGAAAGGTCGCACGAATCCAGGCACAGGAGACCAGCAGTCGTCAGATGTTCTTGTCCCCACGCCTGCTGATGCCGAATAGGTTAGCTTTCCCCCCGGGCACTATATTGCCGGGGGCACAAGTCCGATCGACGCAGCGAAATCCCGATTGCATCCGTATTCTTTTCCGTCCGCCATCTCTGCTGACAACACACTTGCGGTGATGGGGCCGACTCTTTGAGTTGTCAGCAGACGCTGCCCAAGATCGTCTTCGGCAAGCTGATGTGCCATCTCATTTTCAATCTCACCGATTTGGTCGTTGAGGTACTTGTAGTGGCGATGCAGGCGCTCAATGATTGCGAGAAGGCGGGGCCGCGGCGCGATTTCGGTGAGAGCCGCAGGTAACGGAGTGATAGCGGCTTTCCCCAAGGGCAAACTCACCCCAAATTCAAGCAGGAAGCCACGCATACGGTTCGTGGCGTTAGTTCGGTCACGTATGTACGATTCATGGACTCGATGCAGAGCGGAAAGTGTCTGCTGGGATTCCGACTTTGGCGTCACAAATCGCATGGTCGGTCGAGATGCCGCTTCGTATATGGCCTCGGCGTCAACGAAATCATTTTCGTTGCTCTTGACGAACGGGCGCACGAACTGCGAAGAAAGGAGTTTCACATGATGGCCGAATGCCATCAGCTTGTGCGCCATGTGATGCGAGCCGGCACAGGCCTCCACCACAATCGTGCAAACGCGAAGCGGGCCAAAAAACTCAATCAGTTGCTTCCGCCCCAGCTTTTGCGGAAGATCGCTTTTGCGTTCCCATGTTGGCCGTGCAGGTGAAAAGTATGCTTTCCCAGAGCAATTCCAACCAGCGTCACATCTTGCATGAAAGGTCTGCAGTTAGGGATTTACACCGCCAGCGTAGCACATTTGGCGTGGCATGAAATTTAGATTTATTTCTATCCGCCTATCAATCGAACGCGGGCACCATGGCGAAAATTTACTTCGACGCTGAAGGTTTTTCGTTGCGCCGAATAAAGTGAATCGAAAAAGTCCCTGCAAGTAACTTTTTGCAATGAAACCATTGCATCGACTCATTTTATATGACTCGAATAACGGTCATTTTTGATTTGATTAGTTGACTTGATCAAATGTGATTGGCCGTTACCAATCGTGAGTTTATCTGGGCCGAATGCGTCGTGTGGCACGGCCAATCAGTCATTTGTGGTCTGCGTAAGTGCGCGTCGGGGAGGAATTTGTGAGGCTTCTCCATCCTCGGTACACCACGCGAATTCTGCATCTTGTTGTGCGGCTTATCTTTTCCCGGCGGCGCGTCGTCAGTCACCCTCGAGGTGATTTTCTTTAGGCGACGCGTGTTTTTTGCTGATGTCCTGTTCCATCACGTCAAATTGCTCATGCGTTTTCGTCCGTCTTGCCCCCTCAGCCCCTCTTCCGGGCGTCGTTTGACTGCCCGCCACCGATTGAGCGCGTGCGCGCTGAGTGTCGGTTTGGCCGCTCCCGTGCTCGCGGTAGCCCAAAGCGCTGGCATTACGGGTCTCGGAACGGGGATGGATGTGAGAAAAGTCAACGTGAGCGATGACGATAACGTGATGACCTGGACCAATCGTTCAGGCACGAGTTCCCGCACCGTTCGTTGGACGCTCTCGGGGGGCGTCCAAGATCTCGGTGCCGTCACCACTATCGCTATAGATGAATTGCACCTAGGGGGAACCAATTCCGATGGAAGTGTGGTGGTCGGTACTGCAACGAACGGGAGCCAAGGGGAGCAAGCGTTTCGATGGACTGCCGCCAATGGCATCCAGTTTCTCAATGGCTTCCCGGTCGGGACCACCTACTCCTTTGCCGCGGGTGTCAGCGGTGACGGGCGAGTGATTGTTGGTGGCTACACTGATGCATCGTCCTCGTTCGGACAAGCATACCGTTGGACTGCGGCGTCCGGTTTTCAGGATATTGGCGGGGCGGTTGATAGCTCGGGCGCTACGGCTACCAATGATGATGGCTCAGTGGTGGTAGGCTGGAGTTTAGCTGCGTCCCTTACACGGGCCTTTCGGTGGACAAGCGGCACGGGGCTTACGTCGTTGGGCTTGTTATCTGGAGATTTCTGGTCCGCAGCCACCGCGGTGAGCGGGGATGGCAAGGTAGTGGTTGGCTCTTCGTGGACAAACACCGAGGAGCACGCCTTTCGCTGGACCGAGAGTGCCAACACGCTGGAAGCATTGGGCACACTGGGTGGCACAAGCTCGCGGGCCTACGGCATTAGCCGTGACGGTAAGGTCATTGTCGGGAGCGCACAAAAAGCCGATGCCACCTGGCAAGGCTTTCGATGGACGGAGGCCGCCAAGATGCAGTCCGTGGAGGCGTGGCTGCAGGCCAACGGCGTGACCGTGCAGGGCGTTCAGACGGAAACCGCCACGGGGGCCAATGCCGATGGTTCGGTCGTGGTCGGACGACTCGCCAATGGCAATCCCTATATTGCCCGCGTGATGGCGAAACCTGTCTCCTCCCCCTGGGTACCGTTAAGTCCTTCGACGCCAGCGCCAAAGCCAACGCCGTCGTCATCAACGTCCTTGAGCGGCCTCATTGATGTGCAAGCGTTCACGCAAGGTTTGGCTCGCGTGGCCGTGGTGGGTGTCAGCGCCTCACGCAATGCCGATCTCGCCATCAATGGCTTGCATAGTAACCCCATGCGCGGCTTGATCCCGACGGTTGGCCAGAGTGCCGTCTGGACCGGAGGCGACTGGGGTGCGCAGACGCACTCGCCCTATCGGCAGCGCCAGTGGGTCACGGAGCTGGGCTACGGATATCGCGTCAATGAGGACGTGCAAGTGGGCCTGTCCGCCGGGTACCTGGGCAGCAGCGACAAGACCGATCTGGGGGGCACCACCAAAACGCAGGCGGGTTTTGTGCTGCCCGGCGTGACCGTGCGAGTGATGGATACGCCGCTGTACGCCACCGTTGATTTGCTGTATGCCGCCGGTCAGGTCGATGTGAATCGCGTCTATCTGAACGCCGGGACACCCACGAGCGCCTCAGGCAAGCCCCATACCCAGTCGTTCGGAGGCCGCATGCGTCTGGATTGGGACAATGCGTTTGCACTGGGCGAGGTGGGGTTCACCCCCTATATCAGCCTCACCCACGTAAGAACGAAGGTCGACGGCTACAACGAGCAGGGGGAAGGATTCCCGGTGAGCTGGGATCAGCGCAAGAGTAACGCGACGACCGCTCATCTGGGGCTTGATGCCAATTGGCCGCTGAGCGACGCCGTGAGCCTGCTGGGTCGCACGACGTTAGCCCACCGCTTTGAAAACCGCGATGCTGACGTATCGGGGCAAGTCATCGGGCTGTCGGGGTTCAGTTTCGAGAGTCCGCGCCTGAAGCAGACCTGGTTCCAACTGGGGGCAGGGGTCGAAGCTGCCATCACCAAGCAAAGCAAACTGTACGTCATGCTCAACGGCTCCACACAGAGCCAGGCCCCCACCTATTGGGGCACGGCCAACTTCCTATATCTGTTTTAACGGGGGAGTCTTACGCGCTGATGACCCGAAGCGGTGGCGCAAGTCGTGAGTGAATCGGCCGACTCAAGCGGCATGATGTTCCTTGACCTGTCCGTAAAATTTCGTACCAAAGAAATCTAGAGATAATGGCTCCTCAGCTCATGAGGAGTTGGTATGAAGAAAAGCCGGTACAACGACGAGCAGATTGTTCGGATACTTCGCGAGGCAGATCGAGACACGGTGCCCGAGGTAG
>NZ_JBIVYJ010000022.1:0-9807 GCF_044772185.1 Pandoraea sp. NPDC090278 | reverse complement strand
TCGACGTGAACGAATCGATCCCGCCACATCGATCACCAGGCACTCCCGCGTATATTCATCGACCACCGTCAGGCATTTGACCTGCTGGCCGTTCGCACAGGCATCGAATACAAAGTCATAGCACCAAACCGAGTTGCGAGCTGCCGGTGCGTGGGGCCTTGGACGACTGCCTGCTACGCGGCGTCTGCGACGCTTCTTTGGCACTTGCAAACCCGCCTGCGCCCAGAGCGAAGCACATCGGTCGCGACCGACTACGATGCCTTCGCGCCCTAGCAACACACGGATGCGGCGTGAGCCGAAGCGCGGGAATTGCCCCGACAACGCTCGCATCGCATCGATCACTGGCGCGTTCTTGCTCGGCATCTTGAGCTTGTAACCCAAGCTCGAACGGTTGACCTGCATCAGCGTGCACGCTCGCCGTTGGCTCAAGCCCCGCGCCATCGCAAACCGGGCTTGCACACAGCGAGCCTGCACGCTCACCACTTTTTCGCGCCGATCTCCTTCAGAACTTGGATATCGAGTGCCTGGTCGGCGACCAGTTTCTTCAGTCGGACGTTCTCCGCCTCTGGTGCTTTGAGGCGCTTGACGTCATCGCTGACCATTTCACCAAAGCGCTTGCGCCAAGCGTAGATCGACGCTTCGCTTACGCCGTGGCGCTTAGCTACCTCGGGCACCGTGTCTCGAACTGCCTCGCGAAGTATCCGAACAATCTGCTCGTCGTTGTACCGGCTATTCTTCATACCAACTCCTCATGAGCTGAGGAGCCATTGTCTCTAGATTTCTTTGGTACGAAATTTCACGGACAGGTCAGTGGTGGCCTTCCGCTAATTCTCGCCGGGTAGATGTTGGTCACCGCACCGATATCTTCTCGCTCGACGGCATCAGCATTGCCCCCAGAATGCGCCACCACCGAATCGCGGGCGCACATCATTTGCGCCAAATTCCGCAACCGTCAGCAGCAACTCTAAAGCTCGTGCCAGCTCATTATTGATCTTCATGTATGCCACATCACGGCTTACGTCAATCCAGTGTATGCCGACGGTTTGGATAGCGGCTCCTAGCCCTCCGGGTATGAATCGAAGTTTATCGAAACTTAATTAACCCTCTTAATGGATGCTGGCAAATTTTGAGACTATTGATCCTTCCATTCCGTCACTTTCGATTCCGACCAGGGCATGGGCCGATTATGCGCCCATGCTTTCCAAAACTCACACCCCGGAATTCATGGCCACTGCATTCTCCCAAACTAGGAAAAAGTTATCATGACGCACGACACCACGCCTCAGCCGCACGATCCGGCACTCGACGCCGACCTCTCGCACGCCGACGATCCAACGAATCCGCAGCGTCGCCGCATTCTGCAAGGTCTGGCCGCCATCGGCGCCGCCGGTGCCGCAGGCGGTGCGGGCGCACCGACGGCGGTCGCTGCGGGCGGCACGTTCGACGCCCAGCTCAAGGCCAATGTGAAGACGGTCGTCGTGATCTATCTCGAGAACCGCAGCTTCAATAACCTGTTCGCCGACTTCCCCGGCCTCGAGAAGCCGCTCTCGGAGGTGGCCGCATCAAGCTACACGCAGCTCGATCGCGACGGCAAGACGCCAATGTCGCTGCTCCCGCCGGTGTTCGACGGTCTGGTGCCGCGCTCGCAGATGATCGGCGGCAAGAAGTACCACATCACCGAGAAGGACATTGCACGTCAGCCCAACGCGCCGTTCATGCTCAAGGACGCCGAAGGCAAGTTGCTGCCGGAGTCGGTCATCACGCGCGACCTGTGGCACCTGTTCTGGCAGAACCAGATGCAGATCAACGACGGCGCGAACAACCAGTTCGCCGCCTGGGCTAACTCTGGCGGTCTCGTGATGGGCTACTACGGCGAGACGGCCAAGACGCTCGACATGTACAAGATCGCGCAGCAGTACACGATGTGCGACAACTTCTTCATGGCAGCCTTCGGCGGCTCGTTCCTGAACCACCAGTTCCTCGTGACGGCGCGCCCGCCGATGTATCCGAACGCCGCGCAAAGCCCGGCCAAGGACAAGGTCGCCGTGCTGGCCGACGGCCCGCAGGGTGTGCGTCTCGCGGTTGCACCGGACTCGCCCGCGTCGGCTGCCGACGGCAAGCCGAAGTTCGTGCGCGACGGTGCGATCACGCCGGACAACTTCGCCGTGAACACGATGATGCCGGCGTATCAGCCGTCGCCGATCAAGCCGTCCGCCTCGGGCGACAAACGTCTGGCTGACCCGTCGAACCCGGCTACGCTGCCGCCGCAGAACTACGCCACCATCGGCGACCTGCTGTCGACGAAGGGCGTGTCGTGGGCCTGGTATGCGGGCGCGTGGCAATCGGCACTCGATCACAAGGGCGGCGCGGACAAGCCGAACTTCCAGTACCACCATCAGCCGTTCAACTACTTCGCTCAGTTCGCACCGGGCACGGCAGCGCGCGAGGAACACCTGCGCGATGGCGGTGAAGGCGACAGCCCGATCTCGAACAAATTCATCGCCGACGCGATTGCAGGCAAGCTGCCCGCCGTCACGTTCTACAAGCCGCAGGGCAACCTGAATCAGCACGCGGGCTATTCGGACGTGGAGTCCGGCGACCAGCACGTGGCGAACGTACTCGCGCACCTGATGAAGTCGCCGCAGTGGAACAACATGGTGGTCGTGATCACGTACGACGAGAACGGCGGCTGGTGGGATCACGTGGCACCGCCGAAGGGCGACCGCTGGGGTCCGGGCTCGCGCATTCCGGCCATCGTGGTGTCGCCGTTCGCCAAGCGCGGCAACGTCGATCACACGTTCTACGACACCACGTCGGTCCTGCGCTTCGTCACGCGTCTGCACGATCTGCCGACGCTCGAAGGCATCGCATATCGCAACGCCGCCTTCGCGGCACGCGGCACGAACCCGCCGGGCGATTTGACGCGTGCGCTGGCTTTTGTCTAAGGGATTAACGTGATCGCCTGGGCCCAACGTGGACCGTAACAAAAACTGACACCTTTTAAGCAACAAAAACATTCTCTTGGCTTGCCGACCCACCATATGGAAATGAAAACATTGCTGAGAGACATCGTCAGCAATCGCATGCTGAGCTACAACAAAATGATGGATGGCTCGAGCGTTGCCCCCTGAGTTCAAACGCAATGCTGCGGTACTGGTCCTTGATCAGCATAAAGCTGCATGGAAGCATGTTGCTCTGTTTGCGTTGTCGAATCCGTTTTGCGCTGCGGGGTTGAACAGCTTCAGCTTGAACGCCAAAGTGTTACCTCTCAGGGCAAAGTTTTCACCCGAGCGCAGTAGCGAATTCAGGCGGTTGAAGCACGTGTCGATCGCATTGAGCGCGAGAGGGCCATTTTCAAGAATAGGTACCGGGCTCTTAATGTTGGAAGGGACCGAACGTGAGCATTGTTTGAGCTTCCTCGATCTCGTCTGTATTCCTTTGGGTAGCGACGGTAACGTGTCGATCTGACGTGCATGGCGCGACGCAGTTGTGTGCATGAGTTGTTCGTCAAAAGCCGTAGCTCAGGGGGCAGTCGCAACATCATGGGAATGGTGCGTGAGCAAGTGCCATAGAGCGTCTGAGGTCAATCGTTTGATGGCAAAGCTTGGGCGGATTCGGAAGGAACCGGGCACCCATGAGTACTAACGCGCCACGATCGAGCGCGCAGCCATTCCGAATCGTCTGAATCGGAAGTTTGTGATGGATGGCCCCCAATCGAGTTTGGTGCGGTGACATCACCTACGTGTGGGCGTAGGGTCGTTGGCACCTCTCGGCCGCTGTTTTAGATCTATTCACGTGCCGCGTTGTCGGCAGGAAATTTTCGACGCGACCGGATGCCGACCTGATGCTGCAGGCGCTCGAACTGGCGTACGAGCAGGGCGGTCAGTTCGGTAGTCGCAAGTCTCTCGCCAGCGATTGTGACGGCACCGAATTGAGCAGAATATGAACCGATGTGGTAATCGTTGG
Source organism: Pandoraea sp. NPDC090278 (assembly GCF_044772185.1). Taxonomy (NCBI): domain Bacteria; kingdom Pseudomonadati; phylum Pseudomonadota; class Betaproteobacteria; order Burkholderiales; family Burkholderiaceae; genus Pandoraea; species Pandoraea sp. NPDC090278. Next base: position 5,841 of record NZ_JBIVYJ010000022.1, on the reverse strand, counting down.
GATTACTCGCAGATGGAGCGCTGCTTCACAAGTTTGAAAACGAATGGGTGCCGAACGCCGGATAAATGACGCCTTCCCTAAGCTGACCGGAGGCATCAGCCATTGTAGGCTCAGGCCCCGGTCCGTCCACCTAACCGGTCGTCTGAACTTCTGCGGCCACATCCAATATGCACTCCCTGGTCAAACGCACTCTCTCCGAGTGGAAACTCTATCATTCGGCGCACTCCCCCGATCTGATCAATCGAAAATCGTCCGCTTCGATGCTAAATCTTTAGAGTTTTTTCTATTCACGACAAGATACTAACAGACGCACTATACGTCATACGAAAAATTTCTACGTTCGCCTTCTGGCAACCTTCGGTCGCAGTGGTTTTTTATGCAGACGGGGCGCGGTTGAATATTCTGGAAGTCTAATAGATTTAACTTGATGAATTATGGTTGAAGAAAATCTCGAATACTGCAATTTTACTGAGGCCGGGCGGCCGTCAAAAAGCATGGAGGCCGCGCTAGCAATGGCGCTCGTCAACCATGATTTGACGTTAGAATATCAGCCAATTTTTGAACTGGATTCAGGTCGAAAAGTTTTGACAGAAGCGTTGGTGAGATGGCGGCAAGGTGGGAAAACCGTCTGTTCTCCCGATGTATTTATTCCTATTGCCGAAAAATGTGGACTGATAACACCTATTGGGGAGTTTGTTATTGATGCGGCGATGAGATGTCTGGCAGGTCAACTAGAAACACAAAATTATGAAGGGCGGCTTGCAATTAATGTCTCCCCGCAACAGTTTGTTTGCGGGCAATCCATTTCTTCATATGTTGAAGCGTCATTAAATAAATACCGACTTAATGGAAATCAAATTTGCATCGAGATAACTGAAACAACACCTTTTATTTTTTCAGATCGATGTGCGCGTGAACTGCGACGACTGCGCGAACTTGGGGTTGTCATATATTTAGATGATTTTGCAAGTGGATTTCTGGGCATCAGAGCATTCGTTGATTTAGAAATTGACGGCATCAAATTGGCAATGAAGGGTGGTAAAGACAGAGCCTATGCCCCCAAGCAGCAAGCGTTAGTTAAGGCTTTTTGGCAAATGTGCCATGATTTGGATCTTGACCTGATCGTCGAGGGCATCGAAACTGCGGAGCAAATCGATTGGCTTTCAAAGTTTCCGGGGTTGCTTGGACAGGGATTTCATTTGGGGTGCCCAGCGGGCATGAATGAATTGAGTTTGCGTGTCCGCGTCGGCGAAACATGAAAAAGCATATATTTGCGAGGGCGATGGACCGCCCCGAGCTCGTACTCAAGTTCCTTCCGACGTTTGTGCTTCTCGTGCTTGTAGTGTTCTATTCGTGCGCGTTACTCATTTACGCATGCGACTGGAGAACATGCGGGGTTGTGTTGGAGCGTACATGCATAAATTTATCTATATTTTTAGTCTTGCTTCTGGTCGTTGCAATTGTCGCGGATGTTTCCATCAACCGAGAGCATATTTATCCCCGTAAAACCATAATGGCTAAAGGGGTATCGGGACTTGACAACGGGGAACAACTTAGCGATAGAATGGTGTCGGATCTCCTTGCCAAGATTGATCTGTCGGAATAAAAACACGGTGGATGGCGCTTTTCGGTCGATCGCACTCTGAGAGAGTGCATCTGGAATTTTCGGGCGCGCACCCACTGGATTCGCTAGGGCACACGATGTTTCGAGCCATTATTGCAGACGACCACCCGTTGATTTTAAGTGCTATTGAACGGGCGCTTCATGATAGTAGTCAATTTTCCGTTGTAGCCCTTGCAGGGTCAGGGGAAGAGCTATTGGCACTTTTGCGACTCAAAAAGTGTGAACTTATCGTCACTGATTTCTCAATGGTCCAAGATAGTTCGGGCCACGATGGTCTATCACTGCTGCGACTTCTAAGGCGTCAATTCCCTGAGATTATGGTCGTCGTCGCTACGATGAATACAAATCCAGCAGTGTTGAAGCAAATTATCGCTTGTGGCGTTCGCGGGGTCGTTGGAAAAGAGGAGTCTCCCGAAGTTCTTTCCCAGATTTGCGTGCGCGCGATGCGAGAGCCGTACGCGGAAGTTGAACTCGGTCCGGCCGTTACAAAGCGGTTAGGATTATATCTTTCAAAAAACTCGACCGCGAGCGTTGTTTCTAAGTTGGATCAACTGACCGCAAAGGAAATTGAGGTTGTTCGCTTGTTCGCTGGCGGCATGACGATGTCAGATATTGCTAGCAAGCTTAACCGGGCCATATCGACAGTTGCCACTCAGAAGAAAAGTGCCATGGACAAGCTGGGTGTTCAGTCAAACGCTGATCTCGTACTATACGCAGAAAAAATGGGGCTGATTTGATGGATCGCTACTTAAGCAAAGCTGGCTTATCTCCACTTAGAGCCATCCGCTCCCTTGAAAAAAGTATGCAACGAGAACATCTGATGTTCTCGTTTTTTGTTTCGACGTTGATTTTCTTAATTGTCATATCTGCCATTTTCGTTATCGGTGGTAAGGCGACACGCACTCTTCGACTGTACGAGCAGGCTTTGTGGTCAGCCGATGAAGGGCTCAGTGCTGTTGTCGTCAGACGTCTTGGAATGCTCGATACTTCTCGTCTTTTACTGAGAAATCACGGTGTGTACTATAAGGAACACACCGTGCATCCGACATCTCCGTCAATTTGTAGAAGGTCAGCCGGTAGCACGGGATCCAACGTGGTCTTTGAGGAGGTCTGCAATGATGCAGCAAGTCTCTTGGCTACAGTTGGCGGAGATGCCCCGCTGATGATAGTTGCTGAAGATGCGTCGCTCGCATACTCGCATAACTTTCCGACGATCGAAACGCAGAATAACATTCGTACCGATGATGGTCTACGGCGTTTCGTTGTGGAAATTTCATCACAAATGAAGCACCTGAAGGCATCAAATGCGTCTCGCGAGCCGGTTTGGATGCGAGTGCCAAATACTTTTGGAGCGAATGCTACGACCTTGATCGCAGTCCTGCCAACCGATACCGGAGGAGATTCACCGAAAGCGCTTCTTGTGACTTCAATCGATGTCGGTCCATTTCTGCCATCATTTGCGACGTCAGAAAGCAGGGGGGGGGGGATAGCATTACTTGATCAGTTTGGCAACGTGCTCATCGGAAGTCTATCTACCGCGCAGGCAGGCAAGTTGCACAAGCAGGTTTTCGAAACGAATCGTGAATCTTTCTCGCAGTTGTCTGCCGCTGGATGGGCGATGCGGTGGCCGTCACGAGCGTTTGGAGGTGACACGATGGTTGTAGCGCTGCCATGGAGCGCGATTTTGACAATATTACGCTCAGGGTCGATTTGGATACTTGCACTTGCAGGCATTACCATCGCTATTCTATTTATTGCATCAAGATTTTGGCGGCGTCATTTTATTGAACGTACGTATCGTCAAGCAAAGCACGCGATTGAACGGCAAATGTTAAATCACCTCTTGGTTCATGCTACTCCCATTGGATTGTGCATCCTTAATAAGGACAGAGGACAAATCGTTGTTGCAAATAGCAAATTCCGTAAAACACTGAATCTTTCGGAGACAGATACAGACTTGCCATCCGAGTTTGCCCGTGGTTTTGCTGATGTGGTGCGTCAGTCTGAGGTGACACAAATTGGCGATGAAACGGAGCATACAGTCATTTCTCAGTTTCCTGTCTCGGTTTCCCCCAATGAAGGTGCTAACACTCACCTAGAGATTACCTTTGCTCCGGCGCTGCTAAACGACGAGGATGTGTATTTTTGCGCTGTTGCGGATGTTACGGAACATATTGAAGCGGAAAGAATGCTTCGACAAGCGAAGGAGACGAGTGAAGACGCCGCAAGAGCGAAGCTTAAATTTTTCGCATCCATGAGCCACGAAATCCGTACCCCGCTGGCTACCCTATCAGGGAATCTCGAGCTGATGGCGCTCGGTGACTTGGCAGAAGAACAACGAGCCCGCCTGCATGCCATGCAGGCGTCAACGGGGGATCTACTGCAAATCGTCAATGACGTGCTTGATTTTTCGAAGATCGACATCGGTGAAATGCCTTTGAATCGACGTTGGCAGTCGACCTTGACGCTATTTTCGTCTATTGCTGTAATGTATGCTCCGGTCGCGACGCGAGCGGGCGTTTCATTCTATCTTTCTTTGGAAAAGACCGTTCCTGCAGAGCTTTTTCTGGACGCTCTACGAGTTTCTCAGATACTACACAATCTGCTGAGTAACGCCTTTAAATTTACGAGTTCCGGCAAGGTCACACTGAAAATTTCGTGGGTCGATTCTGTGCTTGATATTGTTGTAGCAGATTCAGGAGTCGGAATTCCCGAGGAGGTTATTCCAAAGCTGTTTCAGCCATTTTTCCAAGGCGAATCCCACCGACTTGCGAGAATACGCGGGACAGGTTTGGGGCTTTCAATTTGCTCTCGCCTTACCGCGCTGATGAAAGGCAGCATCTCTGTGGAAAGCACCGTAGACGTTGGGACACGAGTGCGCGTGGTCATTCCCTTTGCCGAAGACGAGCACGGGGATGCGATGTTGCAGGGATTGTTGGAGCCTCAACGTACAGCAGTCGTCATCAGCAGCGAGCCGGAGCTGGCATCATGGTTGTCCGTCGTGTTTTCGGGATCTGACTGCTTCGTACACAACTATAAGACGCTCCCCGAACGCGAGGTGTATGCTTCGGCGGACGTCGTTATCGTGGCTCTTGCAAACCACCTCGTTGCCTCCTTAATAGATCAGATAGGTGCTAGCAAGGTCCTTGAACTGACGCCGCAAGGCCCTTTGTTGCCGACGAGGCGAGAATCAGGCGCACTGGAAGTGTGCACCTACAGCATCGAAGGGATCGACGCTGCATTGAAGAAAATATTTTTGTCATCTCACGACCATAGCGAAGCTCAGGTAACTGCGTTAAGCGAGTTAGTTGTGCCAAAGCAGGCTGGGGTGCAAGGAGTGGTTGCGCTCATCGTAGAAGACAACGAGCTGAATGCCAAATTGCTCAAGGATCAATTATCGTCATTGAACGTTACAACTCTTTCCTGTAGTGCAGGTGAAGATGCCTTGGCACTTCTACACCAGGGGCAAAAGATTGACCTTATTATCACGGATATCAACTTGCCGGCAATGTCCGGCTACGATCTTCTCAAGTGCATTCGGCAGACAGGTTCGTCGATTCCGGTATACGCCATCAGTGCGAGCGTACAGCCTAGTGACATTATGCGAGGCCTCGAATTTGGATTCACGGATTATCTTAGCAAGCCGGTACCGCTACCTCGTCTTTCGGTGATCACGTCGGAATCGGGACTTGTCCATGCGGAAACCAGAAGCTTTCTTAGCAAGTTTTCTAAGTCCTCCGAACAGCATCAGATTCTCTTTATTTCGCAATTCGGCATTGATCTGGAGCATTATGAGCTGGCTATGTCGTTAAGGGATGTACGCAAGCTGGTTTTTCAAATTCACAAGATCGCAGGTTCGTTCGCCACATTCGGTGACTCGTTATGGCTAAGGCGATGTATGGATTTTGAGACGAATTTCTCAAATTCTGACACATGGACAGCGGAGGTAGAAGCTGCCGCACTATCTTTGCAAGATTTAGTGACAGGACTAGGTCTCGTGCTGCCGACGCCCGTCACATCCAATACCTAAATTGGTGTAGGGTCTATCGCTCATCATCAAGTCAATATGAGTATTCCGTGTCGCCGACGCTGGTGGCAAGTGATTGCGGGGCATCGCCGGCGCGACGTCTCCCCGTTCTCAGTAGCACCAGGCTTTAGAGTCCGGGGATTAATGTAACTCTTTCTTCGCCAGTTTCCGGGCGTAGGATGCGGGCGTT
>NZ_JBIVYJ010000021.1:0-9938 GCF_044772185.1 Pandoraea sp. NPDC090278 | reverse complement strand
CTGGCAGCGCCCCCGATGCACGATATGGCATTCCGTCAGAGGGCAACGTCAACAACTTCTCGCTGAAGCAGGCCTCATCCCCCACGTAATCTTCTTCCACCACAACGTAATCGATGGCATTGGAATGCGTCGTTGCGGGATGTCCCAGTGCCATGGCTTGAATCGGTGCAACACGTAGATTGGCCAACCACATCGTGAGGGGAAACATACCGACACTCGGCATGTACAGCATGGACGCATGGCGATGATTTGCCTCACGCTGAATGGTAGTCAGTTGATCGATCATCGCAGCATCTTGCTGAATGGGAACAAATTCGTCGAAGACTTGCTTAGTCACTTCGTCCACTGTATTTTCGTATGCCATCGCTACGACATGAAAATGTTCCCGTGCAGCCTCGATCGTGCGCGAATGGGTTCGATAAATCGAGTGAGCGCTGGAAAACCATTCAAGGACAACCAGAAGAACAGGTTTGCCTTTGGTCTTGACGGACACGGCATCCCAATTGCTGAAGTCAGTGTCAATCACCCCGTCCTGCTTAAGTTTTCGCTTGATCAGTGCATTTATGGCAAGCTTCACGTCATGCTTGTCTGCACGATCCGCATAGCTGCAGTGCATGTAGACATCATGTAGAACGCCAACTGGAAGCAACTCGAGATCGGGAATCATAGGCAAATGCGATGTAAGCCACGGAAGTAGAATCTCTCGCTTAGAATGAGCTGACGGTGTCCCGATGAACCGTGGCGAGAGCAACATCATCGCCAATGAAACAGCAAGAACCTGATCGTGTTCCCACATCCGATCAATGTTCAAAGGAACCTCCGCATCCGGGGTGTAAAGGAAGCAAAACTTGAGCATGTCTTGTGCGGCAATGCTCACACTACTAAGATCCTCTTGAGACGTATTTCTGTTCAACGCACGCATAATGTGGTCGGTGTTTTGAAACGTCGTCGCTGCAAACAATGCCGCCAACCAACGCTGCAGCGTAAGCAACGGAATACGCCACTCCTGGCTGATAAACAGATCTTTGTTTGCGAGTAAGGCAGACGCAGCGCCGGCAGCTCGCGTCCAGACATGCGAAAACGCTTCATCTTCAGTGACGCTGCTGAGTGGCTGCGCGTGAAATTTTTTATCTACGCCACCGTAGTTCGCATCCAGGTTGTTAAGCAGCGCCACCAATTGACGCATCGCCATTTCAAGATCGCCGCCGTATGCGTGCGCTTCGAATTTTTCGAGAGAGAATTCCATGGTCACACCATTCCTAATGAAATCGCTGCCAATCAAAAGGCACCGCTTACCATCACGCCAACGCGGGAGCGTGCACCATCATTGGTAGAAGCGCCCGAACCAACTGCCGTCGCCCAAAAGACCCGCAGACTGAACAACTGCGCATCTGTGAGCTCGACCTGGAGACCGGCACCAGAACGAAGACTGGTGTTGTTTACAACACCGGGGTACGGATACCGGTTGTTTCTCACCCAACCGGTGTCATAGAACGCAGAAACGCGCGCACCCAACGTATGATCAAATACCGAAACCGGTGGCAGCGCGTACCGAAGCTCAATTGAGCCAAGCACTCCCTGATCGCCAGAAGCTTCTCCAGACGGATATGCACGTACGGCATAGGGCCCACCCAGGCTAAACTTAAAGTACGGATCGAGGTTTTTGTCACCGACCAAAGCCGTCACACCGGCAAACATCGAAAGCGAGCCGATGAGTGCCTGTTCACGCGAACCGCGCACGGTAATTCGATTGAACGAGCCGGCGGTATGCAAAAAATAGTTATCCAGCGCTTGCTGCACCATGTCGGTAATTCGAACCGAGCCGTGGTCTACCCTAATCCCCCATAGCGAGACTGCAGGAGACCCGATCCAAGTATCGTCGATACGACCGGCAAGATCAGCGCTCGCAGTCCAATACAATCTGGGGTTTTCGAATAGAGCATTGTCGTCACGAAGTTGCCCGCCCTTTAGGGATACAGTGACGTCGGTTCGCAAGTCCGATCGGAGCACGAGCGGATATCGAGCGTAGATTCCGATCGAACGTGAAGTGCCAGTGGCACGCAAAGCCGAAAATGAACCACTAAGCGAGTAATTCGTTTGCCCGAAATTCACGCCCGCTCGCCACCCCTTGGCACCAACGGGAGCGCTGTAGTCGATCTGAAAAAACTGATAGCGCGTCGGCTTATTGGAGAGGCCACCGATCCCGTCAAGTATGTCTCCAGTGGTCAATAGAGACCTTGCTACAACGTGTCCCTGCCCACGCCAGACGCCGGTCGCTTCTCCGCCGTAGTTATCGAATACAACTTCGCCTGCGACCTTACGACCGGGGGTGGCGTTTAGTGCCATGTGCGTATAACCTGGCTCCCCTCCTGGCGAAAGTTCGGCATACACCTCATAGCCTGTATTTTCACGAGCAAGCAAAACGACTCGCTCGATCAAACCCGATGTCGCCAAGTCTCCACCACAAGTTTGCGTCGCCGAGTCAATAGGCACGTTCGCACAGACGGCCGCGGCATATATATTGTGGATGGCATTGTCCACGCTTGAATCTGAGCTACTAACCGTAGGTTGCCCCTCTAGGCGCCCCTCAACAACGCGAATGTGGATTACACCGTCCCGGGATTCTTGCGCCGGAACAATAGTGTCTGCGACCAGATAGCCATGTTCGCGGTAATAAAGCTTGATCCGATTCGCTATCTCTTGGATCTGACGGAACGTATAGTCCCCGGGCACTGCATTGGCAACCTTCAGCAGAAGCGCCTCTTCAAAAACAGTTTCTCCCGTCAGCCTGAAGCCTTTGATTTCAATCGGCGGCGTAAAGTCGTCGGCAGGACTTTCGTCATGCTGAGACTTTGCAGCAGGAGCAGCATCGTTTGTCGGTAGTCCACCAACCTGCCGAGGCTGAACACCATGCTGAAGCTCATCGACGCTAGCCCCACCCAACCCAGGAGGCGTAACTTGAGCAACAGCCGCGTTAACCATCACGACAAACAACGCACAACTTGCTAATCGGAGAGCGACGAATCCAGACTTCCTGCGAGTTTTCATTTGGAGCTCGTGATTTCGTAATAAAACTATTCTCAAATATTTTTATCACGAGGCAAATTCGCTCTTTTCGATTGCGCAACCTTGCCTATGTGACGAAATGAATCATCGCATCACGCGGGAATTCGTTACATAGAACAATTTCTAAAAAAATCGGCAAAAATTCTATGCAGAAAAAATGGCGCACTCGCCTTGATTTTGATCAATTTTGGTTTCCGATTTTCCTGTCGGATATAGCGAACGATGAAGTCCGCTTTCCATTGGTGGAAATGGCCGTGGGCAGATTCGCATATAGAGAGAAGAGGCCGGAAGGGAGGAGGCGCAGACCATCCTGACTGCACTCAGCGGCGTTGCGTCGACGATACGCCACGGGATACATGCGTAAGTGCTATGGCAAAGAACAACTGAAATATAGAAATGCTAAAAAATTACGAATAATAACTTTGAGCGGCAAGAGCCAGATCGTATGCCCAGTGCCAATTGGCGGCAGCCCCCCGTCGGAAGCTTCTCAAAGGGCGATGCTGCCGAGCCCCCCCGGGTCGCCGCAGTCTAAAATTTCACTTCACTGGAAAAAATTGATTGTGCGTTCAATTGCAGAATACTAAGATTTCCCCAAAACATAAGTTCGCCTATCAAATCATAAAGCCCTCGATTTTTTAATAGAAAAAAATCTAAATTCAACTTCGCGCCTCGTCCGTGCATCCAGCTCAACATCGCGCGACCGCAGAATTCCTTACCGTTATCAGTTCGAATCGCCTGCGGCAAACCGTGCTGCATTGCGGCGCGATCCAGAATGCGCGTAGTGCCAATCCGCCGATCGCTCGGGCACGATGGCCACCGCTTCATGCGCCGCATCATCGACCACCGTCAGGCTCCCAATCCCCCGACCTTTCGCAATTCGGTCGAACACAAAATTCATCGAGCAGTTGACAGACGCAAGTAGGTAGAATTTCTGGGCCTCCAAGAATTGGAGATTCCCTTGAAGAACAGCAGATTCACAGAAAGTCAGATTGTCGCGGTGTTGAAGGAGGGAGAAACAGGAATGCCGGTGGCAGAGCTGTGTCGCAAGCACGGCATCAGCAACGCGACGTACTACCTGTGAAAGAGCAAGTATTCGAGCCTGCGAGTCTCGGAGCTGCAGCGCCTACGCGAGCTCGAAGCCGAGAATACCAAGCTCAAACGCATGTATGCAGATCTGGCGCTGGAGAACTCGGCCATCAAGGACGTTTTGCACCGAAAATCTTGACGCCGTCAGCTAGGCGCGAGGTGGCCGAACAACTGGTTCAAGCCAAGCTGCCGGTCACACGTGCCTGTCGGATCGCTGGCATTTCGCGGGCGGCATATTACAAGGGACCAATCCCGGAGTCCGAGCGTGATGCCGACCTGATTGACGCGCTAAACGCGGTGGTGCCACCCCATGGTCGTGGCTTTTGGAAGTGCTTCAATCGACTGCGGCCGGACGGGCGCACATGGAATCACAAACGCTTACATCGGGTGTACTGCGGCATGATGCCGAATTTGCCTCACCGCAGCAAAAGACGTTTGCCCACACGTGCGCCCCAGCCGCTGGATCTAGCAACGCAACCGAATCGATGTTGGGCACCGGATTTCACGCACGACACGCATTATTGCGGACGTCGGTTCCGTACGCTTAACATCATTGACGAGGCCAATCGCGAATGCCTTGCCGTAGAAATCGGTACATCGATTCCGTCGGCACGAGTTATACGCGTACTCAGTCGGCTGCTCGATTGCTACGGTACGCCCGACGCCATCCGAATGGATAGCGGTCCGGAGATGGTGTCGTTAGCCTTCACCGAGTGAGCTCAGAGCAAAGCCATTGCGATGCGCTATTCCAGCCAGGTAAGCCAAACCGAATACCTATGTTGAACGATTCAACCGAACGTATCGCAACGAGGTGCTCGATGCTCACGTATTCGTCAATTTGCAGCAGGTGCAGGCCATGGCTGGTCGACCACAACGAATACCGTCCCCACGCATCGTTGGGCGACGTCCCACCGACGCAGTATATGCCTAAGCCAACCAGGGCCTAGATCTCTATCTATTGCCGTCTACTTAACGGGGAAGCTTACGCCTTCTCCGTTGGCAGCCTCGTACTCTCAAGTTTCGGCTGATCCGAACAACCCCGGGCAGATCAGATCGGCGAACCTGCATTCTTCGATCAAAAAAAGCCGCGGATCAGAAGATCCGCGGACAAGAGGAAGAGTACTCAGCGGGGAACTGAGCATCTCAGCGCCATTGAGGATAGCGATTTCAGGAAAGCGCAAAATACCCTCCTGAAATCGCAGTATCACATTACTTCATTAAATAAACAATAGAATTTATTCTATTTGAATATTTCTCCCAATATCTTGGCAATAAATATTTGATGAAATTAATGTATTGACTCGGCAAAACCCACCCAGGTTAGGTGGCTAAAGCGAATGCCTCAGCCGGAGTTTTCATCTTCAGCATCTGATGTGACCGTTGATGGTTATAGAACTGAATCCAGTCGGCAATCGCCCCACAAGCGTGCTGCAAAGTTTCGAAGCGGTGGCGGTGCGCGCGTTGCTCTTTGAGCATTCGAGTCACTCGTTCGATCACTCCGTTTTGGTGCGGGCAATGCGGCGCGATGAACTCCTGACGCAGACCATAGCTTCGAACCAGCTCTGTGTAATTTCGGCTCTTAAAGACAAGTCCGTTGTCGCTTCGAAGCAAAAGCGGTTCTGGCACGCGGCCCAGTGTGCCGAAACGAGCTATCAGCGCTTGCTCCAGCGCGTTTGACGCCGTGGCGGCTTTGCCGTTTCGTGACAGATGCCAGCAGAGTAGCTCTCGCGCATGATAGACGATCACCAACGCCAAAGTTGCCTTGCCGTCACGTCCGACCCAGACTCGGCACATGTCCGTGAACCAGCGCTGATTGGGAGCCACCGCGACCGAAGGCATGCTCTGAATGCGCGGACGAAAGCCTATCGGACGCTTACGAACCTGCCAGCCTTTTAACTAAAACACGCGCTGCACGGTGTTCTTGTTAAGGCCCAGCAGGGACTTCAATTTTTTCGCGCACGCAACTCCAGCATCGCTTCGCCGTCCATCTCTTGATGTCTTCTTCCATTGCCTTGCTCATCGTATTTTTCTCGATTATGACTTGAGCAGGTTTTCACTAGATCAATACACCTGTGCGCTTACCACTTTTTGGCACCAATCTCCTTCAGAAGCTGGATATCCAGTGCTTGATCGGCGACTAGCTTTTTCAGCCTGACATTCTCTGCTTAGAGCGCGATGTCATCGCTGACCATCTCGCCGAAGCGCTTTCGCCAAGCGAAAATCGACGCCTCGCGCAGGCCGTCACGTTTGGCCACCTCAAGCACCGTATCCTGATCCGGCTCGCGCAGTCTCCGCACAATCTGTTCGCCGTTGTACTGACTCTTCGTCATACCAACTCCTCGCCTGAGCTGAGGAACCATTATCTCTAGATTTCTTTGGTACGAAATTTCACGGTCAGGTCAAAGTCATTGGCTTCACCCCGCAAATTCGAGAGAATCATGCTGCATACATATACACCTACAGATCACTCATCCATTATCCCTAACGATGAGAGTTATCAGAAACTCGACTCATTAAAAGAAATCCAGTAATAAGAAAGAATAGAACAACAATAGGTGTTACTCGCTGCGTTTTGAAAATGGGAAGGGCAATGGTGACGATCAGCGGCGCCAAAAACGAGGTTGCCCGTCCGGAAAGCGCAAAAATACCAAAAAATTCACCGACCTTATCGGGCGGAGACAGACGAGCAACGAGGGAGCGACTGGCAGCCTGCAATGGACCCATGCCGATACCAAGCAGCATCGCAAAGGCCAGAAAGACTTGCTCACCTATAGATCCAAATTTCTGAATTTGTTCGGCCCGTTGAGGGGTTGGAACACCGAAAAAAATGCTATTTTTGGTAATAGAAAGTATCCCGAGCGTGCTAAAAAATATGATTAGTATCGATAACTGTATAATTTTTTTGGAACTAAACCGATCTTCTAAAGCTCCGCAAACGAATACCGAGGGAATTGCAATCGTTGTTATCAGTATGCCAAATATTCCCAACTCTTCACTTCCCCAGCCAAACAGGTTTGCCGCGTAAATTCCACCAAAACTAATGATCGTAATCAGTCCGTCGTAGGCGATCATGTATGCCAACAAGAAAATAAATACATTTTCATGCCTACGAATGTTCCGAAAAGTTTCAATTAATCGACCAATACCAACTGTTATTGCGGCCCTTCCGGAAATCGTTGCTCGCCGACGTCCAGGTGTAAAAAGGAACATTGGAAGGACGAAGACGGTAAGCCAGAGCGCAGTAGCAGGACCCGTGCTTCGCTCAATTTGATAGCTCCCAGGCGGCGACCCCAGTCCTAAAATTGGTTGATGCCGTGACGCGACAATGACGCAACAGAGCGCAATTAGACCCCCCACATAACCTAAACTCCATCCTATGCCACTAAGCCGACCAATGTTCCGAGGTGAAACGATTTCGGGCAACATGGCGTTGTTGAGCGTGGCCGAGTACTCAGCAGAGACGTTCGAGATAACAATGGCGACCAGGATGACTGGTAACATGTCAAGCCTACCGGGCTCTGCCATCCAGAGCAGGCAACAGCAACAGCACAGAACTACTTGGAAGCAGGCCAGCCAACACTTGCGGTTACCGGTGACGTCTACAATGGCACCAACTATGGGTGCCCCAACCCCAACTAGCAAGGCTGATGATGAAATCGCTGCCCCCCAAAGGGCTTGTCCCTGAATAGGGTCTCCGATGTAGCTGGAAACAAAATACGGTGCGAATATGAACGTCGAGATTACGGTGAAGTATGGTTGATTTGCCCAGTCAAACATTGCCCATGAAATTCTCGACAGTACAGACGATACAGGGAGGGGATTCATTCGGGGTTGTTGAATTTGTAAGTTTTGAGAGTCAGAGAGCAACTCAAATTGAAACCGAAAATGTCTTGACCCAGTCTTATTTTTCAGTGCCGCAACTCATGTTGAGATGCACCAAACTTGGCATTCGACAAAAGTCCGTAGTGATCGAAAGATGTGTCCGCTGTCGATGTGATAGCCCCATGATTCATTAATGCATCGTGGCGGTAGATCATATCGGTCAATCCATTATGATTATCAGCATTCGGACCCGGCAGTGCTTAACTCCGACAGTTAAGAGGTTTTAATCACCAGACTTCAAATTCTCCAAGCCCTTTCCGCAAGCTTTAATATGCCAATAGTCGATAACGCATTGAAAATCCATGGCGTGCTCCCCCTTCCAGCCTTTTTAAGCTAGGAAACATCGCCAAATATCGTGCCTCATCGCCGTTTGCAGCACAAGGCAATTACGGTGCAAATCAGGCTCGATACAATGCCTACAGCCATAAGCATCCATCCGATGAGCAGTAGCGCGAAGGGATCTCGCAAATTCCCTTGTGCATCCAAATTCGCACCGACCACCGTGAATGCCAACCAAAGTGCGCCACCGGCGAGCATAAGACACGCGCTCACAATCCAGTAGCGGCGATTAGAAGCATCCCGCTTCGCCATCACAACACATAGGCCCAACGCAAGTGCTGTAACCACCAGCCAAACAATGCAAGCCATCAACTCCTCCGTGATCAGATGAACTGCCGTCTAATCGTCCAAACACATAATCAATCAGAACATTAGCGCATCAGGGAGATGCATGACCTTTCCTTGAGAAAGGCCCCGTTGGTTCTGCCCCCTCAACTTAAGATAATTAACTCGGATACATCCTGTCCATTTGCCTCCAACAACTGCACAGAAAACGCCGACGCCCCCGATTACGAAGCCCCCCGAGCATCCGGGCCCGGGATGTTCAAGTGATTGTCGAGTGCCACCGCAACGCCCCTCCGAGGCTAGTCAGCCTATCTGCCAATTGAACATGCTGGACACGCGCAAATTCAGCGTCATCAACCTAGACCAGCACTAGGACGCGAGGACACAAGCCGCCATAGCCTCGGAACGCATCCACCGTGCCAACCCTCGAAGTAGCGGCAGAGATGCGCAACCGAGACCAATAAATTTAAGTCCAACTCCAACCTGATGGCCACGTCGGCAAACAGCGCGTCGACCGAACTCAACGACTACCAGTTGTCGCGATCAAGCGCAGCGCTGAAAACGGAATTTGCACACATGAAATCCCCTCATAGAAATACAGATCGCAGCATGAAATGATAAATTTTCTATATTCCACTTGGCTACCGGCTGTTCCTGCGATTTTTCAGTGGCACTCCGCAGGGTTCGCATATGTTTGCTAGCGCCAGACCGTGAATTTTGATCACAACATACAATTCCGTCATTTGAGCGGGTGGCACAATGTGGAACTGTGAAAACACCGTATTCTTGCGAAGGCGACGTTAGATTACGATCAATGGATCCAAGATGAAATCGAATAAATTTTAAATACACCCCTACCCAAGAAAAGGTTCCCACTGAAGAATGGAGAATCCGGCATGATTTTCATCGTTTGAAATGGAAGATATGCCTGACCTGCCCGGTGATTTTCGGACCAGTTGAAACTTGAGAGAATGGCTTCCAACGGAGAAAGGAAGTCATGAAGAAGAGCCGGTTCACGGAAGAGAAAATGGTCACGATCCTGCGCGAGGCGGACAAGGCGCCGGTCGCCGAGGTGTCGAAGAAGCACGGGATCAGCGAGCAGACGATCTACAACTGGCGTCAGTATTTCGGCGGGATGGACGCCGCTGATGTGAAGCGCCTGAAGCAGCTCGAGCAGGAAAACGCGCGACTTAAGAAGATACTGGCCGAGCGTGATCTCGAACTTGATGTGATGAAGGAGATCAACGCAAAAAAATGGTGAGCGCGCCCGCTCGCCGTCA
>NZ_JBIVYJ010000020.1:0-11080 GCF_044772185.1 Pandoraea sp. NPDC090278 | reverse complement strand
CTAGGCCAAGGTCGCTTTGCTTCATGGGCTTCTCACCGTTCGGGAACACTTCTCTGACCGGTCAGCCTTCTGGAAGTTTTGAACAGCATCCTTAGGCGTCAATCTGCAGTTCCTGAGCAACCGGGAGAAGGCGATGTTGAGGCCCTTAGACACTCCTATCCGTGGGGAGCTGAATCCCTTTCCGGCGTCGACAGGGGCTTTAGAAAAAAATGCCTGTGCGAAAACGCACCGGCTGTATCTTCGGCCCAGACGTCGCCCGAGAATCAAGCATCAGTCGCACGGATATCTTCCAACGCCTGGTCGGCCCACACGTCAAGCTTGCCGTCTTGCAGCGCGACGATTGCGTCGTCGGCCCACGTCGGATGCGCAGCTTCCCAGTTGATGGCGCGCTGACCACCGCGATAGTCCAGACGGTTCATCAGGTACTGCTCGCGCACCTTCGTCGGCAGTTTGCCGGCGATGACGCGCGCGTTGCCCGGGTGCGCGATCGCCGCCAGCTCGTAGACAATGTTGGTCTCTTTGACGGCACCCCCGCGCAGCAGCACGTTCATCAGCTCCAGTGTGGCACCCGAGGGCGAGGTGAACTTGTCCGAGTCCTGGGTGCGCACGGCCGCCAAGGTTCCCTCGAGCACGTCGTGGGGGAGGCCGCGCTCGGCGGCATGGGCTCGCATCTTGTTTTCAATCGATTTCATCTTGAGTTCCTCGGCATAAGCCTTGAGGGTGTTGGCATCTGCATCAGACGCAGCCCAGAGGCGAAGTTCGTTCCAGCCTGCGGCCAGTCGGGCGCGACGCTGGTCGCCCATCCGGGTTCGGTCAGTTTTTGCATGGGTCTTTGTGGGCATGGCTTTACGGTCGATAGTGTTTGTAACGGCATGCGAATTATATTGACCGTAAGGTGTATTTGCAACTGGCAGCGTTCGTTCGTGCCACGCGCGCTTTCGAGCGAGCGGCGGGCGCGAAGGTACGGTGCGTGCGCCCTCGGATCGCCGAGGTGAGCGGCTGTGCGGCGTGGCGGGACAGCCGCTCACTGGCGGCGGCGGTCAGCGCGCGCAGGCGTGCGCAGCACGAATTCATCGCGCGCGGGCTAGCCTCGGCAGCGCGTTCGCATCGTGAGCTTTCGTGTGCGCTACACGCGCGAGGACCTCAAGCGGTTGGCTTCTTGCTCGAGCAGGACTGGCACGCGGCTGAGCACGCGCTTGGGAGCATTCGTCGTGCCACCGCCTTGTTGCAGGAATTTCCCTTCACCTGCCGCAAGGTCATCTCGTTTGGAGAGGTTGGCTATGTGGCGCTCTTCGAGATCGAGGGTGACGCGCAAGCGGAGGAGTGTTCGCGATACGTCACCATCCTTGCGGTGCGTCATCAACGCGAAGCTGACTACCACTGAGCGCCATGATCGAGAGCGCACAACGCCATTTGCGAATGTCCACCGCTCGACGGGTAGCTTTAGGCTACATGTAGCCTAAAGCTACCCGTCGACACATCCATGAGATACACGCCGAAAATCGCCACCAAGGCCGATGGGGCATACTGGGACAGCATTGAAGGCGAAGCCGTACTTGCGGTCGAACTGGGCATGGATTCGAGCGTCTGCCCTGGCTTCGCAGGTAGCGACGAAGCATCGTATTGGTTGGTCACTTTCGAGGACGCCCGAGCGCAACCATATATGAGAGATGGCAAGCGGGCGGCGCGGGATGGTCTGCCGATCACTGCGTGTCCTCCAGGTTTGGGGCCGTCGTTGTGTGACGCATGGGAGCTAGGCTGGCGAACCCACGACGGCCCGCTTCGGCGCTTGAATGATCTAGAGATTGAATTCAGGCTGATCGGCAAACGGCGTCAGAATTTACACTGGGCTTGGGGGACGGGGGAGGTCGGTGGGAGCGAGGGCGCGCATTTGGCGGTCAGACAATGCTTGGGTCTGATGAAACCCCGGTGATAGACGCAGGTTAAGACCTCGGGCTTGTTTGAGCTGATTTTATGTAGTAACGTAGCTACATGGATGATTTTGCCCAAGGGGTTCCATGAGCATCACCACCATCTCAAGCCGAGAGCTCAACCAAGATGTGACGCGTGCGAAAAAAGCGGCCCGCAGCGGCCCGGTTTTTATCACCGACCGTGGTCGGCCGGCGCATGTGCTATTAAGTATCGAGGACTATCAGCGGCTCACCGAACAGGGGCGCAATATCGCTCAAGCGCTCGCCATGCCCGCGCACGTCGATCTCGAGTTCGAGCCGCCACACGTGACGATCAAGGTGCATGCGCCGGATCTTTCATGAGGTATGTGCTCGACACCAACGTGGTATCGGAACTTCGCAAGATTGCGGCGGGCAAGGCCAATGCGGGAGTGGCGGCGTGGGCGCAAAGCGTTGATGCGGTCGACTTGTTCGTGTCCACCATCACGCTGCTTGAGCTTGAGCTCGGCGTGTTATCGATCGAGCGTAAGGACGCTGGCCAGGGCACCTTGCTGCGCGCTTGGCTCACGCAGCAGGTCTTGCCCGAGTTTGCTGCCAGAACGCTGAGCGTGGACACTGCCGTTGCGTTGCGTTGCGCTCGGCTGCACGTGCTCGACCGGCGCAGCGAGCGCAATGCACTCATTGCGGCCACAGCGCTGGCGCACGGCATGACCGTCGTCACGCGTAACGTGGTAGATTTTACGCCCACCGGCGTGCCGCTGCTCAATCCGTGGGAGGCAGGTGCGACATAACGTTGTGCGCTGCACTCGGCCATGAGCCTGACCGAGCAAGCGCTTGCCTTTGCGCCGAACAAACCACTTTTCACAACAAGAGGAAACTAATGACACAATCCAGTTACCAGGAGCTACGCAAACAACTGGCGGTGCTCGAAGACGAAGTGGCGGCTGCACGTGAAGAGGAGCTTGCCGCAGTGATCGCCGAGGTGCGCCAAAAAGTCGCGGAGTACGGGCTCACCGAGGCCGACGTGTTTGGACGTAAGCGTCGGCGCCCATCACCGGTGACGGCCAAGTACCGGGACCCCACGACGGGCGAGGAATGGAGCGGGCGAGGCCGCGCGCCCAAATGGATCTCGGCTGTCAAAAATCGAAACCGCTTTTTGATTGAGAAATAAGCGGGCGGACAACATTGATGGTGCATGTGCCATGAAATGTGTGGGGTGATCGCTTGGCTCGATCAGGCAACGGCCCGGGCATGTCCGTTGTAGAGGAACAGTTCATAAATAGGGCTTTCGAGGGGCTGGCCGCGCGGATGGTTATGGATTAGCAGGCTGGACCACTGATGGTGCTCCGACTCACTGAATTGCGCGCGGATGATGTGGGCGTCGCCATCATTAGTGCTGCGATCGTGCCTGGTCTGAGTAGCCTGGTGGGCGAATGGGCGTACCGAAAAAGTCCACTGTTACCGCCATCACCGTGCGCGACTGAGCCGCAGGACGTGGCCGTTGTCGAAACGCCGCGCGGCAACACGCCTGACGCAAAGCACGAGCGCGGATCACGCGCCGCGCGAGGACGGGCGCGCACGCGCGCCGAGTGGGAGCGGCGAGAACACGTGGTATCGACCACTTCGCGTTCTTTCGCGGCTATCGGAAAGCCTGCCGCTCGAGACGCTTGCGGACCAGTATATGGAGATGGGGCTCGACCTGTGCATGGCGCGCTCTACGCTCGTGTGGATTCAGGAGCGACTCATCGCCGGCGCCCGTCGCGCGCAGGACTACAGCACCGCCCGGTTTCTGGCCATTCCGCCCAAACGGCTCGCCGCCGGTGGAACGAGCGAAAGTGCTCCGGCAGACGGTGGTACGGCGGATGTCGCCGCAGTGACGTCGGCGGCGTCGACCTACCGCCTGAGCCTCGAAGCGTTTGCCGAAGAGCACGACCCGGATGGTTTCTACAGCCAGCGCGAGCTGCTCGCGCTGTTCGCCGAGCACTACCCCGAGGCCAAGCCCAACTGGCGCGCCGAGCGCAATGAGCGCTTGCGTCGCCGCCAGGTTGCAGCACTTCGCGCGCTGTAGGCACTGCTCGCGTTGGTGCCGGCGTAGCATCATCACTGCACGGGTCGGTTTCTCCCGGCGCTTGTTCGGCGTTTCGAACGTGCGAGCATCGTGCAGTTGGCAGATCTGTGACGTTATTACGCAACGGGGCCCACGCTGGTACCCCAAAGTGCGCGGTTTGGGCGAGACCGGGGCCAAGCGTCTGCAGCAGTGACTGGCCGATCATGCCGAGCCGCTCGGGTGCACGTTGTCGACCATCGCCCTCACGCCGCGCCAGCAACTGAGCGGCGAGGCCAAGGGCGTCGCGCGTGTACATGTCGATGGCGTGGCGCCGCTCGAATTTCTGGTTTGGCCTGATTTTGCGACTGACCCTGTCACTCCTGTTGCCCCAGTTAGCCGGACGTCGATCACGTCGCCAGGCGGTGACGCGACTTCTCGCATCTCATATTCACGGGATTCACGTAGCCCGATCGTCGCTGTGGCGTTCGCCGCAGTGGAGGCCGGGCGTAGTGTCGGCACGGTGCAATCTTACCGGCAGCGCGCCGAACGATTTCTGAACTGGCTCGCCTTCGTGTGCCGTCGGCCGCTCGCGGGCCTGACGGTGGAGGATTGCGCCGCCTATCGGGAATTTTTGAGGGCACCGCCCGCACAATGGATCGCGCCGCGCGGCACTGCCCGCTTCACCCGCGCCTGGCGGCCGTTTTCGAAGCCATTGGACGAGGCGAGCGTACGCCTGTCGGTGACAGTGCTGCAGGGCAGTGCACGTGGTTAGAGAAGGCGCAGTATCCGCGTCTCAATCCGTTCGAGCTGATACCCAAACCGCGTGCGGGCGGTGGCGAGGTGATCGGTGCGATGTACGTCGAGCGCGTACTGCTCGATGCCGTCTGGGACGCACTCGAAGCCTACTGGCGGCCGCCGGCCATTCACGACGCATCGGCCGGGCGCACGCTGTTCGCGCTGCAACTGGAGCGCACCACCGGCCTGCGCTTGGGGGAGCTCGCGCGCGCGACGGTAGGCGATTTACGCTGCACCGAGCTAACGGACAAAGGGTCAGTGTGGAGCCCGCCATTGCAAGCCTCACTGCACGTGCCGCTCACGCTTGCGGCACTGCGGCAAGTCATCGAGCGCGGCTATCGCATCGCGGCGCAAGTGCTCGCCGCGTTGGAACAGGCCACACCGCACTGGCTGCGACACACCTTTGGCACGCACGCGCTCGAGCATGGCGCCGCACTGGAAGTGGTGCAACAGCTGATGGGGCACGCCAGCATCGCGACGACCTCCAAATACCTGCACCCGGAAAAGCGCCGGTGCGCGGCCGACATGGACAAGGTGTTCGGCGCGTGAGGGAAGGGCCACGTGGTCTTTACTCGGACCGTCATGGATTCCGGATCCATCACACAAATACGTTCGAGTCTTTGTGCATCGGTGTCGTTCTCTGACACGCTTCCCAGGAATCTCATGGTTCACGAGAGCATCACCATCGTCCGGTTTCAGTATTACGACGTACGGCTATTTTAATTTGTGCGGAGATGCCCTTGGTCCGTTCCGCCCGGTCGCCTAGACTGTTTAAAGACCGTGCTTGGGAGATGTAATGGATGCCTGCCTCCCCACGGGGATTGGGATTGGGATTGGAGTATGGAGATGAAGAGCGTTGCTGTTTTGTGGGGTTGCCTTGCCGCGAGCGCAAGGTGGACCCTCGAATGGATACGGCATCGAGGTGCCCAGGGTGTGATAGACCGAGGTCTTCACCAACACCATCGGGGGTCCGACATGAATCGTAACGCAGGCGTGGGCGCTGGACAAATTATCGGTTTGATCAACGGCCAGCAGGTCTTTGGGCTGGACATTGCCAAGCGCGTGTTCCAGCTCCACACGGTGGATATGGACACCGGCGAGCTCATCAATGAGCGGATCAAGCGTGCCAAGGCGCTCAAATATTTCGCCAATCGCCAGCCCTGCTTGATCGGCATTGAGGCCTGCGGCGGCGCGCACCACTGGGCACGCAAGTTCAAGGCGCTGGGTCACAGCGTGCGACTCATCCACGCCAAGGCAGTACGGCCGTTCGTCTCCGGCCACAAGACCGACGCGACGGATGCACGCGATCTGGCTGGCGATTCAGCAACCTGGAACGAAGTTCGTGGGCATGAAGACGTTGGAGCAGCAGGCGACGCTGACGCTGCACCGCCAGAGAGAGCTGCTCATGAAGATGAAGCTCATGCAGATCAACTCCTTGCGCGGCCTGCGCTATGAGTTCGGCGCGATCTTCACCAAGGGAACAAGGGCCATGCTGGGCGAGATGGAGGCGGCGCTTGAATCGTTGGCCAAGGACATCCCGCAGTACGTAGCTGACAGCCTGCGAGAACAGGCACAACGGATCCAGCAGACCGAAGCTGACATCAAGGCGATCGAATAACGGCTGGCGCAGCGTCTGCGTGGCAACGCTGACATGAAGCGCGTGGCTGAATTCCGGGCGTGGGTCTGCTTACCGCGACGGCAGTGATCGCCACGATGGGGGAGGCCCGTGCCTTCAAGTCCGCCCGAGAGTTCTGCGCGTGGCTGAGCCTGGTGCCCAGGCAGCACGGCACAGGAGGCAAGGTCAATCTGCTGGGCATCTCCAAGCGAGGAGACACGTATTTGCGCACATTGCTGATCCACGGAGCGCGGTCGGGACTCACGAACGGCAAGGAGCCGGGACCGTGGCTTGAACAGATCAAGGTGCGGCGACCCGTGAACGTGGTCATTGTGGCACAAGCAGCAGGGGTACCAACGGGGTTACCAGAGCACCAAGCCGCTTGAGGCCTGACTCGGCAACCAATCATCAATCACCTTTAAAAGGATATGGTGAGCCTTTGAAGGCGAACAGGCAGCACGAAGCGAAGTGATGTGAAACAGGTCAGACCGGGGCAGGCTAAACCTGAATAGGCTCTTGGACTTCAACAGTCCGTTCGGGAGATGAGGTGCTTGTCAGCGGATTACATCGGGGCCAGTGGCCGAGCGGGGCAACCCATCGAGCCACACACCAGGCCGGATACAAGGCAGCAGCCGACTTCTTCACAACACGATGCGGGTTACTACCTATCGCCAGGAGGCATCCATATAAGGGGCTATGACACCAGAGGAAGTGCTGAAGATGTTTGAGCGGCTGTGTATCGACGACTTGGCGCTCGATCCCGATGATGCTGTGACCGAATTTGCGAGTTGGCTTGCGGAAAGTTGGACGGATCTTAGCGACGACGACATTGCAACTCTCACATCCGTCGGTGCCACGCTGTTCGAAGCGGGACTGAAGCGCCGGATAATTCGCGAACTGTAGTAAAAAAGCTGCCCGCCGGGGGAGGCATGCTTTGTACAGATTCGACCGCGATGTCACGATGTCAGCGACCGGCCGATGGCACACACTATATCGCCGCGCAGCCACAAAAGACTGGGCAGGCGTTGGTTAGCCGAGGGCTACGGTGGTGCCCGAGGCCGGGCTCGAACCGGCACGCGCGTATGACCGCGCAGCAGATTTTAAGTCTGCAGTGTCTACCAAATTTCACCACTCGGGCGGGGTGGTGGGCCTCCCGCGGGTCGAACGCGGCACCAACGAATTATGAGTTCGCTGCTCTAACCACCATGAGCTAGAGGCCCGGAGAGTGGAACGTGCTGGATTCGAACCAGCGGCCGGCAGCTTCGAAGGCTGGTGCTCCATCCAACTGAGCTAACGTCCCGCATTGGCGGAAGCGGTGAGATTCGAACTCACGGACGGTTGCCCGTCGCCGGTTTTCAAGACCGGTGCCTTAAACCACTCGGCCACACTTCCTTGGAGCGGGTGAAGGGAATCGAACCCTCGTCATAAGCTTGGAAGGCTTCTGCTCTACCATTGAGCTACACCCGCATTTGGTCGGAGCGATAGGATTCGAACCTACGACCTGCTGGTCCCAAACCAGATGTACGATCAGACTGCGCCATGACTCCGAAGTCACAAAGATTGTATGCGAAGGCGGGTTCGAGCGGGGAAATTACTCGTCTAATGCGGGAGTGCTGCCATGTTGGAACAATACACGCGGGGAGTTCATTGCCCCAGTGTCGTTGTCAACCAGCACCTCATATGCGGCGACGCCTGCTATAACTGACTCCGATGCAATGGATTGCGCGATGCGCACCGCGCCGAACTCCGTGGTGGCTTGCCTCATGTCGCCCGGTCGTATGCCCTCTTTGAATTTGTGATAGGGCACGACGATGAACTTGATAGATTGTGGATCTTGCATGATCGGACTCCGTCGTCAGGAATAGACGGAAATGTATCGCGTGGCACTGTTATTTTGCACAGTATTTATTTTGCAACCAAGCTGCTGTGGTGCTGCGCGGGAGGTGGTGCAAATGGTTGATGGGCACGCCAGCGTCGAGCAATGACGAACCAGGATGTGAACTGGGACCCGGGGTGGCTTGTGACTTCTTTGTGAGCTGAAAATGGGTATCAAGGCGATAAACGTCGCATACGTAGAGATTGAGGATCGCGTTTTACTGCGAGTGCAAACAGACGCATGTGAGGAGTTTCGATTCTGGCTTACGCGTGCTTGCCTTAGTGTCTTTGTTCAGCGAGCTCGCTCGTGGCTTAGTGGTCCCGGGATTTTTTTCGCGGCATCGGATGCTCGACATGTTTTCGAGCGACAGGCGGGCGCGCAGCAGACCGATTTTGCTGCGCCATATGAGGAAGCGAAGTCGTTCCCATTGGGATTGGTGCCTGCTCTCGTGCGCGAGATCCACATCATCGATGCAGGAGAGATGGTCAGTCTTGAGATACGCCTTGTCGAAGAACAATCCGCGACCCTAACGCTGGCCCAGGCGCAGATCGCCGCACTTTGCAGGCTTATTCAGGAAGTTGCCCTAGGCGTGTGGGCAGACGTAGGCCATTCAATCGTAGATGATGCGTGTCCAAGCCTTCTGAACTGAAGGGTGGATAAACGCCGATGACTTATCACTTCCTGGCCTGCGGTTTGGTCGCGTCCATAAGCTTGCACACCTGAGTGCGTAGCGCCTCAGCTTCTTCGGCCAGTCTGCCGGCTTCCACGGCCTTGCCAGTTGCTTCGCTGCGGGAGGTGTCTAGCTCGCAGTGAAGGTTGTCCTGTGATTTTTCTAACTCGGGCGGCCGACGGGCTTGCGTCTGGGCCTCGGCTAGAGCCAGTTCGACCTCGCGGAGTTTGGCCGCTTGTTTATCGATGGTTTCGGCGTGTGCGGTTTCCATAGCTTCCAGTCGTGCAATTTCGCTATTGGCTTCGGCCAACTCAGGGCAAACGGCAGCGACCTCTTACCCCTTGGCCTGTCCTCTGTCTGTGTCTCCGGTGCCGCCGTGGCGGCTTCGCTCCGCTGCTGCTTCCACGCGTCAAAAATTTCTTAACGGTGCTGTTCTTCACCCAGATCGCGATGCTCTGGTCGGATCTGCCTAGACTGCTGAGGAGGATGCCGCGGTAAGCCGGGCGTACCGGCATTTGGCTGCCAGATTCAAAGCCGCCATTTCGATGAGCCGCCGTGCCAATGCGTGGGACAACGCGCCAGTGGAGAACCTCTTCAAAACCCTGAAAGTCGAGAGAATTTATCAAGTTCGCTACGGAACGCGAGCGCAGGCTCGCATGGATATCGTCGACTGGATGAGGACTATTACGATCGGCGACGCTTGCACATCTCAATCGACTTTCTCACACGTGTCGACTACGAGGCCACGTCGGTTGCTGCATGACTTGCTGTACGTGAAAGCGGGGCAGGGTCAGATGCCGGATTATCTATTTTTCAGCGAGACTGTTTTCGGAAGGGGGGGCAACAACTCATCACGAAATTTAGATTTATTTCTATCTGCCTATCAGTCGAACAAGGGCACCATGGCGAAAATTTACTTTTACCCTGAAAGTCTTTTGTTGTGCCGAATAAAGCGAATGAGTCATTGGCAATCGTGAGTTTATTTGGGCCGAATGCGTTCTGCGGCACGGCCAGTCAGTCATTTGTGGTCTGCGTAAGTGCGCGCCGGGGAGGAATTTGTGAGGCTTCTCCATCCTCGGTACACCATTCGATTTCTGCGTCTTGTAGTACGGCCTATCTTTTCCCGGCGGCGCGTCGTCCATCACCCTCGAGGTGATTTTCTTTAGACGACGTGTGTTTTTTTGCTGATGTCCATTCCATCACGTCAAATTGCTCATGCGTTTTCGTCTTTCTTACCCCCTCAGCCCCTCTTCCGAGCGACGTTTGACGGTCCGCCACCGATTAAGCGCATGTGCGCTGAGTGTCAGTTTGGCCGTTCCCGTGCTCGCGGCAGCGCAAAGCTCTGGCATTACGGGTATCGGAACGGGGACGAGTGTGGGGAAAGTCAGCGTGAGCGATGACGGCAGCGTGGTGACCTGGATCAATGGTTCAGGCACGAGTTTTCGTACCTTTCGCTGGACGGCTTCGGGGGGCGAGCAAGATCTCGGGGGCGTCGACAGCAGGGCGATTAATCCCCAACAAGGGGGAACCAATTCTGATGGAAGTATCGTGGTAGGCGTTGCAGCGAACGGAAACCAAAGAGCTCAAGCGTTTCGATGGACTGCCACCAATGGCATCCAGTTTCTCGATGGCTTCCCGGCCGGAACTGGCGACACCTTTGCCAGGGGTGTCAGTGGTGACGGGCAAGTGATTGTTGGTTCCTACAGTAGATCGGACGGGACCGAATTTGCATACCGTTGGACGGTGGCCTCCGGTTTTCAGGATCTTGGCGGGTCGGCAGACTCAACCGCTACGGCTACCAATGATGATGGCTCAGTGGTGGTAGGTTGGAATTATTTTGTGGGGCCCTCCAATGCGCGAGCCTTTCGGTGGACAAGCGGCACGGGGCTTACGTCGTTGGGCGTGTTGTCTGGAGATGCCTCGTCGGTAGCCACCGCGGTGAGCGGGGATGGCAACGTGGTGGCTGGCACTTCTTCTACGTCGGGTGGCGAGGAGCACGCCTTTCGTTGGACGCAGAGCACCAACGCACTGGAAGCATTGGGTACACTGAGTGGCACACAGTCTCGGGCCCTGGGCATTAGCCGTGACGGTAAGGTCATTGTCGGGAGCGCACAAAAAGCCGATGCCACCTGGCAAGGCTTTCGATGGACGGAGGCCGCCAAGATGC
>NZ_JBIVYJ010000019.1:0-11767 GCF_044772185.1 Pandoraea sp. NPDC090278 | reverse complement strand
GCAAGACGGACGAAAACGCATGAGCAATTTGACGTGATGGAATAGGAGATCAGCAAAAAACACGCATCGCCTAAAGAAAATCACCTCGAGGGTGACTGACGACGCGCCGCCGGAAAAAGATAGGCCGTACAACAAGACGCAGAATCGAAGGTGTACCGAGAATGGAGAAACCTCACAGCTTCCTCCGCGGTGCGCACTTACGCAGGCCACAAATGACTGATTAGCCGTGCCACATGACGCATTCGGCCCAGATAAACTCATGATCGGCAATGATCAATCACATTCACTTGATCAAGTCGACTATTTAAATTAAAAAAATGACTGTTATTCAAATCATGAAAAATTAGTCGATGCAACGATTTCATTGCAAAAAAATCACCTGCAAGACCTTCGCCGATTCGCTTTATTCGGCACAACGAAAAACTTTCAGAGCAAGGGTAAGTTCTCACGATAGTGCCCTCGTTCGACTGATAGGCAGATAGAAATAAATCTAAATTTCGTGGTGAATTGTTGCCGGCGCTGTCCAGACGCGGATGAACCTGGAGGCGCGTTTCCAGGCGATGGTGAGCCCAGGCTAAAGCCCAGTCCGTAAAGGGTTGACAGCCGAGTGGCGGGATGCCATGGGATGGTTGATCATTCATCGAATGATCATTGATTTGAACGAAACCCGCGTGTGCACCGTTGAGCAGGTGCGTGTCATTCTTGATGGCACAGAAACGCACGATTTTGTCGTACCAACAAACACTCACGCCCCCTGTGTATGGATCTCCCACTTCGACGAACGCGCGATCCGCGATTAGGCCGACTGGGCAGCGACGCTCTATCCAAAACTCAAGGGCTTCTTACAGACCGCGGCAAAGGACAACCAGCATCTCCGACTGATTCTCGATGCTCACAACACGCTAGCCTTCGCGGCCGGGGCGGTGCTAAACATCAAATCCGGCCGCAACGTCGAGATCGAGCAAAGAACAGTCCACCGGAATGTTTGGCACTCAAATGACGTGCCACGTGATCCGTCGTGGCACGGCTGGAAATTCGATCTGGAAATGGTGAAGGAGTCGGAGGGAGACATGGCGGTCGCGGTGTGCCTCACTCACGACGTAGCCTCCGCCGTGAAAGCGCATATCACCACCGCTCTGCCGCAGGCGAGCTCGTTGCTGATTGCTCGTCCAACTTGTGGCGCTGGCGCGCGGTCTGTGGTGTGCGGTCAACACGCATTTGATCTGGCCGAAGCGTTGGCCTTGCAGACTAATCAAGGGCACCGCTGCATCTCTTCATCGCGGCACCAAACGCATTCACGTTAATGAGATGGTCACCCCTACCCTACACGCGGGTAACGCGGTAGGGTGTTTTCATTTTGGAGGGCCATCATGCAAACCTCGACGTTGATAGGAATCGACCTAGGAAAGCATACGTTTCACCTTCATGGGCAGGACCGACAAGGAAAAGCGGTGCTTCGCAAGAAGATGAGTCGCAAGCAACTGGTCGAGTTTTTCGCAACATTTCATGCGTGCACGGTGGTCATGGAGGCGTGTGCGGGAGCTCACCACATGGCCCGCCAGTTGGTTGGTTTCGGGCATCAGGTCAAGCTCATCTCGCCGCAATTCGTGCGGCCTTTCGTCAAAAGCAACAAAAACGACTTCGTGGATGCTGAGGCGATCTGTGAAGCGGCGTCGCGTCCAGCCATGCGGTTCGTGACACCTAAGACCGAATCTCAGCAGACGCTCGGGGCCATGCATCGCGTGCGCGAATCGTTGATCCGGGATTGAACCAAGACGACTAACCAACGCCATGGGTTTTTGCTTGAATTCGGCATCAGCCTGCCTACCGGCCAGGCAGTCATCAAGCGCCTACCGGCGACGCTGGCAGAGCACTCGTTGCCGCCGCGGCTGATCGCGGTGCTTGATAGATTGCACGCCCATCACAAGTACCTGTGCGAGCAAATCAGCGAAATCGAAAAGGAGTTGACGCGCCAGCTTGCCGAGGATGATCTCGGGCAACGACTTCTGAGCATCCCGGGCGTTGGGCCGATTACGGCGAGCGTGCTGGCCACTGAGATGGGGGACGGCAAGCAGTACGCGTGTAGCCGCGATTTTGCGGCAGCCACCGGGCTTGTGCCGTAAGCCGTCATTAAAGGACGCCCTATCGCGGTAGCTCGACAGAGGTCGAGCTTGCGTCCGCAAAGACTTTTGCGGACGCAAACATGAATGAACTCAACGAAACCGACTGCTTCCCGCTGCGGGTCGTACGCATACGTTCGAACGGGAAACGTGACTACGATCCCATCGCCAAGCTACGGCTGATCGAGCTATGCCGTCGCCCGGGCGTGTCGATTGCTCGACTGGCGCTTAAGGCCCAAGTCAACGCTAACCAGCTTCGCAAATGGATTCGCGCCGACAAGCAATCAGCGACTGAGCCCTGCGTGGTTGAGCGTGAGATGCCGGCATTCGTGCCTTTGCTTACCCCGATATCCGCAACGTCGGTCGTCACAGTGGAATCCTCCGCGCCTCAATCGCAGCTCATCGCTAGCGTACATGTGCGTCTGCCCAACGGCGTGCAGCTCGATATCGGGAAATCAGATCTGGCCCAGTTGACGGCGGTTATCGAGATGCTCGGGAGGCTGCCATGTTCCGGTTCGACGAAGCGCTAAAAGTGTACCTGCACCGCGAATCCGTGGACTTCCGTCAGAGTATCAACGGTTTGTCGATACGGGTTGAACAAGCCATGCGTCTGGATCCGATGGCCCCGGCGCTGTTCGTGTTTGGAAATCGACGGCGAGACCGCATCAAGATTCTTGGCTGGGGCGGCAACGGCTTCTGGCTGCTGATGAAGCGGCTCGAGGCCGACCGGTTCGTCTGGCCCGAAGGCGACGAGGTCGTGACGCTCAGTGTCGAGCAGCTGCACTGGTTGCTCGAGGGAATCGATCTTTCTGTGATTCAGAAACATCCTCAGCGCCATTACCTGCGCATGAGCTGAACGGCGCGCCTGCGGCATGGTCAAACCAACCATGCCAGAAAACACCATCATGCTTAGCGCCGGAGACTATCAAGCGCTGATTGACGAGCGCGACGCCTTACGAGGTGAGCTTCGGTTCGTGACGGCCCAGCGCGATCTGGCAGAAGAGAAGCTGCGCGCCTATAGGCATGAACTGTTCGGCGCATCGAGCGAAGTACGGCATGCAGATCAGCTTGGCCTATTCAACGAGGCTGAGTCACTGGCATCAACATCCGAGCCCGTGCATGAAGAAGTGCCAGGCACAACTGTCACTGCCCACACGCGCAGCAAGCGCGGGCGCAAGCCGCTCGATCCGAATCTGCCGCGCGAAGTCGTTCGACACGAACTGCCGGCATCTGAGCAGTTCTGCGCACACGATGGCCACGCCCTGGTGGAAATCGGCGTCGAGACGAGCGAACAACTGGATGTGATTCCCGAGCAGGTTCGTGTGATCCAGCATCAGCGCGTGAAGTACGCCTGTCCATGCTGCGATCTTGGCATTAAGGTCACGCCAACACCGGCCCGTATTATCCCGCGCGGCCTGCTCACCGAATCGGCGCTTGCCTGGATCATCACCGGCAAGTACCAGTATGGTATGCCGCTATATCGGCAAGCGACGCTACTGCGCCGCTTCGGCGGAGATATTTCATCGAATACGCTCGCCGCCAGCGTCGTGCGCGTGGGCTTGGCCGTGCAGCCCGTGATCAATTTGATGCGCGACACGTTGCTCGAATCGGACCTGTTCTATGGGGACGAAACGACGTTTCAGGTGCTAAAAGAAGCTGGCCGACGCCCGCAGGCAAAGAGCTATCTCTGGGCGCAGGTCAACGGCTCGGGCCCGCCCGTGCGAATGTTTTCGTACTCTCCGGGGCGGGGTACCCAGCATGCGCAGCGATTCTATGCGGGTGTGCGGCCCGGCGCAGCACTGATGACGGATGGATACGAACTCTACAACGGCATCGCCCGCGAGCATCACCTCGTGCATCTCGGATGCTGGGCACATGTACGCCGAGGCTTTATCAAGGCTGAAGAGTCGGTGCCGAAAGCCTCCCGCACACCAGACCTGTTGGCCACGCGTTTCGTTGCGATGATCGCCAAGCTATTTGCTGCAGAGGCCCGCAGCACAACGTGGGCCCCTGAGCGACGTCAGCGTCTGCGCACCCGCTACAGCGCTCGCGTACTTGCCATTCTGGAGCAAATGCTTACCGAACACCTGCCCGGTGTTGTGCCATCGAGTCAGCTCGGCCGCGCCTTGCAATACATGCAGGGACAGTGGCCCAAGTTGGTGCGCTACGTAGAGAATGGCGCCTGGCCGATTTCGAACAATCTCTGTGAGAACGCCATCCGCCCGTTTGTCATCGGGCGCAAGGGTTGGTTGTTCGCCGATACTGTCGCCGGCGCACAGGCCAGCGCGAACCTGTACTCACTCGTTGAAACCTGTAAGGCAAATGGTATCGAACCGTATCGATACCTGGTCTGGCTATTCAAGACGTTGCCGCTCGCTACCACGGCGGATGACTACGCAGCGCTCACACCATGGAATATGCCTGCCCAGACTGGGCGTTGAGTGGCGTCGTTATTTGATCGCTTACCTTGTGCCTCGTCAGTACAGTACGGGCGGCCGGGCGAATTTACTGGGTATAAGTAAGCGAGGGGACAAAAACTTGCGACGCTTGTTGGTGCAATGCGCCCGAGCATATATGCAGCGGCTTGAGCGCCAGCATGGGCAGCTCGCCGAATGGGTACGCGCGATGCTCACGCGCCGACACTCGAACGTGGCGGCCTGTGCGCTGACGAACAAACTGGCCAGAACGGCCTGGGCACTGGCCACGCACCACACAATATTCGATGCCGGGACGAGCGCCATGCCCGCGTGAGCGCTCCTCCCCAAAGGTTTCACCGAAGGACACCCACCTGGTTCTGTGATGACTGAAAATTCGATGACGTGAACGGCACACCGGCCTGAGGACGAACCCGGCAATAAAATTGGCTCTTGAGGCCGAGGCGCTTTTGGGGTTCCTCAGGCACGACTCTCATCGTGGCGCGCGGAGCTAATCTCCACAACGACGCCGGATAGATTTAGGCAAGCCAAACACTGCAACGAACATCAGTCTTGCAAAAATGGGGGTGACCATAGATTTTATTGGGACAACGACAACCAAGTCTTGGCAAAACGATCCTTTACGAATTCGATCTCGAAGGTGCACAGGGTGGCGGTTACAAGGCATCCCTTTCGCAGCCTGTCTGAGGTTTGATATCCCCTGATCGCTCCGGCCTATGACGACAAGCACGCAACGGTTGGCGCTGCGCGGCAAGTTCACGCCAGTTTTCGCGTAGCTGTCCCCTCGCTCTGCACCGAGGAGACACTGTCGACGGAGTCATCGAAAAACCCGCTCGGCTCAAGCTTTTGCCTGACGTAAGCGCGCCCCGCATTTGCGAATGACTTTTCCGGACATGGGCCTTCCCACTTCAAGTCGATTCCACAGTTGTGCAGGATTGCAATAACTTGCCCCTCGCGAAGCCGACCGATTGATGCAGGCAAGCGCTTGCGAAGATGGGCGTCGAGTTCGATGAATTTGTAATGCCAAATGCCCGTATCCATATAGAAGCGAGTCACCGCTCCAGGTGCATCAGTGGCAGACATACGGGAAAGCGCCCACACGTATCGACGCGCATAGAAGTACCACGCACTCTCAGCAAACTCCTCGACTACCTGGACGCAGCGAGGATAAACGGCCGCGGCATAGACAACATGAATTAGCCCTCCCGCTCGCCCGACACTTCGCCGCGAAATCTTACTCGGCCGATCCGTGCTGGCGTAGAGCTTCAGGGCAGCTTGTCGCAAACGATCCGCGTATTCCTCATCGCGCGGATGCGGTGCACCGACGCGCGGCGATACCCGCTTGAATGGCCGAGGCTTCTGCGCGAGCGCCCTGATTGTCTCAAATGCTTCGGCATCCCATTTCACCAAACGCGAAAGTGTGCCGTGATAACGAGCCCACAGATCGTCGAGGGTGTATCGAGGATTTTCGCGAAGGATTCGACTCAATTCTTCGACTGTGCGACTGATCTTGTCGAGCGTCTTGACGGATGTGTTTCCGGCCCGTTCGGGGGGCGTGCCAGTGGCCACCATCTTCGTCATTTCCGTGTCGAGCGCCTCGACAAACTGGCTCGCACCAGAAAAAAGAAAGTGAGCAGTAAGCAAATGCCGACCGAGCGGGACGTCCCGTGCCCCGCTCATGCTCCCCATACGAAACCATTGTTCATGTTTGCCTGCCGCGTATGCAGGATCTGCTTTGCACAAGAATGCATCGCCATAATAATCTTCCAGCAAGACCCTAGCAGCATGTCTGTCGATGCCTTGGCGCCCCCGACCGAGCCCGAGCTCACGGAGCTTGTGCGTGCACGCACCAACAAGCGCAGATACGGGATAGGTGCCAGGCGCCGCGAACAGCAAGTCCTTAACAAAGACCGCGTGACCGAATTCAGCGTCAGAGATCAACGCCCGCGTCGAAAGCTCATACCCTTCGGTACCGAGTCGATATCCGCAAACGCAGGGTTTCCAAGGCACGTTTAACAGCTCGCGCGGACGCTCAAAGGGACACCCGCAACTCGGGCATCGTTCCAGCAAGACCGTGCGATGCCGCCAACAGTGCGCGACGCCAGGCACCTGATGCGCGCGATGTACATATGGGGAACCAACAGTATCAAGATCGTCTCGCACGCACTGCTCACACAGCTTGGTCTTGTCAGGAAGGCCGAGTGTGCGCCGGCGAACCAGGCGACGGGCATCTGCCGCTCTGAGTTGTCGCCCAAGCGTATCTCCGTCGTCAAACAATTGCACTAACGGATAGAGTGTGTTTTCACGCAGAAGTTGTTCGAGATTGGCCGCACCATCGCCCGGCAGCCGCTGCGCGAGCGCCGGTAAATCCGGTGGCACAATATCGCTCAGGGGTGCACGAGGCTTGCCGAACAGCCGCTCAAAGCTCTCGCGTGTCGTGCGATGACGGGCAATGAGGTGATAGCGGCTTGCACGAGACGCCATCGTTTCGTCGGGTAATGACGCCGGAAAAAGATTGAGCTCAAGTACAGGTTGCATGCTGAATCAGAAGAACAACGGTACGGCCACAAGACACCTCCGGCGACTGCAGTTCGCATTGATGCCGCAAGAGATGAAACGCTCACTCTAGGGTGACTCAATGTCCTTACCCATGGCAAACACATTGACGGGCGTCAGGCCACGCTCGCGAACTTGATCATGGAGATTTCGCGTCGTTTCAAGACTGCGAAAATCCTGCGGGTCCGTTGACGCTCGAGACTTCCCCTTCTTGAGCGTTGTTTTGTTCGCTGTATTTCTTGTTCGCGCTCGGGGGCGCTCAAGCGCAACAAAATCCAGTACGGCACGATCCAGGTTATCAACCGCCTCGGCCCACGCCCGATCCGTTGCCAAGTCGTCAAATTCATGAATCCCCTCGGCACTCCCCGAGCGCAACACACGAAGCGCGGCCTGCAAAGGCGCCAACTCCGCGACCGACACGCTCTCGAGTGTTTCGACCGTCATCGGCTCGCCCGACGCCAGACAACGAAACTGAGCGAGGATGAACAGCGCAATGACAATCGCAGTAATCCCCTGCGTATGGTGGTACAGCGCAGCGCGAAAGGTCGCATCATCGGGAATTAGTGACTCGGTCCAGTTGTATCGCGTCACCGTGTCGACAAAGTCAACCCATGCATCCTCGTCGACTGAGAAACGCTGGAATTCGTAGTAGCCCATGGCCGCCGCGCGTCGCGCGTCTTGCAGTGTTTTGCGAAACACTTTTGTGACACCCGGCGTGCCGATGCCAATGATCGGCACACCAATTTGCTCGACCATGCTGCTCAGAAACGTCAGGAAGCCTTCATCTCCCTGCGTCTTGGCGCGACTCAGATTCTGCAACTCGTCGATGATGAGCACCCCGAGAAAATGATTCGCCGCTACGGCCGCCATCTCCTCAAGCAACACCGCCAATTTTGGGGCGCGCGAATTCTGTGAAAAATTGGATCGCGCATACGAAGTGCCCAGCGCCTTGTCGACCGCCGAGAAGAATCTTAGGGCCAGACCTGAGAGCGAGCCATTATGCGGACAGTCAATCTTGATCCACACCAACTGCGGGTGGATAAATTGCTGCTCGCTGTAGCGTGAATGCTGAATCACCTGCGGATAGAGCTGCAGCAGACGATTGACGAACGTGGACTTACCCGTGCCACTGATCCCGGAGAAGAGTATCCCCGATGAGCGATGAGCTCGCGGTGCAGGCGCGCCGTAGTCCTGTCGCCCACCATTGTTCACGTAGTGAAGATGCTGCCACGTCTCGGCATGCACCGGGTTTCGCGTCGTATAGCCTTCTCGCAGCACCACGGAGAAAACGGAGCTGTACAGCCCGTATTCCGGCAACAGATAAACTAGCTTTCTGATCGATGGGAGCGCATGAATACGAAGCTCCGCCGGAGCGCTACGATCACTGTTCTCAGGCACGGGCGGCAACCACTCGACCATGGATGCTGTCTCGGCAACTGAGATAATTGGCGGCAATGCCTCAATTAGCGGATTGCCGTCATAGGCGGCGACGCCCGTAGTGCGATAGATCGCTTGCGTGAAAGACGGGCGATGCGTCAAGTCTCCTCCGGCTTGGTCATGGTGCGGCGCAAGGCGACCACACTGTTGCGGCGAGAGCGCATTTGACTGCGATGTTTGGCGACAGCTTCCCGCTCCCTGGTCACCAAGTCTTGCTGTTCCTCGGGCAACCGCGCTCGAAGCACGTTTTGCATAGCGACTTCGTGTTGGCGATTTGTCTTCGCCGAGTTCAAGTATTCGCGCTTGGTGGCCGGCTTGGGCGCAACACGCTTTGCGCTTACCGCGCCAGACACAACGTGTTGTTGGCGCTGCTTCTTGCCGGACTTCTGCCCATTTTCGTAATCACTCTCGTCATGCGCAGCAAACTGCAGCGATGCTCGAAGCTCCAGCATTTCCTCGTACCTCTGATTCGTGTAGCGTCCCGATGCTGACGCATTAAGCTGCCAGCGGGATCAAAGTCCTGTGTCAGGGTCTTCCACATGAACGAAATCCATGCAATTCTCGTCGTAATGCACGGTGACTGATCGGCGTCCTCGCCGTGCCCGAGCGAGCACCAACTCATGATCACCGCTCTCCGGCAAGTAGTACACCCCATCAATCCTCAGGCCACTTTCCGTCAAGGGGCATCGTCGCGACGGAAGCAGGCAACGATAAAGCCCAGCAGGATCGGCGTGCCGAGCTCGTTCTCCCGATTCATTTTCTAGGCCCCATAAATAAATGTCCCGGCGGTACGGTTTCAAACCCGCTTGAATCATGTCCTTGGTAAGCAGGTCCGGCACGGCAACGGCGTTATTGTGAAACAACACCTCATCGATAAGAATCTGCGTAAGCTCGCGCAACGTCAGTGCCGCGTCCCAGCGCATGTCGAGATCATTTCGCGCATCGTGCTCCAGCGCCCGAGCTTTCCACGCGCCGGGCACCCAGTTGACGGCCTCATTGACGGTTGCGAACTTGCTCTCGACCGTTCCTTTGGCGACGGGCAGGCCGACAGGGTTGATATTGCAATCGATGTTCAATAAGTGCTGCAGCGAACGTTGCGCATGACGGCTGAGCAGTTCCGCATTATCGGCAACCACCAGATTGCAAAGCTCCTGCGACGGCCATTCATCAGCACCAATCGTTACCCCATATTGGGCACAAAAGCGTTGCTTATCGCTGAATGCGCAATGCAGCGCCATACGCGCCGCGTTCCACGACGGTCCCGTCAGTCCAACGTGAACGCCGACAATCATCGTCGAGCGGCGATCCACGACGAAATAAATCACGGGACGTCCGATAAGATGATTGCGATGGAACTCCGAAACTAGGTAGAAGTTCCCGACCGTCGCATCAATTTCAAAGATATCCGCCGGGCCAATCGTCGTGTCGCGCGCGCGTCCGGCTCGCCCGCGCAAACGCTTGCGCCAGAAGAGGTCGCCCAGCACCTCCTTTTGGAGGCTCATGTCCTGCATCAGCTTGGTCGCCCAATATCGATACGCCGGCACCTGGATGAGTTGATTTGACGGATATGGGGTTTTACGCACCTCGCCATCAACCAACTCATGCGACGAGTAGTGATGCAGGATCATTTCGTCATAGCTGTCCTGTAACGTCATGCCACGCCGAAGGTGGTAAAGCTTGAGCGACAAGGCAATGAATTTCAGATCCGCCGCTGTGACATTCACGCCAGTCGCACCAAGATCATGCCCCGTCACAAGCACCTTACGTGGCCGCCCCCGTTTCCGCCCCTCAGTGGACTGACGTGTCTTGGTGGCGCCACCGCTTTTGGAATATGCAGGAAGCAGCGCGTTGGGCACTTGCCCATCGCGCCAATACCGTTGCAGCACACGATAGAGATACGCGACCGTGAGGCCAACCTTCTGCGCACGGGCAGTCAAAAGCTCCCAACGCAGCCCCTCGTCGAGGATGAGATCGGCGTTTTCTCCCGTGACTAACGGCTGGATCGCCGCCCAAAGTTCATCCCGTCGGGTCTTGTGTGCGACGGGAATCTCGCTGTCCGGTCGCCGTATGTAGTCAGGGGACGGATCGGCACCAATCACGAGCAATCCGTTGGTCACCCATTGATTCACTGTATTACGGGGAACCAAAAATGGCTTGCCGGGCGGAGATGCTAACCGGAAGAGAATGAGGCTCTCTCCTCGGCGCGCGAGAATGCGATGCGCATCTGCAAATGGCGCAGGGCCATTCGGCACAAGCACCGTGTTGATCTGAAGGCGTTTCATGAGGTAGCGCGACGAAAATTTGAAGCCAGCGCCGCGTGTGGCTTTGTCAAGTGCAGCGGAGCATACAAGTCGACCTCAATCTGACGATGCCAGGCAAGAAAGCGGAAGACGTGAATGGCCAAGAGCCGAGAGATGCGTAACCGCTCGGCAACCCGGGTAATGACAAAGCCCAATGACTGCGAGAATGACTGATCGGCGAGTGCCACAAGGAAATATCGCTGGATATCTACAGAAGGCACCTCTCCTCGACCGCCCTTATCCCAAGTCCGTAGCCAACGCAAATTTTGGCCAAGCACCTCTGGCAACTCATGCTCGGTGAGGAGCTCCCACCCGATCCCCCGAGCCCTCCATGCCTGGCGCTCGAGTTCAAGATTCTCCCGTGTCCTGGCGTCTGTCAAATCTGCGGCATATTTCAGACTTCGTGCAAGTTGCCACCGCGTATTCCCATCATCAATCGTGAGCAGCGCGTCCGTAGTGACTGAGCGGGCATGGCCACCGAATTCCGGGTGCACGATACCGAGCTCATGCGCAAGCGCTAGTGTTTCAGTAATGGGGTGGACGGGGTACTGTTCGCGGATGTCGACGACATTGCCCAAATACTCGCACAAAAGGTGGTGTCGGTATTCGAGGTTCGACAGGTAATGGTGTACACGCCCGGTAATCGGCGAATGCAGACGAAACGAGTTACCACGGTTAGGAAATTCGCCAACTCGAATCCAAGGCTGATAGTCCGCCCCTTGCCCTTGTCCGCGCCCCTGTCGGATCAATCGCTCACGTGTCGCATGCGTCTCCGAAGACCGATATCGCCCCATCGACAGATGCCTCCCAAATGGCGTCACTATACAACTAATGAGATGGTCCTCCCCGCCACGCCGAATGCGCTACGCTGGCGGTGTTAATCCCTAACTGGAGACCTTTCATGCAAGATGTGACGCTG
>NZ_JBIVYJ010000018.1:0-11969 GCF_044772185.1 Pandoraea sp. NPDC090278 | reverse complement strand
GCACATATCGGCGTCGATGCGGATTCGGGGCTGGTGCACACCGTGGTGGGCACCGCTGCGAACGTCAACGACGTGACGCAGGCGCATGCGCTGGTGCATGGCAAGGAGGCCGACGTGTTCGGCGATGCCGGCTATCAGGGCGTAGACAAACGCGAACAGACGCAGAAGCTGAAGGTGCGTTGGCACGTGGCATTGCGTCCGGGCAAGCGGCGCGCCTTGGACAAGGCCACCTTGGTGGGCAAGCTCACCGATGAGCTGGAGCGGGTCAAGGCGCGCATCCGGGCGAAGGCGGAACATCCGTTCCGGGTCATCAAGCGCCAGTTCGGGCATCTCAAGGTGCGCTATCGCGGCTTGATGAAGAACACGCAACAGTTGCATACGCTGTTCGCCCTGAGCAATCTGTGGATGGTACGTGGGCAACTGATGCGCGAGGCCAAGACGTAAGCACAAAAGGCCACCAGAGCAGGCGGGCAATCGACGCCTTCATGCGGCACATGGCGCGGCAGTCGCGCCAGACTTTATAGCGTTCGCTGCGCTTCGGCTCTGCGTCTATGGCTCCGAGCGATGGATTGAGTTCTGAACAGCATCCCTAGCCTTTTGATCTCTCGATTCTCGTCCTGCATGTGTTTGATCTCCGGAAGTTGCTCCGACTGGGTCTCGGTGTACTGCTTTTTCCACCGGCGAAAGGTCTGCTCGGAAATGCCCGGCTGACGTATCTG
This sequence comes from Pandoraea sp. NPDC090278, assembly GCF_044772185.1. NCBI lineage: Bacteria > Pseudomonadati > Pseudomonadota > Betaproteobacteria > Burkholderiales > Burkholderiaceae > Pandoraea > Pandoraea sp. NPDC090278. The sequence continues at coordinate 11,250 of NZ_JBIVYJ010000018.1, read as the reverse complement.
ATCCGCTGCCGGCATACCCAACTCTGCCCGCTTAAGCACTGCCACTATCTGCTCGACTGAGTATTGTTTGCACTTCATCACCAACCTTCAAGAAAATTTTCACGCCAAAACACTAACATCTAGTTCCGCCCGGACTTTCTAAACCAGACCATCTCTGCGACAAATCACCGAGCTTGGGCATGCCGCACCAACAATCGAGCTTGCCGCTTTGACGAGTTCGATGTCGAGCCGTCGCGCTTGAAGCTAGCAGCCGCGAGCGGGTAGCTTGAGGCTTATCGCAAGTCTTTGAGCCGGGTTCTTTTCCAGAGTATGCATCTACAATCCGTTGGTTGAATTCAAGGTTTTGCGCCGAATCGCGCAAAACGAAGCGAGGAGGTGATGTAGCCATCACCGCACGTAATTTAGAAAAAAATCTATTTTATTTTGAGTCGTATTCGCGCGATTCTTGCAATCGAATGGTGGTTATTGGTAGATTATTTTTTTGTTGTGATTTTCGCCTTTTACATTTTTTCTGACCTGCAAGTTCAACCGCCATGCGTTGCCTAAATTGAATTAAATAAATTCAGTGCCAAACGTAGGAAATGCTGCGTGTTACGTATGTCACGGTGTAATCGGACATTCCGAAATGCACCACGTCACGTCATGCGATAGCTGCTGCGGCATATCGATGGAGTCGAGGCATGCTCCATCATCAGGAGTTTTCCGACAATGGCTAGTCACAATTTTCGGTTGTGTCTTAATCGTCAATAGGTTTCGTTGACGCGTCTGCCTCACGACAAACGGATGGCTCATGACCCGATATCGCAAACTCATGGCGCGCCGCGCTTTTTTGATCAAGGCGTCTGCGATGCCGATCGCACTCATCATTCCTCCGGTGACTCGGGGGGCGAGCACTTCCGCTGCGGTCTCTTCGCCTCGCGTATTCGACCAAGGCTACACCGTCGATCCGTCGATTGTCTCGCCAAATCAGGAACCTCGCATCCACACGCTGGTGCTGCACTACACTGCTACGTCGTTAGCCCATGCGCTTGACATTTTGACGGATCCGGCCAGGGGGGTTAGCGCGCACTACTTGGTTCCGGACGCCGCTGGCCCCGATGGTCGGTTTCTTGTATTTGCACTGGTACCCGAGGCCAGGCTCGCACATCATGCGGGCGTGAGCTACTGGTTGGGCGAGCGCTTGGTGAACGGGACCTCCATCGGCATCGAGATCGTTAATCTCGGATACGGGGATGGATACGACAAGGGCGAGGACGACCTGCCGTTGATGAAGCGCGATTGGCATCCATACTTAGCAGAGCAGATCGCCGTTGTGGGCAGGCTGGCAGCGGACATCGTAGCCCGTCATGGCATCGCACCAACTCATGTGGTCGGCCACGCTGACGTGGCACCGGGTCGCAAGGTGGATCCTGGTCCATACTTTCCGTGGCGACGACTATATGAGGATTATGGCGTGGGAGCTTGGCCAGATGAAGCGACGGTCGAGTATTACCGCCACAACGCGCCATATCACGACGATATTGGCGAATTGCAGGCGAAGTTGCTGGCTTACGGCTACGATGCGCCGCAGAGCGGTGAACTCGACGCACGTACTGTTAGCGTCATCTCATCGTTTCAGATGCACTTCTGCCCTGCCCGCTACGACGGAGTGCCGGACGTCGACACGGTGGCTGTGCTGGATGCGCTGCTTGAAAAATACTTCGGTGCGAAACGCCCGCCGTGTCGCACCGCATGATGAAAAATTCGGTGCGGGTACTGCGCACGCGTAAGTCCATATTTGAAAGCGTCGTGGGCGATTGCTCATTCAGTGGGCGCAATCCCCGTTTTCGTTGGACTGCTGCCGGGATCGTAAGCGCTTCTGGTCTAAGATGATTTGAGCATAGGAAGAAGTCCATGAGTACAGTACTGTGACCTGACGGATATTTTCGTACCACTGGCGTCTAGAGATTCACGGCCCCGGTGGTTGAACTACGTTCGCTAGCCCGACGAAATTCGGCCGGGGTTTGGTACTGCACACTCGAATGCGGGCGAACTTAGTTGTAGTGAGTCCGCCAGTCCTCGATCACGATCTTTGCCTCGATCAGGTTGCGAAACCACTCCATCGCTAAACGTTCATCACGGTATTTTCCGTTGAAGCTTTCGTTGGTGCCGTTCTGCCAAGGCTTGCCCGGATCAATCAGTGCCATCTCGATCTGCTCCTGGACCGCCCATTTCAAAAGCGCTGTACTAACAAACTCCGGCCCGTTGTCTGAGCGGAGATAACGTGGTGCGCCGTGCACGCTGATTAATCGACTGAGTACATCAATGACTCGGCGTGAGCGAATGGATCCCGCCACATCGATCGCCAGGCACTCCCGTGTATATTCATCAACCACCGTCAGGCATTTGACTTGCTGGCCGTTTGCACAGGCATAGAATACGAAGTCATAGCGCCACACCGAGTTGCGGGTTGCCGGCGCATGAGGCCTGGACGACTGCCCGCCACACGGCGCCTGCGTCGCTTCTTCGGTGCTTGCAGGCCCGCCTGCGCCCACAGCGAGGCACATCGATCGCGGCCGACGACGATGCCTTCGGGCCCCAGCAACACTCGGATGCGGCGTGAACCGAAGCGCGGGAATTGCCCCGACAAAGTTCGCGTTGCCTCAATCACCGGTGCATTTTTTTCGGGCATCTTTGGTGTGTAGCCTAAGCTTGATCGACTGATCTGCATAAGCGCACACGCTCACCACTTTTTTTGCGCCGATCTCCTTCAAGACCTGAATATCCAGTGCTTGGTCCGCGACCAGCCTCTTCAATCTGACGTTCTCTGCTTCGAGCGCTTTCAGGCGCCTGACGTCATCACTGACCATCTCGCCGAAGCGCTTTCGCAAAGCGAAAATCGACGCCTCGCTCACGCCGTGACGTTTGGCCGCCTCAGGCACCGTATCCCGATCCGCCTCGCGCAGTATCCGTACAATCTGTTCATCGTTGCACCGACTCTTCTTCATACCAACTCCTCGTCTGAGCTGAGGAGCCATTATCTCGAGATGTCTTTGGTACGAAATTTTCAGGACAGGTCTCCCAGGCTATTTAATGCTTAAGATAGGTGATATTTATGCCTGTCAATAAATGTCAAATTTATAGATATTTTTCTATTCAAGAATTTTTATTATGATGATATTTTTATATATGCTGTAGAAAATTTTCATTAAAAATGAAAAATAAAGGCAATGCTGATGTTTAAATCACTTGATGCAATGGTTCGTGATCATGGTTTCTTTTTTGAGGCATGGGTAAATAAGGAAAGGCAAGTGTGGGTTTGCGTGGTAGCTCACCAGCACGAACTCGACCTAATTCGACGAATGACGTGTGCCAAATATGAAGATTTGAAGCAAATTAATGAACTGTGGCTCGCCGAATGGATGCCTGTCGCCAATGCGTCGACTATTCAAGAAGCGCTCCAAGTGCTCGAAGCAAAACTTGATCGCCTGCCAATTCAACAGCGGCAGCAAGGCTCTTCGTGGACTTCGACGCTCTCACATATTTTTCTTACCTGGCAGTCTGTGGTGCTCTAGTTCCACGCCATTTACGAGCGTGCAGCAATAAATAGGCATCTTATGATCAAGCAACGTTGCCTATGATTTTTTTTGAAACAAATTGAATAAATATTCGCAATCGACTGCTACGGAGATTTCGCCATATATCCACAGTCAAATTATAGAAATTTGCTTTTGAGTGCATTTGCAGAACTGGAATTATAAGTTGCTTTTTGAATGCTTTTTGTTCGACTTATCGCAAATTAATTTGTCAACGCCTTCGCCGAAATATTAATAATTACCTGGCGCGCATCTAGAGGGGGGAGTGTGATCTTATTTATATGGGCGGTATTCAGCGCATTTGTTTTTATGCTGAGCATTGCAATGGGACGGATAAACGCCGGAGGTGGGCAGCATTGGGGTGGTGGCGCAGTTCTGATCGCGTTTGGTTGGATGTGTTGGCTTTTATTTCTCGTGCTCGGATCTTTTTTTAATATCAGAAAATATGCTTGGTTGTTTTCATTTGGGTGTCTATTGACAGTGGTTGGGGTCGCATTTGGGGTGTTCGCGTTCATGATTTCGTTTCAAAAATTTTGATGACAAACCGAAATCAAAATCCTTTTGCGGCGACGAATGAATTTTCGGTTCACCGCACCATCCTACGCAAAATCTTTCCGACGGGCGTTTTGGGCAGTTCGGTGCGGAACTCGATGACGTGCGGCACCTTGTAGTTCGTCAGATGCTGACGGCAGAAGTCGATGATGGCCTTCTCCGACAGGTCCTGCGACTTCTTGACGATCACCGCCTTGACCGCCTCACCGGTCCGCTCGCTCGGCACCCCAACGACTGCCGATTCCAGCACGCCCGGGCACATCGCGAGCACGCTCTCGACTTCGTTCGGATAGACGTTGAAGCCCGACACGATGATCATGTCCTTCTTGCGATCGGTAATGCGCACGTAGCCTTGTTCGTCGATCGTGCCGATGTCGCCGGTGCGCAGCCAGCCGTCCGGCGTAATGGTCTTGGCCGTCTCGTCCGGACGATGCCAGTAGCCCTTCATGACTTGCGGGCCGCGCACGCAGATTTCGCCTTCCTGGCCGAAGCCCAGCGCTTCGTTCGCATCGTTGCGAATGCTGACTTCGGTCGACGAAATCGGCAGACCGATGGAGCCGTTGAACTCGCTGCCGAGCGGGTTGATACACACGGCAGGCGACGTCTCGGTCAACCCATACGCCTCGATCAGCGGGTGCCCCGTGACCTTCTGCCAGCGTTCGGCCACCGCGCGTTGCACGGCCGCGCCACCGCCCAGTGCGCACTTGAGCGCGGTGAAGTCGAGCTGATCGAATCCGGGTGTGTTGAGCAAACCGTTGAAGAGCGTATTCACGCCCGTCATGAACGTGAACTTCCACTTGCCCAGTTCTTTCACGAAGCCAGGCATGTCGCGCGGGTTGGTGATGAGCAGGTTGAGTGCGCCGAGCTGAAGGAACACCAGGCAGTTCGCCGTCAGACAGAAGATGTGATAGAGCGGCAGCGCCGTGACGATGATCTCCTTGCCCTCTTCGAGACCCGAGCCGATCCACGCGCGCGCCTGCAACATGTTGGCGATCATGTTGTAGTGCGTGAGCATCGCGCCCTTGGCCACGCCGGTCGTGCCGCCGGTGTACTGAAGGAAGGCGATGTCGTCGTGACCGAGCTGCGCTTCCTCGAACTTGGCGCGTGCGCCTTGCGCCATGGCCTTGCGGAAGGGCACGGCGTGCGCAATGTTCCACTCGGGCACCATCTTCTTCACGTGACGCACGACGTAGTTCACGATCCAGCGCTTCGGCGCGGGCACCATATCGCCGATGGCCGTCGTAATGACGTGCTTGACCGGTGTATTCGGCAGCGCCTTTTGCAGCGTAGCGGCGAAGTTCTCCATGACGAGGATCGCGCCGCAATCCGCGTCCTTCAATTGATGTTCGAGTTCACCCGCCGTATAGAGCGGGTTGACGTTCACGACGACCATGCCCGCGCGCAGGATGCCGAAGACGGCTACTGGATACTGGAGCAGGTTCGGCGACATGATGGCCACGCGCGATCCGCGTTGCAATCCGGGCAGGCTTTGCAGATACGCGGCGAAGTCGCGCGACTTGCGCTCGAGGTCGGCAAACGTCAGCGTGACACCAAGATTGGTGAACGACGGACGATTTGCGAACTTCTGGCAGCTTTGCAGGAACACATCGTTCACCGAACGATACGTGTTGACGTCGATCTCGGCCGGTACGCCGGGCGGATAGCTTTTGAGCCAGACTTTATCCATGAGCGCCTCCTTGGACTGGTTTTTATCGCATCGTGAGCGCCAGGCGTTCGATGCGTTGTTTCATCGCATATCGTGTGTGGGGGGGAAGGCAACGCGCAGGCATTCGGTTCGCAAGGATTCAGCGTGAAGTTTCATCTAGAATGCCAGCAACTCGACATTACGCCGATCCTTCCGCTGTACGGAGAAGCGTTAGGCAATGACCTTCGCATGAGCATCGCTTGCTGATGGATTTTTTCATTGCCATTTACTTTGACAATATAAAGAAAAATGGAGCCCCCATTACCAGTCCGATAATAATTCCTGCAATGCGACCAAATAAGCGAGCACGCAATAAACTTCGATTTGCATGTGCAATACTCCATGAATCACGACGCAGGTATCCAGGCAGCACAGGCAATAGAAGAATCAAGGAAGCTGCACATACCGCCCCACCAATAATTAAAAGTATGCCGTGCAAATCAAAGAAGTCGAGAATCTGTGAAGACGCGGGTAGCAACAGCCCGCTGACAACTGCGCTGATGCACGCCCCCCCTACAAAGGCATCCGATTCAGTGTTTGGTCCCAAAATATTCGCCAATTTTATGGTTAATTCATTTGATAATATAGTTTTGATTTTATTAATTTACGGCTGCACCCAAAAACCTAAACGATTAACGCAAATTCGAACTCCTTCTGCGGAAAGCAAGTAATTTTGAGCGCTCGAGATTAGTGATTTCTTGTAAAGGCCAGCTTCCGGCGGTGGCTCGTCTACGTAGTGGTCTGCGTATGTAGTACGAAATGCCACGGTTCTGCTTCTGGAGAATGAGACGCTAAAGCGGTGATGAGCAATCGCCTGAAGAAACACTCGATCGCAAATTGACGAAACCGCGCCCGGCATTTGTGCCCAGACCTGATTTATAGAGAACGCTGATTTTGCGATCAAATAACAACTCGTGTCCACGTGTCGAAAATCGTTCTCATCTTGTTCAGTGATGTTAAGCATCGAACCATCCTCACGGTGGAACGTTCGCCAAGAGCAACATATTTGGCTCTGCGTATTCAGATGAAGTTGCATCAAACTTTTCAAATGATCCGGGTAGAACCAGTTATCCGCATCAAGGAGTGCCACGAAATCAAACCCTTGCGCATCGGCCAAAAGTGTGCCAATTGCGCGAGGTGTATTGCCGTTATTGCGGTAAGATCGCGTCAATCGAATATGTTCAACTTTCCAACCATCTAATTCAGATATCGGAACTCCGTCAGCAACCATGAAGTGTACTATGTCGGCCTCGACCTGTTGTGATCTGACACTTTCGTGGCACTGGCGTAAAACTTCAATGGGTTCCTTGAAGTACGGTGTGATCACTGCAATTTTTGGCCGATTTGTATATAGATTTGTTGAATACTGTGTCACTTTGTGTTGTGTCGGAGTCGCGCCGAATTCTGGCGTGATTTCGATAATCTTTCGTTTTTTCCTTTTGGCCGATTTCAGGGCGAGGTCCGCGTTTGTCTTGCTATAGGTGTCGGTTTCGTCGCTGTCAAGCCGAGCGGCAAATCGTCCCGGTACTCCACACTTGGGGCAGAAGTTGTTGACTTGGGAAGCGAAGTCCGACATGGGACGGCGCCACCATTCTGGTGTAACCTCAATTCCGTTATCCTCCCCCCTGGCGAGGTCGAACGAAGCCGCGACCTCACAGAAGTAGGCGCGAAGCACTCCCTTGTTTTGGATTATGGATGCGGACCACTGTTGGTTCACGTCGCATTGAGCGATCAATGACCACATTGACTCAGGTTCGTAAAAATCCTGGACGCCAGCCAACAAGCTCGAGTGTTCCGAATGTCCTGAGTAGTACCACCCAAGTTCCTTAAGAGGTTCTAAAGATTGTATGCCACGCGAGTCGTTGTGGGGGTTTAGGTTGAAAACGCCAAATGTTTCCTTCGCCAGATCAGCAAATTTGAAAACGTTATTTGTCCATAGACCTCGTCGCTTTTTGTCAGGTATTTCGTCCGAAAAAATCCTGCAAATCTCCTCAAAATCGCGATGCATACACGGGTTTCCGCCTATGACAGCAATAGTCCCCGGGTAGTCGTGCAGGCTTTGCACGGCCAACCTGAAGTTATCCAATGTCATGTCATAGAGTGCGTCTTGATTGGCAAGCAATCGAGTGCAATTCGAACATCGCAAGTCGCATTTGTTAGTAATGTCAATGCAGATGATCCCCATTTGCTCTGGGCGACGCATTTTCTCGATCGCCGATTGGAAATAGTCATTTCTCATGCTGTCGTCCCGGAAAGGTCTTTTTCGAAATACTCAATTGTCTGGATAAGGCCGGACCGCAGATCTATGTTAGGTTCCCAATCTATAACTTTTTTCGCCTTTGAAATGTCAGGTTTTCTTTGACGTGGATCGTCGTAAGGGAGTGGGCAATGAACGATTTTGCTTTTTGATCCAGTGAGATCGACAACTTGCCGGGCAACGTCGATAATCGTCGTTTCAACTGGATTTCCAAGATTCAACGGACCACAAAATTCTTCTGAAACTTCCATGAATTTTGTAATCGCAGTTATCATATCTGAAACAAAACAGAAACTTCGTGTTTGCCTTCCATCTCCGTACACGGATATTGGGTCTCCGCGCAATGCTTGAACGATAAAGTTGCTTACTACGCGACCGTCATCGTGACGCATGTGAGGGCCATACGTATTAAAAATTCTTGCCACCCTAATGGAGACACCGTGCTGACGGTGATAATCGAAGAAAAGCGTTTCGGCACAACGCTTTCCCTCGTCATAACAACTACGAATTCCGATTGGGTTAACTCTTCCCCAGTATGACTCGGATTGCGGACTGGATTCGGGATCACCGTACACTTCACTTGTGCTCGCTTGAAATATTTTTGCCTTCAATCTTTTCGATAATCCGAGCAAATTTATGGAACCGTGAACGCATGTTTTCAATGTTTGAACGGGATCATTTTGATAATAAATTGGAGATGCGGGGCATGCCAAATTGTATATCTCATCAACCTCCAAATATATTGGAAAAGTTACGTCATGCCGAATTATTTCGAAATTATTAAAATCAAGAAGTCGAGAGATATTTCTTTTTGAACCCGTATAAAAATTGTCGATGCAAATGACTTCATTGCCCTGCTTGACGAGAAGTTCGCACAAATGCGAACCAATAAATCCAGCGCCACCTGCGATGAGCACTCGTTTCATTTTTTATAATGAATCATTTTTTCGTTTCTGGGCATTAAAGTCTTCATTTATGATTTTTTCGATAACAGGGATTGGGGTTTGAGGTGCCAATCGAATTCCATCGTTGACAATGGAAATGAGAGGTTTTGCGCTGTTGAGCTCACCAATCGAAGTCTGTAAGTTTAAATTGATGATTTGTTTATCCGCCATGCCATTAGATTTCACCCCCAGTTTATCTGGTACAGCCGACTGGCTCAGCAGGTTCCCAACGTTGAGCGTATTTCCACTGGGGCTGGCGATGTTATTTACGTCCAGTGCGCTCGAGCGCTGGCGATCGAGCGAAAGGATTGATGCGTCTGTAAAGAGTTGACTATCCGCCGATAGCGCAAAATTCTCCGTATCATTCAGAAAGATATTAAGTTTGACAAGGTGCTTGCCGACATTAGGGGACAAGAAATTTCCACTTAACCTGAAAGAAGAAAATGGCTGAGAGCCGGCCAGCGTTCCATCTGCTCTTGTTAGATCTCCGAATTGAACAGTTGCGAAGCCGCCGCTAATGTTTGCTGTAGTAGTTCCGTCAAAGGTTTTGTCGCTCGCACGTGCGCCGAAAAATGTGACGTTTGCCTTAGCAATCACTGCGATAGCGGTAGTCTGGCTGTTCGACGCGACGGTGAAGTTGGTGGCATCCGCAAGGGCGGTAATCAATTCGACGGTTTGAGGGCCTGCATATTCATTAGCGAAACGGCCCTGAACGGTGTAGTTTTTGAATGCTGTGGCTTGGGCGAGAGAGCCGTCGGCTGCCGACGCATTTCCCAGTTGTGCAAAGGCGATGCCAGAACTCATGAGACTGGCATTTTTTGTCGTGTCATATACCTTATCGTTTGCTCTCACGTTCGATACCGTCACGTGAGCCTTGGCAATGTTAGCCGTGGTACTGAACTGTGTTATGCCGCTGACCGTGTAATTGGTTGTGTCTTGCGGAGTGATCTGGATTGTCACGGACTTTTTCTCGCCGGCACTCGCGTTGACGAATTCCCCGCTGGCCGCAAAACCTGAGAATATCGTCGAGTTTGCAAGTTCTCCGTTTGCCGCTGTGGGGTTTCCAAGTTGAACTGTCGCATTTGTATTTTTCAAAGACGCGTTTCTCGCTCCGTCGTAGACTTTATCGAACACCGTCAGGTTGTTGATGATCACATTGGCTTTTGCGATGGTTGCGCTTGTCTGGGTTTGACTGCCTGCGGCAACTGAATAGTTTGTCGTGTCGGTCAGTGCGGCATTAAGGTTGACCGTCTGATTACCCGCCGATGCATTGGCGAACTGCCCACTGACCGTGTAGTTGTTGAACGCCGAGGCAGCGGCCAGCGAACCGTTAGCGGCCGACGCATTACCCAGCTGCACCGTTGCCGTGCCGTTGTTCGACAGGCTGGCGTTGGTGGTGGTGTCGTAGACCTTGTTGTTGGCCTGAGCGCCGGCGATCGTCACATTCGCCTTGGCGATGGTGGCCGTGGTGTTCGTCTGGCTGCCTGCGGCAACTGAATAGTTTGTCGTATCGGTCAGTGCGGCATTAAGGTTGACCGTCTGATTACCCGCCGATGCATTGGCAAACTGCCCACTGACCGTGTAGTTGTTGAACGCCGAGGCAGCGGCCAGCGAACCGTTAGCGGCCGACGCATTACCCAGCTGCACCGTTGCCGTGCCGTTGTTCGACAGGCTGGCGTTGGTGGTCGTGTCGTAGACCTTGTTGTTGGCCTGAGCACCGGCGATCGTCACATTCGCCTTGGCGATGGTGGCGTTCGTTTGGGTTTGACTACTCGAATCCAGCGTAAAGTTGGTAGAGTCCGCCAGCGTAGCGTTGACATTGACCGTTTGCTTACCGGCTGACGCATTGGCAAACCTGCCGCCAAGGACGACAGCGCTGGCATTTGTCGAGTTAAGTGTCGTCCCGTCGGCGCGAGTCGAATCTCCCATTGAGACGACGACATTGCTCGCGCTTACGTTGGCGTTGGTTGTGGTGTCGTACACCTTATTGCTGGCGGAAACACCCAGTACCGTAACAATTGCCTTGTTGATCGAGGCAGATGTGTTCGTCTGACTGCCCGAAGTCAACGTGTAGTTGGTCGTATCGGTCAGTGCGGCATTAAGGTTGACCGTCTGATTACCCGCCGACGCATTGGCGAACTGCCCACTGACCGTGTAGTTGTTGAACGCCGAGGCAGCGGCCAGCGAACCGTTAGCGGCCGACGCATTACCCAGCTG
>NZ_JBIVYJ010000017.1:0-13313 GCF_044772185.1 Pandoraea sp. NPDC090278 | reverse complement strand
TTCACGCACACTGGAGCTACGGCCAATGTGGTCGTCGATGCTGGTGCGCGCATCAACACGCGCAAGCCGCAGTCGGTGACCGAAGGCGGCGGCTATGTGCTGCTGCTGGGTCGCGAAGCACATAACCGTGGCACGATCATCACGCCCTCGGGCCAGACGGTGATCGCGGGCGGCGATGCGTTCGTCATCCGTCGCGGCATGGGTACGGACGGCAATCCGAATTCCAGCACGCGCGGCAACGAAGTCACCCCGAGCCTCCTCGCGGGATCGACGGCCGGGCGCGTCAGCAACAGTGGTTTGATCCTGTCGACGCTGGGCGACATCACGCTCACAGGCCGTCAGGTCGATCAGAGCGGCGTGCTGGTATCGAGCACCTCCGTGAACACACGCGGCACGATCCACCTGACCGCGAGCGGCGACGCGAACGCACAGGTGAAGCTCGCGCCGGGCGCGGTAAGCGCCATCCTGCTCGACACGGCAGGCGACACGGCCCTTGATGTACAGCGCTCGTCACTGCTTGCGGACACGGCCAAGGTCGCTGAATCCGGGCTGTACAACCGTCGCGACCAGTCGCTGGTGCAGGTCGTCTCGTCGGGCGACGTGCTCTTCGACAGCGACTCGCTCACGCTCGCCACCGGCGGGCAGATCAACGTGGCGGCGACGCGTCGCATGGTTGCGATGGAGCGTGCCAAGCTCGACGTGTCGGGCGCGGTCGGCGTGCAGGTGGCGATGGCGTCGAACAACCTCGAAGTCAGCGTGCAGGGCAACGAGCAACGCGACGCGCCGACCAATCGCGATTCCGCTTTGCTCAACAACCAGACGCTCTTCATCGACCGTCGCTATCTGGTGCGCGTGCCCGCTGGCACGCAAGGCTTCACGACCGATCGCTGGTACGCGGCGGGCGGTCTGCTCGAAGTCAGTGGCTATCTCAACACGGCGCAACACGGCATCGGGGAATGGGCGGCGCAAGGCGGTACGGTCCAATTGGGCGGCGCAGAAGTCGTCACGCGCGCCGGTTCGCTGATCAATCTCGCGGGCGGCACACTCGACGTGCAGACGGGCATGATCCGTCAGAGCTGGCTGCGCGGCGACGACGGGCAACTTTATCGTGCGGACAATGCGCCGGGCGATTTGCGTTATCTGGGTGTGTATCGCGGTTTCGAAGTCGCTCACACCCGATGGGGCAAAGGCACCACCGAGTCATATGCCACGCCGTTCATCGCACCGGGCGAGCGCCTGGAGAACGGCTACACCGTCGGACGCGATGCAGGGCGTCTGGTCGTCTCCAGTCTGTCGGCCGTGCTTGAGGGCGATGTCGATACGTCCGACTATCAGGGGCCGCGTCAGACGCAGGCCGCCGACCGGGGACTGTACGACGGCTATCTGCAATCGCAACTGGCCGCACCGCGCGCCGGACAGTTCATCGTTGGCCGGATCACGCCCTATTACGACGACGTAGCGCTCGCCTTGCGCGACAGCCCGTCGGCGCTCGTTCGCACCATCGACGTGGGGTCCGTGCAGGCGTTGGCAGCCGACATCGCACTCGATGCGGCCATCGATCCGAAGCGCGCGGGCAAGATCTCGCTCGATGCCGACTGGATCAATCGTCAGAACTTCGGTGCCGTGAAGCTGACGGCGACCGAGCGGTTGACGCTGGGCGGCGACCTTCGAGTTGCCGATGGTGGTGACGTCGGTCTGCATGCCACGCGCGTGGAACTCAACGCTAACGTGACGGCGCGCGGCGGTGCGATTGCCGCGGGCAACATCCTGAATCAGATGCTCACGACCACCGGCAACGGTGTCTGGACCGACATGCCCGTTGCGGACACTGCCGTCGTCGGCGGTGAGCAGTACGTCAAGGTGGCGGGCGGCGTGACGCTCGACGCACGCGGCCTGTGGAGCCGGGCGGATGACGGCGAAGCGGGCATTCACGGCCTGCCGTACGTCAACGGCGGCAGTGTGCAGCTCTCCAGTTCGGGCGACGTGAGGTTGCTGCCGGGCAGCGTCGTCGATGTGTCGTCGGGCGCCGCGTTGTTGTCGAACGGCGCGGTGCGTGGTGGCAAGGGCGGCAGCGTCTCGCTGCTGGCCAGTCAGTACGACCTCGACGGCAAGCGGCATGGTGAGGTGCAGGTCGACGGCACGTTGCGCGCCTATGGTGTGAACGGTGGCGGCACGCTCAAGCTCGACACGGGCAACGGCGTGGTCATCGGCGGTCCGGGGCTTCAGACGGAGGGATGGCTCGCCGCCGGTGAGTCTTTGCCGATTAACGTCATGCTGCTGGAGGACTACACGATCAAGGCCGGTACCGTCGCACCGGTCGATTACAAGCAGACGATCTCACGCGTGATGCCGGGGCAAACACTCACCACCGCACCGGCGATCACCGCCGACGCGCCGGTGACGCTCGCCGCCGACTGGACCGTGCCTGCGGGGGCGTCGGGCAACTTCTTCGTTTACCTGCAGAGTGGCCGCTCCTATAGTTCGGGGCAGGTCGTGCCTGCGGGCACTGTCATCACGCGCTCGTTCGGCACTGTCGCGCCGGACTATGTGCTTCCGGGGAACGTCTTCCCGGCGGGCATCCCTGTCGTGCCGTACAACGTTGTCGCCAAGGCAGGCACGCCGCTGCCGTTCGACGTGACGCTGACCAAGGGGGATGTCATCCCCGTCGGGCTGACCGTGACGGAGAAGGTGCGGGTAGCGTCGCCTACGGTCTTGGGTGCAGATCTTTTCTCTACGGGTTTCTCGCGCTATGACATCTCGGGGCAGTTGGGCGTGTCCGTGGCCGACAATGCGCATCTGAACGTCGTCATGCCGGTGCTGTACGCGGACAAGCAGGCCGCGCCGGACGCCGCGAGCGGCAGCGATCCGTCTCGCGTATTGCGCACGTATCTCCCGCCGGTCTGGCAGAGCGACGCCGCGAAGGGCACCGTCACGCAACGCGGCGGTGCCGATCTCGCGCTCAACGCCGGGACGGTCTACAAGCGCGCGCCGCTGGTCGTGGGCGAAGGTGCGCGCATCGACGTCGACCCGGGTCGCAGCATCGCGCTGACGGGTAACGATCAGATCACCCTGCTCGGTGGGTTGTATGCGTCCTCGGGGACGGTCAGTCTATTGCGCGGTGCGTTCGGCACGGGCAATGAGGTCGATCGTCCCGACGGCGCATTCACGGCGCGCTCGATCTGGCTCGGCAGCCATTCCGTGATCGATGTGGCGGCCCAACCGTTCGTGGCGCAGGACGCATCCGGCGCATACAACGGCCGAGTCGCCGCTGGCGGCACGATCCAGATCGGCGCAAAGTACACGCCAGGAGCGACCAAGGTCGACGCCGCGGACGCTTTCGTCATCGTGCGCCCCGGTGCGAAGCTCGATGCATCGGGCGCGTCGGCCGACGTCGACGTACCGGGTCAGGGCCGCACGCATGTGACGAGCAACGGCGGCGTGATTTCGCTGGCCTCGGCACGGGGCCTGTATCTCGACGGTGAGATGATCGCCGCGTCGGGCGGCGCGGGCGCAGCGGGCGGTACGCTGAATCTGGTGCTCGAGACGCTGGCCTACGCCCCTGTCGACCGCCTCACACTCAAGGGTGCCGCCGTGGAAGACGCGGTTCGCGTCGCCCACGAGATGGTCGTTGCACAAACGCAGGGTTCGAGCACGCTGTCGGACACTCTGACCGCAGGTGCAGTCGGTGGTGGGCTCGCGATGGGGACTGCGCGTATCGGCGTGGATCGCGTCAAGGCCGGTGGCTTCGACAATCTCGCGTTGCTCGCCAACGGCATGATCGACTTCGACGGCAGCGTCGACATGTCGCTGGGACAAAGCGTGCGTCTGACGGCCAATTCCTTCGGTCTTGCAGCGAACGCGACCCCAGGGAGCGTGGTGAAGATTGCTGCGCCGTATGTGCAACTGGCCGGGGCCACGCGTGCGCAGGGCGAAAACGAGATCATGCCCAATGCGGTCGTGGGCTCGAAGAATCAGGGGAAGGGGGGCGGTGCGCTCGGACTTCCGGCGCAGGACCGCGACGCAAAGTTCGAAGTCGATGCATCGATCATCGATCTGTCCGGTCCGATGCAATTCGGCACGGCGGGGACCATCGAGACGAACACCTCACCGATCGAAGTCCGGCGACTCGCATTTGGCGATGTCGCGTTGCGCAGCCGTGGCGACCTGCGGCTTCTCGACAATACGACGCTCTACGTTCCGGGCGATCTGACGCTTGCCGCTGCTCAAATCTATCCTGTCTCGGAAGCCACTGCGACCATCGTCGTGGGGCAGCGCACTTATGTGAACGAGCAGTGGCAGACGATCGAAACGCGATTCGACCCCGAGCGCAAGTTGACTATCGAGCGTGTGGGCAACGCGCTGCCTGCACAACCCTATTCGCTCTTCGGCAATCTGACACTCGCCGCGCCGAATATCTTGCAGGGCGGGGTGTTACGCGCACCGATGGGCTCCATCACGTTCGGCACCTCCAGCAACCTTCAGACCATTGGTTTGCTGCGTTTGCTGCCGGGCAGTGTCACGTCGGTGAGTGCCGCAGGGCTGACGATGCCCTTCGGTGGCTCGCTCGACGGCCTGAGCTATCTTAATGCCGGTGCCGACGCGAAATATGCGCTGGCAGGTGCCGGGCCGACGATTGCTGTGTATGCGCACTCGGTGGGCGTGGACGATGGCGCGGTCATCGATCTGTCGGGCGGTGGCGAGATTCGCGGGGCGGCATTCCTTAGCGGACGCGGCGGCTCGATCGACGCGCGCCTCTCGCCGCTCATGCAGGTGGTGCAGACGGGCAATAAGGCCAGCTTCACGTTGCCGTCTCTGTCGTCCAATCCCGTCTACGCCATCGTTCCCGGTGCACAGTCGGCCTATGCGCCCATCGTGAGCGACAACGGCGCGGGCGCACCGCTCATCGGTCAGCAGATCACCATCGGCAATGGTGTGCCGGGACTGCCTGCCGGAACCTATACGCTGTTACCGTCGACGTTCGCACTGCTGCCTGGCGCGTATCGCGTGGAGTTGCAACCGGGGACGACGGCACCGGCGGGTCTCGCGCCGCTCGCGATGCGCAACGGCTCGCTCGCGCTCTCGGCACAGTTGAGCGTGAACGACACCGGTATTCGCAGCGCCACGCCGACGCGGGCTGTGCTCACGTCCGCAGACACGTTGCGTAAGTACTCGCAGTACAACGAGATGAGCTATGCCGATTATGCGCGGGCCGCGTCTGCACGCGATGGCGTCCCTCGCTCGCTGATCGAGGCGGATGCCAAGCGTCTCGACCTATATTTCCTGCCGCACTCCTACTTGGGCGCAATCGATGGACTTCCGTCGCTGCGGTTCGAAGGTCACGCCGACGTCACACACGGTAAGGACGGTTACGGTGCCAGCGTTCTCGTCAGTTCGCCGTCCGGCGGTAGCTTCGAAATTCTCGGCGCGAATGCCAGGCCCACGGTGGGCGATATCGGGTTGGTGTCGCTCTATGCCAACGACTTGAACGCCATCGGTGCGGCGCGACTGGCGATCGGTGCGCTGCCCGAAGTGCTCAAGGGCACGGGAGGCACGCTGGGGGCCGCCACGGCATCGTTCGATGTCAATGGTCGCGGCAATGTGTACAACGTAGTGCTGCGCGGCGGCGCGGTCTTGCGGGCGGGTGAGGTGTTCATCGTGACACGCGCGCCGAACCGCGGTATCACCATCGAGCAGGGCAGCGGCATCAACACGCTCGGCTATGGCATGCAGATGTGGGATGCGTCGAACGGCTACACCTACGCACCGGGCACGTCAGGTGTGCTGGCCGTGTCCAACGGTCGGATTGCGATGCTCGCGCCCACCCCGACGACGACTACCGACTCGTTTGGTTCGGGCTACATCGATCTGGGGGTCTGCACGGCGGGCGCTGCGTGCACCGGCGAATCGTTGCTGCTGTCCGAGGGCTCCATCGCGGTCGCTACGGATAAGCGCTTCACAATCACCGACGCCGTGCGCTACGGTACGCGTCAACTGTCGCTCTCCGTCGGGCGAGTGAACGTGGGCGAGCAGGCTTCGCTCGACGTGCTGGCGGCATCCGGAAAGCTTGCGCAGGGGCTGACGCTCAATCAACCGGTGCTGTCGCGCCTGCTGCGCGGCGACACGGTGTACGGCGCACCGGCGCTGGAGAGCCTGTCGCTCATCGCCCGCGATTCGATCAATTTCTACGATTCCGTCGAACTGTCCACCATCGACGCGACCACCGGCAAGTCGACCATCGACACGCTCGTGCTCGGCACCCCTGCGATCTTCGGCTACGGATCGAGCGATGCGCTGGCGCGTATTCGCACGGATCGACTGGTCTGGACCGGCTCGAAGGCCCCGGCGAGCAGTGTGGTCGCCGGTGGCGCGGGAACCGGCAGCGGTCGGTTTGCGATCGAGGCGCGCGAGATCGAGTTCGGTTTTGGGCCCGCCACGCAGCCTGACGTCAACAACGCCATGAATCGTCTGGCGGTCGGGTTCTCGACGGTCGAGCTCAAGGCGAGCGAACGTGTCACGGCCAATCAGAAGGGCAGCCTGTCCGTCTACCGCTCGCAAGACGGTTGGAACGACCAGACGCACGCCTATGACTACAGCGGCGGCGATATCGTCATCGATACGCCGATCCTCACGGGGGCGGCGGGCTCGGTCAATCGCTTCAATGCGGGCGGCAACATCACGGTCGCCAATGCGAGCGCACGGGCGAAGCCGGTGGTGAGCAACGATCAGCTGGTCGCCGCCCTCGGGGCGGAAGTCGGGCTGACGTCCGGCGGCGCGACGCACATCGATACTAATGTTGTGCTGCCGAGCGGCCGCCTGCGGGTGGACGCGGCCGGTGACGTCACGCTTGGCGATGGCGCGCAACTCGATCTCGCAGGACGCAAGCTCCAGTTCTTCGATGCGACGAAATACAGCTGGGGCGGCGACGTGCTGCTGTCCAGCGAGAAAGGGGGCGTGCGTCAGTCGGGTGGGTCGGTCATCGATCTGTCGGCCGTCGAGAACCGTGCGGGCAAGTTGTCTGTGACGGCAGTGGGCGCGACGGGCGGAGACGTTTCGCTCGCAGGCAAGTTGCTCGGCAGCGCGACGGGCATGTACGACGCAGGCGGCACGCTGGTCCCGTTCAGCGCGGGCGGCATCGATGTGCGGGCGCAGCGCATCGACGGCTTCACGGCATTGAATTCACGTCTGAGCGAAGGGGGCGTGTTCGGCAGCCGCAGCTTCCAGATCAAGCAGGGCGATCTCGTCGTCGGCGACGAACTCAAGGCACGCGAAATTACGCTGTCGGTCGACGGCGGGCGTCTCGATATCGCCGGACGGGTGGATGCGAGCGGCAAGCAGGTGGGGAGCATCCGGTTGTCGGCGCGTGACGGTGTCAACGTCGGCGGGAATGCAACGCTTGATGCACATAGCACTACGCTTCGACTGGATAGCTACGGTCAGCCTATCGAGGCGTCGAACCGCGCCATTGTCGAAATCAACGGCGGCGACGGGCGGGTCGTGCTGGCCGATGGCGCGCGCATCGACGTACGCGCCGGGACGAACGGCACGCCGCTCAATGTCGGCACTGTCGAAATCAGCGCCAAACGCCTGGGGTCGAATGGAGCGGGCAATGCGACGGGTAACGACATTGCGATCGATGCGGGCGGCAACGTCGTGATCGACGGTGCGCGCTCGATTACCGTCAACGGCATGCAGCGGGATGCCAATGCGCGTCCGGGCACCGACGTTTCGGTCGACGGTCGGCCGTATCAGATCATCGATCAGGATTATTTCGACACGCTGCACGGACAGAACGAGACGTTCATGTCCAATGCGCTGGCCAACGGCGCACTGCTCGCGCGACTCGCGGGCCTGCGTCGCTATACAGACGCCTTCCATCTGCGACCGGGCGTCGAGATTGTGAGCGCCACGCCTGAAGGCGATCTGCACATCGATGGCGACATCGACATGTCGCGCTATCGCTACGCGAGTCTGAATCCGAACACGCAGAAGACCGGTGTGTACGGCAGCGGCGAAGCCGGGGCGCTGACTATTCGTGCGGGCGGCAACCTCGAAGTGTTCGGCAGCGTGAACGACGGCTTCGACACGAGCAAGCTGACTGCGACGTCTTCGGACAACAAGGGCTGGGTGCTCACCAGTGGCAAGGCGGGTTGGGGCGGTGACGCCGTCGTGCCCGTGGGCGGTCTGGTCACGCTTGCGGCAGGGACGACGTTCCCGGCAGAGCGCCAACTCAATTACGACATCTCCATCGAAGCCAGCACGCTGCCGGGCGGCACGCGTCTGCCGGGGCAGGCGACGTTGACGGCCGATCTGACCTTGCCCGCAGGCACGGTGCTGGGTGGTGCGGTGCGCGATGCGTCCGGCAACGTGGTGTACGCGGCGGGTTCGGTACTCACGTCGAGCGTGACGCTCACTCGCGACATGAAGCTGGACGCTGGCGTGCTGTTGCCTGGCGACGCATCCGTCGCCGCGATGATCTGGCCCGCAGGCAAGGTGCTGCCCACGACCTTCGTGCTGGCCAGCGATCTGGCGATGAAGAAGGGCGCGATCATTCCGGCAGAAACGTCGGTCAAGCTGCCGAACGACGCTACGTTCGTCAACGTGCGTCCCGCCGATGCCAACGGTATTCAGGGACAACTGGTTGCGCTCGCGCCGATGCTGCAACCGGGATCGGCTTCTTGGTCGATGCGGCTGATCGCCGGTGCGGACCTTGCGGCCGCCGATCCGCGTGCCCTGCGTCCGTCCGCTGCGAACGGTCATCTGGTGCTCTCGGATACGCACTACGGGATGGGGGAGAAATTGGTGCAAATCCCGGGCACGGGAACGCCCGGTGTGTATCGTTGGGGGAGTGACGCGGCGTGGATGTTCGGTACGAACCCGGGGGATCCGGTCACTGCGCAGGAGATGTTGGACTACGGTATCAAAACTGATGCGGACGTGGCGTACTGGAACGACATGGGCGACATGATTCAGATCGTCACTCCGGGAACGCCCGCACAGTTCGAACTGAAAGCCAGCCCGGCGCGTGAGCCGATTTTCAGTGTGGTGCGCACCGGCACGGGCGATCTCGACATGCTCGCGGGCGGAAACTTCACTATGAATTCGCCGTACGGCGTCTATACGGCGGGTACACAATCGAGAGATGTGGCGGCCGCTTACAACCTGGCCCGGTCCAAGTTGAAGAACGCGTCGGTGCTAGGGCCGGACGGCGGCGAGTTCGAGAAGTTCGTCGACGGCAAGGCGCAGAGCCTGTATTCGGCGTGGTATCCGGAGCACGGCGGCAACCTCTTCGTGCGCGCGCAGGGCGACATTCGTGGCGATACGATCGGCAAGTCAGATAGCTACCGACGCCCGAATGCGACGGGGTTCGGCGACCCGCGTCAGGTCACCGATTCGGGCAATGTCGGTAGCTGGTTGTGGCGACAAGGCTCCGGTTCCGTGATTCCGACGGGCGGTGTGCCCACCGCATGGTGGGTGAACTTCGGAACCTACACGGCGGGTAAACAGAGCGGTTCCGACGTGTTCGATACGGCACCTTTCCTGCAGGGCTTTACCGGGCTTGGAACGCTCGGCGGCGGCAACGTCGTGCTTGAGGCGGGCGGCAACGCGGGCATGCTCGAATCGCGGATGGGGCCGGGCAATACCGAAGGCCCACGTGCGCTGGCGCGAAGCGAGGGGTTGAACGTCTCTGTGGCCAGTACCGGTCGTGTCTCGGCCGATGGCTCGCAGATCGTACTCACCGGTGGGGGCGATCTCGACGTGCGTATCGGCGGCGGCCTGAATCCGGTGCGCGAAGTTCGCGCCATCGCGCCGACTAGCAACCCGATTACCGATCTGTCGACATGGCGCATCGGCAATCTTGCACTGAACGGAACGTTCACCAACCTGCGCGGCGCGACACGCGTCGAAGCCGGAGCACTGGGCGGGTTCGACGCCATCTTTGGCGGCACCGACCTGAGCGAGTCGCGCGCACGCGACCCCTATATCGCCGAGCGCGGCATCGGGACCGGTGGACCATCGCTCGTGCTGGGCGACTCGACGGCCCGTATCGACACGCGTGGCGATCTGGTGATCGGCGGTTACGGCGATGCCACGCGCACGCAGCAACGCACCAATGGCACGCCGTTCTCCGTGAACGGCACCTCATATAGCGGCGAAGGCATCAGTTGGTTCTCGCTCTGGACGCCCTCGACTGCCATCGATCTGTTCAGCGCGGGCGGGAATTTGGTGCCGATCACGACGTTGGGGGACAACGGCCGTGTGGGGATGAACTATTCGGCGACAGACGGGCGCTTCGTGTTGCCCGCCACGTTGCGTGCCGTGGCGGCCAATGGAAGCATCTACAACGGCTACTCGGCGACGGGGATCCTTGGCGACGATTCGTATCCGTCCCGTGGCGACACACCGGTATTGTTGGCACCTGAGCCGGTCAGTTCCCTGTTCAAGGTCGCTACCGACGGCGGCGCGCTGGAGATGATCGCAGGTAAGTCGTTGTACAGCTCCGGCTACGCGATCAGCCGCTCGGCGGCGGATCCGACAGCGTTGCCCACCGCGCAGAATCCGGCGTTCGCGGGCGGGGTGCTCGCCACGTGGTTCGGTCGTAAGTTCCTGACCAACGTCCGGCAAGATGCGCTGGCGCCGGGATTCATGCTGCTCACCTACAGCCAGGATTTGCTCGATCGTTTCCCGATGTTCAGCCTGACACCGGCGACCGTCTCGGGGTACGACTTCAGCGGCATCTCGCCCGCACGTTTCTACGCGCTGACCGGTGACATCGTGGGCCTTCAGACCGGCGGCATCAACTATCGCGGCACCTCGGTGCCGCAACCGGGTACGCAGGCGAACTGGTACGAGGGCAACGGCGCGGTCGCCATCCGGGCGGGCAGAGACATCGTCAACTCGGGCACACCGCTCGGAACGTTCCTGTCGACCAACGGCAATTTCGCCGGTTGGTACACCATTCCGGACTTTCAGGATCCGGTGAACAATCCGGGCAGGCCGCAACCAAGCGGCGGTGCAACGACACGGGGCAACCTGATCGTGCAGAATTCGCCGGACGATATTTCCGTCGTCTCGGCAGGACGCGATATCCGATATAGCTCGTTCTACGTGGCCGGTCCGGGCTTGCTCGAGGTGACAGCCGGACGCGACATTCTCATGGGCGACAAGGCCGAGCTGCGCAGCCTCGGGGCACTGACCAACGTTACGTCGGGCGACCGGAGTAGCGGTGCCGGGATTGCAGTCGCAGCGGGCGTCGGTCCGAAGGGGCTCGACGGCATCGACTTCAAGGCGTTCGCTGCCCGTTATCTGGATCCGGCGAATCTGGCCGAAGCGGGACGTCCGTTCGCCGATCAGCCAGGCAAGGCGGTGGTGGTGTATGGCGGCGAATTGACGTTGAGTGGCTGGCTGAACAAGGAGTTTGGTTATGTCGGCAACGCGAGCGACGCCGAGGCCTATCTCGTCAATAAGCAGGTCGAACTTGATGCTGCGAGCAAGGCGGCGGGGAGTGCCGGGGCCGTTGCCAAACGCGATCTGCGAAACGAGTATGCGCAGCAAAGCAATCTGTATCTCGTGAACTGGCTGACTCGACGTTTTGGCGATGCATCGGTGCGCTACGGTCAGAGTGTTCGTTTCGATGCGGCGTCGATGGATGCGCGTCAGTTCTTCGACGCGCTTGCGCCGGAGCAACAGCGTGCCTATTTGCGCGATGTCTATTTCGCCGAGTTGCGCGCGTCCGGCCGGGAGTACAACGACGCGAGCGGTCCACGCGCGGGTAGCTATCTGCGCGGTCGAGAAGCCATTGCGACGTTGTTCCCGACGACCGATGAGACGGGGGCGGCACGGCAATACGACGGCGATCTGACGATGTACAGTAGTGCGGCGTATTTCGTCCAGAACATGAATCGTGTGTCGACGACGCGTCCGCAGGCGGGGGTGAAGTATCTGACGCAGGCTCAGTGGATCGCGCGTGGCAGTCCTTCGACGGGCGTGCCGCACTACGAAGTGCAGGATGCCGGGATCCATACCGACTTCGGTGGTGGCGTGAGCGTTCTGACGCCGGGTGGGCGAACGCTCGTCGGTGTGGATGGCGGCTTTGTACCGGAGGAAGGGTCGGGGATCTTGACGCAGGGCAGGGGCAACGTCGAGCTGTATTCGCTCGACAGCATTCTGCTGGGACAGAGCCGTATCTTCACGACGTTCGGCGGCAACATCCTGGCGTGGTCGGCGCAAGGCGATATCAACGCCGGTCGCGGCTCGAAGTCCACCGTCGTCTATACGCCGCAACGCCGGGTGTATGACGGGCTCGGCATTGTTGCGCTTTCGCCGACGACGCCGAACACGGGCGCTGGTATTGCGACGCTGGCACCGATCCCCGAGGTGCCGCCGGGCGACATCGACCTGATCGCCCCGTTGGGAACGGTCGACGCGGGCGAAGCCGGGATTCGGGTGTCCGGTAACGTGAACGTTGCGGCATTGCGTGTGATGAATGCCGAGAACATTCAGGTGCAGGGCAAATCGGTGGGTATCCCGACGGTCGCTGCGGTCAACGTCGGTGCGCTGACGAATGCGAGCGCGACGGCGGCGCAAGCGGCGTCGGCCGCACAGGAGGCGATGGCTCGCGATCGGGCGGCATCGAGGCAGAACCAGTCGTCCATCTTTAGTGTGCGCATGCTGGATGCTGGGGCGCAGACCGACAGCACGGGTAAGCCGCGTGCGGATACCGGCAAGATGTTCCGCTACGATCCGGCGTCGCCTGTGCAGGTAGTTGGCCAGATGAATCTGTCCGAGTCCCAGTTACAGGCGCTGACCCCGACCGAGCGGAAGAATCTGATGCGTTGATCGTTCTTCATATGGAGAAGGACCGACCGCTCTCTATATATAGAAGAGCGGTCGGTCCTCGAAGAGTGCCCTGCAAGCCCGTGCAACGGGCTTGCAGGGCACTCTTCGTTTGGGCGGTGGATAGCGTGGACACGCAAGATTCTTGCGATCTTAAAAATAATTTCACAAAGGGCTTGCGCTCGTTGGCGAACGTCATTAATATTCCGTCTCTCGCAACGACAGCGACGCAGCGAAAGCAGCGAAGCGGTTGAGGCGACGGGCTGGAAAGCCCGGTGGTTAGTGGTTTTGGAGCTTGTGAGTCGCTGCGGCGACGAACGAAGAAAGCGAAAAAAACTGTTGACGACGACGAGAAGCTGCGACATAATCTCACTTCTCTGCTGATGATGCAGCGACGCAGAAAACGAAGCGACGGCGCGGTAATTAAGCGACGAAGTGAAGTCGGATGCGATTGATCTTTAAAAATTAAACAACCGATA
>NZ_JBIVYJ010000016.1:0-13508 GCF_044772185.1 Pandoraea sp. NPDC090278 | reverse complement strand
CTACCTCGGGCACCGTGTCTCGATCTGCCTCGCGAAGTATCCGAACAATCTGCTCGTCGTTGTACCGGCTTTTCTTCATACCAACTCCTCATGAGTTGAGGAGCCATTATCTCTAGATTTCTTTGGTACGAAATTTTACGGACAGGTCAGTGACGTCGGCGCCAATAGCCGGGGTAATGGGAGCGAAGCTACAATATAATGAGATTTGTCTCCCAGCCCCTTGACTGGCGCGGCTTGCAGGCCCAGCGGGAGCGAAACTATAAAATGCGTATTCGCGTGAAGACGTACCCGGCAGTTTTTGCCACCGGGTTTAAATACGTGAATTGTGGCTATGACATTACTGTTTCACGGTTTTGGGATCAGTCCCCGACCCGGAAGAGTCTGACAGGCGGACCCTGCCGACGGCGGCGCTGCTTCCGGATACTTTTCGTCCGGCGTAATATACACCTGTGTTGTGGCCACATACCCGTCACTGAACGTTGCTTCAATGTAAGTGGCCTGCCATCCGCTGTCGGGTGTTGTCAGCGAAATGCTGAATCTCTCGCCGCCTGACAGACTGACGGGTGCTGAACTGTATTTAACATCGCAGGCATAACGAAAATCCCTCGCGGCCGGATTCCTAGCTGTCCACTGTAAAACAGCTTCTGGCTCCTCTGAGAAACTGACCGTCAGCACTTTTTTCCCGTTCCCGCTATTCTGTACTTTCTCCGTAATTTCAGGGAGCTTTTGCCTATTCTGAAAACGGTTAACAAAGGTAGTCAGCGACTGCTCTGCAACGGACAGAATACCATAATGTGAGGAATTCGGTACTACCCGCAGGGACTTCTGACCAGGCAAACGGCCATAATAAAAATGACTGTTATCAGGGACATAGAAGTCATCACCGCTGGCGTTAATAATATATTTATCAATTTTCAGACGATCGCCCATATCGGTATTCAAATAAATAAGCGGATCTTCCAGTGTCATCAGGCTTGCAAATTCATCCGTGCCAATCTCCTGGTCAATGCCCTGTTGATAGTACGGATAAAAGGCGACTGGCCAGTTTTTTCCATATGAATGATACATGTGTTCAAGAGATTTCTTGGTATCCAGCAGATCAAAAGCAACAGGAATAACGGCATCAACATCCGGGTCCGATAGCGCGATCAGCCATGCGGCCCAGCCACGCTTGGAGGCACCCGTAACCATAAACTTAGTGATGTTCTGTTGGATAAGTTCTTTCTTCGCCAGCCTGAATGCCTGTGATACCGACGCCGCCATAGGAATATGGAGGGATGCGTCCTGGTATTTCTGAGTATTTCCCAAAAGAAGTTTCCAGGTATATGCCACGCTGTAATCTTCAGCCAGAGGTGTCGCTACTCCCTGATAACTGAGCACCTGATTAGGGACGTTACTGACAGCTATCACAACGGTTCGTGTGGCAACCGCAATCCGTGAAAGTTCTTCCTCACTGAAGTTTGTGGGCACGACAGGACTGCCTGCCCCATTATTGTTGCTGCCGTTATTGATAACAACAAGTGCATTTTTTTCTCTGGCTGAATCGGGAACATAGATATTCACCCCGTTTTGCCAGCGTTCCGGAGAGACAACGCCCTGTGGAGACCACGACTGTGAATTCAGGTTATACCTTTGGAGCATAACTCCGGGTAGCTGTCTTTTTTCCAGCAGAGAATAATCAAGAGGAAGTGACGCAAGTGACATTCTGTAATCAGAAATGACGTGCATCAGACTAGTATTTTTATTGTGTTCACCTGCAGACAACGCCAGACAGGCAGGTGAGATAAACAGCATCGCCAGATATAATGCTCTGATTTTCATCAGAAAACTCCTTTTAGAGGGTGAAAAAATCATTTATCACAGGTCACTGACTATGATGGTCATCAGCCTTATTGTTTCATACTAGCCTTCTGCCTTATTCTGTAAACGAATAACAGTTCGTCGTGATGTGCGGAATTCCCTTGCGACGGCACTGATACTTGCTCCTGCGTTAGGACGTTCCAGCACCGCCTGTTTCTGTTCATCATTGAGGTCCGAAGGACGTCCGAAGCGTTTTCCCGAAGCCCTGGCTCGCGCAATACCAGAATTTGTACGCTCAAGTAACATATCTTGCTCAAACTCAGCTACCGCTGAGATCACCTGTATAGTCATTTTCCCGGCTGGGCCGGTGAGATCTACGCCGCCCAGCGATAGGCAGTGAACCCTAATGTTTGACGCTGCCAGTTGTTCCACCATTTTTCTGACATCCATAGCATTTCGTCCAAGACGATCCAGTTTGGTGACAATCAGCACATCGCCATTTTCCATTCTGTCGAGCAGTCGCTGGGATTTGACGGCAAAACCGGCAGTTTCAATTTCCCGGCGCTGATTTTCCGTGGTCTACTCCAGCGTGGACACCCTGCAGCCGTAGCGAACACGGGTTTGCACGATTCGCGCATTTGGGCTCGCCAGGTCGTCTGAGGAGACTTGACGCTACGGTAGTAATAGGTGCTGCGCTTGTTGGAGCAGCCCACACGCTCGACGCTTGGGGAGGTGCCAGTGATCTACGATGTACTCCACGGCCAGTCTCTTCAGCTCGGGCACGGCCATTTTTTTGTTGCGATATCCCGCAAGATTGCCTTATCCAATCTGAGTGCGGCGACCAACTTTTTGAGCCGGCCGTTTCCGTCTTGTCATTGCTTCAGCTCTCGAACTTGCTCCGACTGCATCCCCGCGTACTGCTTCTCACCGATAAGAGGTCAGCTCGGAGATGCGAATCTGATGAATTAGGTCTGCCACAGGTATGCCTAACTCCGCCTGCTTAAGCACCGCCACGATCTGCTGAATTGAATACTGTTTGCGCTTCATCGCCAATTTAAGAAAAGAGATTTTTCGCCGAGACACTAACATTCATTTTCGGCCACGTGTTCTATGCCAGATCAATGTTTTCGTCCGGAAAATATTTGTGAACGTAAGTTTGCCATTATAGAGCTGTCATGATAGGGATTTTTTATGGTGATCTGTCTTGCAATCAATTTACAGCCAGTAAAAAAATTTCGCCAAAAATATTTTTCTTGATTGTTGATTCCCGTAATGATGTACCCATTTTTTGTTTTTTGGGTTTTTATTGGCATAAGTTCAATTGATGCAATTTCAAGATTAACTTCATTTGCATTTTTGGATATGATGAATCTTAACTTCGGGAGAATGCCGCTTTTGGCCTCTCGACCAATCATATTGGACAATGAGTTTCCCACGGAATACAAAATAATGGCTTGCCTTGGATTCCCGCCTCGAGATAGTTGTGTTGGGCAATTTCTATCAAATCCATCAACGGAAATTAACTCAATAGGTTGTACAGCATGCGGGGAATGTCCAAAAATAACATCTACTCCCATTTCAATTAATTTGTAGGCATTGGTTCGTTGAAAATTATTGGGCCAGTGCTCATGTTCGTACCCCCAGTGAGCAGCAAGGATAATAATGTCGCATTGATATTTTTTTATATTTTTGATTTATTAATTCAAGATCGCTGGCGCATTCCGGTTTTGTAAGTGATGCGATTGGAATGGCCACTCGATGGACGTCATCTTTGTTTTTGTTTACGCTGTGAGTAATGCCAATAAATCCAATTCTTGCATCATTATTTTTAATAATTAATTGATCATCGCCCTTTGAAACTCCACCAATCGCATAGAATTCGGATTCCGCCTGGATTGTTCTTGATGTGTTATTCAATCCGTCAATTCCACAATCTAGTGCGTGGTTGTTGCATAGGGAAAAAATCTTTGCGCCACCAATCTTCCGCCACGGATGCAATGCTTCCGGGGATGTGTTGAACGTTTCCATGCAGTAATTTGGAATTTTGTGTTCAATTGATATCGGGGTTTCGAGATTTATTGCGGTGCAGTCTGAGTTTTTGAGGAATTCAAATATTGGGTCGGAGAGGTAATTTCCAATCGGCCCGGGGACGAAAAGTAAATCTCCAACAAACGACATAATTATTGTTTTTCGATTGACCTCATTTGTTTTGTTTTTATCGACGTGTGAGTAATCTTCAATATATTTGGATGCTTTTGAAAAGTGATTGAGGCAATCATCGTCTAACGTGGTTTGGCATGGAAATTTCATTTTTAAGAAATATACAATTTCTTTGTGTATGCATTTTGATGACCAGCGACCATCCTCAAGATGCAAATTTTTGGAAATCCCATCGAACCATTTTCTAAGTATCGAGGACATTTAAATTGTTCGTTAAGTTGATATTGGGCGGGTGGCGCGCAGGTTGATAGAGCTGAAGCTAAACTTGGTAGCCCGAAACAAGCCGTTGAGGGCGTCCGGGAAACCATTGCCGCGGCGCGTCTGGGGTCAGGCAACACTTCCGCCGACATCTTTGCGGTCCAGTCGAGCGGGAAAGGCGGTCGCGCTCCTTGAGCAAATTCCGGCGAATGTTTTTGAGTTCGGGGAGCATTTTCTGCTCAATGTGGTGCATCTAACGAGCGCGACGTACCTGTCAGGCAATTTAATACAAGGCGTTCGGCCTCCCAGATAGCAGTTATTGTGAAAAAAGTTCAAGCGCTGGCAATGTTTGATCACGATCTCATACTCGCGGTGCGCGCCGGCCGTCTCCGAGTGCAGGAAGCGACTGTCTGAGGTGAGGGTGACCTCGGCCGTAAGCCGTTTTGCAGTTGCTGCGAAATCGACAGATCTCCCAAACCACGGATCGCTCGCCCTCAGTGGTGCTTCGAACCGCTTGCTATACATGGCTTCCCTTCAACTTGTGTGTGCGAAAAAAAGCGGGACGATAGCGCGAGTGCCGGAAGCGACAGATGTTGCACCACAAGTCCAGTAGCGGCCCGGCACAGATGCGTCAGCCTGCGCGCCCGCGCATGTGACACCTTGATACCGACTGATGTGAGTATGCTCGTAGCGGCGTAGTTATGCTGAAGAACAAGTGGGTGCCAAGGCTGGCGGCTGCGAGCGCGTTTTTGCCATGGGAGCCAACTGGACGATCTCAGTGAGATTCATCGCCAAAAGCGACAACCGCGTTAGCGCAAGCGGCGTTGTGAGGCGGGCGATGTCGGCGACATGGTATGAAGTGCGTTTCCGCTGGAGAGGGGCGGATGCCTCGGTTCGTAATCGACGGTGTGAGCCATAATTGCAAGTTTTGAATAAAGCTGACAAGTCATACCGCTATGATCGTACCCGACCACAACTTTCTTGCCCGGCTGAGCAGAATTAAGAGGACGGTTACTCGCGAGAAATTCATGCTAGTTATTGCCTGAAACATTGCAAGTATCAGTTCTTGCCAACTTGCGATGCCCCCACGCCAGCTGGCTGCCCGTCGCACCAATGCTCCCGGTTTCGAGCAAGAACAGAATGTCATTTAGTGCAGCACGATTTGAAACCAAAATCCCGCCTAGATGGTGCTTGTGCATCGGCTTCGCTGGGGAGCGGCAATTGTTCCATCAGGTTCCACAACTTACCGTCGATCGGTCTTCTCATTTCTTCGGTTCGACTGTTACCGACATCTGAGGTTAATAACTTGCCGAGAGGGTTGACAGACCCTAGAGGTCTCTATGAAGTTGCCTCTCAATGCAAAATCAGATCGAGTGACGCCGCCGACCCTTCCGTATGCGCAAGGAGCAGCGCGACCGCGTTAGCGATGCATTCCGGTGTGATAGTGCGAGCGGTACCCGTGGAATGATTGTGCAGCACCTCAACTTGGCACGGCGAGATTGTGCAGACGCGAACAGACACATCACGTAACTCTTCGCGAATACTATGTGAGAGGCCTTGCAATGCCCATTTTGACGCCGCGTAAGCGGCCCCACCTGGAAGGCTTGCCTGACCGGCGAGCGACGATATATTTACCACTACGGCGTTTTTGCTCGCTTTGAGATAAGGTAGCGCGAGCCGCGTGAGATAGGCGGGCACCAGGACATTGATGCACATGAGTTCCGCAATGGCCGCATGATCAAGCTCTTCAAACGCCGAAAAGTGAAACACTCCTGCATTATTGATCAAAACGTCGATGCCATCCATTGCGCGGACCGAGTATTCGATCAGGTTGCGACAGGCCGATTCGTCACGTAGATCTCCGCTCCATGCGTACGGCGATGTGTCTGAGGTGCTTTCAGCATCAAGGCCGCCGTTGTACAGTTTTTGACGATTCCTGCCTGCAATTACCAACTTCGCGCCAGATGCAAACAACCTTCGGGAGATGGCAGAACCGACCAACCCTGATGCTCCGGTGACGATGATTTTCATTCCAGATGGCATGCATCTACCCCGGTTGAGTAGCTTGTATAGACGTGGCTAAGACTGCGCCGACCGTTTGCAGAAACACAGGACCAAGAACTCGAGCGGACATTCTTGATCCTGGATTTCTATTTCTCGAGACTGATTTACTTTTCCGTTTCGGTGCCAGTGCAACTACGGCAGCCGAATCCAAGCACACGTCC
Organism: Pandoraea sp. NPDC090278; assembly: GCF_044772185.1. Taxonomy (NCBI): domain Bacteria; kingdom Pseudomonadati; phylum Pseudomonadota; class Betaproteobacteria; order Burkholderiales; family Burkholderiaceae; genus Pandoraea; species Pandoraea sp. NPDC090278. The sequence continues at coordinate 7,065 of NZ_JBIVYJ010000016.1, read as the reverse complement.
GGCCTCGCTACCTGAAAGCGTACGAGGAACTGCGCCGGCTAGTGTGACTTCCTTGCCAAAAGAAACAAGCGTGACTTTCTGTTCATTGGTAGCATCTTCGGTCATGACAATTCTCCAATGGTTGAACCGAACGGATTACTGCCGCACATTGCGGCAACGGAATCAGGACCAAGCCCGGGCAAAGTCCCAATGTGGCGCGCAACTCTGTTTTTGACATACGTATCGGGATCGTCGTCGATCAGAGCCACGACATGTTTTGCAGAGGCAAAGTCACCTACGCGTTGCGCGTACGCAAGCAGCGCTTCAAAGGCGACCGCACGTATCTCACTCTTGCCGTGGTGTTGGGCAATGTTTAGCACCTTTCTGCGGCTCTCTTGATTACCGAAATTCAAGAGTCCATGAAACAGTGTCTCTTGTGTCTTGTAGCGTTCGAATCGCCCCTTTTTGATGTATGCATTCGTTCGACCTTGTGCCCGCGTCGCGTCCAAGCGAAACTCATATTGGCGGGACGCCACCTCAGGTTGCACGATCAGGTTCAAAGATGCTGAGAGATTCTTGGGAGGATGCTGAATATGTAGGTCCTTATTCCGGACATAGAACATGACCTTACCAGGACACAAAACGTGTTCGCCGCGATAGTCGAGTGCAACCGCTTCATCGCTAAACCCGGTGACTTCGTCGTAGCTGTAGTCGTACAAATGAGTTACGTAGCCGTCGCCAAAAAAATTCACCGTCCAAAAGTCGAAGTTGTGATCGTGCGGTTCCTCGTAGGAAAATGGAGTATTTCCGAAGCGACCCGACCGCGGCAGCCACACGACCAGACGAATCACGATACGTTCGTCGCTATGGACAATGAACGTTGGTGGTTGTACGTCGTTATGCTGCTGGAAATTCTTTGGGTAATCGAGCTCGTGGCAAATGCAGTCGATCACTGACGACCGGTTTGACGCATACGCAGCCAGCCATCTCGCTACTTCGTGTATTCCATTTTCATCATAAATGCCCTGGGCCACTTGTCTGATCGTCGGCGCGTGTCTCAGTAGCGCCAGTAATTCGTTTAGCGTAAGCGCTTCCTTGATCTCAGGTGTGCTGTCGATAGTCATGCTCGGTTCTCCGTGGCTATTGAAACCCGTTCGGCGACAACCTTTTTGATGTAAGAGCTTTTTTCAGTGGCAATTTCGCCAAACCAGGCCGGATTCGGATTAAGGCCATTCAGAAGCGCTATCCATGCCAGCGCGCGAACTTCCTCCAGTTCGTGACTTCGCGCAATCCGCGTGAGTGCGTCTCGGGAACGGGCATTGCCATGCGCGGCCAGTGCGGCGAAAATCGAGCGTTGCGTGCGAAGTTTGCGCGCGCTGTTGTAGCGTGGCTTTCCCCATGCGATGCCGTTGTCGGGAGGTCCATCAAGGTCGAATACGGTCTGCCTGACCGATGCATCAGGCTTCACAACGATCAGGTTCAACGATGCTGACAGTGACTCTGGCAAATGTTGTACGTGGACATCGCGGTTCGCGAAATAGTAGATGACTTCGCCTTCGCGCAAATGTGTATCGCCGTGATAAGCGAGCCGTGTCAACCCATCAACGCGATGCACAGGATCGTCGTAGTCGAAGGTAAACAGTGATGTCCGATAACCTGGACCAAAAAAGCCAGTGGACATCAAGTCGAACGCATGGTCATGTGCATTCTCGTACGAAAATGGAATGGCTTTTGCTTGGTGGCCGTCAGGTATCCATAGCATGATCCGAATGGTGTAATCAGCGGTGCGATGGATAACGAAGCTCTGCGATTGTCCGAAGTTGCGGGCCTGAAACTCGGTCGAAGACGCCAGTTCGTCTGCTATGATCGCCAGCAGATGTGTCTTGTTCTCTGCAAGTGAACGCAGCCAGCTTGCTGCCAAGCACATGACCTCGCGGTCATAGATTGACTTCCGGAACTGTTCAATTATGTGGCTGGATTCGAGAAACGCGATGTATTCTTGAACCGTAACGGGGGCTCGCTTCAATGTATCGATCTTGATTGCCATTACGTGCTCCTCAGGGAAGCTCCGCGTCGGAGATCTTTAAGCTCTGTGCAGCCGCGCGCTGGATTTCTGAGTCGGGGTCGCCCGTCGCGAGTTGTCTTAGCACCTTCAGGCAATCACTCGGTGAAATTCGTGATAGGCTTTCAACGGCCTCCCAACGCACGAAATTCGCGTAGTCCGAAGTTGCTAGTTTGGTCAGGCTGGGCACCGCCTGGTTCGCATTCATCTCTCCGAGCAGGCGGACATAAAGCTGAATTCTCGATGCTTGCAGGCTCGTGCAGATGCTCTCGATCGGCTGCAGCGTTTGGCGGTCGTAAATCCAGCTCAACCACCCCATTGGATCGGAGTGAGCAATTAGCACGAACGCGCCCTGTACGGCGTCGCAGCCGAAATCGAGGATATGCCTATATGCCTCGAACCGATACGCTCGGCCCGGCTGGAGCACGATGTCATCGAGTTTTCGGAGTGGATCAGGAGACCCTAAGCCGTCGGGCCGTGAGGGACACTCGTAAACGGGGACGGCGATTGCTTCAGCAGTCGGATTGATTACGAAAATGTCGAATTCGTTGGCGTAGAGTGTGTCTTGCTCGCTCTTGCCGATGAAGCGCACCAGTAGATGGAAATTGCGCTGCCGGTGCAGATAAACATGATCCTCGGATAGTAGTTCGTAGTTCGAAGTTATTTCGCGTCGTGTAAGTACGTCGTTCAGCAGATTGATAACATCATCCCTGCTTAGCCCCTCCATTAGAGACGTGATATCGAAGAAATGGGCACCATCGCGTTCGAGTAGGCGCGCAACGGCCTCGTTGAGCGCAGGCAGGCTGCAAATTGACGGACCGGCGATCCGGGCTTCGGAGGTCAAATCGTCGATCACGCGGACCGAACCGGTCTCAATCATCCACTTGACCAGCAAGAGGTCTTCAGGCTCGGAGAGACCGCCTTCCTTGTGCTCGTGCACACCGGCGAGTGCACGCATGCCCGGTGCGCCATCTGCTATCGCCGACAGTACGCGTTCAAACACGTGCGGTTCTGAGATTTCTCTCTGATGCCCTCTAGAAAACACCACGTGCGTCTCACCGATTCTTGCCAACAGCGGTGGAAAGGCATCGTTCAACGCGATCAATGGTGAGGTGGCAATTAGAAAGGTGCCGCGCTGCAGTCGATATGATGCCTGCAGGCCTCGATTACTTTCCAAGCTGGATAGATAGCGTTTCTCAGCGTGAGCGAACCATGTGGCAAGGCTGGTATGCGCAGCTTTGTTTGACGTAACGTGCCTATCAAATGCACTTTCGAGCGCGTGATCGATCACGGTCTTAACTAGACGCCGATCACTATCGCGAACGATTGCGATTGCGAGTCCAACGGAGAATTTCGTTGTTTCGCCGATATGCCAGTAGTGCGGAGGTAGGATAAAGGTGTCACCTGACCTGATCTGGTATGCGTCCGCGTGCACTTTGAGGCGATTAATTTCAAAACGGTGTCGGATGCCGTCGATCTGGGAGAAGATCTCATCTTTCCATAGGTACATTGTCTTCGGCGCAGGCCCTAGGTGCACGTGGATCACCGAAGTGAACGGATCGTCCAGATGTATGCCGAACGGTGTGTATCCATAATTTCCGATGAAGCAACTGATTTCGACACGCGTGTGGCGTTTGCCGAGATCTTCACGAATGGAGGCAGTGAGATCGGTGGCCAAGCGGGCCAGCGAATCGGACCAGCGTTCTGCCTGATTGACAACGACACCGAACGGGTGTTGTCTCATCGTCCTGATCAGCCAATCCTCGAAGTTTTCCCCATGCAGCGGTTCCGAGTAGCGAATCCAGTCGTTGGCTTCGGAATTGAGGCCGTTCTCGATATAGACGCGAAACAGACGTGAGGTCGCATATGCCATTTCGTTGCGCATAACTCTGAATAGGTCATGCAGCATGGCGTCCGTAACCTGAGAATCGAAGCGAAACGCATTTTTGAGTAGCAGGGGATGCATGGCCACTTCTCGCATCTCCGGATAGTAGTGCCTTTGAATCGCCTTACCGTACCGCAGGTAGTGTTCGTGGATCTGATCCACGCTGCTTGGGTCGAAGATAATGTCTGACATGTTTGGTCATGCTCCGCCGCAGTGAATCGCACGCTTTAATCGCTGTAACCCATCGAAAACCGTGAGCTATTTCCTATTCGGCTTACTAAATGTCCGTACAATCAGTCCCGCGCTATTCGCGGAGCAGTTAGATTGTTCAATCAATATCCCCGCGACAATCGTTGCATCGTGCCAAATCAACGAGCAGGGGGCCTGATGCACGGGCCGAATGGCGCGACTTATTTAATCACCGATTTTCTATCGCTGGATATAAAAATCAAAATATTAAATCGATTTCAATAATAAGCCATCCTAGCAAATGTCGAAGGTAGTAGTCTCATTTTTATAACAGCTGAAGGGGTGCTACGTATTACCCATGCGGCGCAACGCGGGTGGGTAACTGTACTCAGAACTTTGAAACGTCCGGCATGTGCGCTCAGCCTTTTCGAAGTCCATCACACGGCACACAGTGCAACTGCCTTTATTGGCACTTTCCAGATCGACCATGTCAGCACGTGCTTGCCTCCCAGCAGCGAAAAGCTTGGTCACCGATTGCTTTTCCACCGCGAGAAAGCGTTGGCGTTGCTCGGTTATCGATGATCTGGTTTCGCACTGTGCGTAAATGCCCCTGCGAATTTCGCGATCGTTGGCATTTGAATATACGTGACAGCGTGTACAACCCCTACCGTGTTGGACGTTTTCGGTCCGACGCGGTGTGTCCTGGAGACGATATCCGTCGCCACACGCTAGGTGTTCGATTTACACTAATCGCTCGTTCAGTGTTGTCGCAGGTCAATTGAATGAATATCGATTTTATTCGAAATCGACGCGTCAATTTTCAGCAGATTGCCCGGTGAGCGGCGTTGCCCGACGATGTTGGCAGAGTGCTTGTGACATCGTTAATTTCACTTGCGTCGTTCAGACGTCTTCTCCACTCACAGACTCCCCCATAGGCCAGAAGTGCGTGCGATCCCGGCGGCAGTCCACGCGCTGGGGCGTGGACTGCAAGCCTCTCCGTTGCCGAAGAAGGCCGCTGAGCGATGTTTCGCTCTTTGAGCAGGGCGAACGTCTTGCTGCCGATCGATTTTTTTGGGGGGGGAGGGCGGTCGCGTGCGCTGTTCGCGCAACTAGGCGCAGCGCCACAGTCGACAAGCCCATTTGGTGCTAATCGCTGGGTGCAATGGTCGCTACAACAGGGATGTGACGTCGACCGGAAGCCTAATGCTCCTCATTGTTGTGTTGCCACTTTTCGCCACCCCACAGGATGGCGACAACCCGTTGTTCGACATCGCCTCTTCATCTTCCTGATGACATTCGTTTCTCTATGACACGTCCCCCTCAGTCTTAAACTATCTCGATAGAGAGGGTCGTATTGGAGGTTGGGATCATGATTTAACAAAATTGATCAAAAATTTAGATTTTTTTCTATTTTTTTGTTGATTGGTCGATGGCACTGTGATTCGAATTAATTGTTAATTGGCTAATTTTTGTTCTCATTTGATCGTAAAAATCAGATATTAATTATGATAATTAATTTTTTTGAGGCACTTTGTGATTTAGGTGTCGGCCGTTGTTTTGTTTTGTTGCAATGAATTCGGTGGATCTAAATCGTTGATTGATAATAAGCAATTCATCGGATTTGTATTGGTGTTGATTTCCAGTTGTGAGGGGTATCTTTTTCCGGCTGCGCGTCGTCAGTCACCTTCGAGGTGATTTTCTTTAGGCGCCGCGTGTTTTTGCTGATGTTCTATTTCATCACGTCAAATTATCTATGCGTTTTCGCCATTTTTATTTTTCTTGCGCCCCTTGCCCTTCTTACGAGCGTCGTTTAACTGCTCGCCACCGATTAAGCGCGTGCGCGCTGGGTGTCAGTTTGGCCGTTCCTGTGCTTGCGGCAGCGCAAAGCGCTGGCATTACGGGTATCGGATCGGGGACGAATGTGGGGAAAGTCAGCGTGAGCGATGACGGCAGCGTGGTGACTTGGAACAATACTTCAGGCGCGCGTACCCACACCTTTCGCTGGACGGCCTCTGGGGGAGAGCAAGATCTCGGGGCCACCGACAGGGCGAGTAGTGCCAGTATAGGGGGAACCAATTCTGATGGAAGTGTCGTGGTAGGCGCTGCAGCGAACGGAAGCCAAGCCGGTCAAGCATTTCGATGGACTGCCGCCAATGGCATCCAGTTTCTCAATGGCTTCCCGGCCGGAACTGGCGACACCGCTGCCATGGGGGTCAGTGGAGACGGGCAAGTGATTGTTGGCACTTACAATAGATCGGACGGGGCCGGATTAGCATACCGTTGGACGGTGGCCTCCGGTTTTCAGGATCTTGGCGGGTCGGCATACTCGGGCGCTACGGCTACCAATGATGATGGCTCAGTGGTGGTAGGTTGGAATTATTTTACGGGGTCCACCGATGCGCGAGCCTTTCGGTGGACAAGCGGTACGGGGCTTACGTCGTTGGGCGTGTTGTCTGGAGATGCCTCGTCGGTAGCCACCGCGGTGAGCGGGGATGGCAACGTGGTGGCTGGCACTTCTACGGGGAATGGAAATAATCACGCCTTTCGCTGGACGCAGAGCACCAACGCACTGGAGGCATTGGGCACACTGGGTGGCACGGAGTCTCGGGCCTTGGGCATTAGCCGTGACGGTAAGGTCATTGTCGGGAGCGCACGAAAAGCCGATGCCACCTGGCAAGGTTTTCGATGGACCGAGGCCGCCAAGATGCAGTCCGTGGAGGCGTGGCTGCAGGCTAACGGCGTGACAGTGCAGGGCGTCCAGACGGAAACCGCCACGGGGGCCAATGCCGATGGTTCAGTCGTGGTCGGACGACTCGCCAATGGCAATCCCTATATCGCCCGCGTGGTGGCGAAAGCTGTCCCCTCCCCCTGGGTACCGTTAAGTCCTTCGACGCCAGCGCCAAAGCCAACGCCGTCGTCATCAACGTCCTTGAGCGGCCTCATTGATGTG
>NZ_JBIVYJ010000015.1:0-13544 GCF_044772185.1 Pandoraea sp. NPDC090278 | reverse complement strand
GCACAGCCAACTTCCGATATCTGTTTTAACGGGTGAGTCCTTGCGCGCTGACGCCCCGACGCGGTGGTGCAAGTCGTGAGTGAATCGGCCGACTCAAGCGGCAAGATGTTCCTGTCTAGATCATCGAAGGAACGCTGGTGCGCGCCGGGCACCGCCGACCTTTGCTGGACGGGAAAAACGTAACAAAACGACATGTAATGCGACATCACTCGTCATATCGCGCCGCCGCTGCCACACACCAATTCCGGGAGCGGGGTCTGAGTCCGGCGTCAGTTTTGCTTATCTGCATGGGCAACATCTGCCGCCCCCCGAATGCCGACGGCATCTTTCGCGACCGACTCGCCAAAGCGGGGTTGTCCGGTCTCGTCGAGATCGATTCGGCGGGGACGCACAGTTATCACATCGGTCACGCCCCGGATGCGCGTACGCAGGCGGCGGCCGAGCGGCGGGGCTACGATCTGAGCGCACTGCGGGCGCGCCGCGTCGAAGCAAGCGATTTCGAGCGCTTCGAATGGATCGTGGCCATGGACAACGCAAACGTCTCCGAGCTCACAGCACGCAGTCTCACAGCGTTTGGTCACAAGATTGTCCGGTTGATGGATTTCGCGCGGCGTCATGACGCTACCGAAGTGCCCGATCCCTGTTACGGCGGCGCGCAAGGGTTCGAGACGGTCTTGACGGCCTGCTCGTGCGTTTGGGACAGGCCGACTGATCGGTTGTCGGCGCGCACATCCTCGTGGGGAAATGGCGTGTGCGTTGCGATCGGTGACGAGATCGCTTTGCGAGTTGACGCCCCTAACAGGGCTATCATTCGGCCCTCTTTGACGGGATGAGGCCAGGCGGTGCGATTTGTCGTACGTCAGACGTGCCGGTGACTCCGTCCCTTCTGTTTCTGTCGCTGAATCCGTAGCCGACTACACACTATCCGATTCATGTTCAATTCGCTTACTTTGTACTGGCGCAAGTGGAGCGCCTCGCGCCATGCAGGTCATCAACTCGACGAACTGCTCGCGCACGCAGATCCTGTAGCGCCGCTGGCCGTACGCAATCAATGGTTGATCGAGTTGGCGCATTGGGTGCAAAAGCGCGGCGCGATTGTCAACGAAGTGCGGGGGGAAGGGGAGGCCACCCGATACCGGCCGCATACGCGCCTACGCTATTTGCTGCAAATGCTGGAGCGCAATCCGCAGTGGCGACTGTCGGTCGCGCGCACGCTGCGTAGCGTCATCAATGAGAGCGATGCCATTTCGCTGCTCTGCGACACCGGCATGCCCGTGCGGCCCGGCTTTTGGGGCGCGTTAGCCGAGCGCATCGAAAAGGCGTTGATTCCGCCGCCACCGACGCGACGGGACCTCTCGGCATTGTGTTCTCTGATGTTTCCCGACGGAGATGCTGCCGACTGGATCGCTGCCTTACCCACTGAGTTGTTGGGCGATCTGATCGCGCTGCTCCATCACGGCGAGGTGGACGACGCCGACGTGGACTGGAATCCGTTCGCCGAGGATCTGCTTGCCGCGATGCATCACCTCGTCAATCAGATTGCATCGACGGGGCTGTCGCAGGCGGTGCGCTCCCGCCTTTCCTATTCCCGCGTCACCGATTCGCCGTTTTACCGACTAGGGCGCGCGATGCAGGCGCTTGAGGACGTTGGTCAGGAGTTCGCGCACGGTGCGCCGCCGTCGCAATTGTTTGTGCAGCAGATCAACGTATTTCGCGCACTGCTGGACGACTGTGGTCGCGCGGTGCGTGAGGTATATGCACACCTCGACGAGAACGGCGTCAGCGTCGATATCGTGTTTCAAGTCGAGCGCGTCAAGGCGCGGATTCGTCGTCTCGAACGTTTGCTGGAGGCGTGGCTGACCTACGGGGACCACGGCGATAAGGCCGCAGCGCGCGTGCGGTTGCTCGCGGATCTGGTGAGAGCCAACCGGGCGAGCCAAAGCGTGGGCGAACTGGCGCGGACGTCGTTTGGCTTGTTGGCGCGCAAGGTCGTCGAGCGCAGTGCGGAGACCGGCGAGCATTACATCGCGCGCAATCGCAGCGAGTATTTTTCGATGCTGAAGATGGCCTGTGGCGGCGGACTGGTGACGGTCGTGACCGTCTATATCAAGTTCATGATTGCCGGGGCTCACTTTCCGACCGTGGTGGAGGGTTTCTTTGCCGGGGGCCAACTACGCGTTGTGCTTCCTGTTCATGCACTTTTGCCGCTTCACGCTGGCCACCAAGCAACCGGCCATGACGGCGCCCGCCATCGCCAGCAAGCTCGATGATGTCGATACGCCAGCGGGGATGGATGCATTCGTCGGTGAGGTGATCGCGCTGGTGCGTACCCAGGCGGCCGCCATCTTCGGCAATCTGGCGATGGTCTTCCCGTTTTGCCTGTTGGTGCAGTGGGCGGTGTCGGCGGCGCTGGGTGCAAACACTATCTCTCCGGAAAAAGCGCACGCGACGCTGAACTCGTTTTCGATTCTCGGTGTAACGCCGTTCTTTGCGGCGCTGACCGGTGTGCTGTTGTGGTGCTCCAGCCTGATTTCCGGCTGGGCTGACAACTGGTTCGCCTTGCACGGCATTGGCGATGTCCTTGCGTACAACCGCCGTCTACGTTTTGTTTTTGGACGTCTGGGTGCGGCGCGACTCGCCGACGGGTGCCGACGCCACATCGCACCGGTGCTGGGCAATCTCACGCTCGGCTTCATGCTGGGACTCGTGCCGGCCGTGCTGACGGCATTTGCTTTGCCGTTCGAGGTCCGTCACGTGACCCTGTCGACAGGGTCGATCGCGACTTCGATCGGCGTGTTGGGCGGTTCGGTGTTTCACGACCCGGCGCTGTGGCTGGCGTTCGCCGGAGTGGCGGCCATGGGGCTGCTCAACGTCGGTGTCAGTTTTGCGTTGGCATTCCACATGGCGCTTCGATCGCGTCCACTGCGATTGGGCGACCGTCGGCAAATCCACCGCGCCATCTGCCGCGCCGTGCTGCGCAATCCCCTGGTGCTGCTGTTTCCTCCGGGCTCGCCCCGACCGGAAGCCTGTCCCGAAAAATAAGAACTTTCACAAGCGGACGAGGGAATTTCCGCAAAAATGGGCCGGAAGTAGGGGGCCGGGGAGCAATGGAACAATCAACCGACTTAAGCGGATAGCTTTGCAGTGAACAGGGCAACCCTGCCATATTGCTGTACGCTAACCTTTGCAAAATAACGAGACAACGCTGATTCAAGATCGGCCAGGGTGTCATGCTGGTTCCCAAAAATCCCCTTTCGGTTGTATAGCTTCATCAAGCGACGTCCCAGCCAGTTGTGGACGACTTCATCGCCACCAAGAATGGTGGTGCCGTATAACGTGCCGTCTGCGGTCAAATGCCGGTGCAGCAACTCAAAAATTGCTGCTTTATCGGGCATATTGCCTGGCAAGCAATGGAGTACGTAAAAAAGCGAAATAGAATCGAATCTTTGATGCCCTAGGGCGCCACTGGGCTTGAGGATGTCTTCCTGTATCAGCAAAGGCTGCAAATGCGCGATCCGGGTGAGTGCAGATTCAAGACTGTTGCGGTTCAAGTCAAGCAAAGCGACCTTTTGTTCCGTGGAAAACGAGCTATGCGCCAGGTAATAGCCTGTACCCACCCCCACATCGAGATGGTTCGCACTGAGGTGTTGCTGGAAAAACGGGAGCAGGACGGAACGTGTTGGACACCGCCATGCATAGCGGTTAGAGAACTCTAGTACCCACCAATCGTATATTTTCAGGACCAGCGGTGTGTAAACTGCTGCGCCGGCCTGGGTATCGTGATTTAACTTGGCTTGCATACCTTGTACCTCTGTAGTCAGGAAAGTGGTGTATCGCGTGTTTTTTCCAGTGGCCGCACTTGCCGCGCGCGACCGCCTCCGGCACCGAAAACGAGTGGGGTCCGAGCATATTGAGGTACTTGTGGCCAAACGGCGAAAGCCGCGCCTCGTCTTCGTGCTTCACCTGGTAGCCCTCGCTGCGGAACTGTGTCAGCACCGAGTCCATGTACAGCGTGTTCCACAGCACGACCATGTTCACGACCAGGCCGAGTGCGCTCAACTGATCTTCCTGCCCTTCACGGTAGCGCTGAAACAGCTCCCCGCACTTGCCGTGGAAGACCTCGCGCGCCAGGCTGTGGCAGCCTTCGCCGAGGTTCAATTGCCGCAGCGGGGCGCGGCGGCGGGCCTCGTCGTCGATGAAGTTCAGCGTGTGGATGGTGCGCACCGGCACCACGAAGCGCATACCGTCGGCCGAGGCCACGTTACCGCCGCCCCAGGCACGCGCCAGCGCGATGCGGTTCTGCACCGCCACCAGCACGGCGTTGCAGGCGATCAGCGTGTCGTCGCGCACGTAGGACTGATCGACCCACATCAGCCGGTCGCGTTTGAGTGTCGGCGTGTCCTGTCGCACCAGCGATTCCGGGCCGGTGATGCCGGCTTCGGCCATCAGCACCGCGCACAGGCTGGTGGTCAGATCGGCCGCGCTCGCCGTGCGCTCAGTCAGATGTGTGAAGGCGTCCATACAGCCGGTGCGCCCGACGACTTTCAGCAGGATTTCCGGCGGATCGACGCTCGGCATCCGCGCCTTGATCTCGTTGCGTAGCGCGATCAGCGAAGGCGGCTCTTCCAACGCTTCCAATGGGTCGGTCTTGTCGCCGACCGTCTCGAAGCGTACCGCGTCGTTCGCGGGCAGGCGCGCGGCTTCCCACTCGGCTCCGGCCAGCAGCCCGGCACACGGATCGGCGTAGCGCCAACTCGGGCTGATGAACACGTCACGATGGAGGATCGCGCTGCGCAGCTTGTCGAGCGCGCAGAAGGAATAGGCTGTGGCGTTGATCCGGCCAAAGTGGCCGGGCTTTTCGTGCAGCCATTGCAACGCCTGCGTCAAGGGCTGCGCGGCAGGATTGGCGCCGAAGCGGATGACGCGCAGCAACGTCGGCAGGAAACGCGAGACAGTGGCCTTGCGGGCCTCCAGCTCCGTGTAGAACACATCGTTGGGCGGACGCACCAGGCCAATCACTTCGTTGAGTGCCTAGGCCAGTTCATCGTGGCCAATGGCGGCACAGACTCGCTCGCGCAGTTCGTCGTCCGGCAGAGCGGGATCGAGCAGCATCCGGCATGCTTCGGCCAGCGTCGAGGCGGCCCGATCCAGATCTTTGAGGGAACGCTGCCTGACCTTACGGTCTTCCTTCTCGGCCTTGGTGAACAGTTCGCGCAGCAACAATTCGAGTACATCGATGGCATCGTCCTGCGCGCTGGCCTCCAGGCAATGCACGAAGGCCACCAGCGTGGCGATGTGCGCCGCACTTCCGGCAGCCGGGCCACGGCGGACGCCTTGACGGTGCTGGCAAAGCGGGCCAGCGCTGCGATGCGGCTTGACACCGCATGGGTGCCGGACAGCTTGATGTCCAGACCGCGCGCCGGAGCGCTGACGCGCACCGGCCCCTTGCGCAACCGATTCAGCCAGAACTGGCGGTTGCCTTCGGCAGGATTGAGAAGGTCGTCGAGGCGCCGCGGCTGTTCGGCCGTCACGCCGCGCGCGAGCAGACGCCACAGACGCGACTCCATGCGTGAGCGCACTTTGGCGATGAAGCGTTCAAACACTGTGACGCCGGGAAGCAGCACCTTGTGGCCGACCAGCCAGCCGTTGGCATAATCAAACAAGGCGCTCGGACGGTTGGTGCCCGTCCACCACAGGGCGCACAGCCAGCGCCCCAGGCGAAACTGCACGCCGCCCTCGGCAAATTCACGATAGCCATAGCGGGTGCGAATTTCGGTCGTGTGCCGCCAGCGTTGCTCGCTCTCGCGGTAGGTCAGCACGCAGTCGGGGTCGGCGATGCCGAGTTGGGACGACAGCGTATGCAGTACAGTGCCGGGCACGGCAGCCGGGACTTCCAAGAAGGTGCCAAGAAAGCGGGCCGTGGTCAGTTGCAGCGCATAGTCCAATCGGTGGCTGTCGCGCCGCTTTGTGGCGATCCACTCACGGCCATCATCTTCGAGGTGGAAGTAGCGCGCCAGCTCTTCGCTGGAAAGCGTATCTGGATAGCGGCCGTAGCGTTCCGGTTGCGTGGTGGACAGGAAGCTGACCGGCATGACTCAAAGCGCCTCGGCGCAGAAGGTGGTCGGTGTGACGATGCGCGTGCGGCCGATGGTGCCGCGTTGCAGCAGCCCGGCGCGACGGTCGCCAGTCACGAGGTAATCAGCCTCACCGGCCAGTGACATCGCCAGTAGGAACGCATCGTTCGGATCGTCGGCGTTGATGTCACTCGGTAGCGGCGGCAGCGTGTTCAGCACAACGGCGCGCTGAATATTGTTAATCATGGTGCCGACGCGATGCGCGGGCAGAATGGCCTTGATCTTCGGATAACGGCTCACGCGGCGCAGTTCGTCGAGCTGCGCCGCCCCTGTCACCAGATCAAAACGTCCGGCAAACCAGGCGCGATAAATGATGTCCGGTGGGCTGTGCGACGAGATTAGCGCGGCCAGCAGCACGTTGGTGTCAAGGACGACCCGCATCAGTGCTCACGCGCCCACTGCACCGCCTCGTCGATGAGGTCGTTCAATTCTGCCTCGCCCATACCTGCCGTCGTGGCCTTGGCTTGCTCGACCGCCCGTTCGAAAAGATAGGCGCGCACCGCCTCCTCGATGAAGCGCGACAGGTCGCCCTTGCGGCCGCCACCTTGCGCAGCGATGAACATGCGCACGGACTGATCCACGTCAGGCGATACAGCGATGTTCCAACGCACGGTATTCATGGTGCCCTCCAAAACAGTGTTTGCGTACATAGGTGTTTATACACCTTATCCGCTACACCGGCAATGGTTCGATAAAACCTTCGTTTCTATGAACTTCGATTCGACAATCGGCCCGACCTGTCCACAGGCCAACAAGCCGTCTTCAATAGTGGTTCGCACAATCAAAGTTCGAAATAATCTAGGTCAATGAGTAAAATGGAATTTGCGAATGAAAATCGGCTATGCGCGAGTCTCATCGCGCGACCGGCACTGGACGAACTGCTGGGGCAGTTGCGTGTCGGCGACGTGCTGGTGATCTGGAAGCTTGACCGAATGGGGCGCTCGCTCAAACACCTGGTCGAACTTGTAGGCAACCTGATGGAGCGCAAGGTCGGCCTGCTGAGCCTGAACAACCCCATCGATACCACGAACGCACCAGGGTGGCTCGTGTCCAACCTGTTCGCCTCGTTGGCCGAGTTCGAGCGTGAACTGATCCGTGCACGGGCGCGCGGCCGGGTCGGTGTGCGACCCAAGGGCTTGTCGCCCAAGGCCGAGGCCACTGCGCTGGCCGCCGAGACCTTGTACCGTGAGCGCAAGTTGTCGGTCACCGCCATCGCGCAGAAGCTGCACCTGTCCAAGAGCACGCTGTACAGCTACTTGCGGCATCGCGGCGTCGAGATCGGCCCCTACAAGAAGCCGGCACAGACCCGCCCCATCGACGAGTGCTGGCGAGGCTGACTCACCGAAGATCGCCACGATCCGACTGACGCTGCGCATCGAGAACAACAGCAAGTTCGTGCTCAGCGACGCGCAGATCACCGCACTTTGCAGACTTATTCAGGAAGTTGCCCTAGGCGTGTGGGGAAACATCGGCCTTGCAATCGTAGATAATCAGTGCCCAAGCCTTCTGAACTGAATGGTAGGTGAGCATTGACGGAACAACGCCTCCTTGTATGCGGCTTGATAGCGTCTGCGTGTTCCTGCCAAATGAACACCGGTTTCGGGAAGACGGACACCTATTTCGAAACAGGCCTGTTCCTGTTCGTCTTCGAACGGAATTCGCGTTCGACTTCGATCAGAATCATTGTTCCACTTCGCCGGAATGTGCACTGCGCGTAATCGGAAGACCCGGCACGGGGAAGAACCTTGCTTTGCTGCATCGATTTGCGGCAAATTCTCTACTCTCGCGGAGGTTAATCGATAACGTTCGAACGCCGTTAACTTTGCCCATTTTCTTCTTCATTTCCACGTAACCATGTCAATGAACGCAGATCCTTTTTCACCCAATACCGAGGTGATCCACGCCGCCATTGCCGCATATGAGCAAGAGGATTATGTACAGGCGATCCAAATATTGCGCGATGCCCTGACGTTAGCGCCCGACGACGGTGAAGTCATGCGGCTTTTGGGCGGCATCGCTGTGGATGCTGGCATGTTTGACCTCGCACACTCATATCTCCTCCGCGCCCTTGAGCTAGATCCAGCCGACGCGGGCTCCTTGTATAACCTCGCGTTGCTGCACTATCGCCAAAGCGACTTCGACACGGCCGTTGCCCTGCTCGATCGTGCTCAAGTGTTCGCTCCCGATGACACAAACGTCAAAACAGTGCTTCGCCAATCACTGCACTGCCGCGCAAGTGTACATATTTCTCGCTTTGACTTTGAAAGCGCTTCCCGCGATCTCGAACGGCTGCTGCAAATAGATCCGACCGATCATCGTGCACTATTCAATTTTGCTACGCTGCAGTTTGCGGTCGGTCGTGCCGATTTGGCCATTCCACTCATCGAGAAAGCCATGGAATACGCGGCGGATCCGATGCCTTATCAAAGCAATCTGCTCCATACCAAAATGCGCGTATGCGCTTGGGACCGCTTGCCGGAACTGTGCGCAAACATAGAACACGCCATTGACGCCGGACAACGGGCGTGTACGCCGCTGCATTACTTGCCTATTTCCGAGGATCCAGCTCGCCAGTTGAACGTAGCCCAACTGTGGGCGCCGGCGATGGCGCGCAATGAGCTACCCTTAGCGAACTCCACCGTAAACCGACGGCTGCGCGTCGGCTATTTCTCGCATGACTTTAAAACGCACCCCGTCTCGATCATGCTCGCTGGGATGTTTGAGCATCACGCCCGCCAGTCTTTTGAGGTATTTGCCTTCGCCACAAACCCGGGCACCGATGACTATCGCCATCGGATTGAGCAGGCTGTGGAACACTTCATTGACGTCTCCTCGCTGGACGACCACGACCTCGTAGCATTCGCACGCCAGTATGCGCTCGATATCGCTGTCGACATCACCGGACTGACGCAAGGCGGACGCGCAGAGGCATTCGCCACCCGCATGGCACCGATCCAAATACAATACCTTGGTTATCCCGGCTCCAGTGGCGTCCCCAATTTGGACTACGTGATCGTGGATAGGTATATCGCTCCGCAACGATGTCCGGAGCATTTTAGCGAACGCCTAGCGCTTATGCCCGGCACATTTCAGATCAGTGACGCCCAGCGGCCACAGCCCGCCGAGGGTGTCACGCGCGAGCACCTGGGTTTCGAAAAGGCGGTCTTCCTATTCGGGTGTCTGTGCAACACCTACAAATTCAACCCCGCGCTCTTCGACCGCTGGATGCGCATACTGGACGCCGTTCCCGACAGCGCGCTGCTTTTGTATGCTCCAACGCAATGCGCGAGAGACAACCTCAGCGATCAGGCAGCGAAACGCAATATCGATCCCGCACGATTACACTTTTCGGGACGTGTTTCACTCCCTGATTACTATGCCAACCTGCGCCTGATCGATCTGTTTCTCGACACCTATCCGTACAATGGTGGCACCACTGCTAACGACGCGCTTTGGATGGGCGTGCCCCTGTTGACATGCTCAGGGCGTACGTTTTCAAGCCGTATGGCTGGCAGCGTGCTCCACGCAATGGGGCTTGATGACATGATCACGACTTCGCTAGACGATTACGAGCGCGCAGCGATACGCTTGGCCACTGAAGGCCGGTTCAGACTGGCCGAGGTGCGCGCATTGCTCGCCGCGCAGCGCACGGATACGAGGGGCGTCTTTTCTACAGAGCGCGCTGTACGCGCGCTGGAAGCACTATATCGCCAAGCCGTCGACGCTCATCAGAAGGGCTTCGCGGGCGACATCGTAGTGGATGGATAGGGCAAATGAAATGTGGACGGAAGGCGCGTGATGAGGACGAGCACGTGCAGCCTCGCTTCAAGCTAGCTGTGTGCCTTGAAGAAAAAATTAAAAATACGTGAGTTTTATGGGTCTCCTCCCCAACGTATTGAAGAACATCAAACGCGGACGGTGCTGCGCCGCAAGATGTTCTGAACGAAGCCATTGGCCGCCGAATATCGCTTAGAGGCTGCCCTGGGCGCGATAGATGCCCTTGAGAGCGAAGGCATCACATCACCAATGCACATCAAGAAGGCGGACAACGCTCGCCTTGCAACGCCAGGGTGGGCACTTTTTTGACAAGACATCCTGCAACATGGCTTTGTCAAGGCCCAGATCGGCAACTAGGCGCTTGAGCTTCATGTTCTCAGCTTCCATCTGGCGCATTCTGCGCAGCTTCGATGGTCGCACGCCACCGCATTTTTTCGTACAGTGGAAAAGGTCGCCGCGGTGATACCCAGCTTACGGCACACCCCTTTTACCCGCATACCTAGCTCAACCTGAGTCAAGGCAAACGCGATCCGTGTTTCCAGGAACTTGCTCGTCCTCACGGCGGATCTTCCGATTCAAACGATGAAAACCATGCCGGATTTAATGAGCAACTGTCTTTCCAGTCAAGCCGTGTGGATGGATTCATCCCACGGCTTTCCTATTTTTGCGATGGCGTTGAGGATAGTCACCAGCTTTCGCATACAGGCAACCAGAACCACCTTGTTCGGCTTGCCTGTGGCGACGAGCCGATGATAGAAGGCCGCGATTGCTGGGCTAAAGCGAACAGCGGCTAACGTACGCCATGTACAGCATGCGCCTGACCGCTGCACGTCCACCGAAGATTGTTCGCTTGCCGCGAAACGCCCCTGAGTCGCGGTTGAAGGGGGCTACCCCGATCAACGCACCGACTTCGCGCCGCGTCAGATTGCCGAGCTCCGGCACGTCGGCGATCAGCGTAGCGACAGTAGCGGGACCGACTCCGCGAACACTGGACAGCAGTTCGACAAGGTTGGCGTGGTGCGCTTTGACGTGCTTTGTCAGGGCTGCTTCGACAATCTTGAGCTGACCTTGGAGAACCTCAATGACGGCAGCAATGCTCTTGCACACGGTCTCGTGGCTGACTCCTAAACGTTGCCGCTCGGACGTCAGCAACGTGACCAGTTGGCGACGGCGTGCAATCAAGGCTTGGAGTTCCCGTTGCAGTGGAGAACGCAGGACTTTGACGACCTTGTCCCTGTCAGTTCGTTGGGCAAGCACCTGGGCAAGTTGTGCCAGAGCACGTGCATCAATCCGGTCGGTTTTTGCCAGATTTCCCATTGCTTTGGCGAAGTCACGGGCCTGCGGCGGATTCACAATGGCGAATGCATGGCCTGCGCTTTGCAACGCGCAACCAACTGCTACTTCATAGCTTCCGGTGGCCTCCAGTACCACAAGGTCAACCTCGTATTGAGCAAGGGTGGAGACAACCGCTTCGTGACCTGTTGGTGTATTGGGATAGGTGGCGACGATACCGGCTGCTCCGAAAGCGATATCGAGGGTGGCTTTTGCGACATCAATTCCAACGGCGATTTTTTCAGACATGGTTCCTCGGATCCCATTCTTGCGAATGCGAATTTGAATTCAAGCAACTGTTCAGGCTTATCGAAGAACGGTAGCGATCACGCGCCGCATGCTCATTAGCGGGCTTCTAGGCCCATGATGGTTATCAGGCTGCGTGACCGCCGTCCGTGAGCAGAAAGATACAAGATGGTCACCCCCACCCTACACGCGGGTAACGCGGTAGGGTGTTTTCATTTTGGAGGCCATCATGCAGAACGTGACGCTGGTAGGAATCGACCTGGGCAAGCATACGTTTCACCTTCACGGGCAAGACCGGCAAGGCAAAGCGGTGTTTCGCAAGAAGGTGAGTCGCAAGCAACTGGTCGAGTTTTTCGCGACATTTCATGCGTGCACAGTGGTCATGGAAGCGTGCGCCGGAGCCCATTACATGGCCCGCCAGTTGGCCGGCTTCGGGCACCAGGTCAAGCTCATCTCGCCGCAGCCAGAGCGGGCGGCTCGCCGAGTGGGTACGCGCGATGCTCACGCGTCGGCATTCGAACGTGGTGCCCTGCGCGCTGGCGAACAAGCTGGCCAGAATGGCGTGGGCGCTGGCCACGCACAGCACCGTATTTGATGCGGGATCGAGCGTTATGCCAGCCTGAGCGCTCGATCCCTAACGTTTTACCGAAGTACCCCCACCTGGTTTTGCGGCGACTGACATTAGATGACGTGAACGGCACACCGGCCTGACGAACAACCCGAAAAATAGATTGGCTTCCGAAGCCGAGGATTTTTTAGGATCGTCAGGCGCGACTTTCATCGTGGCGCAGGGAGCGACTCCCCACAATGACGCCGGATAGATTTAGGCAAGCCAAACACTGCATCGAACATCAGTCTTGCAAAAATGGGGGTGACCATAAATTCTATTTTTCAACGGGGCTGTTTTCTGGGAGCGACAACTCATCGCGAAATTTAGATTTATTTCTATCCGCCTATCAGTCGAACGAGGGCACCATGGCGAAAGCTTACTTTTTCCCTAAAGGCTTTTCGTTGTGCCGAATAATGCGAATTAGTCATTGCCAATCGTGAGTTTATCTGGGCCGAATGCGTTCTGTGGCACGGCCAATCAGTCATTTGTGGTCCGCGTAAGTGCGCGTCGGGGCGGAATCCGTGAGGCGTCTCCATTCTCGGTACATCATTCGATTTCTGCGTCTTGTTGTGCGGCTTATCTTTTCCCGGCGGCGCGTCGTCAATCACCCTCGAGGTGATTTTCTTCTTTAGGCGACGTGTGTTTTTTTGCTGATGTCCTATTCCATCACGTCAAATTGCTCATGCGTTTTCGTCCTTCTTGCTCCCTGAGCCTCTCTTCCAAGCGTCGTTTGACGGCCTGCCACCGATTAAGCGCGTGTGCGCTGAGTGTCGGTTTGGCCGTTCCCCTGCTTGCGGCAGCGCAAAGCGCTGGCATTACAGGTATCGGAACGGGTATGAATGTGGGAGAAGTCAACGTAGCGATGACGGTAGTGTGGTGACCTGGATCAATACCTCAGGCGCGAGTACCCACACCTTTCGCTGGACGGCTTTGGGCGGCGAGCAAGATCTCGGGGGCGTTGACAGGCCCATTGGTTCCGCTCTAGGGGGAGTCAATTCCGATGGAAGTGTCGTGGTAGGCGTTGCAGCGAACGGGAGCCAAAGCGCTCAAGCATTTCGATGGACGGAGGCCGCCAAGATGCAGTCCGTGGAGGCGTGGCTGCAGGCCAACGGCGTGACAGTGCAGGGCGTTCAGACGGAAACCGCCACGGGGGCCAATGCCGATGGTTCGGTCGTGGTTGGGCGACTTGCTAATGGCAATGCCTATATCGCCCGCGTGGTGGCGAAACCTGTCCCCTCTGTACCGTTAAGTCCTTCGACGCCAGCGCCGTCGTCATCAACGTCCTTGAGCGGCCTGATCGATGTGCAAGCGTTCGCGCAAGGTTTGGCTCGCGTGGCCGTGGTGGGGGGGAGCGCCTCACGCAATGCCGATCTCGCCATCAATGACCTGCATAGCAACCCCATGCGCGGCTTGATCCCGACGGTTGGCCAGAGTGCCGTCTGGAC
>NZ_JBIVYJ010000014.1:0-13841 GCF_044772185.1 Pandoraea sp. NPDC090278 | reverse complement strand
TGCATCTTGGCGGCCTCCGTCCATCGAAAGCCTTGCCAGGTGGCATCGGCTTTTTGTGCGCTCCCGACAATGACCTTACCGTCACGGCTAATGCCCCAGGCCCGCGAGTTTGTGCCACCCAGTGTGCCTAAAGCTTCCAGCGCGTTGGCGCTCTGCGTCCAGCGGAAGGCGTGGTCCTCGGTGTTTGTCCAAGAAGTGCCAACCACTACCTTGCCATCCCCGCTCACTGCGTTAGCTCTGGACTCGTTATCTCCAGACAACACGCCCAACGACGTCATCCCCGTGCCGACTGTCCATCGAAATGCTCGCTGAGACCCCGCGTCATAATTCCAGCCTACCACCACTGAGCCGTCATCGTTGGCCCCTGTAGCGCTTGAGTAAGAATTCGCCCCAAGATCCTGGAACCGGAGGCCACCGTCCAACGGTATGCTAGGTTAGCCCCGTCCGATCTACGGTAAAGTCCAACAACCACTTGCCCATCACCACTGACGCCCGTGGCATGGGAGAACTGTGTGACCGGGAAACGATCAAGAAACTGGATGCCTTTGGCGGCAGTCCATCGAAACGCTTGCTCCCCTTGGCTCCCGTTCGTTGCAGTACCGACCACCACACTTCCATCGGCGCTGATCCCCCCTAAGCTGAATTCATCTATAGTGGTCACGGCACCGAGGTCTTGCACGCCCCCCGAGGGCGTCCAACGAAAGGTGCGGGAACCCGTGCCGGCACTAATGGTCCAGGTCACCACGTTATCGTCATCGCTCACGCTGACTTTTCTCACATCCATCCCCGTTCCGAGACCCGTAATGCCAGCGCTTTGCGCTGCCGCGAGCACGGGAACGGCCAAACTGACACTCAGCGCGCACGCGCTTAATCGGTGGCGGGCAGTCAAACGACGCTTGGAAGAGGGGCCGAGGGAGCAAGATGGACGAAAACGCATAAGCAATTTGACGTGATGGAATGGACATCAGCAAAAAAACACACGTCGTCTAAAGAAAATCACCTCGAGGGTGATGGACGACGCGCCGCCGGGAAAAGATAGGCCGTACAACAAGACGCAGAAATCGAATGGTGTACCGAGGATGGAGAAGCCTCACAGACTCCTCCCCGACGCGCACTTACGCAGGCCATAAATGACTGATTGGCCGTGCCACACGACGCATTCGGCCCAGATAAACTCACGATTGGCAACGATCAATCACATTTGATCAAGTCGGCTATTTAAATTAAACCTTCGCCGATTCGCTTTATTCGGCGCAACGAGAAACTTTCAGAGCAGAAGTAAATTTTGTGCCATGATGTCCTCGTTCGACTGATAGGCAGATAGAAATAAATCTAAATTTCGCGATGAGTTGTTGCCGGCGCTGTCCAGGCGCGGATGAGCCTAAGCTAAAGCCCCGCCCGTAAAGGGTTGAAGGCCGAGTGGCGGGAGGCTATGGGATGGTTGATCATTCATCGAATGATCATTAATTTGAACGAAACCCGCGTGCGCACCGTTGAGCAGGTGCGCGCCATTCTTGAAGGCACAGAAACGCACGATTTTGTCGTACCAACAAACACTACCGCCAGATGACGTGCGGTAACCGGGGACTAGTTGTAGCGACTTGCAATCGAAAGCAGCCGTGCTTGCAATCGACGCGGTTTCCTGCTCGAAATAACCGCAACTGACTTGATGCCTGTTCTCGAATTATCTGCAACTGTGCTTGCATTCAGCGAGTCGCGCTTGCATTCCATCTCCGCCTGCTCACATTATCTGCAACTGACGGAACTCAGATCGGCAGCCCGGCGGCTAGCATCCTGTCGCGCAGGGTTGCAGCCCCGTACCGGCTCCAAAGAGTTGCTGAAGAGCGCCTTGATCTCGGCCGGTTTCGCGTCGAACTGCTCCATAAGGTCCTTGATACGGTAGCCGTGACGCGTGAGCGTCGGCTCAAGGTCATCCAGTTGCCGGGACAGCACCGATTCGACCAAGGTGGCTGACACGGGTTTCTCGCCGGTCCGGTATCCCGCTTCGAACGCCAGGGTCAGATGCAGCTGGATTTGCAGCGGCGTGCGTAGCTTCGTCGCCAGCAAGTCGATCGCGTCTTCGGTGAGGATCGATTCAATATCGATGCCGTCGGCGGCACATGCGCCCAGCAGCCAATACAGGTATTCGCGCTGGCTGCCGGCGATGCCGTCGAGCGAGAAGATGTCGGTGCGGTAGCCGATTTCTTCCATCGTCGCGCATCGAAGGTCATTGCGCAGCTTCGGGTGTCCGGCGAGGATCAGCGACAGGCTGCCGCCGCCGTCCTCGACCAGTTCCATCAGACGCTGCAGGCCAATCAGCGTGTTGCAGTTCAGGTCATGCGCCTCGTCGACGAACAGTGCGCCGGGTCGCTTGTTCTTTCTGACCAGTTCGCGTAGGTCGCGTTTACGCTTTTCGCCCTGTGTCGGGATGCGGATCTGCTTCTCGGTCGACAGGTCGTAGAACAGCGCGGCGATGAACATCGCAAGCTTGATGCGATGCTTCTCGATCGCGAGCGATTTCGAGACCGTAACGCGTTTCTCGTCTTCGAGCGCCTGTTGAAGCCGACGCAGCATCACGGTCTTGCCGCAACCCACGACACCGCACAACGCGATCAGCCGTCCCTCGAAGACTGCGCCCTTGATGTCCTTCATCAATTGCTGGTGGTGCGTAGTCTCGAAGTAGCCGGCCTGATTCAACGGGGCCGCCAGACCGTAGTGCTCCATCACTTCAACTCGCATGTCCTTCTCCTGACTTTCGGTACCGGAAATAGTCGTGGACGCGCGCCAGTACCACCCGGCGCACCAGGGTTTCGGCAAGCACCTGATCTATGAACTGCCGGTCCAGTGATGACAGCTTCGCAAGCGGCTGCACCAGATCATCCGCGATTGCGAGCTTGGCCGCGATCGCACTGGGGAAGCGGTACTCGTGCGCGTCGGCATCGAACGGCTGATGCGGCATCGGTGGCGATGCCACTGCTGTCAGATGCACGTCATCGCCCGCAAGCGCCGTGATCGGCAATCCGAGCTGGTCAGCCAGCGCCCGGATACGATCGGCGCACTCGTCGGCCTTCCCACGCTTGAGCGATCGATAGCGGTGCAGCGGGATCGGTCCCGAGACCGGGTGGTACGGACCGAAGCGCTCGCCGTCGAACTCCGCGTACAGTTCGTCATCGAACAGGCCCCCAAAGGAGCACGACCGTCTCGCCGGCCATGTCAGGTTCAAGCTCGTAAGCGGTGCCGTCGATTGAGACGCGTGCATCGATGCCAACCTTTCGGCGCTCCGGTTCGCGGGCGAAGCGGGAGAACTGCTCCCACGTACACATATCGCGCACGCCTTCGGCCGGCAGATGGGCAAGCCAGTCATCCATGCGCGAATGTTTTTCGGATCGATGTTCCTGGTCGTTGTAGCGCAGCAGATAGCGGAAGAACCATTCGTTTGCCTGCTTCTCGGTTTCCGGCTTGTGGAAGTGATAGAGCGTTTCGTGCGCTTCCTTGATCGTGCGGAACGGCCGCTCGACCTTGCCTTTCGAGCGAGCCGTCGTGCGCGTGCCGTCCTTGCCGGCTGGCAGATGCGTCTGCCATGCGATGTCGAGCGCCTGCATCACATTCTGGAACACACGACTCTTCGCGACCGGGCCATTGTCCAGGTAGATCATCTTTGGCCGGTCCTGAAACGGGAACGTGGGATCGGCCTTCGGGGCCATCGCGTTGAACAGAAAGCGAAGCACTGATTCAGCGTCCTCGCCGTATACGCATCGATATTCGTCGTAGGCGACGCCGCTACGATCATCGACGACGCCGAACAGCATCAGCGTGGGCTCACCCTTCGCCGGATCGACCCACGCTGGACATTCGATGTGCTTCAGGTCGGACGGCGACATGTCGAACTGCCAGCAGTCGTTGCTGCATTCGGCCTGAAACCGGACAGCGGGCGGCGGCCGTACCAGACGTGGTTGATCCAGGCGCAGCAGCGACAGGTAGTGGTTGATAGTCGGCACGTGCAGTACGCCTCGCGGGGCCTTGATCAATCCCTGCACGGTTTCGACGCCGTAGTCTTCGAGCAGCTCGATTGCCCGCCGCGTTGACAGGTGCCGGCCCTGCTTGTTCGTGGTACGTAGTTTCAGCGCCGTGATCAGCTCGCAATAGCGTTCGAGTTCCGCCTGCGGCAGCACCCGCGGCTTGCCATGATCGGCGCGTTGCGCGGAGTGTGGCTGCTGGACCCGGTGCAGCGCGCGATATACGGTCGTCTTCGAGATGCCGTACAGCTCGACGACGGCCGCCACCTGAGCTGCGCGCTCTTGTGCGACAGGCGGTCGAGGCGCTGCCGCAACTGCATCAGGGAGTCGGGCGGAATCGACTTACGCCGCCCGCTGGGCATTACGTTCCGCCTCGGTCAAATAGTTGTAGAGGGTGGATTTGCCGATGCCCATCAACCGGCAGATCTCTTCAACGGTGTGCCGCCGCTCGTGATAAAGCTGCAGAGCAAGTTTTTCGTGTTCGGGGTCGAGCCGCTTCTTGCCGCCGCCCTTGTGACCCCGAGCACGGGCGGCTGACAGCCCTGCCTGGGTACGTTCGCGGATCAGGTTGCGCTCGAACTCGGCGAGCACGCCGAACAGGTGAAACACGAGGCGGCCGCCGATCGACGCCGTGTCGATGCTTTCCTGAAGACTGCGAAGACCGGCGCCGGCGGCGTCGAGCCGCTCGACCAGATAGATGAGGTCTTTCAGCGAACGACCGAGTCGGTCGAGTCGCCAGATCACCACTGTGTCGCCGCGGCGTAGCGTCGCAAGCAGTGCCGTCAGGCCGGTGCGCTCGGCTTTCGCGCCGCTGGCCGTGTCCTCAAAGACACGTTCACAGCCTGCTTTCGCGAGCGCGTCGCGTTGAAGGTCGAGATGCTGGTCGTCGGTCGAGATCCGCGCGTAGCCGATGAGCATACGAATTCCAGGTTGCTCGCTGAAAATCCAGTATAGTCGGACATTGAAAGATGGAAGCGGTTGGTGGAGCCAATTTACAGGGCTTCCTGCGGTGCCGGGCACCAGCCGGATCAGCGTCCATCAAACCATCGTTTCCTGGATTCGCAAAAGCCGGTCATGCGTGCGGCGGTAATATACCGCGCGTGATCAACTTCGCACTATTTGATGCACTGGTCCGTAAGAGTCGCTAACACAACCTGGACATGAAGCGATGAGCGCCATATCCTCGCGACATGGCCAGACGCAAAATCAGCAATGAGTTATGGGCAACACTGGAATCGCTGCTCCCGGTTTTCACGCCGTCACCCAAAGGCGGTCGACGTCGCACGGTCGATGACCGCGCAGCGCTGAACGGCATCCTTTATGTCCTGCAAACCGGTATCCCATGGGAAGACTTGCCGCAAGAGCTCGGCTTCGGCAGTGGCATGACGTGCTGGCGACGCCTACGAGACTGGCAAGTCGCAGGCGTGTGGGCGCGATTACATTTGGCGATGCTTCGTCGATTGCGCGAGCACGACCAGATTGATTGGAAGCGGGCAAGTCTTGATGGCGCCAGTGTTTCCAGCCCCCGGGGGGCCAGAAAACCGGCCCCAACCCGACGGATCGAGGAAAGCTCGGATCGAAACGGCACATCGTCGTAGACGTTCGCGGCATCCCACTGGCAGTCACGATCACGGGCGCCAACCGACACGACTCGATGGCATTCGAGCCCACGCTGGATGCCATCCCGGCAGTGCCGGGCTTGAGCAGCCAGCCCCGCAAACGTCCGGGAAATTGCATGCTGACAAGGGCTATGACTTTGCTCGCTGCCGGCGTTATTTGAAGCAGCGAGGCGTCAAGGCTCGTATCGCCCGTCGTGGCGTGGAAAGCAGCGAGCGGCTCGGGCGGCATCGTTGGGTCGTAGAACGCACGCATGCTTGGTTCGCCGGTTTCGGCAAACTTCGCATTCGCTTCGAACGTCGCCTCGATATTCATGTCGCTTTGCTTGCCCTGGCTGCCGCTGTTATCTGCTCTCGCTTTGTTGACGACTTGTGCTAGCGGCTCTAAGTGCTCAAAGAAAATTGCCTTGACTTCGCCGCGCCGAGCTCAGCGTCATCAAGCGATCTCTCTGTTCGGTGCAGATCTTCAATCGTTTCCATACGCAGGATATTCAATCATCGTGAGAACCTTTATCAAGGATTGCCGGCACGGCAAATTTCTTCTCCTCAATGGAGACATGATTTCCAATTACGTCAACATGTACGGGGAGTGGTCGGAAGCGGAGGTCGAGCTGTTTCAAGACATCCTTTCGCCCGCTTCAAACGTCGTTGAGGTTGGGGCAAACATTGGGATGCACACAGTCCCGCTTTCCATGATCTGCAACGAAGGAAAAGTCATTGCCTATGAACCCCAGCGCCCGATCTTTCATGTCCTCTGCGGAAACATCGCGCTGAACAACCGGCTCAACATCATTGCTAGAAATATTGCGGTTGGTGACACGGCGGAGATTGTGAACATTCGGACATCAACCTACGAAGAACCATGGAATTATGGCTCCTTCTCCGTCAAGCAAGGATTCGACACCGAAGGTGAATATAAAGCGGAGACAACGGTGACGCCGGTGGAGGTCATCAAAATTGACGAGGATCAGCTGTTACGGACACTTCCTGGCGTTGATCTAATCAAGATCGACGCAGAAGGATTCGAGCCCGAAATCCTGAAGGGGGCTTGGGATCTCATCACGCAGCATAAGCCTCGACTCTTCATTGAAGCAAATTCTGAACCGGTTGTTCGAGATGTGCTGCAAATGCTAAGAGCAGCTGACTACACTGCTTACTGGTTTATCAGCAACCGATTTCGCGCTAGCAACTTCAACAGGAACTGGTTCCGCGTCAATGGCTATGACTGCAACATTATTTGTACGCATCACAGTCGACCAATCAGCACAAGGCATTCTCTGCAACCTGTTACTGATTTTGGCGACATTGCGCGGGGGGTACCAATCATGGATTGACCAAAACCGTTGACAGCGGAAGAGGTGGCCGGCCAACGTAGTCGGTTTCGGCATCGTTTGTGGACGGGCTCCTCTCCCCGAGCGATGACAGCGCAGTTTTCAATGCCTCGTCCATCAACAAGATGGCCACACCATGACAGTACCGTCGTGGTGTCAACAGGGCGTCACCGATAATGTGAGCAGGCGGAAATGGAATGCAAGCACGGCTGTCTGAATGCAAGCACAATTGCAGATAATCCAAGCACGCGCCCTCCCTCAGGTGCAGTTATTTCGAGCAGGAAACCACATCGATTGCAAGTCACTACAACTAGCTCTGCAATACCTGCGTCGCTTTAGTGGCTTCAGCCGCGCGCATGTCAACCGACTCGTCCGGCGCTGGATGGTCAGGCAGAAGCTCGTGAAGCCGAAGGGCGCACCAGCGAATGCCTTTGCACGGACTTACACGGACGCCGATCTGGATGCGCTGGCTGATGTCGAGCGCGAGTATGGCAAGTTCGCCGGACCCGCTGCGAAAGCCGTGCTGCAGCGCATGTATCAGGTCTATAAGGACGAGCGATTCGTGCGGCTGCAGCACCGCCGGGCAGCAGGAGCGCATCACTGCGCTCCTGCCCCCTCAGAACCGTGCGTGCTAGTTTCCCAGCACACGGCTCAGGCAAGTTGCAAAGCATCCGAGTCGACCTTCCGCCTCTTGTCGGAGGCGTGCTGTTGCTGGTGGCAGTATAGGTGCAGAAGGAGGAGGTTCTCCGACGCGTTGCTTCCTCCGTCCACACGCCGGAAGACGTGGTGAATTTGGAGCGCTTCATCATTGAACAGCGACCCGTTGCACACCAAGCAGGTGCCCTAATGGAGTTGACACAGATCGCCCACCGTGACTTGTGTGCCCTCAGAATATCGCAGCAAGCGCATACGGGGTCGCCATCGGAGGCCTGTGATGGCCCTCGCTGCGCCGACCACAGAAACGGTTTGCGTCAACCCAGGGGTAAGCTCAGCCACATCGCCAGCGCGCCGCCGGCGCTGGCCAGATTCACCCCCCACATATTGGCGATCGTCAAGCGACCATCCAACAGCATACCGAGTGACCACAATCCCGCTAGCATCGGCGCGACCACGAGCACCGTCTGTCCGTAGGACAGGTCGTCGGCAAACCACAGGTAGCCACCAGTAGCAGCCGTCAACAGCAGAAACTGCACCGCAGCGAACCAGCGGCAACCGAGCGACAGCGGTGGAGCGTAGCGCTGAGCGGCAGCCTGCAGGTCGTAGGGCGCGGTGCCGGCCTCTGCCTTCAGGGCGTCGGGTAACCAACCCGGAGGCTTGTACCACACGCGAAGCTTGTCCGACCAGCGCCTGGTGCGGCGCGCCAGCTTGAAGACGTCGCTGTAGCCTACCGCCACCGCCCACAGCGGGTTCCAGTTGCGCAATTGAGTGCGCGTTCCATAGACACAGGGTTCGCGCTCCTCAGCAAAGGTGCCGAATAACCGGTCCCAGATCACCAGCATGCCACCGTAGTTCTTGTCGAGATATTGGTCATTCACCGCGTGGTGCACGCGGTGGTTGGGGGCAGCTCACGAAACGGAAAAAATCGTACGCTAATTGCCCAACGCCCATAAATGAAAAATCTACTTTAAAGCCTGACCAGGCAAGGCTTTGAAGGAAACCCATCGAGTCTGCGGAGGGATGCCGGGATGAGGCTGGAAATGACACATAACACCAATAGTTATGAAACCGCCTCGCCTTATGTCTAGATTTGTCGGAAAGTGATGCCAGCATCCCGATGCCTGGCGATGTCCGCGTGGCGTCTACGCTATTTTCGCGCAGCAAAAGCCTGATTCATTTGCCTTGCTCGTTGGATCTCGTCGCTGTGCAAATAGGGGACGTCTCAGAAAACGGAAAATAAAGCACGCTAAGGGTGTGCGGAGGCTGGTACCCAGCGGTACAGCGTAGGAATGGACACGCCAAGGTTCTTGGCCACATCCTTGGGCGGAACACCGCTGGCCAGTAGCTTCTTGGCCGACTCGATCTTGCTGTCAGTCATCTTGGGCTTGCGACCGCCCTTGCGGCCGAGCTGCTTGGCGATTTCTAATCCGGCACGGGTTCGCTCGACGATCAGTTCTCGTTCCATCTCGGCCAAACTAGCCATGACGTGGAAAAAGAATCGACCGGACGGCGTGCCTGTGTCGATGGAGTCGGTAAGGCTCTTGAACTGGACGCCGAGCTTGTGTAACTCGCCGACCAGATCTACCAGTTGTTTGACACTGCGGCCCAGCCGATCCAGTTTCCAGACGACGAGCGTATCTCCCTCGCGCAGCATTTCGAGTGTCTTGGTCAAGCCGGGACGGTCTGCTCTCGTTCCGCTGACCTTGTCTTCAAAGACCTTTTGACATCCAGCCTTGCTCAAGGCTTCACTTTGCAGCTCAAGGTTTTGGTCGTGCGTCGAGACGCGTGCGTAACCAATCAACATTAGGGACCCTCGTTCGCATGCACACGACTAGTACGGCAAACGGGATTCTCTTGAAAACTTCCAGGACGCCACTCGCTACTCCGATCACGTGCAAACCGAAATATCACGAGTGGGTGATTCACTCGCGAAAGCCCAAGTTCTTTTCTGAGGTCATTGCGCAGCAGAGAAAGCACGTTATCGATTGTGCTTGCCCCTACGCACGCGTGCGCTTTCAGGTATTTAACCGTTTCCGTTATCTGATCAGGGCTTCCTAGGAATTGGATGTCCGCAACAGCAGATTCAAAAGCGACTGCCTGTTCTTCGGTCTTATCTTCGCGATTTGCAGCATTTTCTAGTCGGCGATATGCCTCCAGTAGGTATTGGACGATCAAGTCATGTCGTTTATTGGCGCGGTCTCTTGCCATATTGAGGCGGTGTACCACATACCAGCCAAAAGCTACACAAAGTGCACCAAGCATCGGACCTAGGCGGAGAATTTCGTCAAACATTAGATGTCCCCCCACCGTCGTTGCGATCTTCGCTTTCAGCATCCTGACGCACGGCAGGCAGTTGCTCGAGCAACTCCGGCAGCCATTCTTGTACCGTCTCCCACACCACATCGAGGTTGATGTCGAAATAGCCGTGGGCCATCCGATTACGCATGTTGCGCATGCTACGCCACGGCACTTCGGCGTGCGCCTGGATGAACTCGGCATATCCATCCATTACCTTCGTGGCAGCCTCGCCAATGATGATGAGGCTCATGATGACGGCCTGCTGGGTGCGCTTATCGGCCAAGAATTCATCCTTGGCCAGTCCCTCGACGAAACTGCGCGCATCGGCTGCGGCTTGTTGTATGTGATCAAGGTAATCGGGCAGTCGGTTTTCGCTCATACCGGCTGAGCCTCCGCGAGCACTTTGGCCCGGAACTTCGGCGGCAGGTCACCGGGTGTTAGCAAATCGACGTCAATACCCAGCAGAGATTTCAATTCGTCTTCCAAGTCGCCCAGGTCCAACAGCGTGGCACCAGGCAGCGCATCGACCAGCAGATCGAGGTCGCTGCCGTCCTGGTCGGTGCCATGCAGCACCGAACCGAAGACACGCGGGTTCGCTGTGCGAAAGCGGCTTACAGCGTCGCGCACCGCGCTTCGCTTCATGTCAAGCACTACGGACGGTCGCATGAGCATCCCTCCTTTATCGAAACTCATTGAGATGATATGCAATCAAGAATAGAGTTTCAAGAACTGTTTTCGAGAATTGCGAGGCCCTGATCTTCCGTGTCGCACCGGAAGTATCGAACGGCTTTTCACAAACCTACGTTTTCAAGAAGAAGGAAGCTACATGCCCCGCCGTTCGATTTTGTCCGCAGCCGAGCGCGAGAGCCTGCTCGCGTTGCCGGAGGCCAAGGAAGAGTTGATCCGCCACTACACGTTCAGCGAAAGGGACCTCTCCATCATCAGGCAGCGGCGCGGTCCGGCCAACCGGCTGGGCTTCGCAGTGCAGCTCTGCTACCTGCGCTTTCCTGGTGTCATCCTTGGCGTCGATGAGCCACCGTTTCCTCCCTTGTTGAAACTGCTCGCCGACCAGCTCAAGGTCAATGTCGAAAGCTGGGGGGAGTACGGACAGCGGGAGCAGACCCGGCGCGAACATCTGGTTGAACTGCAAACGGCGTTCGGCTTCCAGCCGTTTACCATGGGCCACTACCGGCAGGCTGTCCACACGCTGACCGAGCTGGCGATGCAAACCGACAAGGGCATTGTGCTGGCCAGCGCTTTGATCGAGCATCTGCGGCGGCAGTCGATCATTCTGCCTGCCCTCAACGCCGTCGAGCGCATCTGTGCCGAGGCGATCACACGCGCCAACCGGAACATCTACGATACCCTGGCCGAGCAGTTATCCGACGCGCATCGTCGTCACCTTGATGACCTGCTCAAGCGCCGCGAGAACGGCAAAACGAGCTGGCTGGCCTGGCTGCGCCAGTCCCCTGTCAAGCCGAACTCACGACACATGCTGGAGCACATCGAGCGTCTCAAGGTGTGGCAGGCGCTTGACCTTCCGGCTGGCATCGAACGGCTGGTTCACCAGAACCGGCTGCTCAAGATCGCGCGCGAAGGCGGTCAGATGACCCCCGCCGATCTGGCCAAGTTCGAGCCGCGGCGCCGTCATGCCACGCTGGCCGCGCTCGCCATTGAGGGCACGGCCACCGTCACTGACGAAATCATCGACCTGCACGATCGCATCATCGGCAAGCTGTTCAATGACGCCAGAAAGAAACACCAGAAACAGTTCCATGCATCCGGGAAGGCTATCAACGCCAAGGTACGGCTGTTCAGTCGCATTGGACAGACTCTGATCGAGGCCAAACAGTCGGGCCGCGACCCGTTCGCTGCGATCGAAACCGTGATGCCCTGGGATGCCTTCGCCGAGAGCGTCACCGAGGCGCAGAAGCTCGCACAACCCGAGGACTTCGATTTTCTGCATCGCATCGGCGAGAGCTACGCCACGCTGCATCGCTACGCGCCCGCCTTCCTAGACGTGCTCAGGCTGCGGGCCGCGCCCGCCGCCAAGGACGTACTCGACGCCATTGAAGTGCTACGCGGCATGAACATCGACAACGCCCGCAAGGTGCCCGCCGCCGCGCCGACCGGGTTCATCAAGCCGCGCTGGCAGAAGCTGGTGATGACCGACACCGGCATCGACCGGCGTTACTACGAACTATGCGCACTATCGGAGCTGAAAAACGCGCTGCGCTCCGGTGATATCTGGGTACAGGGCTCGCGCCAGTTCAAGGACTTCGAGGATTATCTGATACCGCCCGCGAAGTTCACCAGCCTCAAACTGGGCGGCGAATTGCCGCTGGCCGTGATCACCGACTGCGACCAGTACCTGCACGAGCGGCTCACGCTACTGGAAACGCAGCTCACCACCGTCAATCACATGGCACAGGCCAACGAGTTGCCAGATGCCATCATTACCGCCTCGGGTCTGAAAATCACACCGCTCGACGCGGCCGTGCCCGACACCGCGCAGGCACTGATCGACCAGACTGCGATGATCCTGCCGCACGTCAAGATCACCGAACTGCTGCTCGAAGTCGATGAGTGGACCGGCTTCACCCGGCATTTCACGCACCTGAAGTCCAGCGACCTGACCAAAGACAAAAACCTGCTGTTGACCACGATACTGGCCGACGCCATCAACCTGGGCCTGACCAAGATGGCCGAATCGTGTCCCGGCACGACCTACGCCAAGCTGGCATGGCTGCAAGCCTGGCACATCCGAGACGAAACCTACTCGACAGCACTGGCGGAACTGGTCAACGCACAGTTCCGGCATCCCTTCGCCGGGAACTGGGGTGACGGCACCACCTCCTCGTCGGACGGTCAGAACTTCCGCACGGGCAGCAGGGCCGAGAGCACCGGCCACATCAACCCGAAATATGGCAGTAGCCCAGGGCGGACGTTCTACACCCACGTCTCTGATCAGTACGCGCCGTTCCATACTAAGGTCGTGAACGTCGGCGTGCGCGACTCGACCTATGTGCTCGACGGCCTGCTGTACCACGAATCCGACTTGCGCATTGAGGAGCACTACACCGACACGGCGGGCTTCACCGATCACGTCTTCGCGCTGATGCATCTTTTGGGATTCCGCTTCGCGCCGCGCATTCGCGATCTGGGCGACACCAAGCTCTATATCCCGAAAAGCGATACCGCCTATGACGCGCTCAAACCAATGGTCAGCAGCGACAGACTGAATATCAAGGCCATTCGCGCCCACTGGGATGAAATCCTGCGGCTGGCCACCTCGATCAGGCAAGGCACGGTGACGGCTTCGCTGATGCTCCGAAAGCTTGGCAGCTACCCCCGCCAGAACGGCCTAGCCGTCGCCCTGCGTGAATTGGGCCGCATCGAGCGAACGCTGTTCATCCTGGACTGGCTGCAAAGCGTCGAGCTGCGCCGCCGCGTGCATGCCGGGTTGAACAAGGGCGAAGCCCGCAACGCGCTGGCCCGCGCCGTGTTCTTCAACCGGCTGGGCGAGATCCGCGACCGCAGTTTCGAACAGCAACGCTACCGCGCAAGCGGCCTCAATCTTGTGACGGCAGCGATCGTGTTGTGGAATACCGTCTACTCTGAACGGGCTGTGAACGCATTGCGTGAGCATGGCCAAGTCCACGACGGCACCCTGTTGCAATATCTATCGCCGCTAGGCTGGGAGCACATCAACCTGACCGGCGATTACCTGTGGCGCAGTAGCGCCCGGGTCGGCGTCGGCAAGTTCCGGCCGCTACGCCCACTGCAACCGGCTTAGCGTGCTTTATTTTCCGTTTTCTGAGGCGTCCCCAAATAGGTGGAAGTCGTCGAGATGGTTGCATGGCGCAAGTTATCACGCACCATCACCAGTTCAGCACCACGCGCGAGCGCATGCGAAGCGTGCG
>NZ_JBIVYJ010000013.1:0-19012 GCF_044772185.1 Pandoraea sp. NPDC090278 | reverse complement strand
ATGGGTCCGGGAGAACGGGGGGAAGGCCTTCACTTAGCGAAGCGCAGCATTCCAACATCAAACCTTGGGAACAACGAAACTCCCTCAATAATCACTAGAAATTTATCTATTTTTTTTGACTGACGACACATCCCGTACTCTGCCATGTAGACTGTAATTGTCATTCAGGGCTCCTTGCATTTTCATGAATGATTCCCATTTAATCTCATATACAATAAACTCATGAGACCCAATTTTCTCGCATATTTCGGCGTGGCGATTAGCGCAATTGTTGGAGTAACCCCGGCATTTTCAGCCGAATCGCAACAAGTAACATTTCAAGGCTCCCCAGTGAAAATTATGGGGAAATTTTTGTCCGTCGGAGAAAAAGCCCCAGACTTTAAGTTGGTTGATGGAGACTTGAACGAGGTAACCCTGTCCAAGTGGCATGGAAAAAGGAAAATCCTTAATATTTTTGTAAGCTCGGATACTCCAGTATGCGACGCATCAATTAGAAAATTCAATGAAACTGCGAGCAATCTAAAAAACACGGTAATCATTGGAATTTCAAGCGATTTGCCGTTCGCACAAAAACGATTTTGCTCCGCAAATGGAATAAACAATGTTTACATGCTGTCAGATTTCAGGTCGCCATCCTTCGGCCGCGATTACGGCGTAATGATTTCCGATGGCCCGTTGAGAGAGCTGCTTACTCGTGCTGTAGTGGTACTTGACGAAAACGATCGAGTTATTTATCGACAAATGGTATCGGAAATCACGCAAGAGCCCGATTACCAAAAAGTCATCGATTCCCTTAAGTGACCTCATAACCAACAGCGCCATCCAACCCCAAAAGTTCGGATGGCCTTTTGAATTTCATGACAAGATACAGCGAAACCCGGCAGGTTGAACTCTCAAAGTTAGCCATCCTAGTGGATTGGGAAAGATCAGACGGCTCCAGCGGAACGAATCCAGTGCAGCACGTCGTCAACCGTCTCGAGGAATTGCAGCGTTGAGTCCACATTTCCGAAGTCGACCTCCTTCAACAGCCCTCGCATGAGCTGGTTACTCTCTCCCACGCCTGAGAAGCTGTCCCGCGATTGTCGGTTATGCGTGGGAAGAACAGCTCTTGGAAGGGGTTCTACGCCGGAACCCCAGAAATTTCCGCCGTTTCACATTGTGAACATCAAGCGCAAGCGTGGAACCGAGTCTTGACGGCGTGAGTTACCGGTTTCCCCAACGATTGGATGCCATGCGCAGCAGCGTGGCATTGGCAGCGCGCAGATCGAACAATTCGGCCTCGAAGCCGAGGCCGACCCAGTTTCGGTAATGTTCAGCCTCTTCGCTATTCGGATCGTTGGATAGCGTACTCAAGAACGCGTCGTAGCCAGGCGGGCCGCCCACATCTTCCGGCGGGCACGCGCGAGCACCGTCGATGATCTGGGCCGCGCCCCACGGTTCGCTCCCAATGGTTTCCACTTTCTCAACGACGATGGTGTGATCCCAGCCATCTCCGAAGTCGTATCGATAGAGGAAGCGCGAGCCAGGTTTCAGGACCTTCTGCAGTCGAACTTTCCGGTCATCGGCACTCGTATCCGGGTCGGCGAAGTCCAGTATGTCGTCTATCTCGAGCATGGCGTAGGTCGTGCCGTCAATCAAGAAGTCGTGCAGGTGAGTGTCTTCCCAGCCAAACGCTGCCTGCAGGATATGGTGCAGTTTGCGAAGCGACTCGGTTCCTTCGACCTCGATCCGGCGCCAGATGGGCGGTTCAATGTGTTGGAGCTGTACGTGCAAGGTAAAGCGCTGGAATGATTTCGCCATCTGATCTCCTGGGCAATGGGGAAAGCTCGCGGCATAGAGCAACCGTTTCCGGCCTGCCTGTGCGGCGTGTCGCCGTCGAGCACCAAGGTTATTCGTCGTCGAGCTCGAACAGCGCGCGATCGGCTGGCCGCGACAGATAGTCGTCCATCATCGCGCGGAAATCTGCTTCATCCCACTCACCGCGATCGACACGCCGCAGCAACGCCTCGCCGGCCAGCATGATCTTTCGCTCGCGATCAGCGCGCGATTGCTTGAGCTGCTGGCGCTGCGCCTTGGCGGCCGTTTTGCGTGCCACTTTCAGTTCCTGGAGCTTCTCGTCTGTCGCATCGAGACGACGTTTCAGCATGTTCATGCTGGCACCCTGTTCGAAGAAGCGGTTTGCACGGGAAACCGGCGCGCCGGCGTGCGTCGGATCGTGACATTCGAGCCGTACTGTTCCGCCCAGGTGCGTACCGCGGCTTCGACGTCAACTGTCTGCGGCATACGCCCCAACACTTCCATCGTCCAGCCGCCCAGCCGCTTTGGCGCGATATACGCCGGTCGCCAACTGCCGTCGGCCAGGATCTCAATCACGAACAGCGACGTGTCGACGCTCAGTCGCCAGGTGTCGACCACGGCTGGGGGTAAAAGGCCACTGGGCTGGGGCATCGTGTTCCACCGTATTAGGAGTAAGGGATTCCGACGCGGGACCGCCGAAAATTTCGTCACTCCAATTCTAGCCCGGCGACGAGCGCGTCCAGGTCGATTTTGTTGTCGCTTTGGAAGGTGTAATGCCCGTTCAGCAGGATATGCCGCCAGGCCGCCGGCGATATCTGCGTGAGCCGCGCCAGTGCCTTGGTGTTGTCACTGGCTTCCCACTTCGTCAGTAGCCGCGACAGAATCGCCGAGTTGTAGAAGATGATCACGTTGGCGATCAGCCGGGCGCACTGGTTGCTGATCTCGATTTCGATGTCGGTGCGGCCCGTCAATTCCTTCTTGCCGCCAACCTGGGCGATGGTCGAACGAAGCTGATGGT
The DNA here is from genome assembly GCF_044772185.1 of Pandoraea sp. NPDC090278. NCBI lineage: Bacteria > Pseudomonadati > Pseudomonadota > Betaproteobacteria > Burkholderiales > Burkholderiaceae > Pandoraea > Pandoraea sp. NPDC090278. The sequence continues at coordinate 16,197 of NZ_JBIVYJ010000013.1, read as the reverse complement.
AGGACTCGAGGCGGTTTTGCGAGCGATGCACGTTTCGCTCAAGCTGCGGATCGCGCAGGTAGCGCAACGTGTAGATGCTGCGGATGAGCTTGTCGAACTCGAAGATCGCGCGGCGCGTTGGGTTTTCCTGCGAGTAGGTGCATAGTTTGCGAATCAGCGAGCCTTGCGTGATTTCTTTGAGACCCAGCGTCGCGACGATCTGATCGATATTCGCCTTCTCGCTGACAATGAGCGTCCGGTCGATTTGTCCGACCGGCTGAATCAGACATTTCTCGTACAGCCCCGGGTCGTCGATGCAATACAGTTCCTGCAGCTGGTCATCGAGGTTTGTGAAGCGCGGCTCGAAACGCAGCCCGAACCAGTACAGGATGGCGAAGTTGGCCTTGTTGATGCTGTGCATGTCGCCGGTGATCGCAGTCGGCACGATATCGGACGTGTTGCGGTACCAGATGTCAAACACGTGATGCGCTTCGTATTCGTGCGCGCCGATCAGATAGCCGTTCAACGGGACGTGATTGCACAGCAGCGTGTAGGCGACAACGCCCTTGCCGCGTCCGAAATATTTGCGAGAGTAACGCGCCTTCACGGTCGGTCGCTCGACGCCGAATTTTTGACCATCGACGGCACCGTACAGCGCATCGAGATCGAACGAGTAGTGAGGGAAGATCGGCAGCGCGGCGATGGCGTTACTGATGCAGTCATTGGCAGCATGCAGCGTCGCCTGACGCAGATACTGCTGGTAGGTACTGTCCAGCACGTGATACGGAATGTCGCTGGTGCGCGCCATGACCTGGTTGCCATGATTCATGGCCTGGGCGATGATCACCGCCATCAGGCTATCGGCGTCGGCTACCTTCTTCGCGTAGCGCGGCTGCAATGGCGTCAGCGCCGACAGGAACTGGCACTGGCCATTGACGAAGCGGAACACGTCGGCGACATCGCAGAACGGCAGTTGCTCGTAGAATGCCTGCTCACGCACCTTCTGGTTCTCGGTTTTCGGTTTGCGCCAGATCAGTTTCTGCGTATCTTTGTCGTATTCTAGGTGCGTCAGCTTGCCCTGTTTCAGCTCTCGGTTGAAGGCCAGCCACTGGGTATGCAACTCGGCCGCCAGCGCATCGAGTTGGGCATCGATGGGCTGCCGCAGGAACGGGATATCCATCTGCGCCAGTGCATCGGCCTTCTCGTTCATCGAAACCAGCTCGTCGGAGAAGTGCCGATGTTGCAGGCTGTCGTCGAGGTAGATTTCACCCGACTGGAAGCGCTTCCGGATCTGCCGGTACAACCAGAATTCGTAGCGATCGGCATGCAAGCCGGTCGTCTGACCATCCGCGCCGAAGATCAGCAGGTACGGTCGCAAGCGCTTCGGCAGGGTAGCCGCGGGACATTCGGCGAGCGGTCGTTGTGACAGGCGCTGCTGTTTGGCAAACACCCCTTTGACCCAGGCCAGCGCCGCGAGCCACGGGTTGTCTGGAGACGTGCCGACGAAGTCCAGCTCGACGTACAAGGGACGCAAGTGCCGACGAATGCGTTTGGCCAGACCGTTCACCGACAACCAGTGTAGCGCCAGTTGGCTCAGCGGCTTGACCGTCATGCGTTGCGCCGTGTTTTGCAGCACGTCCTTGGCCATGATCTTGTAGGCACGCTGACGTACCTCGCCAAACGGTGTCGGATCGGCTACGCTGTCGTCCACATAGAGCGATGGCAGACGGCCGATCTGCGGTGTTTCTCGATGACGCTTTACTTGTTCGGCGATGAGGGACTGTTTCGCGCCCTCGCTGCTTTCTTCCTCGAGCTGCTTCATGTGGAAGGCCATCGCATCGACCAGATTGTCGGTGAGTTGTCGGAAGCGCACCCAGGCATAGCACAGCAGGTAGAGCTGCGTCTGGTCCGCCTTCAGGTTGCGCAAGTCGTGGACGGTATAGAAATTCGCCAAGCTCGCGTAGTACAGCACGTTCTGTTGCGAGATACCCAGCCGAGGTAGCAGCGTCTTGGCGATTTCGTATAACGGCTGCAGCGTGGCGCGCTTCTCGCGCTCGCGGACCATCTGACGCCAGCCGAAATCCTTGGCATCCTGTTTCAGCGCCGCCAGTTGTGACAGAGTGTCATCGCGGACCAAGAGCTGGTCCAGCACGGCTCGGGGCGACTCGTCCAATACGCCTGTGAGCAGGTCGCCCAGCCGCCGACGTTCGGCGGACAGGGCTTCGCTAACCAGTTCTTGCAAGGTCGTGTAGCCGGGCCGGATCATCTTGTGCTCGTTGAGCCACACGATGAGCTCGGCGGCGACGAATCCCGGCGTCACGTCGCGACGTACGATCTGCGCGGCCTGCTGTGCGAGTTGCGGCAGGAAGGCGGCCACCCACGGGCAATAACCGTACAGTTCGGCTATCAGCTCTCGCTGAGCGTAGTACTCGTGCCGGGTAATCGACTTGCGTTCGAATGACTCGTCGTGAAAATAGCGGCTCAGCACGAAATCGTAGTCGTCCTCGACTTCGTCCCAGTCGAAGCGGAAGAAGGCATGCTTGGCCTTGAAGTAGCCGATCTGCAAGACGCAATGGATCTGCGCAGATGTGGACGGCCGGCTGCTGGCAAGCGACAGCTCGGATTCGGTCAATGCCAGGTATTCCAGCTGCTGCGCATCGTCGAAATCAGGCAGGCCGTACAGGGCTTCTTGTTCGGCGGCGGAAAAGACGCTGAGCAGCTTATTCTTGTTGGTCATCGACTACGCATCTCCACGCAACGTCAGCGACTTCGATTCGTTAGGCCATCATCTGGGGGCACGGCGAAAACATTGAGATTTCACATTCTACAGAGATAAGATTTATTATCTCTGTACTGCTATTTTTGTACCAAACTACCTTTACTGAAAATGCCCCGACACCTGCCCACGCCAGACGGCTTCCCGGATACCGACACCCTGGCCGCCCTGCGTGTCTGGTACGAGGGCGCATCCTCGCGTGAGGCTGTCCACCGGTATCGGCGAGATCGGCTCAGCCATAGCCAGTCAGCCCGCGGCGTCATCGGCCAGATCCGCCGGCAGCTTGCACTTTATGCCCGTAACCGGCAGCGGGCAGATCTGGCAACGCTGTTCGAGTGCCCGGCCCACGAGCGCCAGCATCATGCTCGCGCCACCGTGCAGGCTGTCGAGACGCTGCGCAGACTGCCTCTACAAACGCCGCAGATCAGCGACGACATTGCACATTGGCTGGCGGATCGTGCCGTCCGCGCCCTGTACGCGGCCGGCATCAGGACCCTGGCCGATCTCACGGTACGGATTCCTCGTCGTCGGCAGTGGTGGACCGTCATTCCGGGTCTCGGCACAGCCAGCGCTAAAGGAATCGAAACCTTCTTTGCCGAGCACCCGGCGCTCACCGAGCGAGCCCGCGCCCTGATCGTCGCAGATCGGCAGTCAGCCGTGACGCCTTGGGAGCAACTACGGCTACCGCACGAGGTCGACGGATCTGCTGGTGCCTTCCGTGCGCCGGTGTCGAACTGCATCCTGGGTGTCGACAACGATTACGACGCCATCCAGGCTTGGCTTGCGTTGCATGAATCGCCGGCCACGCAGCGCGCCTACCGCAAGGAAGCCGAACGACTGATTCGCTGGGCCATCGTTGCTCGCAGCAAGGCGCTGTCTTCGCTGACCACACGGGATGCAACCGATTACCGGGCGTTTCTGCGCAGACCCACACCGCGCGAACGCTGGGTCGGACCGCCGCAGCCGCGCACCTCACCGGAGTGGCGCCCGTTCGTCGACAACCTCTCGGCTCGTTCGATTGCCCATGCGCTCGCCGTGCTCAGCGCCCTGTTCCGCTGGCTGGTGGAGCAGCGTTATGTTGTGGCCAACCCCTTTGCCGGCATCAAGGTACGCGGGAGCAAGCGCGCCATGTCCTTGGAAACCGCGCACGCCTTCACCGAAGGAGAATGGCTGCTCACGCGCACCATCGCCAACGGGCTCGAGTGGTCATACGGCTGGCAGGCTGCCGCCGCGCAGCGACTGCGTTTCATGCTGGATTTCGGTTACGCGACGGGACTGCGGATCAGCGAGCTGGCCAATGCCACCCTGCGAAACATCGAGGTCGACGCCGGCGGCGATCACTGGCTTCACGTCACCGGTAAAGGCGGCAAGCCAGCCAGGGTGACCTTGACACCGCTCGCGCGCGCCGCGCTGGACCGGTACCTCCAGGAGCGGGGCTTGGCGGTGAGCCGGGCTCGCTGGAATCCGGCCACGGCGCTGATCGGCAGCCTCGACGACGGCGATGCGGGCATCAAGCCCCTGCGCCTGTGGGAAGTCATGCGTCGGTTCTTCCGGCACGCTGCGCAGATCATTGAAAGCGACCATCCGACGCTGGCCGAGAAACTCCGCCAGGCGACGCCGCACTGGATGCGCCACACCCATGCAACCCACGCGATTGCGAAGGGCGTCGAGCTGAGCGCCGTACGAGATAACCTGCGTCATGCATCGATTTCGACCACGTCGATTTACTTGCATACCGACGATGTCAAGCGGGCACGGCAGTTCGGGCAGGCATTTACCGATTGAGTTACTCGCTCGCCACCTCAGCCAACAAGTAGATCGATGTTCACAATGTGAGATGACGGAAATTTCTGGGGTTCCGGCGTAGAACCCCTTTATCCCGGCATGTCCCCTTCTCCGTAGCCACCTTCGACTCTTCCTGTGCAGCCTCCGACACCGTGTGGGTCTTCTATCTGCGCAGGTTTGGTGTCAACGAGGGATTTGAACTCCGGCTACGCCCACTGCAACCGGCTTAGAGTACGATTTTTCCGCTTTCTGCGACGTCCCCATGTACTCGAGCGTATTGCAGATCACCCGGTCAACTGTGACCGTTTCGAGGTTGGCGGAGCGCCTCGGCGTTGGAGACAACGGCTGCCCCGTTAGGGGCAGCGATGGTGTGGGTTAATGTGTTGTTGCCGGTATATTAACTCAATGCGCTAACAAAAAGTCTATCTCGGGAATCGAGACCTACGGCCTCCCAACCTTCACCAGTGAGTTTGACGGAGCGCTGTTGCAGTTTCCCCGTCTTGTCCAAGCTTGATGCCGTCATTGGGAATACCTTCTGGACAGCCTGGTCTGCAGTCCACGTAACCGGCAGCAGTTCATAATTCGGAGCAGGGTTACTACTCTCCCGCCATCGCCTGCATGACTCGCAATGTTGCGAGCAGGAGCTGGTATTCCAGATCCTTGCGCGCCATGTCCGCATTTCTTGCTGCCTGGCGAGCGTCGAGCAGCACTTGAAGATTGTCTTGACCTGCTTGGTAGCGCCGTTCTACGGATAGTTCGACCTGTCGCGCCCTTGAGCTTGCTTGATTCCGCCATGTCAGCTGACTTCGAGTTCGGTGTTCGGTCTCTACGGCATTCTCCACCTCCATGATTGCCTTATGAAATTTATATATGAATTCTTGCCCCACTTCTTCGTATTTTTGCTGCTCCTTGAGCACCGCGTAGCGATTTTTTCTAAATTGCAAGAACGGAAGAGTGAGTTGCGCTCCGAGTGTGCCAATTGGGTTTCCAAGTACATCTCCAAAGGTGCGACTATTGCCGCCCACGACACTGCCCCCAAGCAAGATCGTTGGATAAAAACTCTTGCGTTTCACTTCTGCATTGGCATACGCTTGCCTCAGCTTTGCTTCCGCAGACTGTAGGTCCGGACGTCTCGCGAGCACAGCTGCCGGTCGTTGAAGCACAATGTGTGGGATTGTCGATGGTGATGATAATCCGTGGGGCTCATAGCGTTCACTCTCACCGGCTTGGTCGTTAAGTAGACTTTCGAGGTTGAGGCGTGCCGTACTTAGCTGCAACTGAAGGTGAACCATTCCTGCCTGCTGCTCAGCAAAATCGACGGTGGCGCGATTTACGTCAGCGGAGCTTCCTACTCCCTGCTCTTCACGGGCCAGAGAGAGTTTGAGCACAGTTTCGGCCCGCTCGATGTTCTCACGTTGGGCCGCTATCTTATCTTTTGCGAGTCCGATTGCCCAATATGACTCAATTACGCTGGCGACAATTGAAAGTGCTGCAGCACGTTTGTCATACTCATTCGCGCGTACGGCCCACTCTGCTCCATCAATTGCGCTGTCATATTTTCCCCATAAATCAAGCTCGTAGCCCACATCCAACTCACTAGAGTAAGACCTATCGCTAGGATCATTGTGATTGAGCGGTTTAGCAATGCTCCCGTAGAATGAAGTCGCGACTTCTGGAATCAATACGGTATTGAGAAGCTTAAGCTCGGTTCGAGCCTGTCGCACACGAGTTATCGAAATTGCGAGGTCTTCGTTCCTCTGTAAGGCGCGTTCTACAACGGCATTAAGAGATGGGTCTTTGTAAGATTCCCACCACATATCGTTCGTCGCGACGTCGGATGTGTATCGTACGGATTCGGCCGCATTCCATCGCTCAGGGATAGTAATCTCGGCGGTGATGCTTTCTACCGGGCGTGTAGCTGTGACGCATCCTGCTAAGGTAATCGAAAGTCCGATTAGTGTCGCCGTCAACTGAATTTTCAATGACATCTGACCCGCCCTATTCCGCTGCCAATGCCCGAACAGGACTCATCCGTGCTGCCCGAATTGCTGGTACGTAGCCAAACGTTAGTCCTACAAGACAGGACGAGATTATTCCGACAACTACCGAACCCCACGAGAAATTCACGGGAATGTCCTGATTTACAATCGGAAGAAGTGCGGTAATTGCGATGGACATCACAATTCCAAGTGCTCCTCCCAACGTGCAAAGCAAGGAAGTTTCACTAAGAAACTGTGACAAAATATCTCGCGATCGAGCTCCCATCGCCATTCTTAGTCCAATTTCGTAAGTCCGTTCAGAAACTGATACCAGCATCATGTTCATGACCCCTATTCCTCCCACCATAAGGGACACGACGGCAATTGCCAGAATCATGAGCGAAAATGTCCGTGCAGTTTGAATAATTGCTAACTGAATTTTTTCTAGTGATCTAGTGTAGAAATCGTGTTGACCTCGACTCAGTTCCAACAGCAAATTGATGCGCTTTTCCGCCAACGTGTTTGGCTCCCCAGGTGGGACCTTTGCAACAAGCGTGAGGTTGGAGATTGCACTTAGCCGATGTTTGAAGCTCGTGTATGGAATATATGCCTGTAATACAGGCCGAGAGTCCGGACCACTTGCGCCACCTTGTTCGACCCCCACAACTGTCAGCGTGAGTGGACCTGCTGAGATCTGCTTCCCTATCGCCTGTTTTTCGCTCCCAAACAATCGCTCGCGAAGACTTTGATCGATAACAATGACAGGCAATGCATGTTCGACATCTTTTCCTGAAAAGAAGGCGCCCTCTTTCAAGGTCCGCAGGTATATCTGTGGATATTGTTCGTTGACACCGTGAATTAATACTCGAAATGCCTTCTCGCCCGAACGCACGGTAGTTGAATACGTCGCAACAGGCGAAACCGCAGATAGTCCGGCATGATTGTGCAACAGATTGATATCGGACTCACCAAAACCACCAAATTTATTCGCACTAATATCCCCAATATCCTTCCCCCTCACAATCTCAATGACGTTTGGTCCCAAACGCTCGATGTTTTTCAATACACGAATTTTCGCCCCGTCACCAACGGCTACCACACTAGCTACCGCACTAATACCAATAGCAACTCCTAGAGTTGTCAAAAAGCTCTGTAGAGGAACCCTGGAAACAATATAAGCAGCCTCACGCACATTCATCCGTAACTGATCGATCCCTCTCCCAGCCCAATTAGCATGCTTCTGCGTCCTGGTGTGGAGTCGACCATCGCGCGTAGGTGCGGCAGAAACGTCGCTGACGATGTGGCCATCCTCAATCTGCACCACTCGGTTTGCGAGTGAAGCGATCCTCGCGTCGTGTGTCACCAATACAATCGTGTGACCCGCTTCGTTCAATGAGAGAAATAAGTCCATTATCTGTCGGCCTGTGTTTGCATCGAGCGCTCCTGTTGGCTCATCCGCAAAAATGACCGAACCGCCGTTGGCGAGCGCTCGTGCAATAGCAACACGCTGTTGTTGACCGCCAGAGAGCTGTGAGGGGCGGTGAGCTTGGCGTGTCTCCAGGCCAACGCGCTTCAAACACTCAGACGCGATTCGCCTTGCCTCGGGGCGCGAATATCCGGCGTAAAGCAACGGAACGCAAACATTCTCGAGCGCCGACATGTGAGCGATAAGGTGATACCGCTGGAAAACGAATCCGAACAGTCGTCCTCGAATCCGTGCAACTGAGTCTGCGTCGAGATTGTTAATCACTTCGTCATCGACCCGATAATCTCCTTGGGATGGGGCGTCCAGAGCACCCAGAATGTGGAGCAAAGTGGATTTGCCAGATCCTGATATCCCTTTGATGGCAACGATTTCTCCCGCATGAATGCGGAGGTTTATGTTTGATAGCACGGTCAGTCTGCCCGCTTCCGTGTCGTGCCACCGAGAAACGTTGCTCAACTCGAGTACTGGTTTGGCGATGTACTGGTTCATTGAGTATTGCCTCGAGCATCTTCACTATCGATCATCGCTGTAGGACGATAACCGTCGACGGCCACATGTTCGCCCTCGCGCAGTCCCTTTTTGATTTCCACGCGTTCTTCGTCGATAACCCCCAATTGCACGTGTCGCTCTACGAACTGCTTTCCAGCTCTAACGGCAATCTTGGCAATCCCGTCATCAGATCGACTGCGAATAGCCGAGAGGGGAACCGATAACACATCCCGTACGACCCGCTTCTCGATGCGGACATCCGCGCTCATGAAAGGACGCAGCATATGGTCAGTGTTATCTACTTCAAATACGCCGTAGTAGTAGACCGGGCCTTCGATGCGTGAATTGTTGTCATCACCTGGACGCGTTGCCCGCAGCATATCCTGAGATATCTCGATTCTAAGAAGTTTGCCTTCGTATGTTCGCTGCGGCGCTCCGGTCACCGTAAAAAATGCTCGCATACCGGGTTTGATATCAATGACGTCTACTTCGGAAACGCGTGCGCGGACGCGCATTTTTTCAATGTTACCGACGACCATCAGCGTTGGCGAGCTCTGCGCTGAAACGATTGTTTGTCCATATTGGGCATTGACTGCCAACACTTCCCCATTGATTGGTGAGGTTATCCTGGTAAAAGTGCGACTCACCTCCGCGCTTCTCACATCTAACCGAGCTTGAACAATTTGTGATTTGACAATTTCCAGGTCCGCGGACGCACCGACCAGATCTACCTTCGCTTGGTCAAGTTCCGCTCGAGTGCTTGCGGATGCAACATATAGTCGTGACTGCCGCTGCCAAATGACTTCTCGATTTTTTTTCATTACACGTTTGGCATGCTCTTGAGCCTCTAGACTCAAAAGTGCCGCTTTGGCGCGATCCAGTGCTGCTTGTTGAAGCTCTGGGTCGATCAAAACAAGCTCCTGATCCTTAAGTACTTGATCACCTTGCTTTACTTTGACAGATTTTATTTGTCCATTCACCTGTGCACCTACCGCGACCATATCGACCGGCTCAAGCGTTGCAGTCGTGGAAACCGTCACAGCAATTTTACTTCGTACAACGACTGCCGTTTTACTTGAATTGGACAGGCCATCGACAGGCGAAAATGATCGTTCGTAAAAGATAGGAATCAAGGAAAACAAACACAATGAAGCGCAACAAAAAAAAATAATTAATTTATTTGTTTTTATGAATCCGATGAATTTCATTATTCAATATTTCGTGAAATTTCCGCAACGGTTCCATTGCAAACGCGATACACTTTATCAAATCGGTGCAGCTGCGAAGTCTCATGAGTTGAAACGATTATTGCATGTTTACTTTGCAAAATCGCATCGAATGTTGATTTTGCATTTTTCTCGTCAAGATTGGCTGTTGGCTCATCAAGTAGTATCAACGGTCGGTTGCTGCAAAGGGCTCTAGCAACCATCACGCGTTGAAGTTCACCCGACGAAAGATACGGATTCGCTGGTGTAAGTTCGGTCTTAGGACCATGAGGCAAGTTCTTTATAGCTGAGACAAGATCAAGTTGGGCGAGTAGTTTCTCTGCAAGTATCTTGTCTTTCGCGTTGTAGTCAGTGGATTCGGGAAGAAGCACGTTGTCAATTGCGGTTCCCGTTATTACGGTGGCATCCGCAAGTTGGCAGTAAGCCAGTTCGCGTAACGCCGATACTGGAGTGCTCCGACCGTCAAGTGTCAATTCACCACCTTGCGAGGGATAAAGCCCACCGATCAGCTTTAGAAAAGTACTTTTCCCATTTCCCGAAGATCCGATTAATGCTATCTTCTCGCCCACATTAACTTTGAATTGATTCAAACGCATGAAATATTCCGACCCATCATATCGGAATAGAAGGTTTTGTATTTCAAATTCTTTTTCAAATTTCGGCTTATCGATCGCAACCAACGTCTCGTCAATCCCGCAGATGAGATCTCGACTCCGTCGCACAAGAACGTCCTGTTCTCGGCCACGAATGATAGTATGATACAAGTTGGTAATTGAGTCGACGGCGATTTGCTTAAAAAAAATGAATGCAATTAAATTTCCAAATGAAATATCTTCGTGTTGCAGCATCCACGCGCCGACCATCAAAATAACAATTGACTCCACGTAACCGATGATTTTTGTCGCTGCTGCCTGCTGTACTTCGTAATTGGTAAGTTTTGATGCCACTTGATTGATGTTACCTTGACTCTCATTGAATCTGAGGGCACGATTGGCGCCAAGCGCTGCAGTCTTGACAGTCACAATGGTTTTCAGTGTTTCAATCACCAGATCACTTTGCCTTCCGGAGAGTTCCTCAAAACGCAAGAGCAATGGTGTTCGACGCGACAAGAAGTAGCGGTTGATCGCCCAATATACGACTATGGCACATAGCGTCAACAACGACAGGCGCACGCTAATTGCTAGCATCACAGCGACAGTGCAGCCTGACATGAGTGATTCGTGTTTAATTCCAAGGAGCGTTGCTCCCCGTGTCGAAACTAGCCGCCCATGAGAAGCAAATCTCTGGAGAATGTCCGCCACCGCTCGTTTTTCATAAAATGAAATCGGTTTTCGCAAAAGTTGCGTGAATAGCTCAGACATGCGAGCTTGAGCGATTGTGAGTGCTCCCTGATTCAGCCGTCGAGAGCAGGCGCTACTTACAAAAGTAGCAATCAACGCCACTAAGAGCGCCACCACGAATGGCACCCAATTACCATAGCGTTGCACCGGTGATGCATTATCGAGAATCGCGGAATAGAGCGTTGGAACGACGAGTGAAGCTAGACCTGCAATCATCCCTGCGATTAGCAGTCTACCTGAGCGCGGTAACGTAGTATTTTGCCAAGGTTTCCAAGCTGTTTGAGGCTTTCGCTTCTTAGAAAAAGACGGAATAGCCCTAGTCGTGTCAAGTATGAGCGCATACCCGGTCAGGGATTCACGGAGAAAGGCCAATGGAGTAACTGCCGAACCGGTTGCCGGATTAAAAATTCGTACAGACTTTCCACTCCGTTGAGAGCATAATACAAAGTGATTTCCGCCATAATGAAAAATTGCTGGCAACGGCACTGTTTCGAATTGATCTATTTCGAGGCGGACGGGAACTACAGGCACGCCATGTGCTTCCACAATTTCTTGCATCTGTAGCAAAGAAATCCCGGATGTCGACGCCGGTGCACGCCGTCTCAACTTTGACAGAGAAACATACCCACCCAAGGCGTCGATAAACATTGCGATGCACGCAAGCCCACATTCGGAGATTTCATCCTGGTATACCATTTCTGGTTTGCGAACCAAGAAGTCAAATGTTTTCATCAAAATGCCGATCTGAAGAATTGAAAGAGAATAGGGATGGTGAATGCCAAAATAACCAACTATCAGGGTAACGACGGATCGAGCGTTCGATTGTTAATGACAAGTTTTCGACTAACTCATTCGGTGCCAAAACATTTAGTATTTCAATATCGAAACCGTGCCGAGTCCACCGCAGACATACAAATATTGTGTGCGCACCGCTTAATCGCGATAACTCAATGATTCCGCTGTGAATGCGTGCTGCTCCTTCAAACAGTTTTGTATCGAGAGTTCTCATAGAAAATCCAAAAACTCTGTGGGTGATTTCTGGAGGAGCATCAGGGAACGATATCAATGTTATCTCGCCTTTTCTTAGGCGACGAATCGTGGTCAGCAACCGTGTGGAATCGCGTTCCAGAGGGTTTATTCTCTCAATCTCGATACCAACCTTTCTAAGCTTCTCTATATCTTCAGTTGGCGCAGATATGTCATCGTGAGCTGTGACAACGGCTACCGGACCATTGACAGCACGTGCGCATACTAGCGTCGCAAGCAGATCGGAATGCATGTGCATTGGCGCGAGAATTATTGGTCGCCCGGCCGGTTTCGCTTGATGTATTGCGTCGGTAAGTTTTTGGGCGCAATTCTCCAATTCCTGAATCAATTGCTTGTTGCGCAGATAAAATAGTGCTTCGAGGCGTGACTTGCAGATCCACGTATGCGAATGAGAGTGTTTCTCTATCGAAAAACCAAGCATCTTTCGATTCAATCGAGAGAAGAAATTTCGACGCCGCCCGCTCAAATTGATCGATGGAAAGAGATTCTCGAAATGAGGCAATCGCATAAATATTTGATATGGGAGCCTCCTTGAGAGCAAAACGAAAAATTTTTCTGTGAATATGTTTTTGATTGAACTCATCCATTTCGATATTTGACTCCAGTATTGATCCAATCTTCCAATAATCTCAAGCTCCGGATCTCTAGGCAAAGTCACGTAATTCGCTATTTTTGCGAAAATTCCATTAAATTTCATCCCGTTTTATAAATTTTTCAAGATAACAAAAAATCCATATAAATATTTAAATTTTTGAAATAATTAATTTTGAGATTTGCGCATTATAATGACCGCATTACAGCCACCGAAAGCAAATGAATTACTCATTGCGTACTCCAATTGAGCAGGTCTTCCTAGATTTGCTACGAAATCCCAGCCCTGAGTATCTTTATCGGCTTCAATCCAATTTATTGTGGGAGGTACTTTTTGACGAAGAAGCGCATGCACCACCGCCACCAGTTCTATCGCACCGCTCGCGCCGAGCGTATGACCATGGGCAGCCTTGGTGCTACTCACCAGAGGGCGCTTACTTTCATTACAAAAGACGAGGCCCATCGACGCACACTCCGCCGCGTCACCAGCGTTAGTTCCTGTGCCGTGCGCGTTGACGTAACCAATGTCATTTGACGAAATTCCGGCGCTTTCGATCGCGTTGCGAATGGCAACCTCTTGTCCGCGCACGTTTGGTCGTGTGATGTGAGAGCCGTCATTGCTAACGCCATACCCCACAACCTCTGCCAAAATATTCGCACCACGCCTTTTGGCGTGCTCCAATGATTCAAGAACGAACGATGCTGCCCCTTCGCCGAGACAGAATCCTTGTCTTCCCTTGCTGAAGGGACGACACCACGCTTGGCCATCGTCGTCGTCCTGGGACAGCACACGCATGTTTTGCCATCCTGCGACGACACCCGGAACGAGTGGGCATTCGCTGCCGCCAACGATAGCCACATCTCGCATTCCACTTCGGACACGGCCCCATGCTTCGCCGAATGCGATTGACGCGGACGAGCATGCGGTAGAGTACGTTAGACATTCGCCGCGAATCCCATAGCGGATCGAAATTTGTGCGGCAGGCGCATGTACCATTGCCGCCGGAATTATTGAAGACAGACCTATTGACGTAGATGTGCGGCCGCCATACATACGTTGATAAGCTAATTCCAACGATTCAAAACCACCACCACCGGTCCCCCAGAACACAGCGGCTTTGGGGAGTTCTTCTCGGTCGATTCCAGAGGATTGGATTGCGCAATCAGCTGCAAACATCGCGAACTGAGAGCCTCGGTCCAATCCCAGCAATTCAATCTTCGAGTAATGTTTTGTCGAGTCGAATTGCGCCCCCGCCACCGGGCTACAGAGATGCGGATATTCCTTTCGGGACACCGCAGTGCGCCCCATGTAAAGTGCGTCAAAGAACGTCTCGCCATCGTTTCCCAAACTGCTAACGATTCCCACGCCTGTTACGACAACGCGGTTCGCGGCTGCAATAAATTCACTCATTTTCTCGCGAGACCGGCCCCCCCCTTCCCTCGGTGACTTGCTGTTTAAGTAGCTCTGTGAAAACGATTGCCGAGAGATCTCGTAAATTCGACGGAAGTTCGTCGCCCGCACTGAAGCTTGGAAATTCAACTCCAAACTCCTCTTCAATTTTAATTTGCATTTCTAACATTGCAAGTGAATCAAATCTTCCATCGATATCTATAAAATTCAAATCAGAAATAATTTTTTCTTTGTCAATACCAAACGTCTCACTGACGAGATTTGCGATTTTTGTTCGAATTTCCTCGATGCTTGGGGGTTGTGACTTATCGTTTTTTGTCGTCATTTTATGAAAAATTGGGCATGCCGAATCGGCATGCCCCTTTTCCCTAAGTCAGAGTTATCAATGAAAATTAGCCTTTGCGCTGCGCAGTGCTACCTTTTTCCGTTTTTCCTGTATTACTATTCACGCAGCCAGCCTTATTCGGTTTAGTATCCCAGTAAAGAGTTCCGGCCGTATCCCAGCATTTGTAAATATAATCGCTTTGTTTGTTGGAATCAAACGAAATAATACCACCGACAACATTCGCCGCCTCATCATGAGGAATTACTTTAAAATTCATTTACCATCTCCACTGTTTGCGAGATCTCAGTATGGCTCTAATCAAGATGAAGGAGTCATAGAAAATTTTCGAAACTACCGCAAATTTTGACAAATTAAATGCACCCCGAATGATCGCCTCCTCCAAAAATTACCTGGAGCAGAGTACGCCTGACGGGCTGGAGTTTGCCAGCCAGGCACTGACGACGTGGGCGACGCAGAGGAGGCGCGTCGAGACGACGATGATCGATCCGACAAACGGTCGCGCAACTTCCGGCAACGAGAGAGAAAAATGGGAGGCAAGGCGTGAATGACCATCAAATCAGCGACATGATTGACTTGGGCACTTCATCTAAAAAATTTGAGATATATCTAGGCGACAAAAAGTTATCCCACATTAAAAGATTTGAAGGGCACGTAATTTCTGCCGCATTTGTCAACACTATTTAGATGAAAATCTATTTACCAAAATAAGGCGGTGTGATTTAATCGAATGGATATGAAAATATAATTCCCATCTCGCTTGACGATAGGTTGACTTATTGGGGTTCCATTTGAATACTTATTTCAATACAATTATTGCGGATGACCATCCGATATCAATTTGCGGAATCAATAGGGTTTTGAGTAAAGATGTTTTTAGCGTAGTAGGAACTGCCGTCACTGGGCGTGAGGTCCTGAGACAATTGTCGCAAAAGAAAGTTGACATTCTGATCTCCGATGTTCTTATGCCATTTGATGTCGCAGGTGATGAAAGGCCATTGCTTCTATTTGAAAGGATAAAAGTCGAATATCCTGATGTTGTCATTATTGCAATTACAATGTCACGGTCTAAAGCATTGCTTTTAAGGTTGTACGAAATTGGCGTATCTGGAATAATATTGAAAAATGAAGCCGCCTACCTTCTTCCCATGATATGCGAGGTGGCTTTAAAAAATGACGAACGAGAGCCCGTTTGCAGTCCGCAAAGTAAGATTATTATGTTTGGTCGTGGAATGTAATTTATATATTTCGCAACAATCTGAAAAATTAATATTGAAATATTCGCGGAAAATATCGCAATTTTATTGCGCTTCACGTGAATTGTTGTGGAATTTCAGAGCGCGCGCGACTGCCCCGAATTGTTTGAGCGCTTGCTCCGAAAACTGCCATGAAGTTGATTCGTTTGGAATTCATGAGCGAGTACTGAAATTAATATTCAGCGTTCTTCGATCCTTCGACCACGTTCGGGCAATTCGGATCGAGGCTGCAATGGCTTCTCGCGGCAATTCGAAGCGCTCGATTGCGGTTCACACGCCCGCCTTCGCGTTCGAGTTTCACATGCACAGAACGTGTGGGGAACCTTGACGCTACGGCAGTAGTAGATGCTTACACTTGCTTGATAGCCCACAAGCACGACGCGTGGGAAGGTGCCAGCGATCGGTCTATGGCTTGCCTCTTCAACTCGGGCGTGACCATTTTCTTTGTGGAGATATCCTGCAAGACCACCTTGTCCAGACTCGACTTGA
>NZ_JBIVYJ010000012.1:0-20043 GCF_044772185.1 Pandoraea sp. NPDC090278 | reverse complement strand
GCCGAATAAGCAATTCGGGAAAGGCAAGTTTCGACCGCTACGAATGGCTGACAGAGCTTAGCGTACGATTTTTTCCGTTTCGTGAGCTGGCCCCTGGTTGGACGGTGAGGAAAACACTCGGTCGAACCAGCCAAGCTTGCCGATGTGCTCGGTGTGAATCCAGAACTGGTAGAGCAGCACAACGAGGCCGGCCAGCGCGAACTGCTCCGGCGCCACACCCAGCACTGCCATCGGCAGGTAGAACGGCCAGCCAAGGATGTCGACGGTACTTTCCTGGCGCAGCGCTGTAGAGAGGTTGAAGTGCTGGCTCTGGTGATGCACCGCGTGGGCGGCCCACATCACCGCACTTTCGTGCCCCATGCGGTGCAGCCAATAGTCGCAGAAGTCGAACAGCACGATGGCGATCAACCAGCCGTACCAAGCGTGCCAGATCGGCGAGTGGGCAAACAACGCCACCTGCCGGAAGGTCAGTGTGTAAAGGCCGATCTGGAACAACTGGGTGACACCGACCACCAGTTGGCTCAGCAAGCCCTGGCTCAAACTACTCAGCGTATCGCTAAGCCGGTATGTGTTGTTGCGAGTTGCCAGGCCGTAGGCGAATTCGCACGCCATCAGCACGAAAAACACCGGCAAGGCGTAGACGATGATCTTATCCATTCGATAATGTGACCGCGTACGAACAGGCGGGTTAGAAGCCTAAAGTGCGGATGATACACATTGGCCGGTCGGTCTGGCGACTAGGAGTCTGTCGGACTTGATCGACGCCGACGCCCTTCAGCCCGAAAGTTGAGGTCATGACGATACGCTGGGGACGACTTTGCCTTGCTCACGCGCGAAATTTGCTCAATTTTTCAGCAAAAACACTTCTATTGCCGAAAGTCCGACAGCCTCCTTGTTGGCCGCGCCCCTAGCGTCGCAAGGCGTGGAAGGCTACGAGTCACTGATAATGTACTTTGGCGCCCCTTTCGTCGAACGCTCCGTTATGGTGAGCTCTTCGAGCAGGCATGGCTCGAGGATGCCGACAGGGCAAAATCCGATCAAGAACTCCCAGATTCCATCAAACCCGCCGTCCTGCACCTTCTCTCGGACGATACGACGCTCGATGCACGCCCTCTGCGTGATTTCTGGGTGCAAGCCGAGCTGCTGGAACACACCTGGCAGCAGTGGAGCACTTTGCTCGCGCAGCTACCGGCTCTGTTGCAGGAAGCCGGTGTCCCAGGGGTAACTCAGGCAACGAAGCGCAACGTACTGGAACCCATGGCGCAGCGGATTGAGTACCTTCGTGCACTCGTCCAGCAGCCGTAGCCCAGAGATGTTTCCGTCTAAGCCTTACCTGGTAAGCCTTTCGCGGGGATTTTCCATTTATGGGCGTTGGGCAATTTTTGCCATAAACGAAACCTTTCACGTCGATTCCCCTGCAGGCGACAAGGTATGCGGTGCGCTCTAACACCGCAATGTGCGCACTTCCGGCGCTGCCGCTCATGGTCCGCCTCAATGCCCATTCACTGACTGGCCCAATTTACTGCAATCGGCGCATGGCGTCACGGCAGCGGCGCTAGCCATGTGCACAACCCCACCGACGCATTCGGTGCTCACACAGGCCCTCTTTTCCTTGCCTTTGCCGAAATTCGACTGATTCTCTAGTCATATCGTCCTTTTTGAAATAAAAAACAATTAATTATCGTAAATATGTCAAATAAAAATTATACGAATATCCATTGATATAACGTCGATATCATTTGCGATTTATCTTTCTTGGTTTACAATGACCTCATTGCCGGTCAGCGCCAGACCCTTACCCCGCAAGGACCCGAGCGCGAGGCCCGAGCCCTTTTCGACGTCCGACGCACGCGGGCAGGGCAGGGGACAGGCGCAAAATTGGTCGTAAATCAGAAAGATTCGCGCCGAGCCCCGAGCTCGTCGACCGCGCCCCGGGCGCCCGCAGTCCCGTTGCTTGCTCGCCTTCGTGCTCGCCCATGACCCAGACGCCGCGCTCGCCCCACGAAACGCCTCAACTGCCCGCCGATGGGCCAGCCGACGACGTCACCGACGTACCGTTCACCTTCACGCCGCCTGCCATCACCCCGGTGCGCGCACCAGAGCCCTTGACCACGCCCGCCACGCCCGCCGCGCACGCGGCGACGCTGTCAGCCCCCAGCCGGTCGGCGTTGAGCCCGGTCGCACCGGTTGACGCCCAGCCCGAAGAAACTGGCGTGCTCGGTGCCCACCCCAAGCGAGGCCGGGGACGGCCGCGCAAGCACCCGCGTCCGGACGCCGAGGCCCTAGCCCAAGCGGCGGCCGCCGCAGGCGCCGATATCGGCCCGCCAGCCCCCAAACGCGGACGAGGACGCCCACGCAGTGCACCTCCCCTGGCACAGGCGTATCGCGAGGCGCAGCCGGCGCTACCGCCCGTGCGAACGCCGGGCCCGCGCACGCTCTCGCCGCGCGAATACCTCGGGCTCGACCATTTCGCGTTCTACCGCGGCTATCTGGAAGGTTTAGCGCTCGAAGTGATCGCCGAGCAATACCTGGAGACGGGGCTGGACCTGCGTATGGCCAGGACGACGCTGTCGTGGGTGCGCGCGCGCCTCATCGCCGGCGCGCGCCGCGAGGAGGACCGCGCCGCCGTGCGGCTGCTCGCCATCGAGCGCGAGCGGCTCGCACCGAGCGCCGACGCTACTCCGGCGGGCGAGGGCGGGGCCACACCCGCCGCCGCCCAGCTGCCGCCGTCACTGGAAGAGTTCGCCGAGGCGCACGACCCGTACGAGGTCTACAGTCAGGAGGACCTGCTCGCGCTGTACAGGCAGACCTATCCGAATGAAGGCGCGAGCAAGGCAGACCTGCGACGGGCCGAGCGCAACGAGCGGCTGCGCGAGCAGCAGATCCGTGCGCTGTTCCGCTTGCAGCAGCTGCTCGCGACCAAACCGAAGCCCGAGCACCACGTGGCCGGCTGGTTCCATCCGGCCATCGGCGAACGGCTGGAGGCCGCCGGGATCTATACGGTGGTGGATCTCGTGAGCTTCATCGAGCGCTGGGGCAAGCGCTGGCACACGCGTGTGACGCGCTTGGGGCCCGCCACGGCCGAGCGTATTCTGGTGTGGCTCAAGGACAATGCCGCCACGCTCGGGCGTGAGATCGACCCGCGCGCGCTGGTGCCGCGACGCAGTGTGGCACCAACCGTGCTGCGCTCGCTCACCGTGCATACCAACACCATCGCCCCGCTCGAGTATCTGGCGGTGCCCACCGAGCTCTCGGGCGAGTGCGGCCTCAACCGCTACCACGGGGATCTGAACTGCTCGATCGGGGCGAACGACGACCTGACGGCGATCCGGACCTGGCTCTCGCTCTTCCCGAACGAGGGGCTCGGCAACACCGCAGTCACCTACCGCGGCCACGTCGAGCGCTTTTACAACTGGGTGCTTAACGATCGCCAGAAGGCCTTCTCGGACGTGACGGTCGAGGACGTGGTGCTGTATCGGGCGTTCCTGGCCAACCCGCAGCCCGCCGCGCGCTGGATCAACCCCAAGCGGGGCGTGCCGCGCCACAGCCCGGACTGGCGCCCGTTCTCGGGGCCCGTCACCGACGTCACGGTGCGCCAGGCCATGACGGCGCTCTCCTCGTTGTGCGGCTGGCTCAACACGATGCACTACCTCGGCTCAAACCCCTTTGCGGGCGTGCCCAAGCCGAAGGCGTCCGGCAGGGCCGGGAAAATGGACGTCGATCGCAGCTTGTCGCGCGCGCAGTGGCAGGCCGTGCGCGATTATCTGGCCACCTTGCCGCAGTCGCACCCGGCGGTCATCCGCAAGCAGTTCCTGGTGCGCTATGCGTACGCCACTGGCAAGCGACTCTCGGAGATTGCCGCAGCGCGTGTGGGCGACCTGCGCATGAAAGCCCTGACCGAAGGCGAGTGCTTGGTGCTCTCGGTGTTTGGTAAGGGGCAGAAGCTGCGCGAGATCGAACTGGCGCCGGCCGCGCGTGAGCTGATTGTGGGCTATCTCGTCTCGCGGGGCTATTCAGACGACATCACGCAGATTCCGCCCGAGGCACCGATCGTGGGGCGTCTGGTGCTGGATGCGCAGAAACCATACGGCGTGGACACGTACGAGAAAGGGTGGGATCCGGTCGCCGAGGCGGTCGTGATCGCCTCGCCGCTGGACGATGACCGGGTCGCTGTGATCTTGAAGGATGTCTTCGCGGAAGCGGCCGACTACATCGAGCCCACGAGCCCTGCCGACGCCGCGCGCCTGCGCGAAGCGACGCCTCACTGGATGCGCCATACCTTTGGCACGCGAACGGCCGAGCGCCTGCATGGGCAAGAGGACCTGACAGTGCTGCGCGACCTGATGGGCCACGCGAGTATCGCGACGACCAACCAGTACCTGCACACCGACGCGGATCGTCGCGCGCGGGGCATGGCGATCGCGGTGACCGCGGAGGATCTGGCATAACTCACGCTCCGGTGATTTGACTTGAGCTACGGCGGGTTGGAGATCGGCACAGGTCCATAGGGATTGAGCCTGTCATAACCGGTGGCTTTTCGCCTATTAACCGATAATTTTCATTTAATCGGCAGATAAACACCGGTAACGATGCATTGAATTTCCTCATAAAATCATCTATCATAAGAGGCAGATTTAGGTTAATTAAAGCGAATTCAAGAGATCAACCGGCAGAAATCGGGCGATTATGAGGTGTTGATATGGCAACCGCGCATACGGTCGAAGAAATGGAGTCGGACCTGGGTGACAAGCTCAAACGACTGCGTCTGAACAAAAATCTAGATCAGCAGTCGTTGGCAGCACGGGCGGGCGTCAGCGTGCGGGCATTGCGCAGCTTGGAAAGCGGGGAGGGGTCCACCATCAAGACGCTTTTGAGCGTCATTCGTGCGCTCGGCCGCGAATCTTGGCTCCAAACAGTGGCGCCCGTACCAACGATTAATCCCGCGACCTTTACAACGCGCGCGGCAACCCGTCTGCGGGCATCAAGCCCGGCGACAAAGCTGAACGCGGCACAGCGCATCCAGTCGGCACGATCGTTGACGCCGACCAAACCACGCAAGCGAGACGACGATCAGGACCAATAAGGACACAATGGCGACCACCAAAAAGCCCAAGAAGAAACGCTTCTCCCATGTCGAGAAGGTAGACGCCTACCTCTGGGACACTCGGATTGGCTCCGTTGCCCTGGATCCCGAGTACGGTTACTACGCGTTCGGCTACGCGCCGACCTTTCTCAAAGATGGTATCGAGCCCTCACCGCTGCATATGCCGCGCTCTGAGGAACCGTACATATTTACCGACCTACCGGATCCCACGTTCAAGCGCCTGCCAGCAATGCTCAGCGATGCATTGCCTGACGATTTCGGCAATGCCTTGATCAACCGCTACATGGCTGAGCAAGGTATCCCCGCCACAGATGTCACTCCCTTGGATCGGCTGGCGTACATGGGCAACCGCGCAATGGGGGCCCTGACTTTCAAGCCGCAGCGTGGGCCGGCCAAACATAAGCCGACGGCGATTGCACTTGGCGCCTTGGTAGAACAGGCTCGCCAAGCCGTACAGGGCGTCGTAGACGACGAGGATCACACCAACGCCGCACTGCGCAGCATCATCGATGTGGGCACTTCAGCCGGTGGTGCGCGGGCCAAAGCTGTGATCGCCCTCAACCCCGAGACGCAGGAGATCCGGTCGGGACAATTGGACGCCCCAGAGGGATTCGAGCACTGGCTCCTCAAGTTCGATGGGATGGGTAAGGACCACGAGCTCGGCGCGTCGCAGGCCTATGGCCGTATTGAGTACGCTTACCACCTGATGGCTCGCGCCGCAGGCATCGATATGTCGGATTGCGACTTGCTGAAGGAAAACGGCCGCGCCCACTTCATGACGAAGCGCTTCGACCGTGAAGGTGCCAGTATCCGACACCACATGCAGACGCTGTGTGCTATGGACCATCTTGACTACAAGAAGAAAGGCACGAACGCCTATGCACAACTGTTCACCGTAATCCGCCAACTCGAACTTCCCTACGAGGCGCATGAAGAAGCATTCCGTCGGATGGTTTTCAACGTCATGGGCCGCAATTGCGACGATCACACGAAGAACTTCTCATTCCGCTTGAAGCACGGCACGACCACGTGGGAATTGGCCCCTGCGTACGATGTCACGTTCGCGCACAATCCCGAAGGTGAATGGACGAATCAACACCTGATGTCCGTGAATGGCAAATTCAAAGATTTCACCGAAGCTGATCTCCTTGCCGAGGCGGATCGTTTCGGAATTGGGACTGCAAGCGAGGTCATCAAACAGGCCCGCGCGGCGATCAGGATCTGGGATGAGTGGGCAAGCCTGGCCGGTATCCCAACCGAAGAAATGACAAAGATCCAAAAACAGCACCTTCTGCTCACCTAGGTAATAGACCGGGGTCCACACGCAGCAAAGCCCACCGCCCTGGTGGGCTTGCCGCGCTACCAGTTCAGGCATCGATCAACGAAAAATGCTGGCGGGTGTGTGACTCAAAAAACTACCAGTCAACCCTCGCTCCGTCAGGCGCCATGAAACAACTTAAGCATGTTGAGAATGGCCGGCAAGATCCCCCTCACAAGCACGACAGGTGTCGGATACTCATCCTAGGCAGTAGCGCTCGTGCATGTCAGCACGCCGAAAACCGTAGCTGAACCGACAGGCAATCTCCGCGGGCTGCGAGATCAGATTCACCACCGCAGCGCGATACTCCGCGTCAGCACTCACAAAATGGTGCCAAATCATACGCGAAGTGTTGCTCGTTTCTCCAGTAAAAACCAACGCCAGCGCAACACTTCAAATTGGTACCTGTTGTAGCGGCTAAGTTGTAATGTCCGGTTCCAGCCAAGTTCAAATGTCCGTGTTCGAGCCGTTCGTGTGGTATTCAGATGCCCCGATCATGAATGCGAGGCAACGAATCGATGGCGCGAACCGGAGTCATTACAGTGAGCTGCAGGAACTGGATCGCCTCAAGACCATACAGGCGGTCATCAGGGACGTCTTAAGTCGGTAGCCGCCGCGCAACGTCTAAACGTGACAGACCGGCAAATCCGCCGGCTGTTGGAGCGATATCGGCAACACGGGCCGGCGGGCCTGGTTTCCCGTCGATACGGTCGCCCGAGCAACAACCGGCTCCCAGCGTCGCGTGAGGCCGTGGCTTTGACGATTATTCGCGAGAACTATGCGGACTTTGGACCGACGTTGGCTTGCGAGAAGTTGCGCGAGATTCACGGCCTATGCCTTGCCAAAGAGACTGTACGTAAGTTGATGGTCGCTGGCGGGCTCTGGATGCCACGCGCTCAACGACCGCCAAAGGTTTACCAGCCACGCAATCGCCGCGCCTGTCTCGGCGAGCTTATTCAAATCGACGGCAGCGATCATCGCTGGTTTGAGGATCGAGCACCGGCCTGTACGGCATTGGTTTACGTCGACGACGCAACCAGCCGGATCATGGAAATGCGCTTTGTGCCGTCCGAATCCACGTTTAGCTACTTTGAGGCGACCCGCGCGTATCTTGAGCGTCACGGCAAGCCAGTGGCGTTCTATAGCGACAAGGCGGCAGTATTCCGCGTCAACAGCAAGGCTGCCGCTAGCGGCGACGGCCACACGCAATTCGCGCGAGCGTTGTTCGAGCTCAACATTGAAGGAATCTGTGCGAACAGCAGCCAAGCAAAGGGGCGCGTTGAACGCACGCATCTAACCTTGCAGGACCGGCTGGTCAAGGAACTGCGCTTACGCGGTATCAGCACGATGGAAGCGGCCAATGCCTTCATGCCGACCTTCATCGCGGACTACAACGCCCGGTTCGGCAAACCGCCACGCAATGAACACAATGCTCATCGTCAACTTCACGCCGATGAGAATCTAGATCTGATCTTTACCTGGCGCGAGCCGCGTTGCGTATCCAAGAGTCTCACGCTCCAATACGACAAGAAACTGTATCTCCTGACGGAAACGGCGGAGACCCGCAAACTGGCGAGCCAGTACATCGAGGTCTACCAATACCCGGACGGCAAGATTGAACCACGGGCGAATGGTGCCGCCCTTCCCTACACCATTTACGATCGGTTATCAGAGGTTGATCAAGGCGCCATCGTAGACAACAAGCGCCTTGGACATGTGCTCCAGCTCGCCCAATACGTCCAAGAGAAGCGAGACAACCGGCGGTCCCAGTCGCTGCCGTCGGCGACGGTAGAGGACGTGCCCCGCAGGCGCGGCCGTCCGCCTGGCAAGAAGTCGCAGCGATCGCTTGGGCAAGACGACATGCTGGAGGCATTGCAACGCCTGCAAAAGCGCGAATGGCCGTTAGACGGGACAGCAAGACAATAGCCAGCTTGCTCCGCTTGCTATTCAAAAGCCTCGGGATGATCTGTTATCCATTGATACAGCTCGCGTATTTCCTTCGAGGACGGAGCACCCAGATTACGGACCATCGGGACTGCCCTCATGAGCATTTGGAGCGGATGAACCTGAGCGACGTCAACCTCGTCCTCGCCGTCAAGATTGGCGTGTTTCGCTTGGTTGCGGCCATTGTTTAGTACGGCGTAAATTACTCCGCGTCTGGCTTTATCCGGCAAGGTCGAGTCCGTATCTTCCAGATGGAACTCGGCAATGTATTCAGCGGCAGTCGGAAGCCCTTTTCGACGGCAAAGGCCGTCCAAGATGCCTTCGGCTGCTCCGGCCAAAGTAAGCGATGACAGGTAGTCTTCCTCGACAAAAAGCCTGATCGCAACGTTGAGCTGGTGCATCGCGGCATCAAGCTTTGTGAGCACCATCATCCCCCCTTCGTGATCGAGTGGGGCGCTTCGCCGTCAATTTTCAACTGTGCGAGCACCGCTAGGCGCCGTAGATATGCATCCATATTCGCAGCGCTTTCTGTCGGGACACAGCTGTCGTTGTAGAGGAATACAAGCGCCGGATTTGGGTTCCCATCGTGGGAAATTTTGGCCGCACGCTGTGGGGTAAGCCCTTTGATTTTTACTAAGGTAGGGTGGTCTGCATACGTGATGAAGTCTCTGGTCCAGAACCCGACAGGCTTGTACTCACGATTGAGCACTGCATATCTGCCATCACTCTGCTGCTCCACGCAGTAAGGCAGAAAAGTCGAGCGGATGTCTCTCAGCGGCATTGTCCTCGTCTCCTGTTTGGCTACTTACGAAGTCTACCAAAACGGACATTTCAACTTGGCCGGGAAGCGGACATCTGAACATAGCCTTGACACCGTAATGATAGTTATGTTAAATCAGAAAAATAAATTGATAGTTATATCGAATAGCACTTCCTAAGCTCCTGCAGTACCGCAATCGTGACGCTGAAATGGAAAAGGCCGCCCAAACGGCGGCCCCCTAAGAGTTTCACGAGGCAATCCTATTAGCCCACGGTCACTTTCGCATTCCCTTCCTGTCGGCTCATTCGTCACGCTAGATAGTGGCTCGACGAACGTCCCCATGCGTTGGTCCGCCCGGACGCCACTTGCCAATAGATTTCTCGACAACATACCGACGGTCCATATTCGGGTCGAACAACCACACTATCGTGCGCTTCTTCGCTGGCTTCAAAATCAACACGGAACCCATAACGTGCGGCTCTCCCGAACAGCGTCATACATCCGGCTGGGCTCCCCTCCCCTTCCGCTGCAGTTTCAAGAAGCGCCTCGTACCTCGGACTCGTTGAGTTCCTTCGTATAGATCCTCTGGATACTTATGGGCTCGATGTGCAAAGCACATCGAGCCTTTGTTCCGGCAAATATACCGCTTTCGGTATATTAACTAACGTGCGTGAGCGTTATTCAGTTTGATCGCCTTTGGCGTCGCCACCGTCTGCTGCCACGCGCTCGAGAACCTGCTTGAACTCTACTTGGATTTTGTCCCGAGTGTCCTTCGGCAGCCCTTTGAGATCCAATGTGAGGGCGTCGTCGCCATAGGTCCGCATGAATCCCACCTGCCCTACGCCGCCGATCTTAATCGGCACACTGTTCTCTGCACGACGCCGACGATTGACCGTTTTAGCATCGCTCCCCCCGCTCAGAAGCTTGCCTGTGTCTCGTACCGAAAGGTCTTCCGTGATGATCTTCTTGATGAGCAAGATCACCACTTCCTCGTTTCGATTGCGTTCGTAGTAAAGGCTAATCTTATAAGCGAGATTGGTTCCGAACTGCTTGTCGCTCTCTACCATGACGCGGATGCATGCTTCGGGAAGTCGACCGACGGCCAACGTCTGCGACACAGTTGTCTCATCTTCGCCCAGTTCTTCACCGAGTGCTTTCTGGGAACTGAAAGCGCCATCGTCAAGCATCTTTCGCCAGACAAGAGCATTATCGAAAACCGTTTGGACTTCATGCTGAGCGTTCAGGTGGTGTCCCAACTTATAGCTGTCAGCATCGATCTTCATGTCGAGGACAATCGCCCGGACCGTCGGCAAATTCGCGTGTCTTAGCGCCTGTACTCTTCGTCCGCCATCAACAATGAAATACTTGCCAGGTCGGTCATAGTCCGGGACAACAAAGATCGGATGACGTTGGCCCATACTGACCAAACTCAGTGCGAGCTGCTCTAACGTCTTCTTGCGGTAGAAAATGCGAGGGTTATACGGACTACGCACAACGTCGCCCACCGCAAGCTCAATCACTTTGCCTGGCAGGTAGTTGGTGGCGTCGCAATACGACTTGTAAGCCGCCGAGTATGTATCCCAATCCACCGAGCCATACTCAATGACGGGAGAAGGTACGGTTACATCGCCCTCCCCTTCCGCCTGCTCAGCGGCTTTCAGCAGCTGATCAACATTGGCGAACCGATCCAATGCCGTCGGACTTGCCGAAACCCGCTGTGCTGTGAATGATTTGAGCATTTTGCTGCGTTGTGCGCTCGTGGCCATGTTCGTTCCTTTGTACGTATCAAGATTCCAGGAATTCCAAGATTTCCTTGGCAAGGGCGCGCACCTCCTTCGCCGCCGCTTTTCCTCCTCGATCGGTCATCATCAAAACCGACGTACCGAACGCCATCGCTTGCTTGTAGCACTCACGGGTGGGAATCACGGTTTTGAACGCCGGTATTCCCGTATCAGCAATCGCCTCCAGAATCCCCGCCGACAACGTCCGATTCGCTTCCGTCTTGTTCAGAAGCCAAGCGGCCTTGAGAGTCGGGTTGTGGATCCGTGCCTTCTCGATCTCCTGAACAAATTCAGCGCTCGACCAGAAATCGGCGGGGGACGGCGAAACGGGGATGATGACCAGATCGGCAACCATGAGCGTCATGCTGGTGATAGGGGTCTTGTCGTCCACGCTCGGCGGGCAGTCGGCGAAAACGTGTTTGAACTTCGAACTCTGCACGAATTTCTTCAACTCACTGTGGACGTTTCTTCCAGCTGCAGAGAGATTTCCCGTAACGAACCGGAGCCCCTCCCCTTCACCGGCCATGGAACTCCATTGAACCAACGTGTTCTGCCGATCGAGGTCGGCAACGAACGGGTCCTCTCCCATTTCCGCAAAGGCGTCTGCAATATTCCCAGCCATGGTGGATTTACCTACGCCGCCCTTCTGGTTTGCGACCGCAATCAACTTAGCCATATTTACTCCGTAAATTCCATAAAATAAAAATAGACGATTTTTCGTCAAAACTCAACCACGATATTCGACAAAATCGATAATGCAAGCTCCGACGTGTTTCTCCCGCAACAGAACAGCATCCGCAGCGCGTGTCGCCACTACGCAATCAGCACCAAAACTTCTTCGAGAACCTCAAGGACGTCGAGATCGGGTATCTGCCGAGAGCCGCCTGGGATCAGCCGTCAGATCACTGGATTTGTACGTATCAAGCGCATCACAAAATCGTCAGAAGTGCCGAAAAGTGTTGGTTGACCTTTGTACGTATCAAGAGCAATAGGGCGCATTAAACTGAGTCTTGATAACTGCGACAGCGCGTCTTGATTCAATGGCGAGCGTCCCAGTTGCGACGATCTTTGTACGTATCAAGAACTACAGGTCAACGCCCCGGATCGCAGCTCATGGTGAGCCAAAAGCGAGCGAGCATGGTTCGTTTCGCGGCTTTGCTCGACCCGACGACGATATCTCGAGCGTGGCTTTAGAGGCTCAGGTGCAATCGATCGGAATCTTGATACGTACAAAAATCCTCAAAGGACGATATCTATTGCAGTTTGTAAGCTCCCGTCACCGGACGTATCGAGAGAGGCGCAGCTATGCATCGAGGTTCGCTAGGGGAAGCGTGATGAGAAGGCCGATCCGAACGCATTTGTACGTACGAAGACCCAAACCGATTGTCGCTAAACTACATGAGCATAAGCTCGCTCTTGGCGCGACCGATGGCAAATTGTCTAACAGTACCATGCCGGAGCGACACCTCCACGCAACGTTGCTGCTCCGCATTGCGCCCATTGCTCGGTGATTATGGGCCGCCTCTGGATAAACGCGCGCCTCGAATCTTGATACGTACAAAGGTTGTTGGTTTGCTGCGAATTGAACCGTAAGGGGGATTTCGTGCCTGGGTAATTCCACGAGCTGATGGGAGTTATCGCGAAGAGTTGCGAAACCTCAGAGTGAGCCACCAGCGGCTTTTTCGAGCCACCAGTCGATATGGGGTCACTTTACTGCTAATCATGATGTCACTGCGAGTGACTCTCGGTTCGAGCAAAGAATGGTGCCCGCGGATCATGATTACACTATTCAGCGCCTCACCGCATGCCTTTGTACGTACAAAGGCATGGCTCCTCGACGGAAAGCGGGATTCAATCTTTTTTGAAAATGGCAGTCTGGTTGTGTATCAGATGCTCTATCAATGTGCTGCAAAAGCGAAATCTCGCTCGTCTTTGAAGTCGGAAAGACTTAGAAATCTAATAGTGGAAATAGAATAATTACCGCTTCTGCGATGTGAGAACGAACTTGAGCAAATCTTCCGATGTCGGTTCGCCCCAAACCTTGTAGGCCAACCATTGCAGAAAGCTCCGCTCAGCTGCTGGAGTAATTCTTCGTTTGGAGGAGAGGCGGAAGCGGTCGATCGACTGTTGTTCGTTATATTCGATAACCACTGCTTCCCGCTCGTTGTCGGCGATCTCTTCGAAATAGGCTTTCGCTTCGTCAATCTGCGCAGCCATATAGAGCTCTCGAACTTCACGCTGCGCGTCGTCGGTCCCTTGATCTGCTCCTGCAGACGAACCGCCTTTCCGTGCATTCGAGACGTCTTCGACATCCAGCGTCCAGCCTTGCGAGAGTGCCTTTTTGAAATAGGCTGAGAGGTTCGCGATCGGCTGTTGGTCCTGCCTCTTACGGCGATCCTCAACATAGTTGAGCGCCACATCAACTTTCTCCGCTCCGTAACGAGAGAAGAGGGTACGGGCGTCGGCTTGTTTGACGCCGATTGCTACCATTTTCGACACAGCGTCTTGGTCGTCGGTAGAAGGTGCCGCCTGCTTTTCCACGATCGAGAACTGGAGTTCGACGACCGATCTCCCTTCCTTGAATTCCGTCATGCTCACTACGTGATTGGAAGAGGCGTTCACCTCTGCAATCGCCGGCGCCAACACCGAGCGCTTGAACACCTTGTATTCCTTGTAAACGCCCTTTGCACCGTCCTCACCGACAAACATCTTCCGAAACGTCTTCAAATCGAACCGCTTTGTGCGCCCCAAGTTCTCGTAACGAACAACGTTCTGCCAAAGCGTTAGGCTATGGGGGCTTCGAAATCGATGCTCTACATTCTCATCGAGATAGGCGAACATGGTCGGATTGGTGACGATCTGCCTGACCTGTTCAGAAAACGTGTACTCCAAGGTGCCACCGCGAATCGTTGCGCTGGCCAATAAGCCTGAAGCAGTCCACTCGGTCTCTTGGCCCGATTCGTTAAGCACGTTCCAGCTCACCACAATCCCAACGAGTGAGCTAACGGTGTCCTTGATGTACTCGCGATTGTTGCTATTACTTAGTCGCAGACCTTCCCGCACGCTCTTCAAGGAAATGGAGAACGTCTCAAGTGGCTTTGCCTGTCCCTCTGGCGCGGTCTGAGTAGTTCTAAGAAAATCCGCATTCTGTTTGTTTGCGTTGCGGATGAGCATGTTCCAACCCCGTTGCTGCTGCAGCGTGATCGTCCCCTTCTTAGGCGCGATTTGGATTGCCTCGACTGCCTTCTTGAACAAAACAGGCACCTGGTCCGACGGGAACATTACCAGTTGGTTGCTCTGCGAGTCTGTGTTCTTTTTCGCCATAGAAGGATCGAGCGGTTGAGTGAGAGTACGAGTTGAGAGGGCGCGCGCGCGAGCTTTACCGCAAGAGGTCTGCAAGGACAAACGGCCAAAAATTCCCAAAATTATACACTTCGAAAATCGCTCATCCAGACGCCTCTTGCTAGGCATCAGCAGACAGGAAATTCAGAAGCGTAGGGCAGAAGTGCAGGGGACACCCATTGACCCAAAGTAATGCACCTATACCCTGTTCAGCCCTGAATGGATGACTCGAATGCGGACCAAACTCGTACACCTTTCAGCCTTGACAAGGAAATCCGGGACCAAACGCATACACCTATGCACTCAGTCTGTGAACGCATACTCTCGCCAAAATCACGATTTGACGTCGATTGGCCCGAGGTTGAATCAGCAGGAAGCAACCAAAACCGTTCACCTATGAGTGGATCGCATAGTCGTGCCATCCCGGATTGTTCGTCGACCAACTAACTTTTCCGGTAGAAACAACCAAAACCGTACACCTTCAAGCGCAGGAGAGGTTGATGCGACGCGCCATCGCGGGAAAGGACATCGAAGAATGGGATCGAGGATTAGTTATTAAAATACAGAGGCTTAGCTTACAAAATTAGCTCAGCACTTGAACCAAAGTAATACACCTAAGATCACCCTGTTCAAGCTCAAACAGCGAATCCGCTACATGCTCACGACGTAACTGGCATAAGGTTCGACAACCAAACGAGTTCACCATACAGCGCCGCCATGGCCTCACCTTTTTGCCCTCGGATCCAGACCTCAGTTCCAAGCTCAAGAAAAAATCACGCAAATTCAATGAATTACGGTGCGTCATGAAACCAAGCCCGCAACCAAGCTCATACACCTTTCTCGTCGAGGTTTGGGCCAGCGCACCCAAAAGTATTCACCTCAAGCCAGCTCGAAGGTGCACACCCATGGTTCCATGAATACAGCACCAAGCTTCCACACCTGACACCCATATCCATGCACCTGGAGAACCAGGTGCTTACACCATAGAAACCATATCCCCATACCCTAGGAACCAGAGCCGTACACCATTACAACCAATCACATACACCATATCGCCCGCTACCCCTTATCAGTAGGGGATCTCAGTTCCGTAAACGTCTGTAAACCGGGTAAACGTCATTAAACACGTAAACGCATCGGTGCATGTACATATAGAAGAAAAACCCCTGAAGCCCTGCAGATCTAGTGAACTCGTCCCGTTCAGAAGCGAATATCGCCGGAGACACTGCACCATTCGCGAGAACGGACACAGCGCCGCCCAATATCCTGTCGAGTAGGCAAATCCTTTGACTGTATTGCCACTACGAATTTTCGTTCGGTGGTATGGCATGGAGCGCCATCACCTACCGAATCAGCAACTTGAGCTCTGAGCGCGACTCACACGTGCTCCAAAGCGAATTCAGGATCAAGTACACACGACAATGCGCTTCGAATATCAGGAGGCCAAGGACCTGATCCGTTCGGTAGACCAGCAGACGAACGTCCTTCAACTGCTCGAGAACGCTGCAAACATGGACAGCGCGGCGTTCGACACGCACTGCTTACGGCTTGTGCACTCCCTAGCCGAGTACGTCTTGGCGTGCCCACTTAGAAAAGACGTCTACCACGGCCCTACCGGTGCCCTCCGGTTCGGACTATTTTCAGGCCTCTTCGCATTCAGAGTGGCTGACCAGAAGATTTTCACTACTGGTGTGGGCACCGAAATCCGTCGTCAACTGGATCCTCAATACCGATTCGCGGCGTTTGCCGCATGCCTCGGCGCTATTCCAGCGTTGATTCATTCGAATCTCGAAGTTCGTGACGCTACGACCGACCGGGTGTGGCATGGTTTTCGGCACAACGCACCGCTGGCTCAGTGGCTGAAAGAGTCTGGGGCAAAGAGCCCATACGAGATCGCGTGGCGAAAGGCTCCAGCCACTACAAGCCCGGCAACAGTAGCCGTACTAGCTACCGACGTATTCGGACAGGGCTTTTGGAACACCTTTGACCCGGGAGTCACGCGGGCAATGTATGACGCGCTAATGCCCGGGGATATGAGACCAGGAGAGACCCCTCTGACAACGACAGTCCGTGAAGCGCAGAGGCTAGCACGGGAGTACGAACTGAGGGCAGCGACCCGGCCATATGTGGGTACCGAGCCCCCAGCCGGGGTTTCGGCCGAAAGCTTGGCCCAGGCGATTGCGGATACCGCTCCGACGAAAGCTAATTCGGATGAAGCACCACCACTAGCAGATACTGGGGCAAATAGCGGAGGAGACCCGGACCCATCGCCCGAACCCGAAAAAGAGCTCTCTCTGTACGAGACTCTGCCGGCGGTACTGCAGCAATTCTTCACAGCAATACGTGCCGACGACGAGTACGAGAGATTGATGCAGAACATCAAAGCAACTGAAGCTGGAATCGTAGTACCTATCGCTGCCCTCGGAAGGTACGGCCTTTCTCCAACGTCCGTTGTAGAGCAGCTAAGCACGGTTGGCCTCGTTGCGGCTAAGGAAGGGCGAAGAATCGTCCTCAAGCATGAGGCGAAGGCACTTCTCGAGCGAGACCAAAAGTGAAGAAGACCTATCTCGACATGTTCCGCCCGAACTACGACGTGGCGGCCGCCGCGGCTTGGAGCGGAAGCCTTGCCGGAATGATCGGGACGCAACCGCCCTACTGGTGGGTGGCTGCGGCCGTCGCAGCTGGAATGTCGGCGAAGCGCATTAACAATGCGATTGATCTATATCGCTTCAGACAATCTCTGAGCGCGTTGCGCATTGAAACAGTCGACGTTCAGGAACTGCTCAATCGATCGTATGCCATGTACAAGCAAGACTGCTTATACATGGGCGAAGGATTCAAGTGGCAGCAGCAGCATTCGGAAATCGCGACGAACATCATGCGTGGCGAACATCAGGACATACCACCGCTGCCTGCGTGGATGCCCAATGAAGTCAGGGAGTGGCTGACTCCTAAGAACTGGGTCCGGATCAAGGACACGGATATTGGCGTCCCATGGATCCACGGAATCGAACCAGAGGAAATTCCGATCGGCATCCCCTTTGGGGCACTGACAGGCCACACGCTGATCACAGGAACGACGCGCGCAGGAAAAACAAAAATGTACGAGCTGATTACGACTCAGCTTGTCTACCAGAAGGGGAACACCTGTATCGTCATCGATCCGAAAGGTGATAAGGATTGGGAGAAGCGGTTACGTCTGGAATGCGAACGAGCGGGGCGAAAGTTCTTGTATATGCATCCCGCTCATCCATCAAAGTCCATCCGCTTAGACGTTCTCGCGAACTGGAACAACTTGGCCGAGCCGGCTACACGGATTGGCCAACTGGTGGACGCCGAGGGGACATTCGCGGCTTTCGCATGGAAGACGCTCTACCGCATCATGCGGGGCCAGGTTGCAGACGGACAGAAGCCAAGCATCCGAAGTGTCAAGCGTTACACCCAGATGGGTGTCGAGCCGTTGCTCGAGTCCATCCTGACCAAGTGGTTCGTTGCGAACCATCCGAGGGGAAGTGCGTGGGACGGCGATCTAGAGCAGTACGTGCAAGAGGCGAAGGGAATTCGCCTGGGAGCGATGATCCTGCTGTACATGGCGATCACTGGCGACGGCTCCGGCGACGAAACTATCGACGCGCTTATCGCAATGGTCAAGCACTCAAAGGAACACTACTCAAAGATGATTCAGGTGCTGGAGCCAATCCTTGAAATGCTCGGCTCAGACGAGATCGGGAAGCTACTGTCACCGGATCCTACGGACATCAATGATCCGCGTCCGATCTACAACATGAAGAAGATCATCGACGAAGGAGCGGTCTTGTATGTTGCGTTGGATTCACTTTCGAACAAGATCATCGGCTCGGCAATGGGGTCCATCATTCTTGCGGATCTCGCGAGCGTGTGCGGCTCCATCTACAACTTCGAGAATCAGAAAAACGTCTTCCTGTTCGTCGACGAGGCGGCAGAGGTCATCAACGACCAGTTGATTCAGATCTTGAACAAGGGAGGAGGTGCGGGCTTCAAGTGCTTCCTTGCAGCTAAAACGGATGCAGACTTTATCGCGAAACTTGGAAGCAAGGAAAAGGCTAGGCAGGTGTTGGGCAACTTGAACAACGTCATTTGTCTGCGCATCAAGGACTATGAGATGGCTAAGTGGATCGCCGAGTCATTCGGGATGACGGGCTATCGGCAACACTCCGAAGCACTATCCATGAATTCCGCGAGCGCCGCGCACCCAACCGAGTTCACCAGCGGACATACGCGGTCCGTTACTGAGAAGGACGCCCCATTCGTATCTCCGGATCTGTTGACTCGACTGCCCGCATTCAACTATTTCGCCTTTCTAGGGGGCAGTACCCTCTACAAAGGACGCTATCCGATGATCAACTGACGGCTCATACAATAATCAATCGACAGACATATGCCCGGAACCAACAAACAACTTCAAAAGGCCACGAGCATCAACAAGATCGCGCGAGGCGCAGGCCTTTACGCGGCGGCACAAGAGTTGTGGACTAAGCATCCCTATCTGAAGACCGTAGCGGATATGGTCGCGGCTCATCTTGGACCTGACATCCCCGGGAACTCGAATTGCCTTCTGGAAGACTGCCTGGTGGATATGATCAGTGCATTTCAGAGCTGCTCTCGGGATGGAAGGGATCCTGTACCCGAAGTCACAGTGGCGCTCATGCGTAGGGCCGCGCAGGTGTTCCGAGTCTGCGTAACGGCGGGAGTGCCGAGTGGGACGATTCAGTGGGATGCAATGAAGGAGTCGTACTACTCATTTCTAGCCGCGCACGATGGTGCAAGCATTTTGATCACTCGTATCGAAGGCGTCGATAAAGAGGAAATGCCGGGAGAGTCCGCTGCGCTCCTCGGTGCTCGTCTATTGCCAGAGCCGGCCGGGCGCCACATCATTCGGCTGGTCATTGCAGGCAACTCCGCGACGGAGGTTGCGTAATGGCCAGCGGCCAAGCGAGCGGATTTACTCAGAAGTTTTACTTCTGGGTCTTCGTTGCCCCGGTACTTTGCATCATCGCGGTTCCTCTGTTCCTTCCGGCGGCGAAGCTAAAGGTCCCAGAAGCTGAGGTCGAACTCCTCGCTAATACGGGCCGAAATGTTGATGCGGTGAACGATCGTGCGGGGGCCGCGTTCGTACGGTGGTTTGTCTCGACAGGATTGTACAAACCTTCCGTTGACCAGGTGCGAGACACAACGCCAAGGCCGGCGGCAAAGGTGTCTGACCTTCAGCACAACTGGTCGAATAAGGTCTGGCTGCTGGTCTACCGCGCTATGTGGCGGTGGTATGCCTTCTGGCCGCTCTATGTCACGGGCGTTCTCGGGCTAGTCCTTCCTTCACTAGTCGATGGACTGGTCGCTCGCGAGAAAAAGCGATTCAAGTTCGGACAGTACAGTTCGGTCGGATTCGGTATTGCGGGCGGCTCTCTTGGCCGCTCGATCAGCTGGCTCATCATATTGCCAATCATCCCAGTCACCATCACACCAGAACTACTCGGTGGCCTGTTCGCATTCGCCGCCTTTGTCTCTTGGTACGCCGCAACAAATTTCCAGCGCGGCCGTTAAGTCACTTCCACCTGCAGCCCGGGCATTGCAATTCGCAATGTGCCGGGTTCGCTCATTGCTTTCATCTCGAATCCCTGTAGCCCACTACACAGAATAGTGACCATATCGGTTGGCAAAGCCGACGTCTCCCCGTTCTCAGTAGCACCAGGCTTTAGAGTCCGGGGATTAATGTAACTCTTTCTTCGCCAGTTTCCGGGCGTAGGATGCGGGCGTT
>NZ_JBIVYJ010000011.1:0-35484 GCF_044772185.1 Pandoraea sp. NPDC090278 | reverse complement strand
GCACAGCCAACTTCCGATATCTGTTTTAACGGGTGAGTCCTTGCGCGCTGACGCCCCGACGCGGTGGTGCAAGTCGTGAGTGAATCGGCCGACTCGAGCGGCAAGATGTTCCTGTCTAGATCATCGAAGGAACGTCGGTGCGAGCCGGGTACCGCCGACCTTTGCTGGACGGGAAAAACGTAACAAAACGACATGCATTGTGGCATCACCCGTCATATCGCGCCACCGCTGCCACGCACCGATTCTGGGAGCGGGGCCTGAGTCGTTGCTCATTTTGGAATGCAGGCTTTGGATCTTCGCCAGCTCCTTCTTCGAGTCTTCCTCGAGCGCATCGATGTCGGCGTAGATCTGGCGCGGATCTGCGTCGAAACGGACCTTCAACCAGCCGTAGTAAAGACGCATGTGGGCGAGCACCTGATCTTCGAGGCTGCCGTGGACGCTCACCGCAGTACAGTACTCTTCGTACGAGGCCTTGAGCGCAGCGTCGTATTCGAACAGATCATTGACATTCTTGCCTGCCATGCTCGGCGGAGTAAATGGCACGCCGCTGATGGCTGCCTGAAGGCGCATCTTGTTCAGCGCGCCTGCTCGTTGGGCCGATAGCCGCCGCCCACGTCGGAATGGCCGCCTGGGAACACAATTTCTTCGTGCGAACCTGCTGAATTACGGACTGGCGCGAGCGGAAAGCATGCGCGCAATTCATGCGAGGCGACAAAATGTAGGCAGCGATCGACCTGCTCAGGGATTTCGGTCTGCATGCTCGACAGGTTGTGCGCGGGCAGCCCGACCGACTCGACGGAGTCGAACAAGCCGAGAAACCGGAAGTGCAGCGGAGCCGATTCGCCATCGACCGCCGTCGGGCACGGCCAGTGAGGTACGTTGTCTTTGAACGTACACTTGGCGAGAAGACGATTGACGAATGCCCGCGCCAGCGTTGCACCACGCGAGAAACCGAAGACCGCGACGTCGATACGTTTGACCTTGTGGTTGAACTTCAGGCTGTTTCGGAAATCGGTTTCCGCCATTTCGAGACGAGCATCCCAGCCTAGACCCATCGCGCCACCGATCATCTCGCTATCGCGAATCTTGTCCACCCAGCTCGGATTGCTCGCGTCCATTGGCGTGCCGACGCCTGGATAGTAGAACCGGCTGATGAGATACGGCTCATCACGATGCCCCAAGTACAGTCGAGCGATATTCGACAGTTTGTTCAACGGCTCATCGATCTTCTGATTGTTGCCGGTGCCGTCGAAAAATAAGCTGATCCACGGCTTCTGCTCGCAGGTGGCGCATGCGGAAAAGTCTTCATCGTAGAGGAGCGTCGCCGTCTTGCAGGCGCGCAGATTGTCCATCGGATCGTCGTCTAACCAGTCTTGCACGCTTATTCCCCCATCCGGCGCATCACGCGTGATCCGGAAAACAATCGATCCACTCTTGGATTATTCGGGTCGAGTAATTCCGACGGAAACAATTCAGCTTCTGCCTTATGGCCTGGAAAGAATCGCACCACCAAATAGCTATGTTCGCGCGTGGCGGTAGGCATGGTTCCGGCAACCACGACATCCTGGCTATAGGTCTTCCACAATGATTTAGGGGCGTTTCCGTCGCCCACACGCCACACCACTTTGATTGTCTTTCCGACGCCGGGCATTAGCGCGCAGCATTCTCGGCCACCCGTCCCGCCTTTCGAGAACTCTTTGACCTGAACACCTCCAACTCCAGTTTGTTGTCCGTCAACGGTCTGAATCTCGAAATCTTGGATGTAGTCCTCGGTGTAGTTCGCACTCCAGGCAGATACATCGACGTAACCAGGTTTGCCAATGCCGCCATTGGCGCAGCCAGCAATGAACAGCAACACCGGAAGAAATAGCAATAACACTCTCTTGAGCATTGACTCTCCTGGGGAATGTGAGGATGAGGAAGCCGGCGGAGCCTGACCACAAGCAAGGTTGAGGCGGGTAGCCGATGGCAAGGACGTGTTGGCGGGTGCATCGAAAAGTGTTCCCGCTTTATGGGGTTCGGCTCCAGCCGAAATCTAGCGAAGTCGATCCAAAATTGATATGGGAAAAACCTGATTTTTCGATGAAATTTTAGCGTGTGCGAATCGCATCGAATCGGTGAAACTGTCACGAAAGTGATGTTGGACTGATAAGTCTTATTATCAGCCCGTCACGATACTCCTCTTAAACTAGGGTTTATGAAAACACGTGAGACACGCATCTTGGCACCGGAGTCATCGACCTTCCCGGATGAAGCGGAATTGGCCGCGTTGCGTGCGTGGTATGCCGGGCTGGAGGCTGGCGCGGCGGTGCTCCGTTATCTGGCACACCAAGCTCGGCCGGCGGGTGCGTCGTCACGCGGGATCCTCGGGCGTATCCGGCGGCAGTTGATCGATTTTGCCAAGACAAGGCATCGGCCAGACCTGGCCGCGATCTTCACGTCCCGCCCCTCCAGACGCTCGGCGGACACCATCCCCCGAGCGATCGAGACACTGCGCCAAATACCGATGCCCGTGCCGCAGATATCCGACGCCGTCGACATGTGGTTGTCGCCGCGCACGGTCCGGGCACTACACGCTCACGGCATTCGAACGCTATCTGACCTGACCGTGCGTATTCCGCGCCGCCGACGCTGGTGGCAAGCGATTGAGGGGCTCGGCATCGCCGGAGCGCGCCACGTCGAAGCCTTCTTCGCCGCGTATCCGGCGCTGACCGAACGGGCGCGGGCATTGATCGTCGCAGCCCCCGACGGGGTCGTCACGCCATGGGAGCACTTGCAGGTGCCGCACGACGTAGATGGCTCTCGGGGGCTGTTTCGGGCACCCAGATCCACGAGTCTGCTCGACGCGTCGAACGACTACGAGGCTGTCAAGACATGGCTGTCATTGCACGAATCGCCCGCGACACAACGCGCCTATCGGAAAGAGGCCGAACGCCTGATGCTGTGGGCGATCGTTGAGCGGGGGCGAGCCTTGTCCTCACTCACCACCGACGACGCGATCGCCTATCGCGCGTTCCTGCGTCGACCAACGCCGCGCGCCCGTTGGGTCGGGCCGTCTCGGCCACGGCACAGTCCGGAATGGCATCCCTTCACCGGTGCGCTGTCGGCTCGCTCTGCGGCCTACGCGTTGAATGTGCTTTGCGCACTGTTTCGCTGGCTCGTCGAGCAGCGCTACCTCCTCGCAAATCCTTTCGCTGGTGTCAAAGTCAAAGGTCAGACGAGGCGCGCCGGGCTCGACGTCTCGCGCGGTTTCTCCGAGGGGGAATGGTTGCTGATTCGCACGCTTGCCGATGGTCTCGAATGGTCCTGCGGTTGGAGCGAGCCCGCAGCCCAGCGGCTGCGATTTCTACTGGACTTCGGCTATGCGACTGGCTTGCGGGCGGGCGAGTTGGTTGGTGCCACCCTGGGCGATATCCGCCCGGGCGAGCAAGGGGAGCACTGGCTGCATGTCGTCGGCAAAGGCGAAAAGCACGGCAAGGTGGCATTGCCGCCGTTGGCTCGCTCAGCACTCGATCAGTATTTGCTGCAACGAGGGCTGACCGTCACGCCTACGCGATGGAATCCGACCACACCGCTTATCGTGAGTCTGGAGGAAGACGGTGCACACATCGAGAGTACGCGGCTTTGGCGCGTGATCAAGGGATTTTTCGGGCTGGCGGCAGATGCAATCCAGGACGAGCGGCCTGCCACGGCAGAAAAGTTGCGGCGCGCCAGCCCTCACTGGATACGGCACACGCACGCTTCGCATGCGCTCGCGCGTGGTGCTGAACTGGTGATGGTGCGTGATAACTTGCGCCATGCAACCATCTCGACGACTTCCACCTATTTGCACAGCGACGAGATCCAACGAGCAAGGCAAATGAATCAGGCTTTTGCTGCGCGAAAATAGCGTAGACGCCACGCGGACATCGCCAGGCATCGGGATGCTGGCATCACTTTCCGATAAATCTAGACATAAGGCGAGGCGGTTTCATAACTATTGGTGTTATGTGTCATTTCCAGCCTCATCCCGGCATCCCTCCGCAGACTCGATGGGTTTCCTTCAAAGCCTTGCCTGGTCAGGCTTTAAAGTAGATTTTTCATTTATGGGCGTTGGGCAATTAGCGTACGATTTTTTCCGTTTCGTGAGCTGCCCCCTTCTACCATGCCCCAGAATGGTCAAACGGTCCTTGCCTGGATCCTTCCGATGAGGATTCGTGAAAACATAGGCATCTGAATAGATTGTGATCAAGCGCATCATGTGTATCAATCTCCGACTAGCACATCCGTGGCACAAGGGGGTCAGCGGATAGCCAGTGTCCCGTTCCGAATGCATTGGTGCCCCACCACGGCCTTGGCGACCGACTCGCCGATCGCCACGACATCCGCCCATTCGACGACTGAAATGTTGCACTGCACCTGGTCGTGATCCTTCCCAAACAGCCCCGAGTGCCAGCGCAATTCACTGATGTGGTTGTTCGTGAATTGAAGAAATTGCCCACTGGGAAAGATGTATCCCTGGTTGTAACCGGACAACGTCCATGGGTTGGTTGCGACGCAAGAGTGATCTGGCGCGCCATCCTTCACGAACACGACAATCGTGCCTGGCACCAATCCGCTCTGGATCGCCTTTCTCGTCAGCCTTTGCCCAAAGGGAAGCAGCCGCTGAATCAGAAGTTGCGGATTGCCCAGGAATTCGGCGTACTCACTGAGGGTCGGTGCCCGCCCAAACTCCGCGAGAAACAACCAGTAGCACGTGCCGAAATGACAGGCTGTGGGTATGCCATTCCATGATCGCTTCGCGGGCACGGCATCCGGTATGGGGCGAACAACGTCGGCTAACATCAGTCCTCCTTTCACTCTTCAATACGACCTCGAATGCGCTTGTCTTCCTCGCGCTTCATACGTCCTGTGCGGTCACGCCCCCGCCAATCGGTCGCATAGCAAACCAATCGATGCTCTTGCGCCCTGGATTGCAACCGGTCGAGAGCGCTCACGGCGGTTCCTTCGAATTCTGGGAACGCCCGAAATTTCTCGCGCCCGCCTGCTCCGGCGTACGATCAATGATGATTTCGATGCGTCGATTCAGCGCTTTACCAGCTTCGGTCCGGTTGTTTTCCACGGGATCGGATGCGCCCCGCGCGATGATGGCGATCCGCTTGCTGACGATGCCCCGCTTCTGCAGATAGCGCCCCACGGCTATCGCGCGGGACTCCGACAGGGCAAAATTCGACGCTTGCGTACCGTGGGGAGCAAGCGCCTCGTCGGTATGACCGACCACCGTCACCTGCGCATCCGTACTCGCGAGCATGGCTGCAAGCTGATCGAGTTGCCGAGCCAGCGCAGGGGGCACGTCAGCCTTTCCGGACGGAAATCCGAGGTCACTGCTGAACACTAGATGCACGCGATCACCCCGTTGCCCCAGGCTCACATACCCTGCGGCGATGCCGAGTGCCAGCCAGCGTTGCAGTTGGCGATCGGCCGACTCCCTCTGCGCCACCTCGCTGGACAACTGGTCAACCCGGGTTGCCAATGCCTGGCCGTCGGCATGTTGTCGGTAGGCCATCCATGTCAGGACAGCAATCACCACAATCGCGGCCAGGGTGAGAGTCCATCTCGTGCGATGTCCTCGCCCGACCGGAGTGAGTGCCGGTCGAGCATGAGGCACGACGGAACGTCCGTAGGCAATGAATGCCGGACTGGCCTGGCTTTGTGCCAACCGTATCGCAGGAAGCGGCTGCCCTCGCTCATCCGTTAGCCCCCGCTCGATCAGGTGAGCGATGACGGCCAATGCATCGGCATGCGACTTCGGGTTCTGCGACAACTGCTCAATCCAGGCGCGACAACGCTGACCGCTGCCGTTTTCTTCATAGTACTCTTTTAGCAGGCTGCGCTGCAGCCAGACCCCTTTGCAGTTATCCGCCCGTCCGCGAATGCGCGTCCCCGCCTGGTCCACGGCTGCACAGAAACAATAGCGGATCGCCTCAACGTCATCCGCCTTCATCGAAGCCGAGTAGCAGGAGTTCGCGAAGGTTACCATTCGCACCCGCGCTTCGGTTTGCAAGGTGTCCAACCGAGCGACCGAATCGAGCTCCGGCGACAGTTCATCCAGCGTCCAGAACAGGGGCTGCGCGAGCCTGAGCAGGTGATTTCTGGCGTGCAACTGGTCGGCCATCATCCGGATCTCCCCGGACACTGGAAACCTTGCAGCAGACCGGTGGTCCACGGATTGGCAAGGCTTCCGGTATTGATGTCGAGCTGGGCCTTGCGGCCGTCGAACTCATATTCGGCCAGGAAATGACTGGCTGTGGCCGAGCCAGCGAGTTTGCCCTTGGCAATCACACGCATTAGTGCCCAAGGCCCGTTCGCGGCGAGCGTCGAAGTTTCCGGACGAATACGCGGACTAGCCTTGATCTCGGCATTTTGCCCGCCACGCGGGCCAGGCCAGGTAATCTTCAAGGGGATCACCGGGCCGTGCACGTAGCGCAGGCTCTGGCCATCGAAGTCCATGTTGAGCTCGACAATCTCCGGATCCAACTCTACGACTTTCAGATCCACCTTCCACGCCATCTTCCTGGCGCCCGGTTCGCGAAAAAAGACCTCGCGGATTTCCTTGGCA
Organism: Pandoraea sp. NPDC090278; assembly: GCF_044772185.1. Lineage (NCBI taxonomy): Bacteria > Pseudomonadati > Pseudomonadota > Betaproteobacteria > Burkholderiales > Burkholderiaceae > Pandoraea > Pandoraea sp. NPDC090278. The sequence continues at coordinate 28,886 of NZ_JBIVYJ010000011.1, read as the reverse complement.
CGTTGGAACGGCACCAGGCTGGGCCCAGCCACCGGCGGAACGTCCGGCGCCGTCAGCTTGTACCGCCATGGCGAAACGGTGGTATCGACATGGGGTGCCAGAACCTTCTGGAAAAAGTCGTCCAATACGCCGCCGGCAGCAAATACCCGCGCGAAATCCTCCGGGTCCACGTCCTGCTTCGACGTTGGTGTGAACGGATACTTGCCATCGATCGCGCTGCGGCAGCTTTCGCCGATGACCGCATCCATCTGTGCAATCAGAATATCGCCAATGCCCTTGTTGACATCCCGCGTGCCCTGCACGACCAGATCGGCGAGTACGGCCTTGAAGGGCACCGGCAACTTGGCCGCTTCCATGCGCAATTGGGAGCCGGCGTCCGTAGGCGGTGGCAGATTGCGGGTATTCAGCGCATTGTTGGCGACCACCAGTGTGGTGTAGTAGGCGTTCACCATTCCCGCAATGCCATCCAGTTGTGCTTTGCCTGCATTCTGCCCATCGGTCTTCTTCACGTCGGCCTGACCAGTTACCACCTCGCGTAACGCCGCGAACCGGCTGTCAACCAGTTCCCGTTCCTGCCGAGCTTCGGCGCGAGCCGTCATGCCACTAACCTTCTCCGTTTTCTTCTCCAGCGCTGAAAGCGCCTTGTCAGTCAGTGACTTGTCTTCCGACTCAACCGGCCGGCTAAGCGTAGTTTCAACAACCGCGGCACGCCCGAGGCGTGCCAGCGGCGAATCCGGGGCGGCCAAGTTGCGCAGAATCTCCAGATCAAAGGCCAGGTTGTTACCCGTCACCGCCCGGATATCGGAGAGAAAATCCTCCCAGCGCCTGGCATACTCGGTCAGATACAGGCGACGGATTTCCTGCGTGAGCGGATCGTTTCCGGCCAACTTTCCGGCTGCCTGCTCAAGCGTTTTTTTCTTAGCCCCAAGACCGGTTGCCCGCCCCATTACCCAGGCATCGATGCCTTGCGCCTTCGCAACGAATTCCGGCAAACGCGCATTGAACAGGTCATGGTAGCCCGCGTAGGTGAAGAGGCCGGGAATCCCACGCTCAAGCGGTTCGCCGCTGGCTCGCGTGAACACCGTACCCGCCTGGGGGCCAACCGCGCGGATAAGCGTGAACTCCTGAGGGGCTTCCTCGATCATCGCCACCTTGGCACGGTCGTACAGACGTTCGATTGAAGTATTGGTGTCCAGGAAGTCGCGTGCGGAACGGACCAATGCCTCATTTTTGGCATAAGGCGATTGCACGGCACGGCTGCCATTGAGCAGGTCATCCAAGTGTTCGAGAATCGCTACCCGACCACCAAACGCATCAGCACCGTTACCGGTTGCCCAGTCACTCCGCACCCAGCTTCGGACATCCGACGCATTGAACTTGGCCATGTCATGCAGCATCAGATAAACCCGCAGGGTGTCATAGGTGCGCTTGGCATCCTTGCCAGCGACTGCCGAGGTCAGCACCGTTTCCACTCGGCGCACGAGATACGGCACCAGCAAGTTGTCCTGCAGCTTGCTATGGGTAAATGTCGCGGCATCCAGTTCCGGTGGCACGGTATAGAGTCCATAGCGCCAATCGAGCGTCGGGTCGGCGAGATTCAGGCCTGAATAGGCAGGCAGGTCGTGGGCTGCTGCCAGGACTTCAGGCATGCCGGCGGGTTCTGGCTTCTTGTAGAAGCTCGTAACCTGCGCAGCGAGCGCCTTGGCTTTCTGCTGCACAACTTCGAGATAGTTGCTGTTGCGTCCGAAGCTCGCGTACAGGCCTGCTGCCAACCACAGGAAGAGCACTACCCACAGCGCGTGCCCAATCCAGCGCAGCAGGCGGAAGCGAAACTCCCAGCGCAGGTTAGGCTTGACCAAATGCGTTTCGGAGAGAATGCGCTTGGTAAAGAGGTCGGGCAGAAAATAGCTGAGGCTGCCTGCCTGACCGCTCTCCAGATTAGTCTGGCTGGAGGACTTTGCGTCCCGGACATGCCCTTGAATGGTATCTTTGGCTGCCCCCACCGAATCGCCGGTCTGCGCCGCACTCGTGAAGTACACGCCGCGCAACATGGTGCTGTGCTCGGTGTCGTCATAGCGGGAATCCACGAAGATCTGGTCAATCAGGTCAGCCAGCGGCTCTGTCAGACTTTCAAACTCATTGAGCAGGTCAAAGAGAGCCCTGCGTCGGTTCTCGTCGAACTCTTCCAGCAGGCGATCGTCTGTCCCCGCCTCTACACGAGCGGCCAGTTCCCTCATCTCCTCGCGGCACAGGGCTGCAAGATCAAGCTGCGGCTTGCCACGCTTGGTATTCTTGCCCACAGGCAAGGTGAAGCCCCACGACTGCGTGCGACCTTCGCTGCCTAGTGACTGAAAATACTCCGCAAAGCCTGTCAACAGATCGAGTTTGGTGACAACGACATAAATCGGGAACTGGATACCCAGTTCCCGCCGCAGTTCCGCCAGCCGACTGCGAATCCGAGTTGCGGCGTCCGCGCGGTCCTGTGTTGATTGCTCGACGAGATCTGTGACGCTGACGGTAACGAGCACCCCATTGATCGGTGCCCGGCCCCGGTACTTGCGCAGAAGGCCCAGGAATCCCCGCCATTCGGCCTGAATAACCTCCGGTTTGGAGGTGATCTCCTGGCTAGTATAGTGCCCCGCAGGGTCGATCAGCACCGCCTCATTGGTGAATCGCCATGCGGGCGGATTTGATCCCTTTTCGTCGTCGTGCGCCGAACCGTTAGCTTCCGCCACCGGGAACCGTAGCCCCGCGTTGCAGAGCGCTGTCGTCTTGCCGGCCCCAATGCCGCCCACCGTCAAATACCACGGCAGTTCGTAAAGGTAACTTCGGCCGTCGAGAAGGCGAGTCAAGCGATTGCCGGTCCGCAGCGTCTTCAGTCGGCGCAGCCCGGCTTCAACCCGGGTCGTGACTGCCTCGATCTCTGCCTCGGCCACCGGCTCCTCGTCGTTTTTCTTGCCGAAACTCAGCACCGTTTTGCGGAAACCCTGGTTGGACTGGATGCGAAGCACCATCAGGTAAACCAGGTAAATGAGCGATAGAAAAAGGACGACCGCGATGAGTACGATACGCGGTGTCGTTGGCTCCAGGGGTCGTTGATTCCCGAACACCAGCAGCGGTCCGGCTTGCCAGATTAGCAAGCACAGTGCCGCGCCCCCAATAAATACCAGTGGCAGCCCCTGCAGCCAGAACAGCACCAGCGCCAGTAACAACACGATGACCGTTACGCGAATGCCGACGCCAGCCAGCGGCCGCATGTCGTTCAGGCCCAATAGCGGGCCGAGCCACCAAATGGCCACCGCCAGGAGCACGATGGCCAGTGAGACCACAATCAGCTTGGTGACTAGCCCTTTGTCCAGTCGTTTCGGAGAATCCATGCTCGCTTCCAGTTACTGCGTGACGATGATCTCGACCCGGCGATTCTTCGCCCGGCCATCCGCCGTTTTGTTATCCGCAAGCGGCTCGGCGTCTCCTTTGCCAATCGCTTCCAGACGTCCCTTGGCCACGCCCTTGGTCGCCAGGTATTCGCTGACCGTTGCTGCCCGTTCTTCCGAGAGTGCCTGGTTCGATGGGTACTTCGCAGACCGGATAGGAATATTGTCGCTATGGCCGATCACCGTGACCTTGCCGGTGACCTTCCCGATTTCGCCGGCCACCTTGTCGAGCACCGGCAGAACCTTCGCATTCACTTCGGCTCGTCCGCCGCCAAACATGTCGTCGCCGCGGAGGGTCACATCGCTTTGCCTGGCATCCTCCTGCACACTGACAACGCCACGCGCAATTTCATCCTTGAGCAACTCGGCCAGGCGCAATGTCTTGGGCGGTGGAGGCGGCGTGATGTTGCCGATGGCCCGGATTTGCTGCTCCAGGTCGTGGGCGCGTACCAGAAGCTGATACTTGTACCAGGCGAAAATCCCGAACGCTGTCAGGCACAGCACGACGGCCGTGACCCATACCGGAATCGAGCGCAGCATGCGGAATCGGCCCGGCTCCACGGGCTCCAGGTGTGGCGACAGCACTCTGGGGACGGGGCCGCGCTGCTGGCGAATCAGTTTGTGAAGGCGCTGCCGTATTGCATAGTGCTGTCTCTCACCATCCGTCCGGTTGCGATAGCGCCCCCAGAATCCCAGCGACAGCAGGTAGTAAATCAGCTGAATGACGTCGATGTGCTCCGCCGGGCTGTCAACCAGCCGGCCCAGAAGGTGGAACACTTTCTCGCCGCCTTCGTTCTCCCCGTGCAGTTGAATCAGCAGGCTGTTGGCAGACCACGTGTGCAGCCCCCATGGCGTGCTTTGGGCCGCTTCGTCCAGCGCGGTACACAGACTGTAGCGCGCAGCCAGGATATGCTCGCGCCGGATATTGGCGCGTTCGCATACCGCCTGGAAATCGCAGAGCTCCTCCACCAGCAATGCCTTGAGATGCGTCGCCTGATCGGGCCGAAGCGACTGAGGCATGTCGGCCAGCGCACGCAACAGCGGTCTGGCTGCCGTCAATAGCGGATTGGCGCTACGAGCAGCATTCCCGGCGCGTTGCTCGACCGGCTTGCGCTCCCTGTTTCGCGAGGTAGCTGTACCCGGGATTGCGGATGGTGTCTCCGAATTCACGGTCGACGCCTCGGATGACGTGGGCTGACTCATCCCCGCACTCCCCATAGTTCCATCCTCAATTCAGGGAACTGGCCTGCCACGTGCAACGCCAGACCACCGTAACGCGACACCTGTTCCCACAGCGGGTGTTCCTGCGAGATCTCGAAATAGAGGAACCCTGCGTTGAAGGGAATCTGCCGCGGCGGCACCGCCAAAGCTTGCAGCGGGATACCTGGCAAGTGAGAGCGAATCAGGTTGCCCAGCCGCTCGGAAGGCCCGACCTTGGTCTGCGCAGGGAACTGCTGCTGGAGCAAATCTTGGGGAACCTGTGCGAAGACGGCCAGCACAAAGGTCTTGAACCGCTTGAATTCGTTCGGGTCCAGGACTGCCAGCTGGATATCGTGCGCCTCCTGGCGCAGCGCGATCTGTTGCGCGGCACGCTCCAGCACAACGTTAAGCAGGAAGCGCAGGTCGTCAATCAGCGGCTTGATACACAGGTGCGGTGCATCGTGCCGGTAGGCATCATGCTCCTTGGGGCGGCGCGTCTCCGTGCGCACGAATGTCGACAGCTCACCAGACAGCGCAGCCAGTTGCAGGTAAAGGAACTCTGGCGATGCGGCCTTGGTTTCCAGCAGATGCGTGAGCACCGGATCGTACCGATTCAGCAGTTGCAGAATGAGGTACTCAGAGATTTCGGCAGCATCGCCGCCACGCGACGCTGCTGCCGACAGGCGCTCTGCCATCGCCGTCGCACGCAGGCGTAGTAGTCCGTGTATCTCGGTGAGCCACGTGTGAAGCAAGCCGCTAGCGGTATAGACGTTGACCGGGGGAATCAACCCGGCCTCCAGCCTCGCGCTGCCGTCGGCGCGGATCTCGGCGACCTTGGCCAGGGGCAGACCCATCCAGGACTTCGAAAGTTCTCTCTCTGGCAGCAATCGCAGGCGCAGGTCTGCCAGTTGCACCAGCTTTGGCCCCTGGCCGATCGAGTTGGCATCCAGCAATTCCTGCTCGAATGCGCGATATCGCGCAAGCGAGTCTGTTGTGTCCTCGAAGCTGGTTTCTTCGGTATTGGGCGTACGGATCGGAACCGCCAGATAGATGGTCTGATTCAAATGTTCGTGGCGCAAGGCGAGCGGTGCCGGCAGCATCGTGTTGGCCGGCGCCTCGAAAGGCGTGCCGTCCTGGAAGATGCCAGCAACGCCGGACACTACCAGCTTGCCGAGGGCTAGGGCTTCCGTGTCGATGGCGAACTGGTGGAAGCCCCAGAAGAACGGACTGAGCGCAGCGGTGCGCTTGTGCGCGTAATGCTCGAGGTAGCGCTCCTGCTGCTGAAAGAGTTGCGGGCGCAGGAAAAGCCCTTCGCTCCAGACGATCTTGTTATACCAGCTCATAGAATCAGTCAGGTTTGGAAATGTTCATCGTCTGCTGGTCCAGCAAGACGCGTAGCTTGACCTTGCGCGCAGGAATGGCAGCGCGGTACCACGCCGCTTCTGGCGCCGGCGGCAATTTGTAGACGCTGCGCCACGTTGCCTTGCCGAGTTCTCGGTAGCCCACGAGGAGGCCAATGGCCCGTGTGTCGCCATTGAGCTTGCGCTCAATGTCGTGAAACTCGCCGGGACGCAACACAAATTCATCGCGCACCAGCAAATCCTGAGTCAGGAGAGTTTTGTCCGACGACTCCAGCGTGGCATAGTCGGCCTGCTCGAAGGCGCCTGGCGTCTTGAGCTCATAGACGCGAACCAGCACGGGAGCTGGACGCCCCTTGTCGTCAGGGTTGATCGTATCCTTTGCCTGCACCACGAGATCCAGCTTCATCTGTTCAGGCTGCGCGGGCGTCGTCGAGCATCCGGCAAGCGCGAAAGCTACCGCTGACGCTGATAGCAGCCAGGAGAGTTCGCGGATGACCATTTCAGAACGTTGCAGGCAGCGAAGCCGTAATGTCATGGCGGTAGCAATCGCGTCAACCCGTCTGGACGCGACGGTCAGTGCAGTCATCTTCATGCTCGGGCAGGTTGGCTACCAACCAGCTCGCAACCACACTCGGTCACATCCCCCGCACAGGCACCGGGAATGCCGCCAACCTTATATCGCCCCGCCACCTGAATGATGCGGTTGATGCCATGGGGCCGGCCATCGGGGTAGCATTGCGGGCAATTGACCAGGTCACCCAGTCGGGCGATGGCCTTGCCGCGGATTTTGCTGGTTGGCGATCCCGTGATCACGACACCGCCGTGGGTGGTCGTATCACCTACGGTAATGATGTCAGCAGACATGTGAACTCCAGTATGCAGGGAAATTTGTGGTTGACATACGGGTTACGACTGCCTGGCACCAAACCATGGCCAGTAGGCCCGGCTTTCGCCGCGCGCCCGGTCCCACGTCGTGACGGGTGGGCTTGGATGCCAGCCCGGCGGCGGGCCAATCAGTACCGCCCAGGCGTCCGTCGGATCGGCCAGGCTGGTCACGACAGCACTCTTTCCACTCTGGTTGGCGTAAGCGGCGGCGAAGGCCGCGTTGACAGCAAAGCTGGCGGCACCGGCTGACCCGTCCATGTGTTCGGCCACACTGTACACCCCGCCGATCTGGTCGAGGTCCGGCCATTGCTGATGCAGCGCTTGGCGCATATCTTTGGTCTTGGCAACGATGTCCGGCGCTTGCGGCGGTACGTCGTGATAGAGACGCTCGACCGGGCTGCCCTGTAGGGCTTGTGCTGATACCGCTCGGAACATGTCGTTCCATGCGCCACCGGGAGGCGCCGAACTCGCATGGATGCCGCCCTCATGCTGCTGCGGCGCGTAGATGGCCGCTAGCGGCGCGTACCCCCAATCGGCACTCGGGTGGCCAAGAATCAGGATCGCAGAGTTTTCGTTGGTCTGCTGGCCTCGTGGATAGTTGGGCGCGTCCATGTTCCACACCCATACCAGGTGCGTCGAATTCTCAGCGAGGTATTGCAGCGCCGCCCGTAGCGAATAGAAGCCAACGTTCTCGACGCCAGCCATCACCGTGACGTTTGGCAGCTTGCCCGTGGGATTGAACGTGAGGCTCTTGCAGTCCGCTGACAACGCCAACTGATTGAAAACCAGACGGCGCGCTGCATTGAGCGTCAGGGTGCGCTCACCGATAATCATGGAATCGAGAGCGGGCGCACCCCGCACGGTTTCCCCATCCCGGTCCTTATGAAGCGTCACCCAGTAGTCACGCATACGACTTTCCGCATGGACCGCATCATAAGCAAGGACACTTGGCGCAGGAACTCCTAGAGCTTCCTGCGCTCTCAGGACGCTACCGTTGCTGCCGTCTTGATTCTCGCTAATGTAAGTTGGGGTGCCGATCCATTCTTGCGACATGCCTGCGAACACCCGCGCATCCATGTAGTCCGGGCGGTCGGTGCCCATGCGGATGGAGTAGAAGTAGTTTGGGTCCACCGCGTAGGACGTGAACGTACTAAGGGGTCGATCCAGCAGGTCCGTCATGATCCAGGCACGCTTGTCAAAGTGCGCCCACGGGTAATCCGCAGGTGTCTCCCCTGGCTTCAGGCCCCCCCCGACAAGCGAACCCACCACGTCCCCCAACTTGAATCGAGCCGCTTCCTTGTCGTTGGCATTGGGCTGCGCCAGCCCCTGCGCCCACAGCAGATTCCATTGGGTCGGATAACTGCGCCGCATCAGCGGATTCAGCCACTGCACCCCCAGTATCACGGCAGCAGGGCTCCTGGCGGCATCGTCCGCAGCGACAGATTTTTTCATCCGGGGCCAGGCCACCGGCTTGCGAATGTAATCAGAAGTCATAGAAACTCCGGACTGACATGCGGTCAGCAACAGGCAGGCAGCGGCCAGTATCCCAGCGGCTGCCCAAGAATTGGCAACAAAACGATGAGGGCGGCGCATCGGTAGCGCTCAGGCGACGCGCGGGCCAATGATGCCCGTCCCGTTGCTGGCCTGTAGCGGTGAGGCGTTGCGCGTTCCATCGATCTTCAGCCGTTTCAGCGCATCCTGTTCGGGATCAAATCTTTCGTTCTTCGCCAGCACAGTGTTTTCAAACACCGCAGTCTGGTAGTACCCAAATTCCTTATCATCTTCGGGCTGCTTTCCGTCTGGCATCCAGTCCCCGTCTAGGGGCTTGCACCATCGCCAATCCGCCATGCGTCGCAACTGGTTCAGTTGCTTCTCATCAAAGAAGCACATCCCCACGTCTACGTCATAGGCCAAAACATGCTCGCTGTGTGCCGGGTTAGCCAGAATCGTGGAGTGGTTCGTGGTCTGCATATCAACGCCCTTGGCCAGCAGCCCCATGCGCGTTTCCTGCTCGAACTTGCCGAACTCAGTGTTTGCCAGTTCGATGTGATGCTCGGCATCCATCTTGCGAATGTCGTCCTCCGAGAATGAACTACCCGACTTGGGTTTGCCATCGTCACTATAGAGAACTCGCCGCACCTCATGGCGTACGCCTGCATTCTGGTCGTAGCGCATGGCGGCTTCGCTGGTCGCCTCGCCTCGCCCGCTGCTGCGCTGCTGTGCATAGGGGTCGTTACCATCCATGCCCGTTCGGCTGCGATTCAGGCCGTCGCTGGACGATTCGTGGTGCCGGTTGATTGGGCCACTGACGCGTACACCATCGCTGCTCATCACTTCGCCGGGCTGCGCCTGCCCATTGCCGCGCGGCAGGTACAGCGCTCTCGGCTCGATGCCGCCGCCCGGCACCTTGGGTGCGTTGACCGGCACAGCCCAGCGCGCTGCGGGGTGGGCGTTGGCATCGGCAAGCCCCTTGCCGTCTCCGGCCCAGAGCAGCAGTTGAAACACAAACCCGGCACCGGTTGCCAGCACTTTTCCCGACAGACTCTTGCGCTCATCGCCCCAGATTTCCTTAAGCTGGATGCGCAACCGGTCCGCGCGAGGCTCCCAAAACTGGCTTGTGCCCCAGTTCGCACCGATGGTGCGCTCCCAGTAATCGTAGTTGTCCGTGCCCGAACCGACCTTGAGCGGGTTGTCAGGCTTGGTCTGCGCCCACACGCGCTGATAGAGGACGCCAGTGGCCTTGGTTTCGTTCACGTCCTCCTGACTCATCCCCAGCCAGCCGAAGCCCTGCACGGTCGCCACCGAAATCACCCGGTCGTGCGGATTGCAGTAGAGGAACACCCGCCCGCGCGTATCGTGGTCTTTCCGGTCGTCTTCTGCGGTGCGCGGCTTGTCTCCGTTCTGGGGGGCCGAGTTACGGGACCCTTGATTGACCGAATCGTCGCTGTAGTGCTTGGGCTGGAAGTTGCGAACGATGTCGAAGAAGTTGCTCAGCGTTTTGACGCGGGCCTCATGGGTAACGCGTCCTTGTAGAGCGGTCCATTTGTACTGCGAGAAATTGTCGGCAATATTCTTGCGCAGGCTGTAGGGCGCGTTCGCCAAGACATAGGTATCGGCTACACCTAGACCGCCCAAGCTATCGTGATTCCCAAAGAACGCCGACCCCAGGCCGATCATGTTCCCCTGACTGTGGCACACCACCGTAACCGGACAGTCCATGCCCGTGTATATGCCGCGGTGCATCTCGCGGACGCGTGCTACCAGCTTCGCCAGCCGCCACGCCGCAAAGGCTTGGTAGTGACGGGCCGGGCAACTGTAAATCAGGCGGTCACTGGCGGTCATGTGCTGCACGCCCAGCCCCAGAAAAAGCCCGGCATCCACGCCGTTGCTGAACATGTCAGGCAGTGCGGAGCATCCGTTGGCAAACGGGCCACCGCCCCACGCATCGGCCTCGTCAAGCAGCACAGTGCCCCCAACTGCGGCGACCTCATCCTTGTGCGCCTTGTACCCCCAACGGAAGTGAATGACCGGACTGTTGCCGGGAGCCTGAATGAAACTCTCAGCCTTCAGGTCGTCACGAATGAAACCGTCCTTGGTAAGCTCATCCAGATAGGTTGCAGGCTGCAACTGGACGCCTTTGGCCCGGAACACCTGGTCGGCATTGCGCTGGAGACGGTCATTGAGTCCCTTGCACAGTCCGGCCTCGGCATCCGTGAACCATTCGCCGTTCGAGTTCACCCCGTGCACAAAGATAATCACGCCCGGCAGCGGCACACGGTGGTCCACGCACAGCGTCTGATTGCCAGGGAGTGTCAGCGCCTCGGCGCAAGCACCATGCAGCATGGTATCGGTCATTTAGCTGTGACTCCTGGAGTTCTGTTTCATCCGGAACGCCTCGCTCACTTCCGAGGGGTATGTTCAAACGTAATCGAAAGCGCGTCGGTTATTTCGGCTTCGTGAAGTATCGTTTCGCCCTGGGCATTACTAATGCCTTTCGTGACACTGCCATCTGCCTTGACGATGCGATACGGCACATCCGCCACAGGTTTGTTGTCAAGTGGACTGATCAGTCGGAACTTGCTACCGAGATCACCAGATTCAAATTTCGGTAATGCGTCACCGATACTGCCGGACACAGGCACATCAAAGTTCCCCGTATGGAGATGTACGCGTGTCGGCCCGAACACATCGACACAGCCATTTGCAATCCGGATACCGGCGTTGCCGCTCATCAGCGTAATCGAGGTCTTGCCATTCACCAGGATCGTGCCGTTAGTGGCCGTCAGCGTGATGTCCGTCAGTGCGTTGGTCGTAACGCTGCCCGCCTGCGCCTGCGTCAGAACATTGCCCCGGTGCGCAAGCGTGCGGATGTCGCCGCTATGCGCAAAACTGCTAATGCCCTGCCCAGCGTTGACGATGACCTGCTGACCCGCCGTCAACTGCTGGTTCAGCTTGGCGATCGTATCGATATGCTTTCCAGCATAGCTGGTCAGCATCTTGGGTGTGGCAATGGCCATGCCCGCCGGGGCATACGCCCCGATCACCGGCTGACCACCTTGGCCTGGTGCGTTCTTGTGATCGTTCGCGCCGGCATCCCATTCCTTGATGCCCTTGGCAAGCGCGGCCTGAGGATCCGTATCCACGGCCAACCCTTCGTGCTGCTTGCTGTAGTCGCCCAGAGACTTGGCCGCCTCCAGTGCTGCTTCCATGCAGCGGACGAACTCATCACGCGACAGATGACCGCCTACGGCTGCAGCCTGGCCTTCCGCCGTCAAGAAAAGCCCCTTGCCGCCCCGCACGGCGCCGTGTCCATCGGTGCGCAGATCGAACCCCTCGCCCCGTTTGTCCTTGCGCCCAGGTTGGCCGGGCACGCCGGTCAGGTACCCCAGATTGAGCTGCGACGTTTGGTGGTCTGACGACAACTGTGCCTGGATCTGACCCTGCGTGTCGTCCATCAGCAGGTGATTACGCCGCTGCCCCGCGATTTCCTTGCTGGCAATGCCTGATATAGCGTGCTGGCCCGGCAGGGACCAAGGCGGCTCATTAAGCTGGTTCGGCGCTCGGCCAATGATGAATGGGCAATCCGGATCGCCGTGGAGGAAGGCCACAATCACTTCCTGTCCGATGCGGGGGACGTGCATGGTGCCAAACTGATCACCCGACCAGCCATTGACGACACGAATCCACGGCGACGAATTTTCGTCACACTGGCCGTAACGATCCCATTCAAACTGGGCCTTCACACACCCGTGATCGTTACACCAAATTTCCTGGTTCTTCGGCCCGGTGACGACCGCGCGCTGCAGGCCCGATACGCGTGGCTTGGGTACCGTTAGCGGTGGCCGGAACACTTCGTCGGTGGAGTGGGCTTCGAATGCGACACGACAGGCAAAGCGCTGCGCACTGCCTGCTTCTCCGCCGACATCCTCGAGGTCCAGGTTCGCGCTCACAACCAGGAACTCCCGGTTCATCGCGGGGTTGTCGTGGTTGGCAATCTGGTAGGTGTTGCCTGCCGCGACGCCACGTAGCGCGCCAACCCCACGGACACGGCAGCCTTCCGCGCGTCGCTCCTCCATCCGGATGCGTGCGCGAAACTCGCCGACTTCCCGCGTGACGTATTCACCCGGCTGATACTCGAAGCGATCGAGATCCGAAAAGCTCGTGGCGCGCGGCTGGCTATTGCTTGCGGTCAGATCGCCCCGAGGCTTGCGCGGATCATAGTTCTTGAGAATGACCTTTCCCGTGCGCAGGCGACGCAGCGGATCGAACCGTACGAGGTGCTCCCGGTCAACCTTGAAGCCAGACGGGTAGATGGGTAGCGTGTGATATGCCTCGCTCGGAAACTTGCGCCACGCTCCCGATTCCGATACCAGAACGAGCCGGTGATGCCCGCCATCGTGCTCAAAGAAATACGTGATGCCCCACTCTTCGGTGAGGCGCTGAATAAAATTGGCATCAGTCTCGCCGAGTTGCACTTCCCAGATCAGCTTCGGGAAGGCCGTGATGTCCAGACGCTTCTCGACCGAGAACGGATAATCCGCAAAGACATCATCCAGAATCTCGATGACCGTTTTGTTCTGAAAAGCCTTGAAGTCCGAGGTCTGCGTGCCCAGCCACAACCATGGCCGCAGTGTGAAGCGGTACAGGCGGTTGTCTGATATTCCTCCCACCTGTTCGATATCCGAGATGACCCCGGTGATTTCCCGATGCCCGGCGCCAACGCCTCCGAGCAAGCCTGTCCCCATACCATCGAGCTGGATCGTGATGGTCATCTCCTGTCCGATGACGCCATCCAGATCCGATTCGGCCATGAACTGTTCGGCCGCCGCGGATATGGCGCGCAGTTCGACCTGATAGCCAAACAGTTCGCTCAGAGCTTCCCGCCCCGACATGCGCACGAATTCCAATTGCGGCTGTCCGAGCAACTCGGGAATCGCGGTACTGGATACGGTCACCGTGCGGCGACCTCCCGTGGCGAGATTCACCAATGAACTCAATGTGCTCATGCCGTTGCCTCCTATGGTAACGGCCAGAAATAGACGACTCGCGAGCGAAACCAGAACATGGTGTCCCTCATATCGGCATACTCGATGTGGTCATAGTCCAGCGAGCTATTCGTCAAATGGACGCTGCGGATGGGCGCTCGCCATATTCTGCTGATATCCCCCGATGCATAGGCGAACGGCAAATCACCATTACGCATGAGATCTATATGACCACCGTCGTAGTGGATCATATGGTCGAACGATACAATCCCACGTTCGTTCCAGTGAATCTCGATATGGGCACCTGACGAAAAGGCGCTAATAGCCCGCGGCGCTCCTAGATACGATGCACCTTTGAGCCGTTCAGACAGGCGTAGGCGATTTGTCTCCACCTTGGCACCTTTATACTGCCCCGCGAGGATAAGATCATTTCCATCGACATTGACACCACAGGCTATCAAAGCAATGCTCATGCGAACCGCACAAGTGTTTTCAAAGGCCGGCAAATCCACTCGGCCCTCCCAACCAATCTGCCGGAACAGGGATAGCCGAGATAGACGCGCATCGGCACCATTACCATGATCTGGCTGAGGATATGCCGCCCAAAGATCATTGAATGACAAGTGAATAGCCATGTGCTGTCAAGTGTGAACAAGGCCGGAAATTGAACTCCGGCCTCGCCGACCACGAAGATCAGTCTTCCTTATTGCCCTTGATGTCGTAGCTGGCTGTCACGGCACCACCGCTGCCGCCTTGGGCGTTCTGCACGACATACTCCTGCCGGACCTTGGAAAACGACAGTGCGACGGTCTCGGTCGCGCGCTCGGCGCTGGCGCTGCCTCGCGGGCCGACCATGGTGACGATCACATCGGTCATGGTGATCTTCTCGTATTCCAGCGGGTTGCCACCGGCCTTGCGCATCACCAGCACCGCCTGATCGATGTGCTTGCCAGTCAGGCAGTACTTCATCAGGTTGGGCGAAGCGCGGTCGATATAGTGCTCGAAGGACAGATCGGACACGGTCGCCTTGCCAGCACCGCCACCGCTGCCCGAATGCATGCTGGACTGTTGCGAGATAGCCCAGCCCCAGTTCAGCACTTCAATCTCATTCTTGTGCGAGTTATCGTGCGACTCGCCATCAATACCATTGATCTTCAGGAAAATGTCCTGTGCCATTGCAAAGCTCCTTCACGGCGAGAGGTACTGCAAACAAAACCACAGGCGCTGCCGCGCGAGACCTGCCGGTACAAGCCCTTGCCGCAGCGTCTGTGGGATTCGGTACACCCGGCGAATCCAGAGCCGATCAGGCCGTGTCCTTGACCGACGGCAGGCGCGCGACCAGGCGCAGCGACACCGTCAGGCCTTCGAGCTGGAAGTGCGGACGCAGGAAGAACTTCGCGCTGTAAAAGCCCGGGTTGCCTTCGATCTCCTCGACGACGACCTCGGCTGCCGCCAGCGGACGACGGGCCTTGGTATCCTGTGAGGAGTTGGCCGGATCGGCATCCACGTAGTTCATGATCCATTCGTTTAGCCACCGCTGCATGTCCTCACGCTCCTTGAACGCGCCGATCTTGTCGCGCACGATGCACTTCAGGTAGTGCGCGAAGCGCGAGCAGGCGAACAGGTACGGCAGGCGCGCCGACAGGTTGGCATTGGCCGTCGCATCGGCGTCGTAGTACTCGGCGGGTTTTTGCAGCGACTGGGCACCAATGAAGGCGGCATAGTCGGTGTTCTTGCGGTGCACTAGCGAGATGAAGCCATTCTTCGACAACTCGGCCTCGCGGCGATCAGAGATCGCGATCTCGGTCGGGCACTTCATGTCGACACCGCCGTCATCGGTCGGGAAGGTGTGGCACGGTAGGTTCTCGACCACGCCACCGCTCTCTACCCCGCGGATCAGCGTGCACCAGCCGTACAGCTTGAACGAGCGGTTGATGTTGACCGCCATGGCATAGGCGGCGTTGCTCCACACATACTTGCGATGGTCAGCGCCGTCGGTCTCTTCCTCGAAGTCAAATTCGTCGACCGGATTGGTCTTGATGCCGTACGGCAGACGCGACAGGAAGCGAGGCATGGCCAGGCCGACGTAGCGGGCGTCTTCGGAGTTGCGCAGGCTGTTCCACGGTGCATACTCCATGTTCTGGAAGATCTTCGAGAGATCCCGCGGATTGGCCAGTTCCTGCCACGAATCCATCTGCAGGACCGACGGCGATGCGCCAGAGATAAACGGCGCATGGGAGGCCGCTGCAATTTTTGCGAGTGACCCCAGCAGTTCCACGTCAGGCGGCGTATGGTCGAAGTAGTAGTCCGCCACCAGGCAGCCATAGGGCTCCCCGCCCAGTTGACCGTATTCCTCTTCATACACACGCTTGAAGAACGGACTCTGATCCCAGCCGACACCCTTGTAACGGCGCATCGTGCGGCGCAGCTCTTCCTTGGAGATGTCCATCACCCGGATGCGCAGCTTTTCGTCGGTCTCGGTGTTGGAGACGAGGTAATGAAGGCCACGCCAGGCCGATTCGAGCTTCTGAAAATCCTCGTGGTGCAGGATCAAGTTGATCTGCTCGGAGAGCTTCTTGTCAATCGCGCCGATGATGGCTTCGATGCTCTTGTAGGCATCGTCGCTCATGGTGAAGCTGGACGCCAGGGCCTGCTCGGCGAGCGTCTTGACGGCCAGGTCAACCGCTTCGCGGGCCTGGTCGGTCTTCGGGGAGAATTCGCGGTTAATAAGCGCCGCAAAGTCGGATTGTTCAGCCGTCGCGACGGCCTGCTGTTGCTGCTCTTGTTGGGCGGAAGCCATGGATGTCTCGATCGATGGGTTAGAACAGGTAAGCTGTCGTGGCGCCGGGATCAGGCCGACGACTTGTCACCGTCAGCGGCCTGGGGCTTCGGCGCCTTGGCCAGCGCCTGCAGCAGCGCCGGGTTCTGCAGTAGCTGATTGATCAGGGCTTCCGCGCCGGATTTACCGTCCATGTAGGTCTGTAAGTTCGCGAGCTGAGTTCTGGCTTCCAGCAGTTGCTTGAGCGCATCGACCTTGCCGGCGACGGCGGCAGGCGAATAATCCTCGATGCTCTCGAACGTCATGTCGACCATCAACTTGCCCTCGCCGGTAAGCGTGTTGGACACAGCAAAGGCAACGCGCGGCTTCATGGCCTTCATGCGCTCATCGAAATTGTCGATGTCGATTTCCAGGAACTTGCGATCGGACACTGACGGCAGCGGCTCAGCGGGCTTGCCCGAAAGGTCCGCCAGTACGCCCATGACGAAAGGCAGCTCGATGCGCTTCTCCGAGCCATAGACTTCGACGTCGTATTCGATCTGCACACGCGGCGCACGGTTGCGCGCGATGAATTTCTGCGAACTATTCACAACGGACATGGATCTCCCCAACGGGTTGGATGGACGTGCCGCACGGTATCAGGCCGATTTGGCTTCAGGAAACTCCGGCCCCACAGCCTGGCCGGCACGGTATTTGGCGTGATAGGTCAGCGCGGAAGCCTCATCGCCCGCAACGCCAATCTCGATGGTAGCCAACGGGCGCTTGTCCGCCAGTGCGGACAGCCAGAGCCCAGCCAATTGCGGCTGGATGATCTGCTCGATGAAGCTGATAAGCTGCCGTGCGCCGGTCTCGCCGACCGTGCAGCGCTGCACGATGTTCGACACCACAGCGTCACTGTAGATCAGGGCGACGGCGTGGTGCTCCCGCATACGTGTGACCACGCGATTCAGATGCAGACGCACGATACGGCCGAGGTTCTCCGGTGCGAGCGGCAGGTAAGGCACCACCACGAGGCGTCCGAGAAAGGCAGCAGGGAACACCTTGCGTAACTCAGGTAGCATCGCATCGCGCAGCGCGCCCAACTCCGGAATCAGCGCTGGATCTTCGCAAAGATTGGCTAGCAGATCCGAACCCGCGTTGCTGGTAAGAAGCAGGATCGTGTTCTTGAAGTCGATGTAGCGACCCTCACCGTCTTCCATATAGCCCTTGTCGAAGACCTGATAGAAGACTTCGTGGACATCCGGGTGGGCTTTCTCGACCTCGTCGAGCAACACCACGCTGTAGGGGCGACGGCGCACCGCCTCGGTCAGCACTCCACCTTCGCCGTAGCCGACATAGCCCGGCGGCGCGCCCTTGAGGGTTGAGACGGTGTGCGACTCCTGGAATTCGGAGAGATTGATGGTGATGAGGTTCTGTTCGCCCCCATAGAGTGCATCCGCGAGCGCGAGTGCCGTCTCGGTCTTCCCCACACCAGAGGGCCCAACCAACAGGAAAGCGCCTACCGGCTTGTTCGGATCGGTCAACTGCGCACGAGCCGTCTGGATACGCTCGCCCAGTTGTGCCAGGGCGTGATCCTGACCGATGACCCGTCCACCCAGCGTCTGGGGCAGCGCCATCACCGTCGCGACCTCGTCGGCCACCATGCGCGTCACCGGAATACCCGTCCAGTCTGCAACAATCACCGCCACCACAGCCTCATCCACCTCGGTATAGACCAGCGGGGTCTCACGTTGAGCCGTCCGTAGTGAGGACTCCAGATCGTCCAGCGCCGCGCGGATCGAGTCGGCCCGCGCTTCGCCGGCCGACTCCGTGATCGTTTGGCGGTGTTCAAGAATCTCGTTCGCCAAGCCGATTTCCTGCTGCCAGCGGGCCTCCGCCTGGGCGAGTTCCGCCTCGATCTTCCGAATCGTGCCGTCCACCTCGGCGATGCGGGATGGGTCGGCCTTGCCGAAGCAAGCTTCCTTGGCCAGCAGATCCGCCTCAGTTTTGGCCGCCGACAGCCGCTGACGCAGTATTTCCACGGCCGCAGGCGGTGTGTACAGTGACAGTGCGACACGCGCACAGGCCGTGTCGAGCAGACTCATGGCCTTGTCGGGGAGCTGCCGCGAGGGAATGTACCGATGCGAGAGCTTGACGGCAGCCCGGACGGCGTCATCCAGAATCAAGACCTTGTGGTGCGTTTCAAAGGTTGCGACGAGCCCTCGCAGCATGGCTACGGCGCTGGCTTCCTCAGGCTCCATTACCTGCAGGACCTGGAATCGTCGGGTGAGCGCTGGGTCCTTCTCGATGTGGCGCTTGTACTCGCTCCACGTGGTCGCGCCGATGGTGCGCAGCGCACCACGCGCCAGCGCCGGCTTCAGCAGATTAGCCGCATCGCCGGTCCCCGCCTGTCCCCCGGCCCCAACAAGGGTGTGCACCTCGTCGACGAACAGGATCACCGGCTTTGGAGACTTCGCCGCTTCTTCGAGTACGCCCTTCAGGCGCGCCTCAAACTCGCCCTTCATGCTGGCACCCGCCAGCAGCGCACCAACGTCGAGGCTCAGCAGACGGACGTCCTTCAGGCTCGGCGGCATCCGGCCCGCAGCAATAGCCTGGGCTAGCCCTTCGATCACGGCAGTCTTGCCGACCCCGGCGTCACCGGTCAGCAGCGGATTGTTCTGACGACGGCGCAAAAGGATGTCTGTCATCGTGCGGATCTCGTGCTCGCGCCCGATCACAGGGTCCAGACGACCGGCCCGGGCCTCCTCCGTCATATCCCGGCAGTATTGGTTCAGGGCGCTTTTGCCCGAGCCTGAGGGCGCCATCGCGCAGCTGGCCTCCCCCGGGACAGCCGGCGCCAAACCACTGCCGTCATAAGCGCTTTCCTGGCTTTCGGGAGATTGTGCGACCAGGGCTGGTATCGAATCGACCAGGTCATCCGCGCGCAACTTGGCAAACTGGTTCGAGATGCTGAGCACCGTGCGGCGCAACTCTGGCGTTTTGAGTAGCGCCGTCAGCAGGTAGGCCCCGCGCACGCGATCGCTGGCGAAAGCCAGCGTCGCGTAGACCCAGGCCCGTTCGATCGCCGATTCGATCTGGAAGGAAAAATCGCTGATCGACGTCGCGCCCGTGGGCAACTCCGCCAGCGCACGCGTGAGGTCACCTTCCAGCGTCTGGAGATCAACACTGGTGTGCCGCAAGACCCGTTGTAGATCGCCATCGGGCGCCTGCAGCAACTGATGCAGCCAATGCACCAGTTCCACGTAGGGATTGCCACGCAGCTTGCAGAAGGCGGTCGCACTCTCGATCGCCTTGAACAGGGTGGGGTTGAGCCGGCCAAACAGCGCCTGACGCGAGATATCCATTCGGTGCCTTGTTACGCTTTGTTCTGAATGGGCCGCTGCGCATGCCCGGTGACAGCGAATTCAAATCGCCTTTTTTAGGATATTTCTAAACTGCAGCGAAAACATAAATACCAATGCCGCACGCAATATTTCGAATATTTTCTATAAAAATAGGTGTGAATCTATAAATTCTTGCTGCACACTTACAGGTGTCAATAAGATAAATCCTAAAGTGATATGAAGTGATTTTTTATCAGATCTAAGGTTGATGCCGGGTGCGACGCCTTTGATTTCGCAGCATCGCTGCTTACGATTATCATCAGCGCGAAATCTGATTAGAAGAGGGGGAAAAGCTGAAATGCCCGACGCGAAACCACACGCCGAGGAGACGGACCTGGTCGACGATCTGCTATCGCCTCATGAAGACCAAAAATGGTTTCGTGCGGCAATTGACCACCTGCATCCGGATGCAGCCGATCCCTTTGCCGAACTGTGCCAAGGTGGTCGCACGCTGCCCCCCACGTCAAAAGATGCGGTCGCGGGCGAAGAGTTGGACGTGCTGCAGGAACTCACACGCGAGGCGAATGCGGTTCTGTGCAACCAGCGCTACGTTGGGGCGCACTACGTCGCAGCCCCCCCCCTTGAGCCTCAACTGGAAACCGAAACGTCCGAGGACCCGTTCCGAGCGCCAACCGGTCACCCGGCAAACGAAAGCCTGCTGGACATGCTGGACGGGCCTGCCCGTATCGATGGCCTGATTGGTCCACTGGAACCTCTTGATAGTTACGAAATTTTTGCGGATGAACCAGCGCCGGACGTCTTGCACCTTTTCGCAGGTGACATCGTTCAAGGACGTCGAACAGGCATTACCGCACCGCTTACACGGCGCGAGCACCACTTCATCTCGATGGACAGCGCCTATCGTCCAGCACAAGCGCAATCGGAGGAATCCGAACATGACGCTTGAGACTCGTTTGCCAGTCAGCCCGGTAACGTCTAGCCTGGCAGCCCTCTTGCTGCGGACTGGCTCGATCGCCGGGACACTGACCGTGGTCGAGACGCAAGTGCGCCGGGAACCGGGTGCCTTCCATGCCCGGTGGCAATTGTTTCAATGGTTGTGCGTGGTGGGCGACTGGCAACGCGCCCTCAAGCAGTTGCAGGTGGCTACCCAGTTGGCGCCGGACTTTGCACAGACCGCACATGTCTATCGCGACCTGATCCGCACAGAGGCGTTTCGTCAAGCCGTCTTCACAGGAGAGCGTCAGCCCGGCGAGCTCCTGCCAACGCCGGGCTGGGTTGGGCGACTGCACGTCGCGCTGGCCCAGACCACGGTCGGAGATGTTGACGCGGCCGATCGCAGCCGGCATCTGGCATTGTCGGAGGTACCGGTTTCCTCCGATGCGCATGATGGAGCGACCTTTTCCTGGATCACGGACAGTGACACGCGCCTCGGTCCCACCTGCGAGATCGTCTCGGCTGGCCGTTATGCCTGGTTACCCTTCGCGCAACTGCGCAAGCTGGAGATGTCCCAACCCGCGGACCTGCTTGACCTGATCTGGCGCCCAGCCACGGCGACACTGATCGATGGCATGACCGCCCGCGGCTTCATGCCAGTGCGCTACCCCGGCTCCGAACAGAGCAGTGACGCCTGCCGGCTGGCACGCGAAACCACCTGGACCGAGATCGGCGAGACGGGTGTCATTGGGCTAGGCCAGAAGACATGGATGACCGATGCCGGTGATGTCGGATTGCTGGACGTGCTGTCGCTGACGCTGGAAGCGTGCCATGGCTGAGCACCGCACGCCCCGGCGCCCGAATACCCAGTTGCTGCCGACACTCTTTGATCGGCTGCGCGACGATGCACCACAGCAGCAAACCGAGGACGCCAGCGCATACACGGTGACCCGCGCCCAGATGCGCGAAATCATCCAGCGCGACCTCACCTACTTGCTGAATACCACCAACCGCGAAGACGAGATCGACCGCACTCGCTATCCGGCTGCGACGCGCTCCACGATCAATTACGGTGTACCGGCCGTTGCGGGGAGCTACCTGTCCGCACACAAATGGAATGACATCGTCGCCATTGTGCGGCGCGCCATCGTGGACTTTGAACCACGCCTCATCCCCGGCTCGCTCGAGGTCAAGCCTCTGCTCCAGGAGGATGCGCCGAAGCGCTACAACACGCTCGTGTTCGAGATCAAGGGGCTCATCCACATGGACCCCTATCCGATGGCCTTCACAGCCCAGAGCTCACTCGATCTGGAAACCAGTCGAATGAGCGTGCAATCGATCCGCGCCAACTGACGCCATGGACCCGCAACTGCTTGACTACTACAACCGTGAACTCGTCTACATGCGCGAGTTGGCCGGGGAATTTGCCAGACAGCACCCGAAGGTTGCCAAACGCCTGGGTATGCATGGCATCGAGGTCGCCGATCCCTACGTCGAGCGCCTGATCGAAGCCTTCTGCTTTCTGTCGGCACGTACACAGATCAAGCTCGATGCGGAGTTCCCACGCTTCACGCAGCGACTTCTTGAGGTCGTCTATCCCAACTACGTGGCACCCACTCCGTCAATTGCCGTGGCGCAGTTTCATCCGAGCCAGTCGGAAGGGGATTTCGCCCGTGGCGTCGAGCTTGCCCGCGGCTCCGAGCTTACCGCAGCGCTGGCGCCAGGAGAGGAAACGGAGTGTCAATTCCGAACCACACAATCCCTGACACTCTGGCCGATCGAAATCACGGAAGTCCGTCTCACGGGCATTCCGCCAGATATCCAGGGGCTGGAACGCTACGTGCCCGCTCACGTCACTGTGCAGGGTGCGCTGCGCTTGCGACTGCGTGCCAACCGTGACATCACTTTTGAGCAGTTGCCGGATCTCGATCATCTACCGGTCTATCTGTGCGGCGACGAACAGATTGCTTCCCATCTGTTCGAGTTGCTGCATTGCGCCGGCGTGACGACGCTGGTCGGTGTACCGGGATGCATGGGCGAGCGCCTCCATGCCGTTACACAGAACGCGGTGAGCTATGTCGGGATGGGGCCAGGCGAAGGCGCTCTGCCGCGCGCTTGGAACAACTTTCACGGCCATAACCTGCTCCACGAGTATTTTGCGTGCCCTCAGCGATTCTATTTCTTTGGCCTGAATGGACTGTCACCCGGGTTGCGCAGGATTGAGGGCAAGGAAGCCGAGATCGTTGTCCTCCTGTCCAAATCCCCTGATAAGCTCGTCAGCCAGGTGGACCGGCACCAGTTCGCACTCTTCTGCACGCCGGTGGTCAACCTGTTCCCGAAGCGCACGGACCGCATCGAGATCATGCCGGGACGCTCGGAGTTCCACCTGCTGGCCGATCGCCAGCACCCGCTTGACTACGAGATATACGCAGTCAGGCGGCTCTCGGGGCATGTCTCCGAGCGCAGTGCTGCGCTCGAATTCCGGCCGCTGTTCGCCACGCTAAACAGTGACGAGGGCAATCACGGACGCTACTACTCCCTGCGCCGGGAGCGGCGCCTCATCTCCGAGCATGCCCGCAAATATGGGACCCGCACGGCCTATGTCGGTACCGAACTCTTTGTTTCCCTTGTAGACCAAAACGAAGCGCCGTATCCGGACAGCCTGCGTTATCTGTCTGTCGAGTCGCTGGTTACCAACCGGGATCTGCCCAATCTGGTGCCGCGCAATGGCTATAGCGATCTAACGTCCGCCGCCTCCATCCCGGTGGATGGCGTTGGACTCATCCGGGCACCTTCAGCGCCACGCCCGCCGTACGCTCATGGCGAAACCGCCTGGCGGCTGATCCGGCTGCTGGGGTTCAATTACCTGTCCCTGGTGGACCTGGAGCACCGCACCGGAGGCCAGGGCCTGCGCGATATGCTGCGTCTCTTTGTTGCCAGCGAGGACCGAGCGCACCAGAGTGAGGTGCAAAGCCTGATTGGTTCCAACGTCAAGCCTATCATGCGGCGGTTGCCCGGGAACGGGCCGTTGATCTATGGGCGGGGCATCCAGTGCCAGTTGACGGTCGATGAGGCGGGATTTTCCGGTATCAGTCCCTATCTGTTTGGCGTGATTCTGGAGCACTTTCTCGCTCGGCATGTGTCCGTCAACGTCTTCACCGAAACGGAGTTGCACTCGATGCAGCGCGGACTCATCCATCGTTGGCCCCCGTGCATGGGTGGCCGCAGCGCCGTATAGCCATGTTCAATGGCATCGACGACAACGCGCCGCCGCCTCTGGCCACTCCTGCCAGTGCCGGCACCTTCGCCGGGCTTGCGCCATGGAAGCTGACCTTTTTAGGGCTGCTTCGCCATCTGGCTGCATGCCGCCCGGACCTGCCCCCCATTGGGCAAGCTACCAGGCCGCACGACGAGCCGTTCCGCCTGGGGCAGCAAGCCGCGTTGACCTTCGCGCCGCGGGAAATCGCGCAACTGCAGCAACGGCCAGAAGGGCTCAAGGTCCAGTTGTTTGGCTTGGGCATGCTCGGGCCAAATGGGGCACTGCCCATCCACCTGACGGAGATGGTTCGCGAGCGCACCGAATCGCATCGGGACAGCACCACCGCGGACTTTCTGGACGTCTTTCATCATCGCGCGCACACGCAGTTCTACCAGGCATGGAGCCGTTCGCAGGCAGCCGCCGGGCTGGACCGGTCAGGCGATGAGGTGTTCTCCCGTTATATCGGCTGGCTGGCTGGCAACGACGCCGACGAAATCAGCGCGAGCCCGCTGCCGTCGCATGCGCGGCTGGCCGCCAGCGCTCATCAGGTGCGTGAAGCGCGCAATCCCGATGGCATCGCCGCGAGCCTGGCCCATTACTTCGGAGTGCCGGTTCGGCTGGACGAGTATGTGCTGCACTGGATTGCTATCGATCCGGCCGAGCAGAGTCATCTTGGACGCCCAGGCGCATCAGGGGTGATGGGGCAGGGGGCGATGCTTGGGGAGATGGTGCCGGACCGCCAGCACAAGTTCCGCCTGGTGATTGGCCCGCTTGATCTGCAGGACTACCTGCACTTCACCCCCAATGGACGCGATCTGCCGGCTTTGGTCGAGTGGGTCCGCGCCTTTGTTGGCTTCGAGTTCGAATGGGAAGTGGAGTTGCAGGTGCGGCCGCAGTCAGCACCAACTGCGGTGCTTGGTACTGAAGAACGATTAGGCTGGTCTACGTGGCTCGGAGAGCCTAACCCCGACCGGCCGATCACGGGCATGCTGTTCACGCCCGAACACTATGTCACACGAGCATGAAAACCAAGACAAAAAAGCCACCTCTCGAGGCCGCGCCAACGATCCGCTTTGCTGATCTGGCTTTGCCGGTTGAGCCAGCGAAGCCCTGTGGCGATGATCTGGAATACGATCCGGAGTTTGTCGTGCTCCAGGCTAAAGCCGCTCCGCGCGAGTCCGCGCAGTACGGAGATTTTGTCGCTCCGGTCGAGCCACTGAATTGGACGGATCTGGAACGCGACTGCCGGAGACTGCTGCTGCGCACCAAGGACATCCGGCTGCTGACCCTCTTCCTGCGCTGCCGTACGCGAATGGAACAGGCTGAGGGGCTGCGCGATGGCTTGGCGTTGCTGCATGCCTTGCTGATGAGCTTTGCTGGGCAGCTTCACCCGCAGCTAGAAGTAGACGGAGAGCCAGACCCTGCCTTGCGCGCCAACGCGTTGGCGGCACTCACCGACCCGCTGGGGTTGCTTGCGGATGTGCGCGAAATTACCGTCGGCGGCAACAACGCGATGCGTCTACAGATTCGCGACATCGAACGCGCGCTGGCCGTGCCTCGACCGGCCGATGCGCTGGCCGCGGATTCGGTGCGCCAGCAGTTGGAGGCTTGTCGCAGTCAGGGTATGCCTCAAATCGTAGTCATGGACGAGGCGTGCGCGCTGGCGCGGTCAATACAACGCTGGTGCGAGAACAGCCTTCAAAGCGATGCGCCAGACTTGGCGCCACTCACTCGACTGCTGCAACTGGTCGGCAACCCCGATCTGGCATGGCCAGTGGGTGAGCCCGTTGCCACTGCTGATAACAGCTCTGCGGCGGCTACCACTTTGTCGACACTGGCATCTGCGACTACTCGGATCTCTACCCAGCCCGAACCGGCAGGAAACTGCGACGAAATGCCAACTGACCGCCATGCTGCTCTGATGCAGATCCGCGCCGCTCGTGAATGGTTTGAGCACCATGAACCCAGCAGCCCGGTTCCACTACTGCTTCAGCAAGCCGAACATCTCGTCGGCAAACCATTCGCCGAGGTGTTCCAGGCGATCCCGGCAGATCTCGTCGAGCGCTGGGCGCAGGAGTCCGCATGAGCTGCCGGTGGGGTTACCTGAGGACGGACGGAAAAAGTGGATGCCAACGTTTCGTAAAATCGAGAAACGGAGGTATGCATGAATCGAATTCCCAAGGCGGTCTATACGAAGGAGCTTCGTGAGGAAGCGGTCAAGCTGGCATTGACACCGGGTGTGGGTGTATCGGAGGCGGCCCGACGCCTGTCGATTCCGATGAAAACACTGGTGAGCTGGGTGCGCTCGGCGAAGGCCGGCAAGCTCACGGATGTGGGGACTCACCAAGAGCCGCTCACGGAAATGGAGGCCGAACTCGCGCCGCTCAAGCGCGAAGCGGCCGAACTCAGGATGGAGCGCGACCTGCTAAAAAAGTTCGCAACGTACTTCGCGAAGGAGTCGCGGTGAAGTACGGTGTGATTGACCAATTGCGACGTGACTATCCGGTACCGCCGATGTGCCGTGTGCTGGGCGTATCGGTGAGCGGCTACTATGCGTGACGCAAGCGTGAGCCCTCCAGAAGAGCGCAGCAGGAGCCTCGCCTGGAAGCGGAGGTGCCTGCGGCCAATAGCGTTCGATCGCCTCGCGCGAGCCACCCCCAGCGTACCAGGCACGCAGCACGCTCAGCGATCCGGAGTCGGGAAATTGCGGTGGCATTGGGGGTGTTCGACATTCAGAGATTATAGGCAACGAGATGACGAGGGCGCGTCGTTCAGGTGTGACGTTTTTTCAAAAATGGCAGTTTCTACATAAAAACACGACTATCGATAATATGGATTAGCGATAGAGTTGTGTGTGAAACATTTTTCCCGTGCCAGTTGGCGGACCTATGCACACGTCGGGGCATTGGGTAAAATGCGTGCTGCCGTTGCCTTCCGTCGCCATCAGAAAATTTTCACGTGCGCTCAATCTTCAACGGGAAAATTGAAATAAATATCTGGGTAAGGTTCCTTCTCAAGGGTGAAGTGCCACCATTCAGTATCCAGTGGCTTAAAACCAGCCTGCACCATCAGACTTTGCAATAGCAGCCGATTGGCCCTTTGCTGCGGAGAAACGTCTTGCGAATCGGGATGTGACAATGGGCTAAAACAATCAAAACCAGTCCCGAAGTCCAAGCTGTTGTCTGGCGCTCGTTGCGTCGCTGGTGAAGTGCAATTGATTTGCCTGCGTTTCGGGTCATACGTGGGAATTTTGCTACCTGCGGGCACAATCGTCAGGTCCACGGTACTACCACGGCTGTGCCCCGACCGGTAAGCGATATAGCCATCATTAAAAAGTTGGTCTTTTTTGACTTCCGGATAGAACTCTGTGCGCATTTTCATGCTATGGAGATTCTTTGCCCACCTTGCAAAATCGTCTACCGCACTCTGTGGTCGGTAACAGTCGTAGACTTTTAGCGTAAGCCCCATTGGCAATAAATGATCTTCAACTGACTTGAGCGCTTGCGCAGCCTGCCCTGTCAGCAGACAAACCGGGGCGTTATAACCATCAATCCTTCGGCCGACGAAGTTATGGTCATAAAAATACCGTAAATCGTGCTGAATCTCTGGCGCAATCGCGTTTAGATTCACAAAATCTTTGGGCCGATGATCATCAGCCCAGAGATTTTTCGCCGAGCAAACTGCTGAAATGATGGCAAGCAGAGCATATAATTGCTTCATGTGTTCTCCTAAAGAGCGTTGGGGTCGACGTAAGCATAGCAATCTGCTCAGCGCCTATGTGCTGAATCTTCAGCGGCCCAACAGGCTATTCCTGTCGAGTTCGTTTCATCATCCACATCAATGTCTCTGCCACGCTTCCCTTGGCAGGGTTTTCCAGGACATGCTCTATGAGCCAGTTGCTTCGCATTTCGTTGCTAATCATCTGTGCGGCCGGGCTACTCCGCTCTCTGCCGGCGCGCGCGCACGACACATTGGATGGCGCTCGCCAACTGGTGGTGATTACCACTGCCGACTGGAACAGCCTGAGCGGCACGCTGCAACGGTTTGAGCGCGGCGAGCCACGCGACAAGTGGGCAGCGGTCGCGCCGCCATTTCCCATCGTGGTCGGGAAAACCGGGCTTGCCTGGGGAAGCGGCTTGATCACCGCCGAACAGTTAGGCGCAGATATCGGTGATCCAGTCAAGCAAGAAGGTGATGGTAAAGCACCGGCGGGCGTGTTTTCGCTGGGAACGGCATTCGGGTATGAAGCCCAGCTGCCAGCTGGTTCACGTATGCCATATCTGCGCCTGACTTCGTCGATAGAATGCGTGGACGACGTGAAGTCGCGGTACTACAACCGTATCGTCGACCGCCAACACATCAGCGAGCCAGACTGGAGCAGTTCCGAACAGATGCTGCGTGGTGATGAGCTCTATCATTGGGGCGTCTACGTCGATCATAACTCCCATCCGACCAGGCCCGGCGGCGGCTCGTGTATCTTCCTGCATGTCTGGCGCGGAGCCGGCCAGGGTACGGCTGGATGCACCGCCATGCCCAAGAAGCATATACAGCAGTTGATCGAGTGGCTCGATCCCGCGAAGTCGCCGCTGCTTGTGCAGATGCCCCGTAGCCAGTACGACAAGGTACGGTACCATCTGGGATGGCCGAATCTCCCGGCAAAGTAGGTGGCTTTTGTAAGTACGAAGAATTGTCATTCCGACAACTTCGCTCCCGATAGAACCCGCCCTAACAAGCTGCACCACCTCTATGCCTGACTTGCAGCGGCAGGCACCGCAGCTTGACCCAACAGATGTGGCGGATTTTTGCGAATCCCGGCCGCCCCTCATTCACTCACGACTCGCGCCACCGCGTCGGGTCATCAGCGCGCAAGACTCCCCCGTTAAAACAGATATCGGAAGTTGGCCGTGCCCCAATAGGTGGGGGCCTGGCCCTGCGTGGAGCCGTTGAGCATGACGTACAGCTTGCTTTGCTTGGTGATGGCAGCTTCGACCCCCGCACCCAGTTGGAACCAGGTCTGCTTCAGGCGCGGACTCTCGAAATTGAACCCCGACAGCCCGATGACTTGCCCCGATACGTCAGCATCGCGGTTTTCAAAGCGGTGGGCTAATGTGGTGCGACCCAGCAGGCTCACGGCGTCGCTCAGTGCCCAATTGGCATCAAGCCCCAGATGAGCGGTCGTCGCGTTACTCTTGCGCTGATCCCAGCT
>NZ_JBIVYJ010000010.1:0-85600 GCF_044772185.1 Pandoraea sp. NPDC090278 | reverse complement strand
AGCAGTCCCTACAACGACGCCGAATAGATTTACGCAAGCCAACAACGACATCGAGAATCAGGGTTGCAAAAATGGGGAGGACCATAGATTTATTTGCAGCAACGCGGGAATAAGCGCGCTCCAACTGGCGTTATGCAATCATCTTTCAGTGCATTTTCAGGACGTCAAACGTGAATTCTCTGCCCCCCTCGCCGTCGTCAATGTCTTCCACATCGGCGAGCAAGCCCCGCGTCGCTCTGTACGAAGATCCCAAGTACACGCGCGTCGCCATGCTGCTGCACTGGGCGGTGGCGTTGCTGATGCTTGGCAACGTTGCCATCGGTCAGACGATTGCCTTGCTGCCGGACGCCACGCTCGAGAAGATCGACGTACGTTTCTGGATCGATTTGCACAAGTCCATCGGCATCACGGTGCTCGGTCTCGCGATCCTGCGCATCCTGTGGCGAGTGACGCACCGTCCGCCCGAACTCTCGCATGTCTTTGCCTCGTGGGAGCGCGCTGCGGCGCATGTGGTGCACTGGTTGCTTTACGTGCTGATTTTCGCGCTGCCTCTTTCAGGCTGGGCGCACGATTCGGCGTGGGTCGCGGCGTCGACGCATCCGCTGGTGCTGTTCGGTGTCGTGCCGTTTCCGCGCATGGGTTTTCTGATGGCGATGAGCGACGCGAGCAAGGATTACTGGCACGGGGTGCTGGGCGACGTCCACACCTATTGCGCTTACGCGCTCTACGCGCTGCTGGCGTTGCACATCGGCGGTGCGCTCAAGCATCAGTGGATCGACCGTCATTCGGTCATCGGCCGGATGCTGCCGTGAGTGTCGGGATGAACCTGAACGTGAACCCGCACATGAACCCAGATATCCAGACCGGCGTGGCACAGCTCGAAGCGTCGCGCGAACAGCATTCGCCGCGCTTCACCTTGCCGCCGACGCCGCTCGCCAGTTGGCTTGTGCACACCGGCGTGGCCGTGCTGTGGTGCTTGCTTTTCGCACAGGCGTTTTTCCTCAAGGGCGTTTTCGCCTGGGGCACGGGCGTGGCGTATGTCGTCTACGACACCTTGCTGCTGGCTTTCGTCTTCTGGCAGGCGCGGCGTCTGATGCGTCCCGATCCGGACGAGACGTGGGGCGGCACCGCCGACGCCGCGTCGAACCGTCTCACGCTCGGCGTGGTGGTCGCGGCACACAACGAAGCGGCGGCGCTGCCGGTGACACTGCGCGCGCTGATGGCCGGACGCCACGTGCCAGACGCCATCGTCATTGCCGACGACGGTTCGCACGACGGCACCGTCGCCTTGCTGACCGGCGAGTACGGTCTGGTGGACCCGGGTGTCGGCAGTCTGAGCGCACCGAGCACCCGCTATCCGAACCTGCGATGGCTGCGCGTGCCGCACGGCGGCAAGGCGAAGGCGCTCAATGCGGCGCTTGTTGGCATGGATACAGACATCGTGATGACGGTCGACGCCGATACGTTGCTCGATGCCGGTGCGTGCGCCGCCATGCACGACGCCTTCGCCGGTCGCCCGCGTCTGGTGGCCGCTACCGGCGTGCTGACGCCGGTCTGTGGCGACACCATGAGCGCCCGCGTCCTGCAGTTCTTCCAGACGTACGAGTACATCCGCAACTTCATCTCCCGTTTCGCGTGGATGCGCGCCGACGGGCTGTTGCTGATCTCGGGCGCATTCGCATGCTTCCGTCGCGAGGCGGTGCTGGCCGTGGGCGGCTTCGATCCCGCGTGTCTGGTCGAGGACTACGAACTGATTCACCGTCTGCGTCGCTACTCGGTCGCGCATTCACTCGACTGGGAAGTGCGCGTTGTCGGCGGCGCGCAGGCAATTACCGATGCGCCGGGGACGCTGACGAGCTTCTTGCGTCAACGCCGTCGCTGGTTCGCGGGCTTCCTCCAGACGCAGTACTGGTATCGCGATATGGTCGGCAACGGCCGCTACGGCAACCTCGGTCGCTGGATGTTGCCGGTCAAAGCGTTCGATACGCTTCAGCCGATCTACGGGCTGACGGCCTTTGCGCTGCTGGTGTCGTTCGTCTGCGAAGGCCATTACGGCGTCGTGCTGCCGGTCTCCGGGATCATTCTGGGCAAGATCGTCATCGATCTGGGCTTTCATCTGTGGTCGGTGCATGCCTATCGCCGCTGGACCGGACACCGCACCGGCACGAGTCTCGGACTGGCGTTCGTCGCCGCCGTACTGGAGCCGTTCTCGTTCCAGTTGATGCGTCACACGGGGGCGGCGATGGGGTGGGGGCACTTCCTCACGGGGCGTCAGCGTTGGGGAGTTCAGGTGCGACGAGGTATCCTGTCGGGCGAACGCGGGGCGGAGGTGTCCCGCGACAGATGATTTCCCGGCAGTTTCCTTTCCCTGATGATTCGATCTTTGACGTGGTTGGCGATGGTGTGCGCACTGGGCGGCGTGTTGGGCGCGCTGGGGTGCAGCACGCCCGCACCGAAGGCGCCCGGTCCTGATTACGCTGCGCAAGGCGGCGCGGCCGAGGTGCGTGGCGACTGGGACGGCGCGCGCCGTGCCTTCGGGCAGGCGGTGCTCGTGGCGGACCAGTCGGGCTGGCCCGCGTCGCAACGCGCGGCCATGCATTTCGACTACGGGCGCGCGCTGGGCGTGACCTGCTACTACGCCGAAGCGGAGCGCGAGCTTAGCCAGGCGTACGACCTCGACATCCTCACGGCGCGATACCGCTATCCGGCACTGGTCGAACTGGCCCGTCTCGCGCTCGCGCAACGTCAGTTCGCGGCTTCCGCAAAGTACTTCGGCCGGGCACTCGGCACGCTCGACCGGTTGGAGGCGGCGCGCAAAGTGCCGTTCGCCTACGCCGAATTGCTTGACGATTACGCGCTGGCGTTAGGCGGTGCGGGCGATGCGGAAGCAGCCACCCGCATCATCGACCGCGCGGCCAAAGTACGCGCGAGTTTCGACGGTGATGCGCAAGTGCAGCCGACGACACGCACGCCCTACGGCAAGCATTGCGGCCAACTGGCAGCGGGGGCGCGATGAACCATCTCCGTGTGCCGCTCGCGAATGTCGCCGACTTCGATGAAATCATCGATGTCCGTACACCACTCGAATTCGCCGACGACCATATCCCGGGCGCGATCAACGCACCGGTGCTCAGCAACGAAGAGCGCGTCATCGTCGGCACGATGTATAAGCAGGTCTCGCCATTCGACGCCTCACGCGAAGGCGCGGCTATGGTCGCGCGCAACATTGCAAAACATCTGGAAACGCTGTTCGCCGACCGACCGCGCAACTGGCGTCCGCTCGTGTATTGCTGGCGTGGCGGCATGCGCTCGGGCGCCATGACCTTGATGATGAACATGATCGGCTGGCGGGCGCGTCAGCTTGAGGGCGGCTACAAGACCTACCGCACCGATGTCGTGGCGTCGCTGTCGACCTTGCCACCCACGCTCGACTACATCGTCCTGGCCGGTCACACGGGCAGCGGCAAGACTCGTCTGCTGCATGCGCTCGCCGACGCTGGCGCGCAGACCCTCGATCTGGAAGGCCTCGCGGTGCATCGCGGATCGCTTCTCGGCGCGATGCCGGACGCCCCGCAGCCGTCGCAGAAGTCGTTCGACACGTCGCTCGTCGGGCTGCTGCGCGGCTTCGACGTGACGCGTCCCGTGTTTGTCGAAGCGGAAAGCCGCAGGATCGGACTCATTACCTTGCCCGAGTCGCTGATGACGTCGATGCGCGGCACGGCGCGATGTGTGGAAGTGAAGGTGAGCGTGGACGAGCGCGTCGAACTGCTGACGCAGGAGTACGGCCATCTGCTGACCCGCCCCGAATACTTCCGTGCGCAGTTGCTGCGCCTTGTCGAATTGCATGGCAAAGCGGTGGTCGATCAATGGCTGACGCTGCTCGACAACGGGCAGCAGCGCGAGTTGTCCGAGGCGCTCATCACACGCCACTACGACCCGGCCTACACGCGTAGCTCACGCAAGCTGCTGCAAGGGCCGACCAAGGCGATACCGTTCGAATTCCATCCGACGGCGCAAGACCTGCGCGTGCAGGTGCAGGCCTTGCTCGCGCTTACTTCACAGGCAGACAAATGCGCGTCTGGAGCTGCGCCGGTGGTGTCGAGCGGGGATCGTTGAGGTACTGCTCGAACATCGGGAAGTTGGCAGGCTCCAGCCCGCTGGCGGGCAGCCACTGCGCGAACAGCCACTGATACGGCTTGCTCATCTCGTTGTACGGCCCGGTGTAGGTCAGCACGGCGCACTTTCCTGCGGGAATCTCGAAACGTTCAAGATCGCCGCCGATCTCTGCATCGGCGGGTACCGACATGCCCGCGAGCGAGCGCAATTGTGCGACGGGGACCTGCTCCGGGTCGTCGAAGTAGACGCCGAAGCCGGTCGCGTCCGGGTGGGCGAGGCCCTGTGCGGCAGCGAGCATGAAGGCGCGCGTGAAGACGGGGCCGATGCCCTGATAGTCGCCGTTGTGACGGAGCACGGCGAGGGTGGTGGCAGGAAACGATTCGACTGAGATCGGGTACATGGCTAGCTCCTGAGGATCGATGGGTCCGGAGCGGACGTCGCGATAGCGTCCCGGCGGGATGCCGAAGAACGCACCGAAGGCCCGGTTGAACGCAGCGTCCGACGCATAACCGGCACGCGACGCCACAACACGCATCGAATCCTCAGACCCCGACAGGGCAATCGCCGCACGGTGCATGCGAATGCGCTGCACCGAATTGTTCACCGTCTCACCGAGCAATGCGCGGTAGACACGATGAAAGTGGTACGGCGACAGACACGCCAGCTCGGCCAGGTGGTGCAGGTCCGGGTCGCTTTCCGGATGGTTGGCAAGCCAGCGGAGCACGGGCTCCATGCGTTCGGCGTATCTCAGTCGGGTCTGGGGTTTCATCTGCGCTCCTTGGACGCCAATGTAGCCACAGGCGATTTGCCGATTTTGCGGTTTTCTTCAGTCGTTGAACATCCCCTTTCGAATAATGGCGTGCACGCCCCAGTTGCCGTTGACGACCTGCGTCACGCCAAAATCGACGGAGACCGAAAGAATCGCGGTGGCTTCGTCCTCCGTGAGCCGCTTGACCTGCATGAGAAAGCGGCGCGCTTTGAGGAAGGCGTCGCGCAGCGCGCTGTCGAGCGTCGATTTCATGTAGATCTGGCTCTGCGCCTTCTGCCCCAGCTCGGCCAGATGGTTCGGCGAACTGAAACCGTGGATGATCCATTCCGTCGGCGTCTCGACCAGCGGATAGGTCAGATCGGCGTACGGCACCTGTGCCTCGATGGCTGCCTTCTTATGCAGCACCAGTTGAATGTTGCCCGTGAGCGAGCATTCGATGGCGGTGCCGCCGAGTTCGGCGTCGCCCTGCGAGGCATGCGGGTCACCGATGGAGAGCAGCGCGCCCGGCACGGCGACTTTCAGAAAGACGCTCGCACCGCGCGTCACGCGCCAGTTATCGAGGTTGCCCGCGTAGCTCGACGGCGGAATGGAGTCGATCAAACCGTCCTGCGCCGGTGCGACGGCCAGCACGCCGAAGTGCGGACGCAGCGGAATCTCGACGTTCTTCAACGTCCTGAAATTCTTGGTGATGCGGGTGTGATCGACCGGCACGCCGGGATAATCGATGGTCGGATGGACCACGCCGAACGGGTCTTGTTGCGGCGTCCAGCGGAAGCTGTAAATCGCGCGGGCAACGTCGGTGCCTTCCTCGGCATCATCATGGCAATCGATCTCGAACACCGTCACGACCTCGCGCTCGCGCGGCAGCGTGAGCATGTCCTGATAGTGAAAGCCCCACCACGTCGACGCGTGGCTGCCAAACGCCTTGCCCGCGAATTCGGGGTTCGCGCTCGGTCGGGGATGCAGATCGAGAATGCGCACTTCGAGCACGTCGCCCGGCATGGCGTCTTCGATAGCGATGGGGCCGGTGCAGATGTGCACGCCGAAGCCTTCGCCCGCGCCGCGTCCGTAGACGGAGGCGTCCATCGGACCCGCGCCGCGCCGGTCCACGTTCTTCTGCGTCGCCGTCCAGTGGAACACGCTCTGCGCGCCCGGATCGCCCTGAATCATGCGTTCCCAGTCGTCGGTCGCATGCTGCGTCAGCGTCTCAACGGTCACGGTGTCGCCCGACGCGACGGTCAGCACTGGCGGAAGATCGTGACTGAGATACCCCCAATGCACTGAGTCGCACGTCGCGCGCAGATAGTGATGCTGTCCGGCGTCATGGGGCAGGGCGGGACGGGCGGCGCTGCCGGGTATGGCGTCGCGCTCTGAGAGGGCCATCGCCGCCGTCGGACTGACGTTCGTTCGATGCGCCAACCCGGCAGGCACGTCGGGATGTCCGCGAGAGATGCGCGCGCGTTCCGGCAGCGCACGGGAGCGCAGCGCCTGATCGCGGCTTGCCTTGGGGGACACACCGAACCGCTCGCGAAAGGCCTGACTGAAATAAGACGGATCGTTGAAACCCCAGCGGTAGCAGATGTCCGACACGGACAACTGGTCGTACGCGGGATTCTGCAAGTCCGCATGACAACGCTGCAAACGACTATTGCGCAGGTAGGACGAGAAGCTTTGACCCGCGTCTTCGAAGAGCTTGCGCAGATAGCGATCCGAGACGTGTTCGTCCTTCGCGATGGCGCACAGCGACAGATCCGGCTCGGCCAGACGCGCCTGAATGCGGTGACAGATGCGCGTGAACACGATGCCGCGCGATGTCGAGAGGTGAGTCGACGTCTGAGGTTTGGCCGCCGCGAGCGCCGAGGCGAGACATTCCAGAATCACGTTTTCGACGGGTTCGAGCGCGTGCGGATCGGCGTCCTGCATCGCGTCGAGTTGCAGCGCGAGTCCGCCAAGCAGCGCGCCGAACAGACGCGACACGCTGTCGGGCAGCTTGCACGTCTGTATCGGAGGCGCACTGCCCAGTCGCGGCGCGATCAGCGTGTGCCGCACGTGTACCGAGATCAGCCGGAACGGCGTGCTGGCGATGAGGTCGGCGCTCTGTGCGCCCGGAATGCATGCGATGTCGCCAACGGCCAGCGTCTCACCATCGAGTGCGCCTGCGCTGGCCAGCGTCATCTGACCGTCGAGCAGCATGACGAGCAGGAAGCCGCGCTCACCGCCTGCGCGCGCCGATACGGTTTGCGGCGTGGACGAGATCACCGAGAGTTCGATACCGGCGGGCGTGCGATGCGTGAGCAACGTGCCGTGCAACGGTTCTCCAGCCGGTGGCGGACGAAAGTGCAGACGGGCGTCGAGCAGGCGCGCCTGCCAGGCTGGCCCGCGCTGGTCCTGGGCATAGGACTCTGTTGAGAAGTGCGCACGATCCACGTCCTGCCTCCATCAGAAATGACAACGACGACACCCCGGCGCAGCGCTTGCGAGCCGCTGTGCCGGGGCAGACGTCAATAGTGCAAGGGCGTCAGCCGAAGTGCAACTGCCCGCGCATCGCCGCCACGAAGGCGAAGCCGATGAACGTGCCGACGATGGCGAAGATGCCGCCGAGGACGTTAGGGGCCGGAATCGGCGCGCGTACGCCGGTGTAAAGCACTCCGGTCACGAGTCCGACGGCGGCCGCCTGCAACTCCGTCGCGCCAAGCGTGATTTCTACCATGACAACCTCCTCAGGAGCGGCTGGACGAGTGGACGGGGCGGGCGTTCGGCGATGCATCGAGACCCTCGGCGGGCGGACGTCCGAACGTGACCGAGCGACGCCACACATTCACGATCAGATAGCCCAGGTACGTGAAGATGATGGCGAAGATGCCGCCGAGCACATTCGGGGCGGGAATCGGCAGGTTGAGCCACGAGTACAGCGTGCCCGTGACCAGACCGACGATCAGGGCGACAAGCTCGTTGCGCCCGACATAGACGTATTGCATGGAAGCGTCTCCCGATGAAGAGACAACATGAAATGTCGCGCACCACGCGGTGCACCCGTCAATACCGGGCGCACCGTGCAGGCAGCCCGGGGCTCAGGTCTTGGACGATTTGGGCGGGAACATGCCGCGCGGCATGGTGCAGTGCACCCCTTGTGTGCCGTCGACGACCTGCGTCACGCCGAAGTCGGCCGCCACGCTCATGAGCGAGTAGGCGTCGTCGCGCGAGAGGCCCTGCTGCTCGGTGAGCAGCTTGATCATGTCGCGCGCGGCGTTCTTGCCCGCTTCGTCCAGATCCTGATGGAAGCCGTGCACGATCCAGCAGTCGGGCGTCTCCAGCAACGGCGACGGGAACTCGAAGTCCTTGCGCAGCACCACCTGGAACAGCACGTTGAGCGACGCCTCGATGGCCGTGCCGCTGATTTCACCGTCGCCCTGCGAGATGTGCGGGTCACCGATGGAGAAGAGGCCACCGTCGACCTGCACCTTGTAGTACATCGTCGCCCCGGCACCGATGCGCCAGTTGTCGATGTTGCCGCCGTGCAGCCCCGGCTCGACCGTGCTCACACGGCCTTGCGCGTCGGGCGCAACGCCCGCCGTGCCGAGGTGCGGACGCACCGGCACGCGCACCCCGGCGAGCGCGGGTTGCTTGCAGCATTCGCGATGGTCGACGACCTTGCCCGGCGTGGTCAGCTTGCCCGGGTAGTCGAACGCGAACAGGGCGTGCGCGGTGTTCGAACTGTTGTCGAGTTCGTAGATGGTCACACGCTCTTTCTGGAAGTCGTCATAGAGCTGACCCCAGTGGGCGGCGACGTTCGCGCCGAAACGAAAGCGCGGAATCATCTGGAGGTAGCGCACTTCGAGCATGTCGCCCGGCTTCGCGCCTTCCACGTAGATCGGGCCGGTCATGATGTGCACGCCCGGATTGCGGTCTTCGTGGGGAATCTTGTCGTAGATGGCGCGCACGGCGTCGTCCATCATCAGGTCGGGCGCGTCGCCCGCATGATGGGTGACCGCTTCGGCGCGAATGAAATCGCCGCTCTTGATGGTCAGGGCCGGGGTTTGCGCGGCGTTGAAATAGCCCCAGTGCACCGTGTCGGGACGTGCGGGAAGGTCGTGAAGCATGCCATGTCTCCTAGAGTTTTTGTCGGACTGCCCGCAAACACAGTTCACGGTGAAGTCATGGTAGTGCCCGACAAAAACGCACGATTAGGAGCGTTTGCCACCTTCTCTATTGCTGGGAGGAACTAACGTTTACCCGTCCCACGCGCCTCCAGTGCGGCGTAGACATCCTGCGACAGGCCCGTCAGCGTCGCGCGGTCGATGCCGCCCGAGATCGCATAGCCGAACGTCTTGTCGACCCAGTAGAAAACCCTGACGGGGCCGTCCTCATAGAAGCGGAATGCGGCGGGCTGTCCTTCGACACCGGCCGGTGAGATGCACACGGTGATGCGCTCGCCCGCGTCGTTGCGATACATGTACTGCACGACGTGTTCGTCGCTGTCGGGCAGCACACGCCCGCCGCTCAGGTGGAAGCCTCGCGAGGACAGGTCCGGTGCTTGCGCGGCGGTTTCCAGACGGCTTGCGATCCACTTGGAGAAATGGGCTTCGGATGCCCCATCCATGCCCGAAGGCCGCTGAATCTCAGGCATGTAGACGACGTGCGCAATGGCGGCGCGTCGGGCGAAGCGTGCAGCGCCATCGGCGGTGGGGACAAGCGACGGCGCTGCCTCGCGCATGGCGATGGCGGACGCAGGGGTTTGCCGTGCAGACCACAGGCGATTGCCCTGAACGCCAATGCCGATGCCGATGACCAGCGCCGCAGCCAGCCCGGCAAACCGAGGCCAGTTGGCGGCGGCTTTGCCTCGCGGCATCGGCGCCTGCACGTCTGCCGGACGTTGCAACCGGAGCGGTACCGGTTCATCCAGCACATCGTCGTAGCGGTCGTGCAGCGCGCGCCGCTGGGCGACGAGTTCGCTCACAGCCGCCGCGAGCGCCGGGTCGGTGGCGAGGGCGTTGTCCAGTTCTGCACGACGCTGCGGGGGCAATTCCCCGTCGACGTACGCGTGCAGTTCGTTGTCGTCGATCGGGCGGTTGGGTTCGTTCATCGCACCACCTTGAGCTTGGCTGACGGTCCCGTCTGGGCGGACTGGGCGGGCGGTGTTCCACCGGCCATGAGATCGCGCAGCCGTTGCCTGCCGCGCGACAACCGCGACATCACGGTGCCGATCGGCACGCGCAACGTGGCGGCGACATCCGCATAACTCATATCTTCCAGACCCACGAGCAGAACGATGGCCCGTTGCTCGTCGGGAAGATGCCGCAGCGCTTCGTCGAGATCGCGGATTTCGAGACGGCGGGCGGGGTCGGACGTCGGCGTCTGAACGGATGCGTGACTGACGTCGCGCTCGACGAGGTCGCCAATGTTGGTTTCGTCCAGCGAGACGTGGGTCGCCTGCGCGGGCGCGCGGCGCTGCTGATTGAGAAACAGGTTATGCATGATGGTGAAGAGCCATGCGCGGGCGTCCGTACCCGCCTCGAACATCGTGTGACGGGAGAGGGCACGCTCCAGCGTGTCCTGCACCAGGTCGTCGGCCAGCTCGGTATTGCCCGTGAGCGCGCGGGCATACCGACGCAGACGCGGGACGTGGTGATAGAGCTGGTCGCGAATATCCATACCGTCAGAGATCGAATGCGGTGAGCCGTGCCATAACGGGTCAACACGTCGACCGGTCCGCTTATTCCATGAAAACGAAAATAAAACCGGCGACGGCGGAATAAGGGCCGCGCGGATGTGTTTTACCGTGAAGACGCCCGTGTTTCCACGATCTGCTCATTCGGCAACCTGCCCCCGGGACGTCATTACAAGGAGCCCCATTCGTGACCGAACCTTCCTCGTCCGATCCTAGCGCCATTTGCGTGCCATGCCGGGCGGCGGCCATCGTCGCCGTTGTTGGCCTGCTCGCGGGCGGCTTTGCTTACGCTGCCGGGTGGCTCACACCGCAGCGGTTGAGCGCCCATACCGTTATCGACACGTTTGAGTCGAACGGCGGCATTCACGAAGGCTTCCGTCGCAATCACGCGAAGGGCCTGTGCGTGGACGGCTATTTCGAGAGTAATGGAGGTGCGGCGTCGCTGTCTAAAGCGCTCGTCTTCGCCCCCGGACGTACCCCCGTGACCGGCCGTTTCGCGATTCCCGGACCGAACCCGACCGCCTCGGACAACAGCGTGCCGATTCGCAGCATGGCGTTGATGTTCACGCTGGCCGACGGCCAGCAATGGCGCACCGGTATGAACACGACACCGCTGTTCGCCGTGAGCACACCGGAGGAGTTCTACGCACAGCTTGACGCATCGCGTCCCGATCCGTCGACCGGCAAGCCCGATCCGGCGAAGTTGCAGGCGTTCTTTGCCGCGCATCCCGATACACAGCCGTTCCGCGACTGGGTCAAGGGGCACCCGCCGTCGTCGAGCTACGCCAACGCGGCGTACTACGGCATCAACGCGTTCTATTTCGTCGACGCCAACGGGCAACGCACGGCAGTGCGCTGGTCGATGCAGCCGGAGTTGCCTTTCGACACCGTGACCGACAAGGAGAAGGGCGAGGCCAACTATCTCGCAGGCGAGTTGTACGAGCGTCTGAAGCAGGGGCCGGTGCGCTGGCACTTGGTGGTGACCGTGGCAGATCCGGGCGATCCGACCGACGATGCCACACACCAGTGGCCAGCCACGCGCAAGCAGGTCGATGCGGGCACGCTGGTGCTGTCGCAGGCGGCGTCGCAAGACGATGGCGCATGCCGCGACGTCAACTTCGATCCGACGATTCTGCCTGCCGGTATCGAACCGTCCGGCGATCCGCTGCTCGCCGCACGCTCGGCGGCGTATGCACTGTCGTACAAGCGCCGCACGCGCGAAGAAGCGTTGAACGGTGCTCCCGACGCACCGCAAGGCAACACGACTCAGGAGGCCCATTCGCGATGAATCGTCCCCATCTTCACTTCAGTCCCGTTCAGCGCTGGTTGCACTGGGGCATGGCGATTGCCATGCTCACGATGCTGTTCATCGGCGTCATCATGGTCAGCACGCTCACTCAGGCGCACAGCACGCTGATCGCGCTGCACCGGCCGCTTGGCATCGTGATTCTCGCGTTGGTTGTCATCCGCATCATCGTGCGCGTCAAGCGCGGCAGCCCGCCGTTACCCGACAGCGTGCCGTCGATGCAGCAGACGATTGCCAAAGCGTCGCATCTGCTGCTGTATGCGCTGATGCTCGCGATGCCGCTGATCGGCTGGGCGATGGTGTCGGCCGGTGGCTATCCGGTGACGCTGTTCGGTGCGTATCATCTGCCGCCGCTGGTGTCGGCGGATGCGCGTCTGTTTGCGGTGTTGCGTGCGATGCACACGTGGCTGGCGTTCGCGCTGTTCGCGCTCGTGATCGGGCATCTCGCGGCGGCGCTGATGCACGGCCTCATCAAGCGTGACGGTGTGTTTTCCAGCATGGCGCGGGGACATCGTCGCTGAGTGGCATGCGGTGCGACGGGACGTGTGGTACGCCTCGTCGCCATAGGCTCAACGTCGGCTTTGCTTTGCCTCGCGAGCGTCCTTGAGGGCAGTGAGTTTGGCGGCAATGCGTGACGCGTACGCGTCGCGCAGGGCAGGGGTGGCCGAGTGATACGCGCCGATGGCCGCCCACGTATTGCCGTACTTCGCCATTTGACGTTGCAGATGCCACGCCGCGATGTACACGTTTTTGCACGCCACCATCAGGTCCTCTGTACCGATGCCGAAGCGTGCCAACGTGTCCAGATGCACCGAGTTAATCTGCATGAGACCGTAATCGACCGAGCCGTTGGTGTTGGTGCGACGGGCGTCGGCCCGGTTGTTCGACTCTTCCCACGCGATGGCGCGCAGCACGTCGGCGTTCACGTGGTGATAGGTCGCCGCATCGTCGAAGCAGTCGGCGAATGCGGTTGCGCTCGTGGTGATGGTTGCGACAGTCAGACTGGCGACTACGGTCGCTCGGAGGCTCGGGCGCATGAGTCGTCAGAAGGGCGTGAGGGATTGAGGTGCCGCGCCGGGGCCGGAGGCCGGGTCGGGCGTGGGTATCGACGGCATGACATCCGGCGTCGCCGTTGCCGCAGAGAAGCGCCAGTCGTAGTAATGCGCCGTGCCGGAGAACGTGCCGAACTGCTCGTCGAAGTGCGCGGTCTTGAGCGGCGCGGCAGAGGAGCGGCTATACACCTCAAGCACGCCCTTACCGGTCGTCACATAGGTGATGCCCCAGTCCGTGCTGCCGGTTATCGGGTCCGCGAAGATTCTGCGCAGGTATCGGTGCGGCGTCGGGAAGCGCGGGTCGAGCAGCAGTGCGGCCAGATTCGGCGGTTGCGGCAACTGCCCGGCGGGCGTGGCGTCGGCGTAGGCGCGCAGGGCATCGCTGAACTGCGCACCGATCTCCATCAGTTGCGCTTCGCGGGCGGTACGCTGCCATAGCGCGCCGACCCGGATCGTCATCGCACCGACCAGTCCTAGTACGGCGACGAGAATCAGCAGTCCCACGTACGTGAAACCGCGCTGGCCGTGGAGACTGTGGCGCCCGCGGCGTCCGCGCGCAGGACGATCAATAGTCCGCATACGCCTTGCCCGCCGGGTCCGTCCCGGACGCACCGCTTTTCACACAGCAAATGCCTTTGTCCTCCACGACGGGGATCGCCCCCGGGGGCGGTGTCGGCGTGGAGGCGCCGAAGCGCAACGCGTCCTGAGCCGAGCGGCTCGTCGCGAGGATCTGCGCGCTCGGGTCCTGCGCCGCGTTCTCGGCGGAAGTCATCGTGATCCACGTGGTGTCGCTGCCCGTCACGGGGTCGATGGGGACCGCTCGCAGATACTTGCGCTCGACCAACTCGGCGAGGTTCACGGGATAGTGGCCCGTGTCGTCGTAAAACTGATCGATGACGCGGCGTAAGGTGCGCAGATTCTCGGTGAGGACGGTGTTCTTCGCCTTCGCGATCGCAGGCACGTAGTTCGGGATCATGAGCGTGGCGAGCGTCGCAATGA
The DNA here is from genome assembly GCF_044772185.1 of Pandoraea sp. NPDC090278. Classification (NCBI taxonomy): domain Bacteria; kingdom Pseudomonadati; phylum Pseudomonadota; class Betaproteobacteria; order Burkholderiales; family Burkholderiaceae; genus Pandoraea; species Pandoraea sp. NPDC090278. The sequence continues at coordinate 71,690 of NZ_JBIVYJ010000010.1, read as the reverse complement.
TGCCCAGCACGACCAGCAGCTCGATCAGCGTGAAGCCGCGCAGGTGACGGTGGGCGCGACACGTGTGCCGACGGTGAGTTTTCGCAAGCAGGTTCATGGCCGGGATCACCAGAGACGGTAAGGCACGCCGTTCAGGCTTACGCCTTGCGACAGTGTGTAGACGTCGTAGATGTCGTCGCCCTCGGCGGGCGCGTCGGGGGGGCTGGCATAGCTACGTTTGCCCCACGTTTGCGAGTCGGTAAGCGAATCGTCGTTGTTGAACGGATCGCGCGGAATGCGGCGCAGGAAGTACTGACGTTTGCGCTTCGGATCGCGCATGTCCGGCACGCCCTGCACGAGCACTTCGAGCGACGGCGGATACCCCGTCTCCGTCGCCTTTCTCTCCATGTGACCGGTGTCCCACGCACGTTTGTAAGCGTCGATGGCGTGACGAATCTCGCGCAGATCGCGCGCCAGCGCCTGTTCCTGACGACGTTGCACGGCCAACTGCGATACGGGCACGGCAAGCGTCGCCAGCATCGCCATGATGGCGAGCGTGACCAACAGCTCGATCATCGTGAAGCCACGCTGGGACGAGGCAGACTCGCCAGGCGTACGGCGTCCGGGGAGTCTTGCGCGAGGAAGCGTCCGCGTCATGTGCATCAACGGGGGGCCGGTGCACCGCCCACAGGCACGGGCTGTTGCGACGAGAGCGGCACTGGATCGCTGGTCGGGCCGAGCACTGTTGTGGCGGGCGGTGTGGGAGGCGGCACCGGGTTACCCGGCGGCGGGGCAGTGTTTGCGGCCGGGGGCGTTGCCGCAGGCGGCAACGGCGCAACCGGCGCAGGCGCAGCGGAAGCCGCAGGGGCGGGCGGTGTTCCGGCAGGCGCGCCGTGCGACGCCTCGTATAACGAGAGGCCATTCGCCGACACGGCTGCACCGCCCGCACCCGAGGTCGTCATCACGACGCCGGGCACCGTGGCGGTTTGTGGACGTGGCGTGGCATCAGGCAGCGCTGCCGCCGGACGTCGCCGGAAGTTGCCCTGCGTGCCCGACAGGAATTCGGTGGCGCTCTCTTCCGGACGCGTCACGTTACGCACGATGTGCGGCGTGATCGACAGCACGATTTCCGTCTTCTTGTCGTTGTTGGTCGTGTTGCCGAACAGGCGACCGAGGATGGGGAAATCGCCAAGACCCGGAATCTTGTTGCCTGAGGTCTGTTCCTGTGTGTTGAGCAGACCGGCGAGCACCTGATTTTCGCCGTCCTTCAACTGGAGCACGGTGGAGGCTTGCCGCGTGCCGATCTGGAACACCGTGCTGCCCGACTTCGTGATCGTCTGCTGTCCGAGGCTGCTGACTTCCATCGCGATACGAATGCCGACCTGATCGTTCATGTAGATGGTCGGCTCGACGTTGAGCGTGAGCCCCACGTCGATATAGCTCACCGATTCGGACGCAAACGTGCCCACACCGCCGCTGATCGTCGTCGAGATGACGGGCACCTTGTCGCCGATCAGGATCTTGGCCTTTTCCTTGTTGCGCACCCGAATGCGCGGATTGGCGAGGATGTTCGTGTCGCCATCGTTGACGTTGAGGTTGATGGTCGCCGACGGGTTGCCGACGCTCACCGAGTTGCGCGTGGGCGAGAGCAGGTCGGCCAGCGTCAGCGCTGCGCCATTGCCAGCAGACGCCAACGGCGAGAGCACCACTTTGTCCGGCCATTGAATGCCGAGGTTCTGCAAGCGCGTGCGCGCAATTTCCAGCACTTCCACGTCGAGCACGACTTCCGGCTCGGCGCGATCCTGAAGCGCCACGACCTGTTCGGCGACGCGGATCGCCTCGGGCGTGTCGCGCACGATCACGGCATTGAGCTTTTCGTCCACGACGATGTCCGTCGACTTGGTCAGCGTCTTGAGGGAGGCGGCGACGAGCTTCGCGTCGGCGTTGTTCAGGAAGAAGGTGCGCACCACCATTTCCTTGTACTCGCGCACCTTGGCGGGCAGGTTCGGGTAGATGAGCAACGTGTTGTTGTCCATCACCTGCTGTTCCAGCTGGTTGGTCACGAGCAGGAAGTACAGCGCCTGTTCTACCGTGCTGTTACGCAGGGCAATCGAGACCTTGGTGTCGGTCTTCAGATCCTTGTCGAAGACGAAGTTCAGGCCCGAGCGCTGTGCAATGACCTGGAACACCTGCCGCAGCGGGGCGTCGCGAAACTCGATGGAGATCGGCTGACGATAGGCGTCGGACAGCTCGGCACTCAGCACAGGCTGCGCAGCGCGCGACTCCACTTCGGCGAGCATGGCGCGCGCGGCATCGTTCTCCGGGCGCTCGCGAAGAATCTGCTCGAGCGTCTTTCGCGCGGCGTCGTAACGGCGCTCGTCCATCGAGATGGAGGCCTGCTTGATCATGTTCTGGTGACGCAGCAGGGCGTCGAGCGTGCGCAGATCGGACTTCGCTTTCTCGCTGTTCGGGTCGAGATCGAGCGCACGCCTGAACCACGGGCGCGCCGCCTGAAACTTGCCCGCCGCCATCTCCTTCTCGCCGCTGGCGAGGAAATCCTGCAACGTCTTGTCGCGCGCGTTGAGATAGATCAGGCGGTATTCGCCGTTATCGGGCGCGCGGTTGCTCGCTTCCTGCAACTTCTTCAGACCGGCCTCGGGCTGGTCGTGGGCCATCAGGTCGCGACCGTCGCGCAGCGCCAGTTGCGCGGCGCACCCGGACAACGCGACGAGCGCGAGGGCGGCCGCGCCATGCAGCAGCGGCGTGCGCGACTTCCGGAGGGCATTGGGTGAAGGGCGTGGCAACTTCACTGCGTGCCTCCGATATCCAACTCTTGCTGCTGGTTCATGGGGATGTAGATGAGCGACAGGCGCGGCGGCTTGATCGACGCGACGCGATACACGTCGTCGACGACCGAGTTCTCATGCACGATGAAAGTCTTCTCGCCGCGCGCCAGATAGACCTCCCACGCACCGGCGGCGAGCGCCTTGCCGAGATACGTGAACGGCAATGGCGGCGCTGTGGGTGGCAGGGGCGTGGTAGGAACCGGCGCAGACGACGGTGCGGGCGGGGGCGGCCCCCAGTTCTGACTGACGAACAGGCGCTGCGGCGCAGGCGTACCGTCAGTCTCGGCCAGCATCTCACGCGGTGCCGGTGCGACGATGGACGACGCCCCGACGCTCGGCCCGCTACCCGACACGAACGCGCGCACTTGCCGGAGCAACTCGCGACGCTCCGCCGCGAGGGCGTCGGCGGTCTCACCCGCCTCAGCGGACGCTCCGGATGCGACCGGCGCCGGTGCCTGATTCACCGTCGATGGCACAGACCTATGCGCATGCGTGACGGGCGAGGCCACAGGCGGGGTGGACGCCGACGACGAGAAAAAGGGTAACGAAGAAGGATCCGCGAGCGCGGCCGCAATGCTCGCGGCGAGCGATCCCCAGAGCAGCAGGCGACGCGGTGTCATGGCGTGCGTGCCGGGACATCCCGGAGATAAAGCGTAAGCCGAACTTGTGCGCTCACCGCGGCATCGCCGATGGCGTCGCGCTTGAAATTGATGTCCTGCAAGGCGGCGAACGGCAGTGTCCGGAGCACTTCCAGCACGAAATGCCAGATCGCGTTGTAGTTGCCCTTGAGCGGCAGCACGACCTGACACGTTGCGACGCGCGCGGCGTTGTCATAGCCGTACTGGTATTCGCCTTGCCGGAGCGTCAGACCGTTTTGCTTCGCCAGATCGAACAGCAGCTTGATGTGCAGATCGTTCTGCCGACGGTTGCCAAGTGTCGCGAAGAACGCCAGCAGGGGTGCGTCGACCGGGTCCGTTGCGGCGACGGGCGCACGACGCTTACCCGAGACAGCGGCCAGCACCGCTCTAGCCGACGATGTGTCAGTGCGCGCGAGCGACACCCCGAACACGCCAAGCGCCGCGAGTGCGGCCAGCAACAGTGCCAGCACGGCAGTACGTGCAGCCCCCAGACGACTGACGGCGAGCCGCACGCTCAGCAGCGGCGCAACGGGCATCCCGGGCCGACGGATGTTCAACGCGAGGCCCATGCGGCCTCCAACTGAAAGCGGATAGGGCGATTGATGTCCTGATCGTTGATCTCGTGATGCGTCAATTGAATATCGACGAAGAAGGGTTGCTCACGCAGCACGCGCAGGTAGACGATCATGTCGTCCGGATTCGTCGTCTCGGCCGTAATGCGTACCGAGTGCCGGTTCAGATCGGGCGCAAGCGACAGCAGAGCGACGCTGGGCATCGCGGCGTTGTCGAGCGCATCGCGCAGCCCGCGCCACGGCAGATTGAGCGTCCGGGCGATGGCATTGATGGCGTTCGCTTGCGGCACGGGTACGACGATGGGGGCGACAGGCGGATTCGCGCGCACGTGTGCCGCCTCACGCTGTGCTATCCGATCCACCAGCGCCTGCCGCGCCTGATCCCGGGCGTACACACGGTAGCCGAGCACGGCAGCAGTGATGGCGATAACAACGGCCAGCGCCAGCACCGCGCACCAGACAGGCGACAGTTGCCCAAGCGTGCGTCGCCAGTTGCGCGGCGCGAAATCGATGGCGATGCGGGTCATACCAGTGCGCCTCCCGTTGCCAGACGCTCGGACGGTTGCCAGTCGTGCACGGCAAGGTCGGCGCTGGCGGCCAGTGCATGGAGATTCAGTGCAGCGAGCGTGACGCGCCCTTCGTTCGGCACGGTGCCGCACAGATGCAGCGTCGTCGGCGGCTCCGTCCCCGTCAGCATGGCCGTGCGCGAAAGCGTTTGCGCCAGCCAGTAGACGTCGGGATCGGGCGGCATCGGCACTTCGTGCAACGCATGCAGGCGCATGGGCGTGCCCTCAGTGATGCCGAGGCGCAGCAGACCGTCATGCATCATGGCGAACCAGCCGGAAGTGCGGCATTCACGTTGCCATCGGTTCCACGCGCGCACGAAATGCGGCGCGATGCCGACGATGGGAATACGGCAAGCCTGTGCCGTCACCGTCAACGTGTCGACGAGCGCACGGGGCAGAGCGGCGGTGCAAAACGGGTGCGTCACCTGCCAGTCCCCGGCGATCTGCCATTGCTCCGGTATCTCGCCGAACAGATGGGCGAAACGCATCGCGGCCGCGCCCCCGATGTCGGACAGGCGTGTCGCGCCGGTCGGCGGCGTGGTCATCCACAGGCGTGCGAGGCGGTCGTCGATCACGATGTCGAGCGTGGCGCGATGCCTGGCATGCGTGACGAGTAACGCATGCACCGCCTCGTGCAGTGCGGGCACGAAGGCATCGGCTGCCTGCGGCGCAAACGTCGTCGTACCGAGCACATGCCACGTCCGCGTCTTTCGTTCGTACAAGACGAGACTCACCGCGCTACGCGATACGCCCAGATGCAGGGATTGCGCGCGCCATTCAAGCATTCGTCGTCACCCGGCGGACTTCCTCAAGGGTGCTGTCGCCCGCGCGCACAAGCATCAATGCGGCGTGGCGCAGGCTGCGCGTGCCGTTGGCGTGTGCGGCGGCCTTGATCTGGCGAATCGGACGCTTGTCTACCACCAGTTCGCGAAGCTCGTCGTTGAGCATGAGGATCTCGGCAATCGAGCGGCGTCCCTTATAGCCCGAGCCACGGCAATGCGAACACCCTCTGCCGCGCATGAAACGGAAGTCCGCGACATCGGCGCGCGTCAGCCCGACGCTGGCGAGTTCTGCGTCGTCCGGCGTGGGTGCCTCCTCACGGCAGTGCGGGCAATTCACGCGCATGAGCCGTTGCGCCCAGATGCCGTTGAGCGCCGAGACGAACGCGTACGGATCGATCCCCATGTGATTGAAGCGCCCGAAGACGTCGAACACATTGTTCGCGTGGACGGTCGTGAGCACAAGGTGGCCGGTCAGCGCTGACTGCACGGCGATCTCGGCCGTTTCCCGGTCGCGAATTTCCCCGACCATGATCTTGTCGGGGTCATGACGCAAGATCGAGCGCAGACCTTTGGCGAACGTCAGGCCCTTCTTCTCGTTCACCGGAATCTGCAAAATGCCCGGCAGTTGGTATTCCACCGGGTCTTCGATGGTGATGATCTTCTCGCGGCCGTCGTGGATTTCGGTGAGCGCTGCGTAGAGCGTGGTCGTCTTGCCTGAGCCGGTCGGTCCGGTCACGAGCAGCATGCCGTAAGCTTCGCGGGCCAGCGCACGCAGGCTCACGAGCGATGTTGGGTCGAAGCCGAGCGCTTCAAGCGTGAGCGCGCCGTAGGCTTCGATCATGGCGCGCTTGTCGAGAATACGGATCACGGCGTCTTCGCCATGAATGCTCGGCATGATCGAGACGCGCAGATCGATGTCGCGACCGGCGGCTTCCACGCGGAAACTGCCATCCTGCGGAGTGCGCCGCTCGGCAATGTCGAGTTCGGCGAGCACCTTCAGACGTGAAATCGCCTGCTCGGCCAGATCGGTGCCGCGTGCCGACGCTGCGTGATCGAGCACACCGTCGACACGATATTTGATCGCCAGACCCGTTGCGGTGCTCTCAAGGTGGATGTCCGAGGCACCGGCCTTGAGGGCGTCGTACAACGTCGAATTGACGAGCTTGACGGCGGGACTCGCTCCTTCGGCCACGCTGGCGAACGACAGCCGTGTCGACGTGCGGTCGTTGCCTGCACCACCGGCATCGCCCGACACGACGTGATCGATGGCTCGCGCCGTCTCTTCCTGCTTGGCGAGGTAAGCGCGCAGATCGTCGTGCAACGCCAGCGCGAACGGTAGCGGTGTGGGCGTGTTGGCGCGCGCACCCAGCCAGATGCGCAGATCGAGATCGAAGGGATCGCTCACCACGCCGACGAGGGGGCCGTCGACACCGTGGAGCAGGGCGCAATGGCGCTGCAACGCCTGTGAGAGCGAAACGACGTCGAACGCAGGCCGGGCGGCGAGCAACGCGTCGAGATCCATCACCGGCAAGCCCAGTTGCGCGCCGAGGGCGAGGACGACGTCGCGCAAGTCGCCGCCCGTGAGCGAGTGCAGCGCACTCACAAGGTCGTGATTAGCTTGTCCGTCGCCCTGACGTTGAATTTCGCGTGCGCGGGCGAGCAGAGAGGCATCAATGAGTGTGTCGGCAGGGGCGAGGTCGTGGGTACTCACGAGAGGTCTCCCGCCAGATCGAAGATCGGCATGTACAGCAAAATCACGATGGCCCCGACGACAAGGCCGATGGCGGCCATGAGCACAGGCTCGAACGAGCGCGTGAAGCGATCGATCCAGCGGTCGATTTCGCCGTCGTAGAACGCGGCCGACTGTGTGAGCATCGGTCCCATTTCACCGGTGCGTTCGCCGACACGCAGCATGCGCAGGGAGATCGGCGTGGTGAGACCTGCGGCTTCGAATGCGCTCGACAGCGGCGTACCCGCGTCCACACTTGCCGACGCCGCACCGAGTGCCGCACGCAGATTCACGGAGGCCATCGGCTGCACGGTGGCGAGCGCCCGCAGGATCGTGATGCCACCTTCGAGGAGCATGCCCAGCGTCAGATAGACGCGCGCGAGTTCATAGATGCGAACCCGCTCGCGCAGCACCGGAATGCGCGAGAGCAACAGCACGACACCGCCCCGGCGCTGCAAGCGTCGCCACAGCGCGACGAGGGCGAACAAGAGTGCGCCTTGCGCCGCCAGGAAGAGCGTGGTGTGGGCGCTCACGAGTTGGCCGAAGTCGAGCATCAGTTGCGACGCGAAGGGCAGTTGGCGTCCCGCGCCCTGATACACCTCGGCAAAGCGCGGCACGACGTACATCATCAGGAAGAAACTCACCGCCCCGCCGACCGTCATGAGAATGCACGGATAAATGGCTGCGCTCACGACTTTGTTGCGCACGCTGTCCACGCGTTGCTGATAGTCGACGTAACGCGCAAGCGAGCGGGGCAGGTCGCTCGTACCTTCGGCGGCCTGCACGATGCCGACGTAAAGCGGCGGGAAGAGGCGTGGCTGTTCGGCGAGCGCGGCAGAGAAGCGCTTGCCCGATGAAAGGCTTTCCAGCAGACGGTGCAGACATTCGCGAATGCCCGGGTTGCTTTCCTTCTCGTGCAGGGCCTGCAACGACTCCACCACGCCGAGTCCGGCGTTGATGAGCGCGAGCAGTTCCTGACTGAAGAGCACCAGTGAAAGCTTCTTCGCGCCACCGAGGGCTTTGCCGCCGCCGAGGCCGAAGCGTTGCGGCCGCAGAGATGCGGCGCGCACAGTGCGCACTTCGCTCACGAAGCGGCCGTCGTGCTGCGCGCGGCGACGCGCGTCCTCGGGGCTGTCGGCCTCGATGCGGAGCGTCTCGATCGTGCCCTGCGGCCCGATCGTGCGAACGTCGAAATGCATGCGTCGGTCGTCGTTGCGTCAGATTTGCGAGAGCGGCTTACTGCGACGCGATGTCGGCGTCGTCGCCCGAGCCACCGGGCTGCCCGTCGCGGCCGTACGAGATCACTTCGTACTCGCCCTTCGCGCCGGGCGAGTGGTACTGGTACGCGTGTCCCCACGGATCGAGCGGAATGGCCTTCTGAAGGTATGGACCGTTCCACGCCTGCCCTGCGGAGGTCGGCGCCACCATCAACGCGTTGAGGCCTTCGGCGGTGGTGGGGTAGCGACCGACGTCAAGGCGATAGGCATCGAGCGACTTGGTGAACGCGTCGATCTGCGCTTTTGCCACCGTGACTTCGGACTTGCGCAATTGCGCGAAGTACTTCGGCCCGACGTAAGCGGCGAGCAGACCGATGATCACCACGACCACGAGCAGTTCGAGCAACGTGAAGCCTCGCTGCGCGCGACGAAAGCTGGCGACGGAGGAGCGACGACGGGCGGGCAGACGAAGTTTCATGACGCGTTGGCTCGTAGTGAATGAGTCAGCGAACCGTCAGCCGACGCGCCCCACGAAGGGCGACGGGCGTGCAAGTCCGAGCCGCAAAGTCTGCGGCCGCACGCATCATCGACGAATTGCAAAGGGGCGGGAAGATGTGAATCGCTCAGCAGTGAATTGCAAAAAATTCAGTGCCGACGCACGCGAAGAAGACAGGAATCCGAATGTCCACGCGCATTTACCGAGGCGTGGGTGGTTTGTCCTACAGCGGGAATTTGAGGATTGTGGCGCCGCACTCAAACGCGCCTTGTCAGCGCTGCGGTCGCCGGAATTTCCCGGTTTTGGGGCGTGGCGTTTGCACGTTGCACGAGGTCGATCAAATGAAAATGACTAAAGACACTCGTGAAAATTACGCGGAACAAAGCCAACTTAGTATTGCGCCCGAAGTGGGGCAGACCACGGAAACTCGTTCGGAGTTCAATCTAACCGTCGGCATTTCGCAAAGTCATCCCGGAGTCCTTCCGGACACGCGGCGCGAATGTTGCACAGGTTCAATCGGAACCACAATGACGAAATGAGAAAACGACACTCATTAGCGTGGACATGCACGGGGCTATTGCTCGCGTGGATGTTCCTGATGGCGGGCACAGCCACGCCTCAGACGAACGCGGGAGCGACGCCGTTACCCATCCCGGCGTCGGGACGCGTAAAGATCAACCTTGGGGCTACGCCGTGGAAATTCCTCGGCGACACCGAACCGGACGGCGTCTCGCAAGCCGGTTTCGACGACTCCGGCTGGAAGAACGTCGGTATTCCGCACTCGATGAACGAGGACAACATGTTCTCGAACACGCAGAGCGGCGGCGACGTGCCGCACGGTCGCGGCTGGTATCGCAAGCACTTCAAGCTCGATAAGTCCTACGCCGGTCGCAAGATCGTCGTGGAATTCGAAGGCGCGCACATGGGCGCGCAGGTCTACGTGAACGGCACGCCGGTCAAGGGCAGCAGTGTGCGCAGCCCGAACGCCACGCACGTGGTCGGCTTCCTGCCGTTCGCCATCGACATCACCAACATGGTGAAGGCCGACGGCGTGACCGATAACGTGATCGCCGTACGCGTTGCCGCCAACGGCGACTGGTTCGAAGATCCGGACTTCTCGGGCGCGTTCCGCTTCGGTCAGGGCGACACGGGCATTTTCCGTCCCGTGTATCTGTACATCACCGATCCGGTTCACATTCCGCTGAACGACTATCCGGTCATGCAGACGTGGGGGACGCACGTCTCCACCGTGAGCATCGACAGTCCGGCCGTCGACGGCTCCGGCACGGCTGCCTCGGCGAACATCCAGATCGAGACGAACGTGCTCAACGAATCGGGCACGGCGCAGACCGCACAGGTCACCACGCAGATCGTCGACGCGACGGGCCAGATCGTGCAGCAAGCGAAGGACGACGTGGTCCTGCCGCCGAATGCCGGTCCGGGCTACAACCCGACGCTCGTGCGCCAGAACCTGACGGTCGATCATCCGACGCTCTGGTACCCGAACAACGTGCCGCGCGGCCGTCCGTACATGTACCGTGTGTTCCACATGGTCAGCGTGGGCGGTGTGGTGGTCGATGCGACGGAAAGCCCGCTGGGTATCCGCACGATCACCTGGGACGCCAACTTCCCGAGCATCAACGGCTACGCCACGCACCTCTGGGGCGCGTCGGGCCGCTACGACTATCCGGGCCTCGGCACGGCCGTGCCGGAAGAGCAGCAGTGGCGCGATCTGCGCCTGCTCGCCGATGCGGGCGGCAATCTGTATCGCCCGGGTCACTCGTCGTCGAGCACGGAATTCCTCAACGCGGCGGACGCGCTGGGGATTTTTGTCGTGCAGCCGAGTGGAGACGGGGAGAACGGCTTCAACGATTGCTATCAGCTCTCTGCACCGACGGCCGACTGTCCGCAGAACAAGATCGACAAGTACGCGCTGAAGCTTGAGCTGCATCGCGACATGATCGTGCGCGACCGCAACAACCCGTCCGTGCTGGCGTGGGAAGCGAACAACGGCATCATGAACACGGCGTTTGCGCCGCTGCTCGCCGCCATTGGCCGTCAGTGGGACCCGGTCAACACGCGCGCACAGGCCGACCGTACGCCGAAGGACGTCAACGGCGACATTCTGAGCTGCTCGCGTCAGGGTTGCGAAGTGGGCGTGAAGAACCAGTTCCCGAACAAGCCCGCATGGTCGGCCGAGTATTGGGGCCGTGGCGAGTTCCGCGCGAACTACGACTACGAGATGGATCAGGTCGCGTCGTTCATGAACGACTGGCGCAATGGCGTGCTGGCCAACACGTTCGGCATCGCACATTGGTATCTGGCCGATACGCCGGGCGAAGACAGCTTCTACTGGAGCGGCACGACTTACGATCCGAAGCTCAACCCGAGCGGTCCGTACGTTCGTTCGTTGGGCGATTCGATGGCCGACGGCAACCGCTTCCCGCGTCTGCTGTACTACGCGTATCAATCCGCGTGGACGCCGTTCGCGATCAAGCCGGTGGTGCACCTCGCGAACACATGGAACCGTAAGGGTCCGGTGCGCGTGAACGTGTTCAGTAACTGCCCGGCCGTGCGTCTCGTCGTCAACGGCGTGGTGCAGGGCGGCGACGTGAAGCCGAACACGCTCTCGACGTCGACCGACAACTCGCTCGGCACGACCACGGGTCTTGTGGGACAAGCGCATTGGGACGACGTGCAGTGGGCCGCAGGTCGTGTACAGGCGTTGTGCGTGGACGGTTTCGGCGCGCAAGTCATGGCGAACGGCAAGCCGGTGATCGACGAGCAGGTGACGGCCGGTACCCCCGACCACATCGTGCTGTCGGTGGTGCCGGAAGTCATTCGCCCGAGCGGTCAGTCGTTCCAGGTCACGGCCAACGGTTCTGACGCCGTGTTCGTGACGGCGCAGGTCGTCGATGCCAATGGCGTCGTCGTGCCGGATGCCACGAACCTCATCACGTTCGCCGTCGACAACACGGCCGTGGCCAACTATCGCGGCGGCTGGAATCACATCGTCACGATGGACAAGCCGCAGGGCTATCACTCGCCGGGCGATCATGAACTGGCTGCCGAAGGCGGTCTGACCCGTATCGCAATTCGCAGCACCTTCCAGACGGGACACGTGACGGTCAGCGCGACGTCGCCGGGTCTGGGTAGCGGTTCGGCGTCGTACGACGTGCAACCGGCCGTGGTCGTACCGGTGCAAGCCGCCACGTCTGCGCCGCAAATCGTGGTGCAACCCGCGAGCCAGCAGGTCAGCGTGGGCCAGCCCGCTCACTTCGACGTGACGGTCTCGGGGGCTGCGCCGATGCAGTTCCAATGGCAGCGCGATCATCAGGACATTCCGGGTGCAACGCTCAGCAGCCTCGATACTGCGGCGGCCACGGGTGACGATAACGGTCATGTCTTCGGCGTGCGCGTTCGCAACGGCGTGGGCACGATCACGTCGAACGACGCCGTGCTGTCGGTGATTCCGGCCCTCGCCGTGAGCATCGATACGCCGCCGGTCGCGCAAACCGTGTTCGTCGGTCAGACGGCCACGTTCAGCGTGGCGGTCAAGGGCTCGCCGGTGATCGAGTATCAGTGGTTCCGTAACGACGTCGCCATCGACGGCGCGAAGTCGGCGACCTACACCACGCCCGTGGTGACGGCCGACGACGACGGTGCGCTGTTCAAGGTGAGCGTCAAGAACCCGCTCGCTCAGGTCACGTCGACGCCGGTGGCCCTCAAGGTCAACGCCGCGACCACGCCGACCATCACGACGCCGCCCGCCAACACGGTGGCGATGTTGAACGAGAGCGCCACCTTCACGGTGGTAGCCGATGGCTCCAAGCCGCTGCACTACCAGTGGAATGGCCCGTCGGGCACGGTGGGCAGCGACGCACCCGCCTTCACGATCGACGCCGTCACGCCGAAGGATCTGGGCAAGTACACGGTGACGGTCTCGAACGCCTCGGGCAAGTCGGTGACGAGCGATCCGGCAACGCTGAGTCAGGCGGCACCGGGTGTGAACCTGGCGCAGGGCAAGTACGCGTTCGCCAGCAGCTATCAGGACCCGCAGGGCATGCCCGCCAGCAACGTGACCGACGGCAACGTCAGCACGCGCTGGAGCTCGGATCAGAAGGACGGCAACAACGCGTCGATCACGGTGGACCTCGGTGCGCCGATGCCGGTCAACCGCATGATCCTGCGTTGGGAGAACGCTTACGCCAGCTCGTATCGCATCGAAGTGTCGAACGACAACGTTCAATACACGAAGGCCTACGAGTCGCCCGCCGGTTTCGCCGGTGGCGTGGACGACTTCACGTTCCCGACGGTCACCGCTCGCTATGTCCGCATGGTCGGCCAGACGCGTGCGACCGCGTACGGTTACTCGCTGTACGAGATCGAGGTTTACAACGTCCCGAACTGTAACGATGGCGTGCTCTTCACGAACGAGCGTTACACGGTGCTGAACCCGGGCGAAGCGCAGGACAAGTCCAGCACGCTGGTCTGGAACCGCAAGCAGTACGCGACGACGGACCCGAACCACCAGTTCACCCAACTGGCGGCAGCGGACTACTGCGCAGCACAGGGCAAGCGTCTGCCGACGCGTGAGGAAGCGCTCTCCATCGCTGCCAACAACAGCGCAGCGTGCGCATTCCCGGAGAAGTGGACGACGTGGACGTCGACGTTGCTCGCCACCGACCAGCGTCAGGCTTACCTGATCACGTCGGCGGGCGAAGACCGTCAGGGTCTTGTCGATAACGCACCGGGTTGGGTGCTGTGCGTGTCCGGAACCGCCCAGGTTACGCCGCCCACGGTGACGGTGCAGCCGGGCGATGTGAGTGTCACGCAAGGCAAGTCGGCGCACTTCAGCCTCGGCATCAACGGCTCGGCGCCGCTCACGTTCAAGTGGTATCGCGTGGCGAAGGCCGGTGAGACGTCGGACACGCTGCTCTACACGTCGTCGACCCCGGTCTACGACACCCCGGCCGTCAAGCTGGAAGACGACGGCACGCAGTACTACGTGGTGGTCAGTAATGCCGCGAACAGCGTCACGAGCCAGAAGTTCAAGCTCACGGTGACGCCGCCCCAGCAGGATCCGGGCAACGGCAACCCGCAGGTGCCGCCGCCGGTGATCGTTACGCCGCCGGTGAGCCAGTCGGCCGCCATCGGCAAGACGGCCACGTTCACGGTCAGCGCGACCGGTAACGGCACGCTGTCGTACCAGTGGTATCGCGACGGTGCGGTCGCCGCGAGCTACACCACGCCTGCCGTCAAGCTCGAAGACAACGGTGCGCAGTTCACCGTGCTCGTGAGTGCAGGCGGGGCTGGCAAGCTGAGCGACGGTGCGACGCTCAATGTCGTGGATGGCGTGCCGTCCAACGACACGAACCTCGCACTGGGCAAGACGGTGACATCCACGCCGGTCGAAAACCCGGGCTTCGGCGCAGCAACCAACGTGAACGATGGCGACATCAACACGCGCTGGTCGTCGCTGTTCGTCGACAACCCGGATGCCGACAAGGCAAGCATCACGATCGACCTGGGCAAGTCGCAGGCCGTCAATCTGGTGCGCCTGAAGTGGGAAGCCGCGTACGGTAAGCAGTACCTGATTCAGGTCTCGGATACCGGTAACGATGGTGACTGGAAGACGGTCTACACCCAGAACACGGGCCGCGGCGGTACGGAGAACCTGTCGTTCCAGACGGTCGCCGCACGCTATGTCCGCATGCAGGGTGTCAAGCGTCAGACGCAGTACGGCTTCTCGCTGTACGAGTTCGAAGTCTATGGTCCGAAGCTGAGTTTCGATCAGCAACCGCAGCCGCAATCCGTGCAGGTGGGCCAGTCGGCGCACTTCACGGTGTCGGTGATCGGCGCGTCGAACCTGTCGTACACGTGGTTCCGTAACGGCCAGCAAGTGGCGGTGACGGCCAGCCCGTCGTACGACACGCCTGCCACGACGATGGACGACAACGGCGTGCAGTACGGCGTGGTTGCCGATGACGGCAATTCGAACATCACCAGCACGCCTGCCTTGCTGACGGTGACCCCGGCCCCGACCGGTGGCAACAACGGTAACGGCAATACGGGCACCCCGCCGCAAGGCGGGGACGGCGGTAATGGTGGTAACGGTGGTAATGGCAACAACGGTGCCACGCCGGTGAACCTCGCCCTTGGCAAGCTCGCGCTGGCCAGCGGCGTGGAGAATCCGCAGGGCACGCCGGCGTCCAACGCGCTCGACGGCAACGTCGATTCGCGCTGGTCGTCGGACTTCAACGACAACGCGTGGTTTGCCGTGGATCTGGGTGCCCCCACCCAGATTTCGGAAGTGCAGTTGCGTTGGGAACGTGCTTACGGCACGGCGTACGCGATCCAGATCTCGGACGACGGCAATACGTGGCGCAAGGTCGGCGGCCAGTCCGCCGGTCAGGGCGGCACGGAGCAGGTCTCGTTCGCCCCGGTCACCACGCGCTTTGTGCGCATGGCCGGTATCCAGCGTTCGTCGCCGTACGGCTACTCGCTGTATGAGTTCGAGGTGTATGGGCCTGCGGGCGGCACGGTTCCCGTGACGAACCCGGCCACGGACAACTCGGGTAACAGCAACAACGGCAATCTCGCGAAGGGCAAGCCCGCCTTTGCAAGCGGTGCCGAGAGCGACGGTACGCCCGCCCGCTTCGCAGTGGACGGCAACCCGGCAACGCGCTGGTCGTCGGACTTCAACGACAACGCGTGGCTCGCCGTCGATCTGGGCACCTCGGTGCCGGTGTCGAAGGTGGTGCTGAACTGGGAGCGTGCTTACGGTGCGGCTTACGAGATTCAGGTGTCGAACGACAACCAGAACTGGACGCGCGTGGCTTCGCAGCCCAACGGCCAGGGCGGCGTCGAAACCGTCACGTTTGCCACGACGTCGGCGCGCTACGTGCGCATGGCAGGCATCAAACGCTCGTCGCAGTACGGTTACTCGCTGTTCGAGTTCGAAGTGTACGGCCCCACGGACGGCAGCACGCCGCCGCCGCCCCCGCCGTTGCCCGTTATCAGTGGCCAACCGGCCAGTGTCACGGTGCAGCAGGGACAACCGGCGCACTTCGCGGTCGCGCTCGCCAATGCGGACGGGATGACGTATCAATGGCGTCGCGGCGGCACCCTGATTCCGGGGGCTAACGCTTCGACGTACGACACGCAACCGACGACGGCCGCCGACAACGGCGCGACGTTCACGGTCGACGTGAGCAATTCGGCCGGTAACACGGTGACGTCGTCGGCGGCCACGCTGACGGTGACGCCGCCGCCGGTCACGGGCGATCCGGGCACCGGCAACCCGCCGGACGACGGCACCATCCCGAACTATCCGATCTATCCGAACCAGATCGGCGTCGAACTGCGTAACAACACGAACGGCGCTTATACGGACGATCAGATTTTCGTGGCGGTGATCGCGCACGACCCGGCAAAGGACGGCCAGTTCGTCTACGTGAAGCCGGACGGCACCACGGTGCTGATGTCGGACGCGGACAACGACGGTCCCGGCCACCTGACGAAGAACGGGCAGAACTACGCCAACTACTTCTTCACGCTGGCGCAGGCAAAGCAGTTGAAGTTCCCGAAGCTCTTCGGCGCACGCGCCTACGTGGGGCTGGGCTCGCCGCTGTACATCAAGGTCAATAAGGACGTGAACGGTCAGATCGGCTTCGCTGGTCCGGACGTGCGCAACCCGACCGACCCGAACATCAACGTCTACTTCGACTGGTATGAGTTCACCTACGGCGACAACGGCCTGTGGCTGAACAACACGCAGGTCGATCAGTTCGGCTTCCCGCTGACGGAAGACGTGTACGGCAGCAACCGCACGACCCACGTGCGCTCGGGCATCACCGAGTCGCGTGCGTCGATCTTTGCGGCGTATCAGAAGGAAGTGCCGTCGGCGTTCCTGCCGACCAACCCGTCTCAGTACCGCATCATGGCGCCGAGCAAGGGTGGGTTCGACGAGGGACAACCGAACGGCAAGTACTTCGACGCGTACATCGACAGCATGTGGGAGTACTACCGCACGCACTCGCTTACGCTGCTGATGTGGGGTAACGCACGCAAGTTTGTCGGTCAGACGGTGGGTGATCAGCTCGTGTTCACGGAAGTGGATCAGGGCAACGGTGCCTTCGTCGGCGGCAAGTACTACGTGAATCACCCGAACACGCAGGACATGCTCGAAGCGAAGGGTCCGCTGGCCTCCGGTAATGCGACGGAACTGGCGCTCGAGGCGCAGGTGGCGGCGGCGCTCAACCGCCACATCATGGAAGACGACACGCAGTGGGCAGCACCGTCGTCGGCCTGGTACGCCAAGGGCCCGTACAACGCTTACGCGAAGTTCTGGCACGACCACAGCATCGACCGCAAGGCGTACGGCTTCTCGTACGACGACGTCGCGGACCAGAGTTCCACCCTGGTTTCGCCGACGCCTGAGCACGTCGTTCTGGGCATCGGCTTCTGACGACTTGAGTTTGTGTAGCGAAATGACGACGGGATGCGCGGTTTCGGCATCCCGTCGTTTTTTTCACGACACGCCCGCAGGCCGCATGGTCCGGTCATCTAGATGTCGATGAGTTGTATTGAGGCCTGTATTGAGACGGATTTGCAGAGATTTTTATGTTTTCGCGATATCGACTTGGGAATAATGCGAATCTTTCGGCCCGTCGCCGTAGTGGTGAGTGAACATGATGCAGTTCGAGCACGATTCGGGGTTTGCGCGGCTGCTGCTCCCCATGTTGCCGAAGCTGTGGACGTTCGCGTTGCGGCTCACCGGCGACCGTCACGACGCCGAAGACCTCGTGCAGCGCGCCTGCGTGCGCGCGCTTGAGCGTGCCGACGCCCAGTTGCGCCCCGACAGTGCGCCGCTGAACTGGCTCTATTCCATCGTCCATTCCCTGTGGCTCAACGAACTGCGGGCGCGTAACGTGCGCAATCGCGGCGGCGTCGCATGGGATGACACGTTGCTCGAGAATATTGCCGACTCTGTGTCGGGATTGCCGGACGAGCATGTCGGGCACCGCCAGATCGTCGATGCCGTCGAGCGTCTGCCTACGCCGCAACGTGTGGCGCTGCTGCTGGTCGCGGTCGAAGGCTTCAGCTATCGCGAGGCGGCGCAGATTCTCGATGTGCCGGTTGCCACGGTCATGGGTCGCCTGTCGGCTGCACGTCAGCGTCTGGGTGTGCAGTTCGACGTGACGCCGCGCCGACGCGGCACCTCCGCCGTTGGCGAAACGCCGACGTGAGGGTGACGACCCGATGGTGATCACCGACCAGATTCTTCTTTCCTACGTCGACGGCAGCCTGACCGAGGATGCTGCGTCCAAAGTCGAGGCTGCGATAGCGAGTTCGCCGGACATCGCGGCGCGTGTGGTGGCGTTGTACGCATCCGATCTGCCGTTTCAGGCCGCGTACGAAACCTGCTTTACTGCGCCCGTCCCGCCTGAGTTGGTGTCGACGGTGCGCACGCTGGTGCGCGGGCGCACGACGCTGGATGTGCCGTCGCATGTCGCCAGCGCCAACGACGCGCGCTTCGCACGGGCCGGGCGTGAGGGTAGAGAAGGGCGACGCATGCATGTCCGCAGCCCGGGCACCGTGCCGCGCCGTAGCGCGCTGGATCGCGAGTTCGATGAATCGACGTCGTCCGACAGCAAGCCGCCGCGCGTCATCTGGTGGCAGATCGGTGGATTTGCGGCGGGCGCGACCGCGTTCGCCGTGCTGATCGCCAGCGCCGGTGCACGTTTTCTGACCGAAGGCCCGGCTCCCACGCCTATGCCCCAGATGCCTATCTCGCACGCCATGTCCGTCGCGGGCAATCTGGATGTCGACAGTGTGGCGGCCTCGCCGCCGGAGGCCGCCAACGCGTGGCACGGTTCTTACGAGCCGTGGGTGCGCGCTTTTGTTTCGTATCAATCGCTCTTTGCCAGAGCGACCCTCGATCCGCTCGACGACGAAGCGGCCGAGGCCATCGCCACGGTGCGCGCCATCCGCCACCGCGACGACATTCCACTGGTCGTGCCCGATCTGCGCCGTGCCGGTATGGAGTTCAAGCGTTTGCAGCGCTTACAGTTCGACGGCCGTGCCGTCGTTCAGATGGCTTATCTGCCCCGCGAAGGGCCGCCCGTGGCGATCTACGTCGTGAAGGACACGCGTCTGGCGCACGGCCCCTCCGCACAGACCATTCCCCCCATGGATACGGTGACGTGGCGCCGTGACGGGCAAATGTTCGCGCTGGTCGCTCCCTCCGGGTCGAGCGATCTGCTGCCGATTGCCCGCGCGCTTGCCAACGACGTCGTGCCGGTGCTCTACGACGGTGGCACCACGCCGCCGGGCCTGCAAGCCAATGGCGTCTTGCAGCCGTTCACCGATGCGATGGCGGACGCCCCCCTTTCAAAGACTTATGAACCTCGCTGATTTTTCGTCCCCTGCATTTTTCGATAACCCTTACCCGATCTACGAACGTTTGCGCCAGGCTGGCGATCTGGTGCCCATCGGCCCGTCGCTGATGATGACGGGCCGCTACGACCTGATCGAAGCGCTGTTGCACGATCGCCGCATGGGCAAGGCGTACATGCCGAGCGTGATTGCGCGCTATGGCCCGCTGGCTGTCGAGCAACCGGTGTTTCGCGCGATCAGCCGCATGTTCCTGATGGCAAATCCGCCGGAACATACGCGTCTGCGCACGCTGCTGATGCACTCGTTCAACGCGCGACGCATCGAAGACCTCTCGGGCGATATGCATCGGCAGGCCGCCAGTCTGATCGAGGCGATGCCCGCGACCGGGCCGGTCGATCTGATGGCGGCTTACTGCACGCCGCTGCCGCTGCGCATCATCTGCCGCTTACTCGACGTTCCACTGGCCGACGGACAGGTGCTCGGGGACAGTGCCGCCGCGCTGGTGCGGGCGTTCGATCTCGCACCGCTCGACGAAGCCGGGCTGGCCGACGCCAACAGGGGCGCAGTGACGCTCGAATCGTATTTCGACCGTCTGCTGCGCGCACGTCGCCGTCAGCCGGGCGACGATCTGCTCTCTGCGCTGATTGTGGCGACGAGCGGCGAGGGTGGTCTGTCGGACGAGGAAATCGTGGCGAACATGCTGCTGCTGTTCGTGGCAGGGCACGAGACGACGTCGAACATGCTGGGCAATGCGCTGATCCATCTGTATCGCGATCCGGCGCAGTGGCAGCAGCTTCGCAGCGACCCGTCGCTCACACAGGGGGCCGTTGTCGAGGCGATGCGCTTCGACAGTTCGGTACAGATGGTCGCGCGCACGGCGCTCTCGCCGGTGCGCGTGGGCGACGTTGCTGTCGAGACCGGCACGACGGTGTTCATGCTGCTGGGCGCGGCCAACCGCGATCCGGCGAAGTTCGACAACCCGGACCGGTTCGATATCCGGCGCGAGAACCACGGTCGTCTGATCTCGTTCAGTGCGGGCATTCACCACTGTCTCGGCGCACGGCTCGCGACGGCCACGCTGCAAATCGCGCTCGACAAGCTGCTCAGCAGCTTCCCGAACCTGACGATCACCGGTCTGGACGACCTGCGCTGGCATCGCCGTCACAGCCTGCGCGGCGTGGCGTCGTTGATGGCGAATTACTGAAGACGGACACCGGCCGAGACCATTCGACGGTCTCGGCCCGGTCGCCCAAAGCAAAGCGGCCCGTCACTTCATCGGTGACGGGCCGCTTTGTCTGGTGATGCCGGTTCAGGCGATGTTACTGGTCGACGTGCGAGGGGGCGTCGGTGTCGTACACGGCGTACAGCTTGGTGTAGCCCTTTGATTCAAATACACCCGTCCAGCCCTTGGGCAGCGTGACCGCTTCGCCCGGACCGGCTTCCACGACCGTGCCGTCGCTCGACGTGAACTTCGCGCCGCCGCTCAGGAACACGAGCAGTTCGGTGTACGGATAGCCGGGGGCCGAGCGAATCTCTTCGCGCACGGGGCCGGACTTGAATACGCCGGTCTGGAACACCTTGTCGGGCGAGGTGAAGGTGGTGACATCGACGGTGTCATTGCCGTCTTCGTTTTCATGCACGGCGTCGTCGCGGTCGAAGACCGGGCCAGCCAGTTCCTGCTTGTTCACTTTGATGGGGTGGAGCGCTGCGGCGCTCGCGCCACCAGCGCACAGCGCGAACATCATCAGCGCGATGGCGGCCTTGCGTGCCGTTCCGTGGGTCCTGCGTTGCAGCATATCGTTGTCTCTGTTGTCTTTATTGACTTTCGTCTGCCCTGAATGGCGCGTGCGCTGCCGGACGTCGGGCGTCCGTCAGCGGGCCGGGCGAGAGCTTATCAATCGCGAGAGACTTCAGGCAAGGACTGCGTGTGCGAGGCGACGCCTGTGGCGCGCGTACTACGGACCGGGCTTCGTGAGCGTTGCGGGCGCGCGCCAAGGCAGTAGCCGCCGCCGTACACGGCACGCAGCACGAGGCCGTGTTCACCGCGCAGGCCGAGCCGGTTGCGCAGCAGATAGACATGCTGCTCGATGCTGCGCGCCGCCGACGCTTCGTCGCTACGCCAGATCAGCGAGGCGATCCGCGCGCGGCTCACCCGCATGTCCGGGGCGGAGAAGAGCAGCCACGCCAGCGCGAACTCGCGGGCCGTCAGTTCGACTTCGATGCCCCCGACCGACACTGTGTCTCGGCCACGGTCGAGTTGATAGGTCCCGACTTCCAGCAGGTCTTCACTGCGGGCCGCATTGGCCGAGGCGCGCCGGTGCAGCGTCATCGCCAGACGCGTCTGCAACTCGGCCACGTCCACGGGGAAGGGCAGCACGTCGTCGCACCCGGCGCGAAACGACAGGTCGAGCATCCACGACGGGGTGCCGAAACCGATGACCAGCGCGCCGGCGCTGCGCGGACCACGTCGGCGGGCGAGAACGCCCTGCAAGTCGAGAGGGCCGAGTGCGGCATCGACGAGTGCCGCTGTGTACGGAATGCGCGAGGCGGCCACAAGATACTGGGCGGCGTCGTCAAAGCGCTGGCAGTCGCCGTCGGCGCTGAGGCGTTGGCGGATGGCCTCGAAGAGCCCGATGTCTGACGTAAGAACTGCAAACTTCACTTCATGCTCCTGTTGCCGAACTCGAATTCGTTGTTTCATGCATCTGGCGCGCCCGAGAGCAAAATTGTCGGGAATCGCGTTGTCATGCTTAAAACACTTCAGTCCACCAAAAGAAACTTGAGGAATTTGCATCGACCTGTTGAAGGCTTGCTGCGTCGAGACGCAATGCGTAGGGATGCTAGTTGACGTAAGCGGAAAGTCCTGATGTCGACGCCCAACGTTGGGGCAGTGGTGCGTCGATTTGGGGCAAGGCGGCCGACGTCGGCATGCGCCTTTGGCACATCAGGTTCAGGCGGTCTCAGTCGGCCAGCAGCTCGACCATGCGCTGCTTCGTGTAGTCGACGAATGCCTGTGCGAGCCGTGAGGGCGGATGCTGTGTGGAGGTGACCAGCGAGAAGCCCGACATGACGACCGGCTCGAACGGTTTGACCAGCACTCGACCGGCTGCATAGCGCGCCGTGACCTGATCGATGATTGCCACCCCGGCGCCATGCTGAACCAGCACGCATATCGCTGCGGACAACTGGGACTCGGCGCTCATCACCCGGTCGATCTGCCGCTCTGCGAAGAGCCGGTCGATGTACATCCGGTTATCGAATTCCTTCGGATAGGAAATGAACGATTCGTCGCGCAGGTCTTCGGGGCGAATCACGTCTCGGTCGGCGAGACGGTGCCCCAGCGGCAGGATGCAGCGCATGGGGGCGCGGTGCAGTATCTCGACATTGGCGCCCGCATGCGTGAGCGGGTGCGCGATGAAGCCCACATCGCAACGTCGTCCGACCACCATATCCACTACGATGCTCGACGCGTGAATCAGCAGCGTCGTGCTCACGCCGGGATGCTCGCGCATGAAGCCCGTCAGTGTGGTGGGCAAGAACTCCAGCGCCAGCGCGGGGGCACCTGCGATGTGCAGAGAACCGCGTCGCAACGACTTGATCTGCTCAGCGGTCTGCGCGATGCGGTCGATGCCCGCAAACGAGCGCTCCACTTCCTCGAACAACACCATCGCCTCGGGCGTCGGATTCAGCCGCCCGTTGCTGCGGTCGAATAAGGAAAACCCTACGTCGGCTTCCAGATCGTTGATCAGACGCGTGACCGCCGGTTGCGAGATGTGGAGCATGTCCGCCGCGCGAGTGACCGTCTGACGCAGGATCAGCGCGCGAAATGCCTCCAACTGCCGGATCTTCATCGAAGCTTGTCCCCGCTCTCCCCATAACATTTGCGTATGGCTGAGCAAAAAAATGTGATTTGACCGTGCGTGTGTCGAAAATGACCCTACGAAAACCACGCAATAGTTTCATTTTTTTTCGTAATGCCGGGCCATAACATCACATAACACTGCATCACGCAAGGAGCTTCCCGATGAAGACTGTCGTCCCCCAAACGCTTCGCAAGCTTGGCCGTGCCGCCGCGATTTCTGTCGGTGCGGGATTGGTTTTTGGTGCTTCCGCCGCGCATGCCGATACGACGCTGTATGTCGGCGCGTACGGCGGTTCGTTCGAACAGATGCTGAAGAAAGACGTCATTCCCGGCTTCGAACGGGCCAACCCGGGCACCAAGGTTGTGATCGTGCCGGGCGACTCGACGACGACGCTCGCGAAGCTTCAGGCGCAAAAGGGCAAGGCGGGTATGGACGTGGTCTTCCTCGACGACGGCCCGATGTATCAGGCGATCCAGATGGGCTTCTGCGGCAAGCTCGCCGACGCGCCGGTCTATCAGGATCTCTACGACATCGCGAAGTTCAAGAACGGCAACGCCGTGGCGGCTGGTCTGATCGCGACCGGCATCGCGTACAACACGCGTCTGTTCCAGTCGAAGGGATGGCCTGCACCGACGTCGTGGAAGGAACTCTCCGACCCGAAGTACAAGGGCAAGCTCGTGATGCCGAGCATCAAGAACACGTACGGTCTGCACGCGCTGCTCGTCGAGTCGAAGCTTAATGGCGGCAGCGACAGCAACATCGATCCGGGCTTCAAGGAGATGGAGAAGATTGCACCGAACGTGCTGTCGTTCGATCCGTCGCCGGGCAAGATCGCCGAGCTGTTCCAGGCCGACGAAGTCGCGCTGGCCGTGTGGGGTAATGGTCGTGTGCAGGCGCTGCGTCAGCAAGGCATTCCGGTCGAGTTCGTCTATCCGAAGGAAGGTGCGGTGGCGCTGGGTATGGGCATGTGCGCGGTCGACAAGTCGGCCAACGATGCGCTCGCACAGAAGTTCATCCAGATGATTCTCTCGCCGCAGACGCAGGCCGTTCTGGCTGAAAGCCAGGGCGTCGCGCCGTCCAACAAGAAGACCCAGTTGTCGATGGCGATCGCCGCGCGCGTGCCGTCGCCCGCACAGATCGACAAGCTCGTGCGTGTCGATTGGGATGTCGTGAACGCCAAGCGCGCCGAATGGACGCAACGCTGGAATCGTCAGATCGAGCGCTAAGCGATTAAGTGAATCGGACGTTGAGCGGCAAGGAGAACACAAGCGACATGAGCACCAGCACCCCTTACTTACGCGTTGAAAATCTCGGCAAGCGCTTTGGCGACACGGTGGCCGTCGAGGGCGTCGATCTCTCGATTGCGCAGGGCGAATTTATTTCCCTGCTGGGTCCGTCGGGCTGCGGCAAGACCACCACGTTGCAGATGATTGCCGGTTTCGTTGCCCCGACGTCCGGCCGGATTCTGCTCGAAGGCCACGACCTTACGCCCGTGCCGCCGGAAAAGCGCGGGCTGGGCATCGTCTTCCAGAGCTACGCGCTGTTTCCGCACATGACGGTGGCGCAGAACGTGGCGTTCGGTCTGGACATGCGACGGGTGGACGCTGGCGAGAAACAACGCCGCGTGAAGGACGCGCTGGAGCTGGTGCATCTCGGTGCGCATGCGCAACGCTATCCGCGCGAACTTTCGGGCGGACAGCGTCAGCGCGTGGCGCTGGCGCGGGCGATGGTCATTGCACCGCCCGTGCTGCTGCTCGACGAGCCGCTCTCGAATCTGGACGCCAAGCTGCGCGAACAGATGCAGGACGAGTTGCGTTCGATTCAGCGCAAGGTCGGCACGACCACGATCATGGTCACGCACGATCAGGCCGAAGCGCTCGCGATCAGCGATCGCGTGGTGTTACTCAACGCGGGGCGTGTGGTTCGCATCGACACGCCGCACGAAGTGTACGAAGACCCGCGCGCGACATTTGCCGCGAACTTCATCGGGCAGACCAATCTCATCACAGGTCAGCTCGACGTGCGTGGCGGTGTGGCGCTGCTGGAAGTGCAGGGGCTGCGGCTGGTGGTGTCGCCTGCGCAGGCCGGACTGGCGTCGCAGGAAGCTGCAAATGCGTCGGTCACGTTCTGTCTGCGTCCCGAGCGAATCCGACTCACGTCGGCCACCGCAGGGCGCGTACCGGGACGCGTCGCGCAGCGCAGCTTCCACGGCAATCACTGGGTGCTCACCGTATCGACCGCGCTGGGCGAGTTGCGCGTGCTCGTGTCGAACGACGGTGCGGTCGCGGCCAACGACGGCGACGCCGTCGGTCTCGACTGGGCCGACGACGCACTGCGTCTTGTGCAGGAGAGCGCATGAACGCCGCGACGTCTACGCCACCGGGTGTGCCGAGCGTGGAGACGGCTACGCCCACGGCATCGGTATCGCCCGAGGTCGCCGCTCAGCGTCGCTCGGCCTGGACGCTGGTCGCGCCCGCGACGCTCTACTTCCTCGTGCTGCTGGCTGTGCCGCTCGTGCTGACGTTCGTCCTCAGTCTGCACGACTTCGACCCGAATTCGGGCGGTATTCTGCCGACGGTGTCGTTGCAGCATTACGTCGACATTCTCACGGACAGCTATTTCTACGAGATCTTCCTGCGCACGTTGCTGCTGTCGGTCGGCGTGACGCTGCTGTGTGTGCTGATCGGCGTGCCCGAAGCGTATTTCCTGTTCCGCATGCGTGATCCGTGGCGCTCGTTGTGTCTGGTGCTCGTACTCGGTCCGCTGCTGATCTCGGTCGTCGTGCGCACGCTCGGCTGGTCGATTCTGCTGGGCCGTGAAGGGCTGATCAATGCCGTGCTCACGAAGCTCGGCCTCATCGATCATCCGTTGCAAATGCTGTTCACGATGGGCGCGGTCACGGTGGCGCTGGCGCATGTGCTCGTGCCGTTGCTGGTGTTGTCGGTGTGGACGTCGCTCACGCGGCTGGACCCCGCCGTAGCGCACGCGGCCCGCTCGCTCGGTGCAGGTCGCGCGACGGTGATGTGGCGCGTGGTGTTGCCGCAGATCACGCCGGGCATTCTCTCGGGCAGCCTGATCGTGTTCGCGCTTACGGCGAGTGCCTTTGCGACACCGGCGCTCATCGGCGGACGCCGTCTGAAAGTCGTGGCGACCACGGCGTAC
Organism: Pandoraea sp. NPDC090278; assembly: GCF_044772185.1. Lineage (NCBI taxonomy): Bacteria > Pseudomonadati > Pseudomonadota > Betaproteobacteria > Burkholderiales > Burkholderiaceae > Pandoraea > Pandoraea sp. NPDC090278. The sequence continues at coordinate 45,439 of NZ_JBIVYJ010000010.1, read as the reverse complement.
GACGAATTCCTCGGCACGCTGAACTGGCCGCTGGGCGCGGCGATTGCCATCGTGCTGCTGATCGTCAACGTGCTCATCATCAGCGGGTACAACCGCGCACTTGAGAAGCGCTTCACGCGCCGTCTCGGCTGACGGGAGACCATCACATGAATCAGCTCGATTCTCAGTACGATCGCAACGGCGCGGGCGCGCTGGCGTTCCACGTGCTGTTTCTCGTCTTTATCCTCGCGCCGCTGGTCGTCGTGTGTCTGGTGGCGTTCACGCCGGACAACTTCCTCTCGATTCCGACCAAGCACTTCTCGCTGCGCTGGTTCGAATCGCTCATGAGCGACGAGGACTTCCAGTCGGCGCTGCGCACCAGTCTGTGGCTGGGCGTGATGTCGGCGACGGTGTCGACGGCGCTTGCTGTACCAACTGCGATGGGGCTGGCGCGCTACCGTTTCCCGGGGCGCGATGCGATCAACTCGTTTCTGCTCTCGCCGCTGATGATCCCGCCGGTGGTGCTCGGTATCGCGTTCCTGCGTCTGTTCACGCTGCTCGACATGGGCGGCTCGTTCGAGAGTCTGGTCGCATGCCACGCGCTGCTGATCTTCCCGTATGCGTTGCGTCTGATCATGGCGGCGCTCGTGGGGCAGGCAGACGAGGGTGAGCGTGCTGCACGCTCGCTGGGGGCAGGGCGCTGGACGACGTTCCGCCGCATCACACTGCCCGCGATTCTGCCGGGCGTGGCAGGCGGCTGGGTGCTGGCGTTCATCAACAGCTTCGACGAACTGACGGCCACGATTTTCGTCACGTCGCCGGAGACGATCACGTTGCCTGTGCGCATCTACATGAATATGAGCGAGACGGTCGATCCGAGCGTCGCCGCGATTTCAACGTTGCTCATCGGAGTGACGCTGGCGGTCATGCTGATCCTCGACCGCATCTACGGTTTGAACAAGGTTCTGGTTGGAAATCACTAAAACATGCAAAAGACATACGATATCGCCGTCATCGGCGGTGGCCTCGTCGGCATGGCAATCGCCTACGGGCTTGCCAAGCGCGGACAACGCGTCGTCGTTTGCGATGGCGAAGACAACTCGCTGAGAGCCGCGCGCGGCAATTTCGGATTGGTCTGGGTGCAGGGCAAAGGAGGCACCTGCACCAACTATGCACGCTGGTCGCTGCACTCGGCGAACACCTGGCAGGGGATGGCTGACGAGCTATTCGCACGCACCGGCGTGGACGTCGGCTTTCAACGTCCCGGCGGTTTCAACATCGCGCAGACGGCCGAGGAACTGGCCGTCAAGGTCGAGAGCATGCGCAAGCTCAAGGAAGCCGAGCCTGCGCTGGTCTATGAAGTCCTCGATCACGATGCGCTGGCGGAACGTCTGCCCGCCATCGGCCCCGACGTGCATGGTGCGATCTATTCGCCGAACGATGGGCACGTGAGCCCGCTGTACACGCTGCGCGCGCTGTTCGCTGCGTTCGAGCAGGTTGGCGGCGAGTACGCGCCGAACCTGCGGGTGACGGACATCCGTCAACTGGGCAGCTGTGCGTTTCGCGTGAGCATGGGTGACACGTCGTTCGAAGCCGGGCGCGTCGTGCTTGCCGCCGGACTGGGCAATCGTGACCTCGCGCCGATGGTGGGGCTGAGCGCGCCGGTCAAGCCGTTGCGTGGCCAGATCATCGTGACGGAGCGGGTCAAACCGTTCCTCGACTATCCGACGATTTACGTGCGCCAGACCGTCGAAGGCTCGGTCATGCTCGGCGACTCGGCGGAGGACGTCGGCTTCAACGACGGCGTGACGCCGGACGTGCTCGCCGACATCGCGCGACGTGGCATTGCGCCGTTCCCCATTCTCAAAAATGTACGCGTCGTGCGCGCATGGGGTGCGCTGCGTGTGATGACGGGCGACGGCCTGCCGATCTACGAAGCCTCGGAATCATGTCCGGGCGCGTTCCTCGCGACCTGCCACAGCGGCGTGACGCTGGCCGCCGCTCACTGTGAAACCATCGCGCCGTGGATTCTCGGCGCTGAGCGCCCCGCGCTTCTGGACCATTTCTATGCCAAACGTTTCGCTGCTTAAGTCGCTGGCGCGCAAGGATGGCGCGACGGTGCGGATGTTTATCGACGACATGCCGGTCGACGTGCCCACGGATATGAATGTGGCGGCCGCTTTGCTCTTCTCTGGGGTGACGGCGTGCCGCACCACGCCCGTGACGGGTAGCGAGCGCGCACCGTTCTGCATGATGGGTGTGTGCTTCGATTGTCTCGTGGAGATCGACGGTGTGCCGAACCGGCAGGGCTGCATGACGCCCGTGCGCGAGGGGATGCAAGTGCGTCGCATGGACGGCGCAAGGAGTGTGGCATGAGTTCGATGCGTGTGGATTTATTGGTCGTCGGCGCCGGTCCTGCGGGACTCGCGGCGGCGCTTGAAGCGAAGCGTCATGGCCTGACGCCGCTCGTCGTCGATGAAAACAGCCTGCCCGGCGGGCAGATTTATCGAAGCGTGAGCCGCTCGCCGCTGGCCGATCCGGGCGTGCTCGGCCCGGACTATCTGCGCGGGCGCGCACTCGTCGATGCCTTCACCGAAGCAGGCATCGCCTATTGGCCGCAAACGCTCGCATGGCAGATCAGCACCGATAAGCGCGTCTCCGTCACACGGCAAAGCGCGGGCGGCGAAACGTTGCAGATCGAAGCTGGGGCTATCGTGCTGGCCAGCGGTGCGCAGGAGCGCCCGTTCCCGATTCCGGGGTGGACGTTGCCCGGCGTGATGGGCGTGGGGGCGGCGCAGACGTTGCTTAAAGCGTCGGCGCTCGTGCCGGATACACCGGCGGTGCTGGCCGGGTGCGGGCCGCTGCTGTATCTGTTCGCGTGGCAGTTGATCAACGCCGGTGTGCCGGTGCGCGCGATTCTTGATACCGCCGAGCCGGGGGCACGTCGGGAGGCGCTGCGTCACGCGGGTGGGGCGTTGCGTGCACCGTCCTATCTGATGAAGGGTCTCAAGCTGCTGCGTGCGATTCGTGCAGCGGGCGTGCAACACGTGAAGCATGTGACGTCGCTGCGCGTGCTCGGCGCGACGCAGGCCGAGGCCATCGAATACGTTGCGGATGGCAAGACGCAACGTATCGATACGGCGCTGGTGCTGCTGCATCAGGGCGTAATTCCGAACACGCAGGTCACGCGCTCGATCGGTTGCGAGCATGTTTGGGACGAAGCGCAGTTGTGCTGGCGCCCGAAGACCGACGCCTGGGGCGAGACGAGCGTGCCGGGTATTTTCGTGGCGGGCGACGGTGCGGGCATCGGCGGCGCGCTGGCGGCTGAGCCGTCCGGGCGCCTTGCGGCCACGCAGGCCGCCGCGACGCTCGGCAAACTCGACACGGCAAAGCGCGATTCGCGTGCGCTGTCGCTGCGCCGCGAACTGGCGTCGCACACATCGATTCGTCCGTTCCTTGACGCGCTTTATCGACCGGCAGACGGTTTCCGCGCGCCCACCGACGACAGCACCATCGTGTGCCGTTGCGAGGAGGTGACGGCGGGCGACGTGCGTCGTATGGCCGGACTGGGCTGCGTCGGCCCGAACCAGACCAAGAGTTTCTCGCGCTGCGGCATGGGCCCGTGTCAGGGCCGCTTCTGCGGTATGACCGTCGCCGAGTTGCTGGCGCAGGCGCAAGGGTGCGCGGTGCCGGAAGTGGGCTACTACCGCATCCGTCCGCCGATCAAGCCGGTGACGCTGGGCGAACTCGCGTCGGCAGTCGTTGCCCCCGAATTCCTGAGCGAACGAGCAGGTTTCCCCAAGTAGGCGAGACGGCTCGCGCCGCTCGCCTGCTACTTTTTATTCCGCTTCTTATTCCTTTTTGGAGACGCAGTAATGAGCGACATTCAACGCCATCACACGAATGCACGGATGAGCCGTGTCGTGGTGCATAACGGCACGGTCTACATCGGTGGCCAGACGGCCGACGACCGTAGTCAGGACATCACCGGTCAGACGCAGCAGGTGCTGGCCAAGATCGACGGTTATCTGAAGGACGCTGGCATCGACAAGTCGCGTCTTCTGTCGGCACAGGTGTGGCTCAAAGACATCGAGTCGGATTTCGTCGGTATGAACGCCGTGTGGGACGCATGGACGAGCCCCGGCAACACGCCGACGCGCGCGACGGTAGAGTCGCGTCTGGCTGCGCCGGACCTGCTCGTCGAAATCGCCGTGATTGCGGCAGCGAAGTAATCCGGATCCCATGCTTCGCGGGGCGGGCGGCGGACTCACGGACGACGACAGTCCGTGCCGCCCCCGTTCGAGGCACTCCTGCCGTTTGCGGAGGCCGGAATCTGCGTACATTTTTTGATGGGTGATGAGGTCAACTTTGGGAGAAATATGATTTACGGGCAGGCGCACAGTGCAGGAGACTCCTCGCACCCTTGATTCGCGTCTGTCGGGCGTCGTCGGTCGAAGCCGGTGATGCCGCAGCAATCCTTGCATGAGTCGTCCCGTTAGTCTGATCGTATTGATGGTGTGGTTGGCGCTGAGCGTCGTCGGCACGGCCCTTATCGTCGTGCGCGCCTACACCGAGGCGCACCCGTCGGCGATGGCGGAATCGCATCATGCGTTGCTACGCGCGTTATCGGGCTTACCGTGGCTGCCGATCGGCCTTTGGAGCGGGATCGTCGTGCTGGCCGTTCTGGCAATGTACGGCGTGCGACACCTTCGCCAGGCACACGAGCGCGAACGTACGCGCGCGCGACCGGACCGGTTCACGGACCTCGATAAGTTCGGAGAGATGGCGGCCGGTCTTGCACACGAACTCAACCAACCTTTGATGGCAATCGTGTCGAATGTGCGCTCCGCCGAGCGACTGCTCGATGTGCCGGACGAGCGCAACAACGTGCGCGTGGCGCTGCAAATCAGCGTTGCGCAGGCCAAGCGCGCCGCGCGGATCATCGAGCGGTTACGCGCCACCGTTGTATCGCATGGCGCAGACGCGCCGCAGGCGTTCGATCCCGGCGCGACCGTACTTGGGCTATTCGCGCTGTTTCGGGGCGAACCGCATCGTGTGCCGGTTCGGCTCGAATGGCACGACGGGGCGCCGGGCGTTCGACCGATGGCCGATCAGGCTGCCATCGAGCAGATTCTGCATAACCTGATTCAGAACGCGTGCGATTCGGTCACCGGCATTGCCTGCCCGCATATCCAGGTGTTCGGTGAACGCCACGGGCGTCGCTATCGATTTCGTGTCGTCGACAATGGCCCGGGCATCGACGGCATCATCATGTCGAAAGTCTTCGATCCCTTCTTCACCACGCGATTGCAGGGGCTGGGTCTCGGCCTGCCACTGTGTCAGACGCTCACGCATCGTCAGAACGGCAAGCTCACGCTTGCCAATCTGCCCTCGGGCGGTGCCGAAGCGGCGCTATGGTTGCCGCTGGCGTAGCGGTGACGCATGAACATCGTAGCGGCTGTCTCGTGACCCCGGTCGTCGCTATCGTCGATGACGACATCGCAGTGCGCGACGGCATTGCGTTGCTGCTGCGTACGGTACGCGTTCCAAGCCGACAGTTCGGCGACGCCGCGACCTTGTTCGACGCCATCGCCGTCTTCCCGGACATCGGCTGCGTGCTCCTGGACATGCGTATGCCGGACATGAACGGGCTCGACGCGCTGGAGCGCTTGCGAAATCAGGCCGATCTCCCTGTCATCGTGCTCACCGGTCACGGCAGCATCGACACGTGCCGTCAGGCCTTCAAACGTGGCGCGGTCGACTTCCTCCAAAAGCCGGTCGACGACGACAAGCTGATCGCCGCCGTCCAGCAGGCGCTGCGCTCGCATGTTGTGCTGCGCGAGGTGGAGAAGGCGCGGCAACAGCGCATGACGGGGCTGGCATCACTGAGCGGGCGGGAGCGTGAAGTGCTCGACTGGGTCGTCAGAGGAGCCAGCAGCAAGGAGATTGCGCGCGCGCTGGGGATATCGCCGCGCACTGTCGAGACGCATCGCGCGACGTTGTGGGGCAAGCTCGATGTGAATTCGCTCGTCGAGCTGGTGCGGGACTTTTCGCCGTTGCTCAGTGAGTCGTCTCCGTAGCCCTACGCAGAGATGTTCAGTAGCCAGACGGATACCTCGGGAATGGCTGACTTTCTACGATAGCGGTTCACATCGCTACGTATGAGGAAATCCATGAAGACCTATCACTTCACCATTCCGTCATTGATGGCGCTGACGTTCGCCGGTGCCGCAATCGCTGACACCGCACCTGCGGCATCGGCCGGCGACGCTGGCTACTATGGTGCCGCCCGCCTCATCGGTGCCTTCGACAACGTCAACAACATGGAACTGACGAGCCCGCGCGTGAGCGGCATGATCCGTGGTCCGAAGTCCGAGGCTCACATCACGGGGTCGGTGGCACTGGGCTATCAGTTCGGCAACGGCTGGCGCGCGGAAGGCGAATACGTGCTTCGACGTGGCAACGAGTTCGATAGCTACTGGGCGCCGTTCAACGCAAATGCAAATCGCTTCAAGGTTGCGTCGCAACGTCTGATGCTCAACGGGTATCGCGATTTCGATCTCGGGCATGGGTTCTCCGTGTACGGCACGCTCGGCCTCGGTGTTGCGATCGTCACGGCGGACGGCTGGCAAGGCAACGCGTCGCGCGCCTTCGCTTCGCGTACGCAGACCAATCTGGCTTACTCGGGCGGTGTCGGCGTGAGCTACGCCATCGACAAGCGTTTCACGGTCGACATCGGCTATCGCTACGTCGATATGGGCAATGTCGAGAGCGGCTTCAACACGTTCGAGAATCGTATCGGCGCACGTGATGAACAGTTGAAAGCCCGACTGGCGTCGAGCGAAGTGTTCGTCGGCGTGCGCGGCCGCTTCTGAGCGTTTGTCCGTCGGAATCGATGATCAAGCAGGGATCAACGCATTGGTGAATTTGCTGCGTCTTTAGGTTGATTCCTGCTCGCGCCTGCAAGCACAGCAGGGCAGGCATAATGCGCGAGTCGGCAGGTTGCCTACAGTAGGTCACAGCCCCCTTTCGTATTTGCTCATCGCAATTCCACCTCAACCCGCCCCAGACGTTGGCGACATGACGGACCCATCCACCGACCCGATTACGCGATCCCAGGCCCAGAAGGGGCGGGACTTCTCTCGTCGTGTGCTGGGGCTGCGCAGTCTGGGATGCGTGCTGAGCGCCATCGCGGTGTTCACGGCCATCCGCCATGCGGGGGCTTCGCATTTCGGTTACGGGATCTGGGCGCTCAATGCATTTCTCTGGCCAGCGTTCGCCCATGCCATCGCCATGTCGTCGGTCGATCCGGTGTCGGCCGAGCGCCGAAATCTGCTGTGTGACTCGGCCTTCGGCGGTGGCTGGGTGGTGGCGATGCACTTCAGTGGCGTGCCGTCGGCCGTGTTGGTGTCGGTGCTGTTGATGCACAACGCGTCCGCAGGCGGATATCGACTGCTACGCGACGGCATTCTGGCCATGTTGGTCGGCGGCATTCTGACGGGGACGGTGCTGGGCTTCACGATCCGAACGGACATTCCTTTCTCGGAACTGGTCGCGAGCCTGCCGCTGTTGCTGATCTATCCCACACTGGTCGGACTCACGAGCTATCGTCTGGCGAAGCGGCTCTCCAGGAGCGAGCGGACGCTGCGCCGGATCAGCGATCAGGACGACCTGACGTCGCTGCTGAACCGACGCTCATGGATGCGCGCGCTCACGAGTTGCTTCGCCGAGAAGCGGCTGGGGCGCACGGGGACCGCGAGCATCGCGCTTATCGATATTGACGGGTTCAAGGAAATCAACGACCTGCACGGCCATCTCCAGGGCGATTCGCTGATCCGGATTCTTTCCGACGTGCTGGCGACCGAACTGAGCAGTCACGACATCAGCGGTCGCTATGGCGGCGACGAATTCTGTGTGTTGTTCGACGGGCAGTCCGCCGAGAAGGCTCGCAAGAAGCTGGAAAAGGTGTGTGCGGTGTTTTCAGGCGCGACCGAAGGGCTGGACTCGGTGCGCGCCGTGACATTGAGCGCAGGCGTGGCGAATTACACCGTGAATCTGGTTTCGCCGACCGCGTGGCTGGCGATGGCCGATCACGCGTTGTACACCGCCAAGCGCTCGGGAAAGGACCGGATCGTGATTGCCGATATCGACGTCGGCTTTGACGGGGTCGTCCTGCGCTAGCAGCTCAGGCAGGCTCTTCGGTCGTGCCGCTGATCCACGGCGTGAGTGCCTGACGGGCGTCCTGCATCATGAAGTTCACGAGCGTCGTGGAGACTCCCAGCGACTGGGCGATCTCGCGCTGCGTGCAATCCTGGAAGTAATACATCTCGAACACGGTGCGGGTGCGCTCGGGCAGTGTCTTGAGCCGGTCGAGCATGCCGCCGATCATCTGGCGCGCCGTGACCTGCGCCTCCGGCGAGGCGGCACGATCGGGCATGTCGATGGCTTCGTCTTCCACCGTAAACACCCGATTCTCGATTTGCTGACGGCGATATCCGTCCAGCGCCAGATTGCGCACGACTTGCATCACGTAGCTGGTCGGATGCCGGACCGGGCAGGTGCTGCGCGCATCGCAAAGCTTGATATAGGCGTCCTGCACGACGTCTTCGGCACGGCAGGGGCATCCGAGAATGCGCATCGCCAATCCCACCAGCGCCCGCCGGTGCGTCACGAAGATCTGGCCGACGAGACCGTCCTCCGTGTCGGCACCCATCGGCGTCCAGCCGGGGCACCCGGCGTAACTCAACTGCTCGCTCATGCTTTTGCCTCCAGATCGGCATCGAACGCACAGCTGTGTGACAAAGCGACGCACTGTCGCTTTGCGACCACACTGCGGCACCCCTTGTGGAGCACGAACGCAGTCGGATGACAAAACGACGGACGAACGCCGCCGGGAACGGCGCATGGAGCGCATTCCGACACAACGGTGCAGGGAGAAAAGACAGGACTGCAGAACTTCTGTTGCATCGCCCTGACAGAACGTGGGGCTACCACTTTCAACAGGGGATGCGGTAAATTTGGTGTAAACGATAGTGAAAATGAGAATGGTTTGCAATTGATATTTTGATATGCAAGATGTCGACCGATTGGGGAGCGTGTCATTTCGTTATGCCAATGAGCTTAGCTTTGCAATTCATCAGGATTACCGATGCTTCGAGCGCCCCGGCGCGCCTGGCGTCGCGGCTGTCTGCGGACGAGCACTTCCGGCTCGGTGCGCTGCATAAGGAGGAGGACCGGGCGCGATTTGCGGTGGTCCGGGCCACGTTGCGCGATGTGCTGGGCCGCGAGTTGGGCGTGTCGCCGGATCGGGTGGCGTTCGAGGTCGACGCGCAGGGCCGTCCGCGTCTGGCCGGGGGCGGGCCGCCGGACTTCAACGTCAGCCATTCCGGGCATTGGGGGTTGATGGCCTATTCGCCGGACGTGCGCGTCGGCGTGGATATCGAACGACTGAACGCCCTTGCCGAACCGCGTTCGTCGTGGGACGTCTGCCTTCATGCGGAAGAGCAGCGCGTCTTGCTGATGCTGAGTTTCACGCTGTCGGCGCATGGACCGCGCGCGGACGAGATTTTCCATTGGGTCTGGAGCCTCAAGGAGGCGATCTTCAAGGCGCTCGGCACCGGGTTGCAGGACAGCCTCACGGCGCTGAGCGTGGATGTCGACGCTGTCGCGCGCGCGGTGACGGCGGTCGAGGGCAAGTTCGATGCCGCAATCCCGTCGGCCACCGCCGGTTACGCGATTCCCTGGCGGGCGGACGACCCGGCGCTGGCCGAAGCGTTGCGCGGGCTGGAGCTGCGTCTGCTGCCCGCGCCGCCGGGCTATTCGGCGGCATTGGCCTGGTTGCCGCAGGGGTAAATTGGGTAAATTGCGCCGATGCTGGACCGTCTTTCAGCCAGAGGAGGGCACACACCGTGCCCTTACAGCCTTCGCCCCCGGCAGGCTGGACGCTTAAGGAGTGATCGATGAGTTTCGACGACGAGAATGGCGTGTTCCGTGTGGTCATCAACGACGAAGAGCAATACGCCATCTGGCCGGACTACCGGCCCGTGCCCGCTGGCTGGCGCGAAGTCGGGGTGACCGGCAACAAGGCAACGTGTCTTGCCCATATCGAGTCGGTCTGGACGGACATGCGCCCGCGCAGCCTGCGCGAGCATCTGGCCACGCAGGGTGACGGACGCAATGGCGTTTGAGGCGTGTCGTCTGCTGTGCCTGCCCTGCGCAGGCGGGAGTGCTACGGTGTATGCGCGCTGGGCGCAAGCCGCGCCGTCATGGCTGGCGGTGCGCCCGCTCGAACTGCCGGGGCGCGGCACGCGTCATCACGAACCGTTGCAACACGACCCGCACCTGCTGGCGGACCAACTGACCGAGGAGTGTCTGGCGCAGCATGTGAGGCCCGGCACACGTTTCGCGTTATTCGGTCACAGCCTCGGGGGTCTGCTGGCGTTCGAGATTGCGCATCGCCTGCACGCGCGAGGATGTTCGCCTGCGGCGCTTTTCGTGGCAGCGAGCCGTCCGCCCGCCACGCGCGACGACAGTCGCTATGCCGCGTTGCGCGACGACGCCGAGGTGCTGGCGGAGATGCGCGCGCTCGGCGGCACGCCGGAAGCGCTGCTCGCCGAGCCTGAGCTGATGGCGATGGTGCTGCCGGTCATCAAAGCGGATTTTCAACTGTGCGGACATTACCGGCGTCCGTCGCCGCAGACGCGTGCACCGTTATCCATGCCGATTCATGCGCTGGCCGGACGCCGCGACGCGTTCGCGCCAGACGTCCTCGACGACTGGCGTTGCGAGACGACCGGCAGCTATACGCGTACCGACTTCGACGGCGACCATTTCTTCGTCCGGGACGATCCCGCCCATCTGCTCGCGGTCATCGCCAACGGCCTGGCCCCGGCGATGCACGCACCGCCCTCGGCGCGCGCGCTGGCAGGGGCGCGATGAGCGAGCGTGCCCACACGCTAGCGCAGCCATCCCCGGGCGCTGCCAAGTTCGACCTCGCGGCGAGTCTGCCCGCGCCGGTCCGTGCGGAGCTGGGGCCGTTGTGTTCCGGGCTGGCCTTCGGCGCGCGCGTGCCCGACGACCTTCGCCCCGGCGATACGGTCATCGGTCTGGCCGACCTCGATCGCCACATGCCCGCCATGTTCGACGGCGTTCGTCGCCTCGTGCCCGGGGTCGAGCCGCGTGCGCTCATGTCGCAGTGGAGCAAGTTCTACTTCCGGGCCGTGGCCCCGGCGGCGCTGGCGATCACCGTCGTGCATGGCCGTATACTGACGCTCGACTCGGATGCCTGTGGCATCGTGCTGCGCGGCGGATTGCCCGTGCAAGTTCGCTTTCCCGAATCCAGTTGGACGCCGCCGCGCGAGGTCGAGGGCGATGCCGTGGTCGACCCGGCACCGGTGCGTTTCGCGTCGCTGCTTCAAGGGCATCTGCCTGCTGCGATGGCGGCAATGCAACGGGCGGCGGGCGTTTCGACTCGTGTGCTCTGGAGCAACGCAGGCAATCTGCTGGAGTTCATCGTCGGAGAGATGCGCAAGGTGCCGTCTCTGAGCACGCGTGCCACCAGCGATTACGCGTGGCTGTTCGACGGCGACGCTGGCTTCGGTCAGACATCCGACAATCCGCTCTATCGCACGGTGCGCTACGTCACGCCGCCGTCAACAACCATGCCCACGCCGATGCGTGCGCGCCGCGTGTGTTGTCTGCGCTATCAGTTGGCGGGGAAGGGCACACGATGTGACGAAGCATTGCTGTGCGGATCGTGTCCGCTGATCCTGACCATGACGCCCGTGCAGCTTCAGCGGCAACTGGCGATGCAAGCCGGTGGCGCACCGCAGTAGCCGAACGCATCCAACTCAACAATGAAAAACGGCACCGCAGCCCAATCCGCTGCGGTGCCGTTTTTACGTCGATGGCGCCCGTTCATCCCGCCAGCGCGGCGACGCGCGACGCTTGCGGTGTCTGGGCCGGTGCATCGGCCTGCAACGGCGCGCGCGACAGAAGTGACGTTGCGATTTCGGACGAACGCGTAGCCAGAATCGAGAGCAGCGTGTCGGACAGCCCGTGTGTCGGCTCACAATAGCCTTGCAAATAGATGCCGGGCTGGAAGGTCTCGCGGGTGCGCAGACGGTAGTCGCGCTCGCCTTCGAGGCCGTCGAGCCACGGTGCGAGGTCCGACAACAGGGCCTCGTGCGTGCGGCGTTCGTAACCGGTCGCCAGCACCACAACGTCGTAATGCTGCGTCACCGGTCGTCCGGCGAGCCGCTCGTGCATGTGCAACGTGATGCGGTCCCCGTCGGCGCTCGCCTCCTGAATCTCGTGGCATGACAGCAAGGCGTGATGGCCGTGTCCGCCCACGCGCTGCTGATAGAGCACGTCGTAAATGCGCGCGATCAGATCGTCGTCGACCACGGCATAGTTCGTATTGCGAAACTCATCGAGAATCCGTTCGCGTTGTTCCACCGGTTGCGCATAAATGAAGTCGGTGAATTGCGGATCGAAGATTCCGTTCACGAACGGGCTGCTGTCGGCGGGCTTGAGGGCGCGACCGCGCATGATGAGATCGACCTGCGCCTGCGGCCATTGCTCCGCGAGATCGAGGAAGATTTCCGCAGCGCTTTGTCCGCCGCCGACGACGGCGACCCGACGTGGTGCCGTCTCGTTGAGCGACGCCACGCGGGCCAGATATTGCGACGAATGGAACAGGCGCGCATGAGACGTGCGATGCAGCGGGGTGAACACCGGCGGTACATGGGGCGTGCCGCCCGCGCCGAGAATCACGTTGCGCGTGCGGCGCGACTGCGTCTCGCCTTGCCCGTCGCGCGAATGAACCTGCAACGCCACGACTTCGTCGCGCTCTAGCACCGGCTCGATGCCTGTCACCGTTTCGCCATAGGCGCATTGCCCGTGAAAGTGCGATGCCGCCCAGCGCAGATAGTCGTTGTACTCGCGCCGGGTCGGATAGTGGCTTTGCAGGTTGATGAACGCGGACAGCCGCGCTTTCTCATGCAAATAGTTGATGAACGTGAAGCGGCTGCGCGGATTGCGCAGCGTCGCGAGATCTTTGAGATAGGCGATCTGCATGCGGCTGTTCGAGAGCAGCATGTTGCCGTGCCAGGTGAACTCGGGCTGCTTCTCCAGAAACAGGAAGCGGGCAGGGCCGAGGCGTTGCCCGCAGTGCTCTTCGAGGGCGATGGCGAGGGCGAGATTGGACGGGCCGAAGCCAACGCCGATCAGGTCGTGTGTCACGTAATGAGGGGGCGTGTTGGTCGTCGTGGACGGTTCGGTACTTGCGTGCATGAGGGCCTCGGCAAGGTCATCCGGTGAATACACCCGGACCCGGGATCGGGGGGAATGCGATACAAAGCATCCGTTTCCCAGAAGACGATGAGCTTTTCTATAAATTTACCCCGACGGATTCCAGGCAAATACGACGGGCAAATTTTCGGTGTCCTGAATCGTCTTTGAGCGAAGGAGCCATAAACGGGTGCGGCTGTCCGGCCCGCCAGCTTCCGGTTTCCCTCTGTTCCTTCATCGAGATCCGTCGTGTGGCGACTGCGTGCGCGCGACGGCGGATCACCCGCGGAGAGCGTCGTGTTCCTGTTTCTGTTCCTGTTGCGTGCCTCACGCTGGCTGCTTGCGGCCGCTGTAGTTGCCTCGCTCGCCTGCGGCGTGGCGAACGTCATGCTGATCGCATCGATCAATCGCGCGCTCGGTGCGCCAGTGGCCGAACTCGGCGCGCTGGCGTGGCGCTTCGCTGCGCTGGCCGTGCTGTCCATGCTCGCGCAGATGTGCGCCGGTGCGCTCTTCACGCGGCTGGGGCAGCGTACGCTGGCCGAACTGCGTCGGCACGTGTCGCGCATCATCGTCAACGCGCCGCTGCGCGTGGTCGAATCGACGGGCGGCGCGCGCGTGCAGTCGGTGCTGGCCGACGACGCCAACCACGTCGCCAACTTCTTCATCGGCCTGCCGACGCTCGTCATGAACGGCGCGATTGTGATGGGCTGCTTCCTGTACCTCGCGATCCTGTCATGGCCGATTTTCCTGATGGCCTGCGTGGCGATCGGTCTGGGCGCGCTGGGTTATCACATCAGCCATACCAAAGTGATTCGGTATCTGCGCACGGCGGGGCAGCGTCAGGACGAGTTATTCGGACATTTCCAGACGCTGGCATCCGGTGCCAAGGAACTGAAACTCAACCGCCGTCGTGCCGACGCGTTTCTCGCGCGTGTGCTCGGCTCCGCTATCGAGGCAGTGCGCGAGAATCGCTCGCGCGGCCTGACGCTCTTCATCTTCTCGGTCAGTTGGGTGCGCTTCCTGTTCTTCGCACTCATCGGGCTGGTGCTGTTCGTGCTGGTCGGGGCGACATCGAGCAATGCGCATGTGGCGACGGGCTACGCCATCGTCTTCCTGTACATGGTTACGCCGCTCGAAGCCATGCTCAACAATATTCCGTTGCTGACGATGGCGCGTGTCGCGAGCGAGCGCATCCAGAAGGTGACGGAGTCGATGCGCACCGAGGACGTCACGTCGTCGGAGACGTCGACGACCGGCGCACCGCTGGTGCGGCTGCATGGCATCACGCATAGCTATTACCACGAGCAGCAGGACGAAATCTTCCGCATGGGGCCGATCGATCTGACGTTCCGTCCGGGCGAGATCACCTTCCTGATCGGGGGGAACGGCAGCGGTAAAACGTCGCTCGCGAAGCTGCTCACCGGGCTTTATGTGCCGGGGAGTGGCGAAATCGTGTGGAACGGGCAGTCGGTCGACGTCAAGAATCGTGATCGCTACCGTCAGTTGTTCTCGGCGATCTTCTTCGACTTCCACCTGTTCGAGACGCTGCTGGGCGCAGACGATGCGCAAACCGATCCCGCTCGGATCGACGCGTTCGCCGCGCGCTGGCTGGCGCGCCTGCACCTTCAACACAAAGTCAGCGTGACGAATGGTGCATTCTCTACGCGTGATCTCTCGCAGGGGCAGCGCAAGCGTCTCGCTCTCGTGGCGGCGTGCGTGGAGGATCGACCGTTCCTCGTGTTCGACGAATGGGCGGCAGATCAGGACCCGGTGTTCAAGGAAGTGTTCTACCGGGAGATCCTGCCCGAGCTGAAGGCGCAGGGGAAAACCGTGCTGGTGATCTCGCACGACGACCGTTACTTCTCGCTGGCCGACCGGCTGGTGAAGATGGAAAACGGTCAGTTGATCTCGGACGGCGAGCCGACATCGGTCGCATCGACGTCTGCAAATCCGGCGGTGACGACGGCGAATGTAGAAAAACCGCAATCGTCCGCGTAAACCCCTTAAATTGCGGGCACAAGGATCGTCAATGAAAGTGCGGCGCGTGTGGCGCCGCGGTTTCGTTGAGGATCCAACCATGCTCGATACGATGCTCGATGTGCGCGCCCTGCGCACCAATGGCGACCTCCCAATGGTGGTCGAACCGCGCGATGCCGGTGTGCCGATCGAGGCCGCCGCCAGTGCCCTTCACGCGCTGGTGGATGAATATCTCCCGACCCACGGCGGCGTTCTGTTCCGGGGGTTCAAGGTCGATGGCGATGCGGCGTTCCGCGAGTTCGCCGCGTCTTTCGGTCATTCGCTGCTGACCTATGAGTTCGGTTCGACGCCGCGCAGCAAAGTCGCGCAAGGCGTCTATACGTCCACCGAATATCCGCCGCACCAGCACATTCCTTTGCATAACGAACAGTCGTACACGCGCGACTGGCCGATGAAGATCTGGTTCTACAGCGTGCTCACGGCGCAGGAGGGCGGGGAGACGCCGATTGCCGACAGCCGCCGTATCTATGCGCGTCTTCCGCAAGACCTGCGCGAGCGCTTCGCGAGCAAAGGGCTGATGTACGTGCGCAGCTTCGGCAATGGTTTCGACGTGCCCTGGACGCAGGTCTTCAACACCGAAGATCGTGCCGAAGTCGAAGCGTATTGCCGCGCGCACCGCATTGCTTGCGAATGGAAAGACGATGGCGAGCTGCGTACGCGCCAGCTCTGTCAGGCCGTCGCGCAACATCCCGTGACGGGCGACTGGGTCTGGTTCAATCAGGCGCACCTGTTCCACATCTCCAACCTTGAACCCGACGTGCGCGAGACGTTGCTCGACGTCGTCGGCGAGGAAGATCTGCCGCGCAACGTCTACTACGGCGACGGCAGTCCCATCGAGGAAGACGCGCTAGCCACGATTCGTCACGTGCTGGACGCGGAGAAGATCAGTTTCCCGTGGCAGAACGGCGATGTGCTGATGCTCGACAACATGCTCGCCGCGCACGCGCGCTCGCCGTTCAAGGGACCGCGTAAGGTCGTCGTGGCGATGGCGCAGGCGCACGGGGCCGACCGCTGACGGCTTTTCCCCGATCTTCGAAACATCTTCTCTCTGTCATTTACCACGCGTCGCGGCCCGGCGGCCCCGAGTCCGTGATGCGCCAGTCTTTGATTCCGTTCCTGCTTCGTGAGTCGCTACCGTCATGAACGACGCTCTCCGCTTGCCCGTCCCCTTCGGCCCTGTCTCGTCGACGGCGCCTTCTCAGGGAGCGCCCGGCGTTCCCATCGAACACATCGTCGATCTTCTGCGCGCCCGTGCCCGGCTTGAGCCGGATCGCGAGGCACTGCGCGCCGTGTCCAGCGACGAGGGCGACGGTCAGGCCCTGACCTGTGCCGGGCTCGACACGCGCGCCCGCGCGGTGGCCGCCACGCTGCAACGTCTTGCCGCCAACGGGAAAGGGGGCGCCTATGGCGAGCGCGGGTTGCTGCTCATGCCGACGGGGCTGGATTACGTGGCGGGCTTCTTCGGCTGCCTGTACGCCGGCGCCATCGCCGTCCCGGCGTTTCCGCCGGAGTCGGCGCGTCCGCAGCATCTGGCGCGCGTGCGCTCGATCCTGCACGACGCGCGTGCACGCTTCGTGCTGACCGACCGTCAGCATCGCGACGCCATGCTCGCGTTCGGCGACGCCGTGCCCGAGTTGCGCGGTGTCGAGATCGTGGTGATCGACGAGATCGACGATGCGCTAGCGGACGAGTGGCAGGAGACGACCGTTGCCCCGGGCGATCTGGCGTTCCTGCAATACACCTCGGGTTCGACGTCCACGCCGAAGGGCGTGATGGTCAGCCATGCGAATCTGATGGCCAACGAAACCGCCATCGTCGCCGGGCTGGGCATGACGCGCGACGACACCATGGTGAGCTGGTTGCCGCTGTATCACGACATGGGGCTGATCGGTGGACTGCTCTCTCCGATTTATCGCGGGGCGCGTCTCGTGCTGATGTCGCCGCAGTTCTTTCTGGAGCGACCGGTGCGTTGGTTGCGCGCCATCGACAAATTCGGTGGCACCGTCAGCGGTGGCCCCGATTTCGCCTATCGCCTGTGCGCGCAACGCATCGACGCCGCGACCATCGGCACGCTGAATCTGAGCGGCTGGCGGCTGGCGTTCTCCGGCTCGGAGCCGGTGCGGCACGACACGCTGGTCGATTTCTGCGAGGCGTTCGCGCCTGCGAGTTTCGATCCGAAGGCGGTCTATCCCTGCTACGGACTGGCCGAGGCGACGCTGTTCGTCACCGGCGGACAGCGGGAGGATGGCATGACGGCCGTCGAGTTTGACCGCAGCGCAATAGCGCGTCAACGCGCTGAGACATCGGTCGATGACGGTGCGATGCTGGTCGGATGCGGCACGACGCCGCTCGATCACGAAGTGCGTCTGATGACGTGGAACGAT
Source organism: Pandoraea sp. NPDC090278 (assembly GCF_044772185.1). Classification (NCBI taxonomy): domain Bacteria; kingdom Pseudomonadati; phylum Pseudomonadota; class Betaproteobacteria; order Burkholderiales; family Burkholderiaceae; genus Pandoraea; species Pandoraea sp. NPDC090278. The sequence continues at coordinate 27,749 of NZ_JBIVYJ010000010.1, read as the reverse complement.
TCGCCTGACGTCGCACCGTCGGCGGTGGCGACGGGCGGCGTGGGCGAGATATGGGTGAGCGGGCCGAGCGTCGCGCAGGGCTACTGGCACAACGAGGAGGCGACTGCACGGACGTTTGTGCAGGCGGACGGCAAGCGCTGGCTTCGCACGGGCGACCTGGGTTTCGTGCACGCCGATCAGTTGTACATCACGGGCCGCTGCAAGGACGTCATCATCGTGCGCGGCCATAACCTGTATCCGCAGGATCTGGAAAAGGCCGTCGAGGCGGACGTCGAACTCGTGCGCAAGGGCCGCGTGACGGCGTTCGCCGTCGATATCGATGGCGAGCCGGGTATCGGTATCGCGGCGGAAGTCGGTCGCGGCGTGCAGAAGATGGTGCCACCGCAGACGCTCGCCGAAGTGATCGCCGTGGCGGTCTCCGACGTTTGCCAGCAAGCGGCGTCGGTTGTCGTGCTGCTCAATCCCGGCGCGCTGCCCAAGACGTCAAGCGGCAAGCTGCAGCGCAGTGCCTGTGCGAAGGGCTGGCGAGACGGCTCGCTCGATGCATGGGCGACGTGGCAGAACGGTGCGATTGTCGGGGACGATGCGGCAAAGGCGACATCGAACGACAAGCCCGGCGCTGCACCGACTGACGCCACGTTCGACGCCGTCGCGCAGATCTGGCGCGAAGTGCTGGGGCGCGAACAGGTCCGTGCCGACGATCACTTCTTCCTGTGCGGCGGGAGTTCGTTGCTTGCCATGCAAGTGCTGGCGCGCGCGCATGAACGTCTCGGCGTGAAGGCGACGCCCGCCTCGCTGTACGAACATGCGCGGTTGGGCGAGTGGGTGCGGGAACTGGCGAAGCTCGCGCCTGCCTCGGGTGCGCAAGCCCTCGACGCCGCCTCACAGATCCCGCCCGCGACACCGCTCGCCCAAACCCCGGACACGCGTGTTTTCCGTCAGTCCTTTGCCCAGTCCCGGCTGTGGTTCGTTCATCGTCTCGATCCGGCGAACAGCGCGGCGTATCACGTTGGCGGCCAACTGCTCGTCAAGGGCCGCTTCGACGCGAACGGGTTGGCCCGCGCGCTCGAAGTGATCACGGCTCGACACGACGCCTTGCGCACGACGTTCGACGAGCGAGACGGCGTCGCCGTTCAGATCGTGCATGCGAAGGCCAACGTGCCGCTCGTGAGCCACGATGTGTCGGGCGATGCGAACCCTGATGCCGCAGCGTCCCGTCTGACAGATGCGCTCCTCGCACAGCCGTTTGCCCTCGATACCTCCGCGCCGTGGCGCGTGGCGTCGATCTGTCTGTCGGACGAGGCGCATCGAATCGTCTTCGTCCTGCATCACCTGTTGACGGACGCGTGGTCGATGACTCTGCTGGTCGACGAACTGGCACGCGTCTACAGCGGATTCGCCAACGGCGAGGCGCCTGTGCTGGCACCAGTGTCTGTCCAGCCCGGAGATCACGCCCATTGGCAGCATGCCCGCGTCGATGGCGAGGCGCTTGGCCGTCAGCTCGACTGGTGGCAGACGCATCTGCCGGAGCCTTCGCCCGTGCTCGCGTTGCCTGTAGACCGCGCGCGGGGCGCGTTGCGCAGCGGCGCGGGGCACACGCTCGCGTTCGAATTCCCGGCGGGTCTCACGCGTGACGTGCTGACCTACGCGGCACAACGCAAGGCGACGCCGTTCATCGTGTTGGCGGCGTCGTTCCAATGGCTGCTGCATCGTTATGCTGGTGAGACGGATATCCGCGTGGGCGTGCCGATTGCGCAGCGCGACGTGGCCGGGCTGGAGCGCATGCTCGGCTGTCTCGTCAACACACAGGTGTGGCGCGCAGAGATCGACCCGGCAGCCGACTTCGATCGGCTGGTGACGCAGGTGCGCGATGGAGCGCTGGACGCGCAGGCGCACCGCGAAGCGCCGTTCGAGCGCGTGGTGGAACGCATCGCGCCGCAGCGCAGCCTCGGACAATCGCCGCTGTTTCAGGTGATGTTGAACCATCACGTGGCGAACGCAGCCGCGTCGCGCGCCGCAACGGGCTGGCCAGCGGGCCTGAATGTGGTCGCACAGCCGCTGACCGGCGGGGCGCAGTACGACCTCGCGCTCGACATCGATGAGCTTCACGAGGCGATGACAGGCAACAGCGCAGATCCGCTCGATGGCGTAACGCTGCGTGCCCGTCTCACATTCCCGACGGATCTGTTCGACGCGCCGACCATCGAGCGCCTTGGCGCGGACTGGTGCGCCGGGCTGGCGACGCTGCTCGCGCTCCCGACGCAGCCGCTGGCGTCGCTCGACGTTGCCTTTGAAAGTGCGTTGGACGCAGGGCATCGCATTGCGTCCGCCGAAGCGCCGACGCCGTTTCAAAGTGTCCCATCGCTGATTGATACGCAAGCGCAGCTTCAACCGTCCGCCATCGCGTTGCGGGACGAATCCGGCACGCTCACGTATGCCGAACTCGTACGTGGGGCCAACCGCATCGCGCATTGGTTGCTCGCGCGGGGCGTTGCGCCGGAGGCGCGCATCGGACTGGCGATGTCGCGCCAGACGGGCATGATTGCGGGGCTGCTCGGCATCATGAAGGCCGGTTGTGCGTTCGTGCCGCTCGATCCGTCTTACCCGGCGGAGCGGCTGGCGCAGATCATCGATGACGCGGGCATTTCGCTGGCGCTCACCGAAGCTTCGCTGGCCGACGCGCCGTGGCTCCCCGCGCGTCGCGCCGTGGTAGCCGATCTCATGGCGGACAACTCGCTGCCCGAACATCCGCCAGTGATCTCGCTGCATCCCGATCAACTGGCTTATCTGATTTACACGTCCGGCTCGACCGGCACGCCGAAAGGCGTGGCAGTGGCGCACGGTCCGCTCGCCATGCACTGCGTGGCGACCGGTGCGCAATACCGCCTTACGCCCGAGGTCTGTGAACTGCACGTGCTCTCGATCAACTTCGACGGCGCGCACGAGCGGTGGATGGCGCCGTTGATTTGCGGCGCGTCGTTGTTCATTGCGGACGAACGTCACTGGGCACCGCAGACGATGGTTGACGCGATGCGTCGTCACGGTGTGACGAATGCCGGTTTCCCGACGGCCTATCTGTGCCGTCTCGCCACGAGCGGAGCGACGGGCGCACCGGCGCTGCGTCTGCTCTCGTTCGGTGGCGAAGCGATGGCGTGGCCCGCGCTGCGCGCGGCGCAGGCGATGTTCCGTCCGGCGCAGACGATCAACGGTTATGGTCCGACCGAGACCGTGATGACGCCGGTCGCCTGGTCCATCGACGGCGCGCTGGATGCGCAACCGGCTGCGCAGATCGCAGGTCAGGCGTATGCGCCTATCGGCGAGCCGGTGGGACGCCGCCGCGCGTGGGTGCTCGATCCGTGGCTCGGTGAAGTGCCGCTCGGCGCGGTGGGCGAGCTGTATCTCGGTGGTGAGGGCGTGGCGCGAGGGTATCTCGGACGCGCAGCACTCACGGCCGAGCGCTTTGTGCCGGACCCGCGCGGTGAGCCGGGCGCGCGCATGTACCGCACGGGCGACCGGGTGCGTCGACTGGCCGACGGCACGCTCGTCTATCTCGGTCGTTTCGATCAGCAAGTGAAGGTGCGCGGTTTCCGCATCGAGCCGGGCGAAGTCGAGACGCAATTGCTGCGTGAGCCGGGCGTCGACGATGCACTGGCAGTCGTCGCGGCGGGGCCTGCGGGCGATCAGTTCGTCGCCTATGTCGCGGGCAAGGGACTTGATGGCGAAGCGCTGCGCGTGGCGCTGTCGGGTCGTCTGCCGGACTATCTGGTGCCGTCGCTCGTGATCGTGCTGGAGACGCTGCCGAAGCTGCCCAACGGCAAACGCGACCGGGCGGCGTTGCCTGCGCCGATCTGGGGTAGTGCTGGCGGACAGGCACCGCAGGGCGAGGCCGAGTGTGCACTGGCGGCCGTCTGGCAGGATCTGCTGCGCGTGCCGTCGGTGAGCCGAGACGACAACTTCTTTGCGCTGGGCGGCGATTCCATCGTCGCGTTGCAGATGGTCGGACGCGCACGTCAGGCGGGCTGGCAAGTCGGCGCGCAGGACGTTTTCCGTCATCAGACGCTCGCACGTCTCGCGGCACAGGCACGGGCGGTTGCCGAAGGGGACGGTGCCACGCGAGCGCCCGAGCCGCTCGAAGGCGAGGTGCCGCTCACGCCGGTGCAGGCGTGGTTCTTCCGTCAGCCCATCGCGCGCCGCGATCACTGGAACCAATGGATCGAAGTGACGCTGCCCGAAGGCACGGACATGACGGCCCTTCGTGAAGCGCTGGTTACCGTTGTGAAGCATCACGATGCGCTCCGGCTGCGGTTCACCGAGCACGACGGCCAATGGCAGGCACGCTACGTCGCGCCGCATGCCGCCGACGATCTGCTCTGGCACGCGGCGATGTGCGACGACGCGCAACTGGCCGACGCACTCGCTCAGGCCCAACGGAGTCTGTCGCTGGCCGACGGTCCGCTGTTGCGTGCGCTGCTGGTGCGCACGGAGGCAGGCGAGTTGCGCTGTTTCCTCGTCGCGCACCATCTGGTGATCGACGGCGTGTCGTGGCGCATTCTGCTGGACGATTTGCAAACGGCGCTTGGGAATACGCGGGCGGCTCGGGCTGAGCGAGCATTACCCATCGTCGGTCAGTCGATGCGCGAGTGGGCGCAGCGTTGGCATGACTGGACGCAAAGCCACGCCGCAACGGAAGCGCTGGACGTCTGGCAGCAGGCACTGGCCGGTGCCGTGGATTCGGTGGAATTCTCGAAGCCGGAGATCGCAGCAGCGGGGACTGGCCAGATCGAACACACGTGGCCCGCAGACATCACGATGCCGCTCACACAACTGCGCCGTGTGCGGATGCATGAGGCGCTGAGTGCCGCCGTCGCGCACACGCTGGGCCAGCGTGCGGGGGCACAGCGTTATGTCGTCCACGTCGAAGGTCATGGACGTGGGGGCGAGGCGCAGGGCGACCTGTCGCGCACGCTAGGCTGGTTCACGGCGGCGTGGCCGCTCACCATTCCGGTCGGCGCGACGCCCGAAGGCACACTGGCCGCCGCGCGCGAAGCCTGGCGACGCGTGCCGCACGACGGTGCGAGCTATGCCGCGCTACGTTACCTCGGCACGCCGCACGCCCGTCAGACGCTCGACGCGCTGCCCGCAGGCCACGTCACGGTCAACTTCCTCGGACGCACCGACACGGACGGCATCGTCGACGGGGGCCTGTCGCACGAGCCCGACGTTGCGCCGCCGAACTGGCTGACGCTCGACGTCTGGCAGCGCGGCGACACGCTGCGGCTCGTGTGCCGTTACGACCGCGAGCGCCTCGCAGGCGACGACGTCCGGGCGCTCGTCGACGAGATCGGTGCGACGCTGCGTGCGCTGGCTGAGACGTTGCCGGGTCACGAACCGGTCGTCGCGGAAGACTTCCCGGATGCGGGCCTCACGCGCGAACAACTCGCCGCATTGCCTGCGTCGATGCAGCAGATCGAAGCCGTGGTGCCCGCCACATCGATGCAGCAAGGCCTGCTGTTCTACTCGCAGCAGCAGGGTACCGCCGATCCGTACTTCTATCAGAAGGGCTTCGTCATCGACGGCGCACTCGATACGAAGGCCTTTGCACAGGCATGGCGCGAGGTGGTCATGCGTCATGCGGCGTTGCGCACGGCCTATGTGAGCGACGTCGGCGAACTGCCGCTGCTGCTGGTGCACGCACCCGAGACGGTGGCCGAGGCGGTCGATCTGCTGCCGCAGGAAGACTGGTGCGAATTGAGCGAGGTGGAGCAACACGCGCGTCTGGACGCTCGTTTTGCCGCTGAGCGCGCCGCCGGTTTCTCGTTCGTGCATGCGAATCGTCCACGTCTGGCGTTGATTCGCGTTGGCGCGTCGCGCTGGTGGCTGCTGTGGAGCAGCCATCACGTTACGCTCGACGGCTGGAGCACCGGCCTGATTCTGAGCGACGTGATGTCGCGCTATGTCGCGCTAGCCAAGGGCGCGGTGTCGACGGATGGCGAGTCGCAGGCCGCGCCGTCGTTCGCCGAGTTTGCCGTGTGGCAGCGTGAATTGGACGCTTCCGCATCGCTCGCACACTGGCGGCAATTGCTGGACGGCGTGGGCGCGCCGACGCCGCTACCGGCTGCGCGTCAGGATCGTACGACCACTGAAGCGGCGGGGCACGGCGAAGCGGCATGGACGCTCGCCCCTTCGCAATGGCAGGCGTGGTGCGACGCAGCCCGTCGCGTTGGCGTCACGCCAGGCACGCTATGTCAGGGCGCATGGGCGCTGCTGCTGGCGCGTCATACCGGATTGCGCGACGTGGTGTTCGGCGTGACGGCATCGGGCCGCTCCGTGCCCGTGCCGGGCATCGAACGCATGGCGGGTCTGTTTATCAACACGCTACCGGTACGCGCCACGTTCGACGCGCGTCGCCCGGTCGCCGACTGGCTGCGCGAGCTTCAGACGCAAACGGCGCAGTCGCGTGAGCATGAGCACGTCGCGCTGTCCGCCATCACGCGCGAGGCGCAGCGGGACGGTGAAAGCGTGGACGGTGCATTGTTCGAGAGCATCGTCGTCTTCGAAAACTATCCACTCGATGCTGCATTGCTCGGTCAGCGCGACGATGGGTTGCGGCTGTCGTTGCTGGAGCGTGGCACGCAGGCGCGCAACAACTATCCGTTGTCGCTGATCGTCGAGCAGCATGACGGATTGCGTCTCGTACTGGCGTTCGCCCGTGAGCGTTTCGACGACAACGCCGTGCAAGCCCTCGGTGAGCAGTTCGTGGCGTTGTTGGGCGCGGTGGCGGACAGCCTCGGCACGTCGGCCACGCCGTTAGGGCAGATCGGACTGACGAACGACGCGCCACAGACGGTCGAGACCGTTGTCTGGCCGTCGCAGGACTTGCTGGACGACTGGCAGGCGCATGTCGCAAGCGATGGCGCGGCGTTGGCCGCCGAAGGTGAAGACGCGACCTATCGCCGAGACGAACTCGATGCGCTCGCGAACCGGCTGGCAGTCACGTTGCAGGCGCAGGGGATCGGCCCGGAGGATCGTGTCGCCATCTGTCTGCCTCGCAGCGCGGCGCTGGTTGGCGCGATTTTGGGCGTGTGGAAGGCCGGTGCAGCGTACGTGCCGCTCGACCCCGCGCAACCGGTGGCGCGTCTGGAAAAGCTGGTGAGCGCCAGCGGTGCGAAGGCGGTGATCGTCGACGATCAGACACATGCGATCACGCACGCGGCACCCATTCGCTGGCGCGACATCGCGGACGCGAGCGTCGACACGAGAGCCCCGACGCCGGTCCGCGTGCATCCTGCGCAGGCGGCTTACGTGATCTACACCTCAGGGTCGACAGGTGAGCCGAAGGGTGTCGTCGTCAGTCGTGGGGCGCTGCACAACTACGTACAGGCGGTGGCGGCGCGTCTGCGTGAGGGCGGTGTCGATACGGCGAGCAAGCCGGGCGGATTCGCGATGGCGTCGACCGTTGCCGCCGACCTCGGTCACACGACGTTGTTCGGCGCACTGGCACTCGGCCGTCAGCTGTATTTCGTACCGCAAGCGTGCGCGTTCGATGCGCAGCGCTTTGCCGAGTGGTGTGCAGCGCGTCCGATCGACGTGCTCAAGATCGTGCCGGGTCACCTGAAAGGACTCTTCGACGCGGCGGGCAAAGCGGTGTTGCCGCGCGCGGTGCTGGTGACAGGCGGGGAATCGCTCGATCCGTCGTTCGTTGCGCAGATCCGTACGGCGCGTCCGACGTTGGCTGTCCTCAATCATTACGGCCCGACGGAGACCACTGTCGGGGCGCTGACGCATGTCGTCGGCCACGTTGCGGAGGTGCCTGTGCCTGTCGGTCGTCCGCTGGCGAACCTGCACGCGCATGTTCTCGATGCCGACCTGAACCCGTTGCCGCCGGGTGTGGCCGGTGAGCTGTATCTGGGCGGCGCAGGGTTGGCCCGGGGGTATCTCGGCGCACCTGCGCAGACGGCCGAGCGTTTCGTGCCGGACCCGTGGCGCGCAGGTGCACGGTTGTATCGCACCGGCGACCGCGCGGTGCAGCGCGCCGACGGTGCTGTGGTCTACCTCGGCCGGATGGACGATCAGGTCAAGATTCGTGGCTATCGCGTGGAACCGGCGGAAGTGGCGCAGGCAATGCGTCGCGTGCCCGGCGTGGTCGATGCCGTGGTTGTTGCCCGTCACGATGGGCCGGGGGGCGCATGGCTGCATGGCGTCTTCACGGGCGAGGCGACGGTCGACGCTGTGCGCACCGCGTTGACTGAGGCGCTGCCGTCCGCGTGGGTGCCAGCGCGACTCGACGGCGTCGACAAGCTGCCGCTGACTGCAAACGGGAAGGTGGATCGTCGCGCCTTGCCGACGCTGACCGATAGCGTCGATACCACAAAGGAAAACGCGGGCGCGGCGTCGGCGGAATCGCCGCACGACGGCGCAGAAGCCGACATCGCAGCCATCTGGTGTCAGGTGCTCAAACGCGAGCAGGTCGGCCGTCACGATGCGTTCTTCGACATCGGCGGCGACTCGATTCTCGCGTTGCAGGTGATTGCGCGACTGCGCAAGCGCGGCATCAAGGTCGGGCCGCAGCATCTGGCGTCGCATCCGACGGTGGCGCGACTGGCGACGCTGGCCGCGCCTGCCGAAGCGAAGTCCGCGCAAACGCCACCAGCCGTCACCGGGCCGACGCGTGGGGACGACCATCGCAGTACGTTCCCGCTGTCGTCGTCGCAGATGCGTGTGTGGCTGGAGACGCAGATGGCACCGCGCGCGGGGGCGTATCACATCGCCGGTGCATTGCGTCTGGATGGATCGTTGCAGGCCGACGCGCTTGAGCGCGCCTTACAGACGTTGTCGGACTGGCACGATGTGTTGCGCACGACCATCGCCATCAATGCCGCCGAGGGCGGCGCACCAGAGCAACGCGTCCATGCCGTGCTGCCGGTCGCGTTCACGCGCGATGCCGTTGCGGCGGGGACGTCCGGCGACGCTGCGGATGCTGCCGTGCAAGCGCGTCTTGAGTCGCTGACGCTTGACGCCTTCGATCTGGCGAACGGGCCGCTCTGGCGCGTTCATCTTATGGAACTCGGCGGCCAGTCGCACGTGCTGATGCTGGTCATGCATCACCTGATCTCGGACGGCTGGTCGATGAATCTGCTGGTCGCGGATCTGGCGCGCGCCTATCGTGCGCACGCGGGCAGGACCCAGCCGGTGCGCGACGCGTCGGCCTCATCGCTGCATTCATCGCTCCGTTACGGCGATTACGCCGTGTGGCAGCGCGAACAACTGGCCGGTCCCGCGCAAGCCGCACAGCTCGCCTATTGGCGTCAGCAGCTTGGCACGACGCATCCGGAGCTGGCCTTGCCGTTCGACCGCGCACGACCGGTCGTACGCGACGGGGCGGGGGCCAGCATCGACCTCACGATGCCGCCGGGCTTGCCCGCAAGACTCGACCGTTTCGCGCGTGAGCACGGCGTTACCCGTTTCATGGTCATGGCCGCCGCCTTCCATCTGCTGATGCATCGAGTCACCGGTGAGGGCGATGTGCGTACCGGGATGCCCGTGGCCGGGCGCGCGCACGAAGCCGTCGAGCCGGTGGTGGGCTTCTTCGTCAACACGCAGGTGCTGCGCTCGCAGATCGAATTGCCGACGACGTTTGCTGCGCTCGTCACGCAGGTGCGAGACCAACTGCTCGGGGCGCAACAGCACGCCGACGTCCCGTTCGAACGGTTGGTGGAACACCTGGCACCGGTGCGCAGCGTGTCACGGCATCCGTTGTTCCAGGTGTCCATCAATCACCAGAAGCGCGCCTTCGCACCGCTGAGCGATCTGGCCGGTGTGACGATGCAGGCTATCGAGCGACGTGCACATCATGCGCAGGTCGACCTCGCGCTCGATACCGAAGAGGACGAAGCGGGCGCACTGCGCGGCTGGCTGACGTACGCCTGCGACGTGTTCGACGCGCCGACCGTGCGCCGTCTCGGCGAGCAATGGCTGACGCTGCTGGATGTCGCCATGACGCAGGCAACGACGCCCGTCGCGCGGCTTGCAATGACGACTGACGACGTGGCCGGTCAGCGCAACGGTAACGGCCGTACGCGGGTGAGCGTTGCCGTGCCGTTGCCCGTACATGCCGTGATCGACGCGCAGGCCGTCGTGCGGGGTGACGCGATTGCCGTGTGCGACGCCAACACCCGCGTCTCGTATGCGGACCTCGTCGCCCGCGCGAACCGCGTCGCGCATGCGCTTATCCGCGCGGGCGTCGCGCCCGAGGCGCGTGTCGGGCTGGCCATGTCGCGCAGCACGGACCTGATTGTCGCGATGCTGGGCATTCTCAAGGCGGGCGCTGCGTACGTGCCACTTGATCCGGCGTATCCGGGTGAGCGTCTGAGCTACATGGTGGAAGACGCCGGGGTGACGCACGCGATCACACAGGCGTCGCTGGCCGGGGCGTCGTGGCTGCCGGGTGAGGTGATGACCCTCGAATCGATGCTCGCCGACGCCACGCTGCCGGATCATGCCCCGGCACGCGACGTCCACGTTGACCAACTGGCTTACGTGATCTACACGTCGGGGTCGACCGGGCGTCCAAAGGGCGCGCAACTGACGCATCGCAACCTGATGCGATTGCTCACGGGCACGTCGCAGGACTTCGCCTTCGACGAGAACGACGTCTGGACGATGTTCCACTCGTACGCCTTCGACTTTTCGGTCTGGGAAATCTTCGGTGCGCTCGCGCACGGTGCGCGGCTCGTGGTCGTGTCGCAGGACACGGCGCGGGATCCGGCCGCAATGTGGACGCTCGTCGCCAGCGAAGGGGTGACGGTGCTCAACCAGACGCCCTCGGCGTTCTATCAGTGGCTCGGTGCGATGCCGTCGGACGCGACGTCGACAACGCTGCGCCACATCGTCTTCGGCGGTGAAGCACTCACCCCCGCGCGGCTTGCCGCGTGGTGGCAGCGCTTTGGTGAAGCCACGCGTCTGACCAATATGTACGGCATTACGGAGACGACGGTGCACGTCAGCCAGCACGTGCTGCATCGGGACGACACGACGGGTTCACCCATCGGCGAGCCGATTGCCGACCTCGAATGGCGTGTGCTGGACGCAGGTCTCAACGAAGTACCGCCGGGTGTCGCTGGCGATCTGTACGTGTGCGGCGACGGGCTGGCGCGTGGATATCTCGGACAAGCGGGCTTCACGGCTGAGCGCTTCGTGCCGGACCCGAAGGGCGCACCGGGCGAGCGTATGTATCGCAGCGGCGACCGTGCGCGTCGGCTGGCAGACGGCACGCTTGACTACCTCGGTCGGGGCGACGCACAGGTCAAGCTGAGAGGCTTCCGCATCGAACTGGGTGAAATCGAGTCGCAACTGCTGCGTCATGAAGACGTGACGGACGCCGCCGTCCTCGTTCGGGACGACGGCGCAGGCGAGCAATTAGTGGCGTACGTGGTGTCGCCGCAGGACCGCGCCACCGACGTGGATACCGCTGCGCTGTGGTCGCGTTTGCGCACCCATCTGGGCGGCGAGTTGCCCGCTTACATGGTGCCGGGCCAGTGGCTGCGTCTCGATGCCTTGCCGCTCACCCCGAACGGCAAGCTCGACCGTCGCGCGTTGCCTGTACCCGAAGCCGCCGGTGCGGCGCAGTTCGAAGCGCCGCGCGATGGCATCGAAGCGCGCATCGCTTCGATCTGGCAGGGCGTGCTGGGTGTGCCGCGCGTCGGGCGTCACGACGACTTCTTCGCGCTGGGCGGTCACTCGCTGCTGGCAACGCAGGTGGCGTCACGGCTGCGCGATGCGCTGTCGCTCGATGTGCCGCTGCGCACACTTTTCGAAGCGAGCCGACTGACGGCGCTGGCCGAGGCGCTGGACGTGCCGACCGGCACATCGCCCGCCAGCCCGGCGGTCGCCGACGACGACCTGCAAGCCGCCCTGCGCGAAATGGAATCCCTTTCCCCCGAGGCGCTGCAGGCGCTGCTCGGGCCGGAGGCAACTCATGGGCAAACTAAGCATGGCTGATACGAAAGACGACATTCAAACGACACTCGCCCGTATGGCCCCGACGCAACGGCAGGCAATGATCGCGCTGCTCGAACGCAAGGGCGTCGACGTGCGTGAGCACTTGCCGCTCGACGGCTGGGTGTCCCGTACGGAAGGGCAGGACGTCGAGCGCGCCGCCGCCTCGTTCGCGCAGCAGCGTATGTGGACGCTCTTGCAACTGGACGAGCGCCACGACACCTATCACATCACCGGCGCGGTACAGCTCGATGGTGATCTCGATACGGCGGCGCTGGCGCAGGCCTTTGCCGCTGCCGTGGCACGTCATGCCGCGCTGCGCACGACGTTCGATATGGCGGACGGCAAGCTCATGCAGCACGTGCATGCCCGCGTCGATGTGCCGCTGGACATCGTGCCGCTGGCCGCAGGGGCGACCGGGACCGACGTTCGCGACGCGGTGACGGACGTCAGCCGCCGCGCTTTCGATCTGACGCTCGGCCCGCTTGTGCGCACGACGTTGCTGCGTGTGACGCAAACGCGCCATGTGCTGGTGCTGACGATGCATCACCTGATCTCCGACGGTGGCTCGCTCGACGTGCTCATCGGCGAGATCGCCCGAGACTACGCCGTCGTGCGCAACGGACAGACGCCCGCGACGCAGGCCACCGGCCCGACCTACGGCGACTACGCCATCTGGCAACGGCTTCGGCTGGGCGGCGAAGCGCTGGCCGGGCAACTGGATTACTGGGCGACGCAACTCGCCGATGCCGACGACTTGCTGGCGCTACCGCTCGACCGTCATCGCCCGGCGCAGCGTGACGCCGAAGGCGGACGCGTGGCGTTCACGCTGCCAACGCCGCTGGCGGAGCGCGTTCGCGCCCTGGCGCGCGACGCCCGCACCACGCCGTTCGCCGTCTTGCTGGCGTCGTTTCAAGCGCTGCTGGCCCGCTACGCCGCGGGCCAGACCGATGACGATATGGATGCCACCTCCGTCGATGTGCGTGTCGGTGTGCCGGTGAGTCATCGCAGCCGCACCGCCCTGGAGCGCGTGGTCGGGTGTTTCGTCAACACGGTGGTCGTGCGTGCGCGCGTCGATCTGTCGGCGGGTTTCGGCGCCTTGCTGGCGCAGGTGCGCGACACGCTGCTCGACGCGCAGCGTCATGCGGATGTGCCGTTCGAGCAGGTGGTCGAGCGCCTTGCGCCCGCGCGCAGTCTGAGTCATAGCCCGCTGTTTCAGGTGATGGTGAACCATCAGCGGCGTCATGCGGCATCGGCGTTGCAGTTGCCGGGCGTCACTGCAACGGTGCTCGACGGCGAGACCACGCAGGCAAAGTTCGATCTCGATCTGGGCATTGTAGAGTCGCCGGACGGTACGCTCGGCGGCGGGCTGGGCTACGCCTGCGATGTCATCTCGTCGCAAACGGCGCAGCGCATCTGCGCGCACTGGCAGACGCTGCTCACCGCGCTCGTCGCGCAGGCGGCATCGCCTTTGCAAGACCTGCCGCTTGCCGATGCAGACGAACTGGCCGCCATCCGCCGCTGGGGCAGCCCCGCAAACGATGCAGGCGTCGCAAAGAACGACACGCGCCTGCTGCCGGACATGATCGCGAATCATGCCTCGCGTCGTCCCGGCGCCATCGCCGTCGAATGCGATGACGATGTGCTGACGTACGGCGAACTGCTGCGTCGAGCAGACGCGCTGGCGGCGCGCTTGCTCACGAATGGTCTGACACCAGAGACGCGTGTCGGCGTGTGGTTGCCGCGCTCGACGAACGTGTTCGTCGCGATGGTCGCGGTGCTGCGCGCAGGCGGCGCTTATGTCCCGCTCGACGTCGATCATCCTGCCGAGCGCGTGGCCGAGTTGTGCGCCGATGCGGGTATTCCGCTGGTGATTACAGACGGGCAAGGGCTCGCGCGTGTGCCGTCGGGCGTGGCAGCGCTGGACATCGCCGAGGCCGATTCGCCTGCTACAACGGCGGCGCTGCCCGCGCTGCATCCCGCACAACTGGCCTATGTGATCTTCACGTCAGGCTCGACGGGGCGGCCGAAGGGCGTCGCCGTCTCGCACGGCCCGATTGCGATGCATTGCCGCGCCATCGCCGGTCTATTCGGCATGACGCCGGACTTTCGCGAACTACATGTGGCGTCTCTCTCGTTTGACGGTGCGCATGAGCGCTGGCTGACGCTGCTGTCGCAGGGTGCATGCGTGGTGCTGCGCGGCCCGCGTCAATGGACGCCAGAGGAAATCTGCGAGCAGATCGTGCGCCGTCGCGTGACCAACGCCGGGCTGCCGACGGCGCTGCTGCGTCATGTTGCGCAATGGGTGGAAGCGCATCCGGACGCCGTGCCGCCGGGACTGATCTACTCGTGCGGCGGCGAAGCGCTGTCTCGCGACACGCTGGCGCTCGTCACACGCACGCTGCAACCGGTGCGGCTGCTCAACGGTTATGGGCCGACGGAGACGGTCGTCACACCCGTGAACTGGACGGTCCACACGGGCATGCAGAGCCCGACGCCGTATGCGCCCATCGGCTCGCTCGTCGGCGAGCGTCGCGCGTACGTACTGGACAAGCGCCTGCAACCGGTGCCGGTCGGCGTGGCGGGTGAGCTGTATCTCGGCGGCGAAGGCGTGGCACGCGGCTATCTGGCGCGTCCCGGCCAGAGCGCGGAGCGGTTCTTGCCTGACCCGTGGGGTGCGCCGGGCACGCGCATGTACCGCACCGGCGACCGCGTTCGCTGGCTGGACGATGGCACGTTGGAGTACCTCGGACGTCGCGATCAGCAGCTCAAGGTGCGCGGCTTCCGCATCGAACCGGGTGAAGTCGAAGCACAATTGCTGGCCGAGGCGGGCGTGCGTGAAGCCGTCGTCGGCACGGCGCAGGGACCGGCGGGTGTGCAACTCGTGGCACACGTTAGCGCCACGCCGCCGGATGGCGTCGATGCGGCGAGCTTCGGCGAGCAGTTGCGACAAGCCCTCGCCGCGCGTCTGCCCGCGTATCTCGTGCCCGCACAGATTCTGGTGATCGACGCGCTGCCCAAGCTCGTCAACGGCAAGCTCGACCGCAAGCGTCTGCCGGAGCCGGTGTGGCAGAGCGCGAGTGCGGAGGCGCCTCGCGCCGGGGCCGAAGCGGATCTCGCGGCCATCTGGACGCAATTGCTCGGCGCGGCGCAAGTCGGCCGGGCCGACAATTTTTTCTCGCTCGGAGGCGACTCGATCATCGCGCTGCAACTGGTGAGCCGGGCGCGCGAGGCGCACTGGCGTATTACGGTGCGCGACGTATTCCGCCATCAAACGCTCTCGGAACTGGCCGCTGTGGCGATGCCTGCGCAAACGATGGCGGGTGCCGTGGCGCAGGCTGTTGCTGGCGAAGTGGGCGAGATCCCCTTGTTGCCGATCCAGTCGTGGTTCTTCGGCGAACCGATCCCACAGCGTGACCATTGGAATCAGTGGGTGCAGGTGGACGTGCGCGACGCTGGACGTCCGCTCGATGGCGACACGCTGCGCGAGGCGTTGCAGGCCGTCGCGGCGCATCACGAAGCACTGCAAATGCGCTACGTCCGGAACGACGACGGCTGGCAACAAAAGCGCGCTTCGTCCGACGCATCACTCGTCGCACTGGATGTCGTGGACGTCGCCGATGAAGCGCAGGCGCTTGCCGCCGCCGATCGTGCACAACGCGGTCTGTCGCTGGCAAACGGTCCGTTGCTGCGCGCGGTGCTCGTCAATCTGCCGGAGGGACGTCAGCGTCTGCTACTCGTCTGCCATCACATTGCCGTCGACGGTGTGTCGTGGCGCGTGTTGCTGGGCGATTTGCAGCGTGCGCTTGCGCAGCGCGAAGCAGGACAACCCGTTGCTCTGGCGGACAACGGCACGTCGTACGGCGCTTGGGCGACTTACTGGCGTGATTGGGCGTCGTCGTCCGAGGCTGAGCAGGAAGCGACTTTCTGGACGGAAACACTACAGGGCGCACACGACACGCTGCCTGTCGACGCTACGCCAACCGAGGGCGACCGTCAGGCAGATGCAGCGGAAGTCACCGTGGCACTCGACGCGTCCGCCACGCGCCGGTTGCTCGATGCCGCGAACGACCGCGCACGCTTGCCCGAGCTGCTCGTTGCCGCGCTGGCGCAGTCCGTCGGCGAGTGGACCGGGGCAGGGCGCATCGCGTTGTGCGTCGAGGGCCACGGCCGCGACGACGTGCCGGGCACGGAGGCCTTTGATCTGACCCGCACGCTCGGCTGGTTCACGTCGGTCTATCCGCTGGCGGTCGACGTCTCGGCATCGCCGCGCGAAACGCTGTTCGCGCTCAAGCGGATGTGGCGGGCCGTGCCACGCGCCGGACTGGGATTCGGCGCGTTGCGGTATCGCGGGAGCGCCGCAGTGCGCGAAGCGATGGCCGCGTTGCCGCAGAGCCGCATCACGTTCAACTATCTCGGCCGCGTCGACGCAGGCTTCGGCGAAGGACGGTTCGCGCCGAGCGACGCCCCGGCAGGGGCTGCCCGCGACGCGTCCGCACCGCTGGGCAACTGGCTGTCCGTCGACGGGGCGATTGCCGACGGCTGCCTGCGTCTTTACTGGCGCTTCTCGCGCCAGCGCTTCCGCGAAGCGACGATTGCCGCTGTGGCTGCGCGCATGCAAGCGGCGCTGGGAACGCTCGTCACGGCCAGCGTCGACGCACAGGTCAAAAGCGCGGCCGACTTCCCTCTGGCAGGACTGACCGAAGCCGCGCTGGCCGATCTGCCGGTGCCCGCCGCCGATCTCGAAGACGCCTATCCGCTCTCGCCCATGCAGCAGGGGATGGTGTTTCATGCGCGTCTCGCGCCGGACAGCGCGTCGTACATCAACCAGCTTCAGATTCGTCTCGAAGGATTACAGGCCGACGCCTTTGCCGCCGCTTGGCAGGCCGCCGTCAAACGTCACGCGATCCTGCGCACAAGCTTCGTTTGGCGAGACGGCGCGCCGCCACTGCAACTCGTGCACCGCGAAGTGCCGCAGGCGCTGCGTCTGCTCGATTGGCGCGAACGTGTCGCTCAGCAGGGCGCGGGTGTGCTGACGGAACTGGCGCAGCAGGAACGCGCACAGGGGTTCGACCTTTCCGTCGCGCCGTTGCAGCGTGTGGCGCTCGTGCGGGTGGACGACGACGCGTGGCAACTGATCTGGACGCTGCATCACGTGCTACTCGACGGCTGGAGCAGCGCACAGCTGATCGGCGAAATTCTTCAGGCGTATCTGTCCGGCACACCGTCAGTGGAAGGCACTGCGCCGCGTTTTCGCGACTACATCGCGTGGCTTGAGGAACACGCGCCGCAGGACGGCGAGTCGTTCTGGCGCGAGCGGCTGGCCGCCTTCGAATCGCCGACGCAATTGCACGAGAGCGTTCTGCGCACGACGGCGCCAGCGCAGGGGCACGGCGAGCGCACGTTCCGGGTCGACGCGACGAGCGCACAGGCATGGCAGCGCGCCGCGCGCAGTCGACGTCTGACCGTCAACACGCTGGTGCAAGGCGCGTGGACGCTGCTGCTCCAGCGTTACACGGGTAAGCGCGACGTGTGCTTCGGCGTGACCGTCTCCGGTCGTCCGGCGGAGCTGCCGGGTGCTGAGCGCATGATGGGGCTCTTCATCAACACGTTGCCGGTGGTGCAGGGCCCGTCGCCGTCGGAAGGACTCGACGACTGGCTGCACCGTTTGCAGGAGGACAACCTCGCGCTGCGCGAAGCCGAGAGCACGCCGCTCTACGACATTCAGCGCTGGGTCGGCTGGCCGGGGCAGGCGCTGTTCGACTCCCTGGTCGTCTTCGAGAACTATCCGGTGGATCGTGCGCTTCGGGCGCAGGGCGCGCAGGCGCTGCGCTTCGGCGACATCGTGAATGTGGAGACCACGCATTACCCGCTCACGATTGGCATCGCGTCCGGCGAGACCATCGACGTGCGCATGAGCTACGACCGTCAGCATTTCGATGACGGTGCGGTGGAACGTCTGTGGACGCAATTGCATGACCTACTGGCGCAGTTGTGCGCGCCGCAGACGTCTGGTGCTGTACGTGTTGCGGATGTCGTGCTGCACGACGCCGACACCGCATGGCCGACGCAACGCGGACCACGCCGGACGTTTGACGTAACGACGACCGTCGACCGGACGATTGCGGCCTTCGCGACGTCGCAAGCGGATGCCATTGCCGTCACCGATGGCGAGCACTCGCTGACCTACGCGGAGCTCGACGCGCAGGCGAACCGTGTGGCGCACGCGTTGCTGCGCCGGGGTGTGGCGAGTGAGGATCGTGTCGGCATTGCGTTGACGCGTCGCGTCGAACTGATCGTCGCCATTCTCGGGGTGCTCAAAGCCGGTGCGGCCTACGTGCCGCTTGACCCCGCGTATCCGGACGAGCGCCTCGGCTACGTCGTGCAAGACGCCGACATCAAGGTCGTGGTGACGGACGCCGCGCTCGGCGCACCCGTGTGGTTGCCGAAGGACAGTGTGAGCATCGACGCGCTGTCACGCGACGCGACGCTGCCGACCACGTCGCCCGAAGTACGTATTCACGTCGACCAGCTGGCGTATGTGATTTACACGTCCGGCTCGACGGGACGGCCGAAGGGCGTGCAGGTCGCGCATCGTCAGTTGATGCGTCTGCTGCACTCGACGGAGGACTGGTTCGGCTTCGGTCCGGACGACGTCTGGACGATGTTCCACTCGTATGCGTTCGACGTGTCGGTGTGGGAAATCTTCGGCGCGTTGTCGCATGGCGGGCGATTGGTTGTCGTGCCGTACTACACGAGCCGCGATCCGCAGGCGCTGTGGGCGATGATCCAGCAGCAACGCGTGACGGTGCTGTGTCAGACACCGTCGGCGTTCTATCAGATTCTGGCGGCCTTACCGCCGGACGCTTCGCAGACCACGCTGCGCCACATCGTGTTGGCGGGCGAAGCGCTTACACCACGCCGACTCGCGTCGTGGTGGTCGCACTTCGGCACGCAGACCCGCGTCATCAACATGTACGGGCCGACGGAGACGACCGTCTATGTGAGCTATGGCGTCGTGACGCCGGAGGCGGCCGAGGCAGGCATTGGTCAGTCGCCGATTGGCGAGGCGCTGCCGGATATCGGCTGGCGTGTGCTCGATACATCGCTTGCAGAAGTGCCGATGGGCGTGCCGGGCGATCTGTACGTCGGTGGCGATGGGTTGGCGCGCGGCTATCTGGGACGTCCTGCCTTGAGCGCCGAGCGCTTCGTCCCCGATCCGTGGGGGCCTGCCGGTGCGCGCATGTATCAGACGGGCGACCGCGTGCGGCGTCTGCCTGATGGCACGCTCGATTATCTCGGGCGCGGCGATCAGCAGGTCAAGCTGCGGGGCTTCCGCATTGAGCCGGGAGAGATCGAGGCGCAGTTGCTGGCGCACGCGGAAGTCAGTGATGCCACCGTGCTGGTGCGAGGCGAGGGCGCCGACGAACAACTGGTGGCGTACGTCGTCGCCAGTGCCGATGACGAGGGGCTCTGGGAGCGTCTGCGCGAGCACCTCGCCACGCGTGTGCCGGTGTTCATGATGCCGGGCCAGTGGCTGCGTCTGGACGCGTTGCCGCTCACACCGAACGGCAAACTCGACCGTCGTGCGCTGCCCGCACCGCAGGCGGCTGCGGCGCGGTTTGTCCCGCCAGAGGCCGGTGTGGAGACGGACGTCGCGCAGGTCTGGCAGTCGGTGCTCGGCGTCGAGCGCGTGGGCCGTCACGACAACTTCTTCGCGCTGGGCGGCCACTCGCTGCTGGCGACGCAGATGGTGGCGCGCCTGCAAGCGGCGTCGGGGCGTCCGGTTGCGTTGCGTCAGTTGTTCGAGACACCGGTGTTGTCGGACTTCTGCGCCGCGTGGGCGGTCGCAGCACCCGCAGCGCTCGATGCGCAGACACGCAGTGCACTGGACGACCTGCTCGGCGATCTGGAGGCCGATGCGGCTTGATGTACTAAGGCCTCGCGTGGCGCTTGCTCGCTTGCCGAGTCATGCGCGACGCGAGGCCATCTCCATTCGATTTCTGGTGGTTCGATAGAAGGATTTCGCGATGTCTCTCGCCAATTCGGCCAACGTGGCCCATGTCCCCAAGGCTGACGACTCGGCATTGATGCGACGCTTCCTCGCCTTGCCGGGCGACAAGCGCCGCGTGTTTCAGTCGCGCGCTCGCGAGCAGGGCGTCGATCTGGCCAGCCTGCCGATTCCCGGCGGGCTGCGTGACGGGGCCGATGCGCCACTGTCGTACGCTCAGCAACGCCTGTGGGTCGTGGAGCAACTGCATCCGGGCACGGGCGCGTACAACATTCCGGCCGCTGTGCGGTTGAAAGGTGCGCTGAACGTTGTGGCCCTGTCGCAGGCGTTCGCGGCCATCGTCGCGCGCCATGATGCGTTGCGCACCAGCTTTCACGACGGTCCGAATGGGGCCGTGCAGCGTGTGCATGACGATGTGCCGTTCTCCATCGACTATGAAGACTGGCAAGGCGACGACACGACCGTTGCGGATCTGGACGCACGTGTGCAAGTGTGCGCGCGTGACGAAGCGGTCCGTCCCTTCGCGCTGGACGTTGCGCCGCTGATGCGTGCGCGGCTGATTCGTGTGGCGGCCGACGAACATGTGTTGCTGCTCACGCTGCACCACATCGTGGCAGATGCATGGTCGATGACGCGTCTGGTCGAGGAGTGCACGCGTGGCTACGCTCAATTTGCCGGAGCGGGGACTCACGTCGCGCCGCTGCCCGCGTTGCCGGTGCAGTACGCCGACTACGCCATCTGGCAACGCGGCTGGCTCGAAGCCGGTGAGCTGGACCGGCAACTGGCCTACTGGCGTGCGCAACTCGGCGACGAACATCCGGTGTTGCCATTACCGACAGACCGCCCACGTCCGGCGGTCCCGAGCGGACGCGGCGCGACGTATGTCATGGAAGCCGACGCACCGCTCACTGCGCGGCTGCGTGAGTTGGCGCGTACTCACGACACCACGCTCTACACCGTGCTACTGGCGGCGTATGGCGTGTGGCTCGGACGCATTGCCGGTGTGCGCAGCGTCTGCATTGGCGTGCCAGTTGCCGGACGCGCGAAGCTGGAAACGGAGCCGCTGATCGGCTTCTTCGTCAACACGCAGGTGATGCGTGTGCCGCTCGATCCGAAGACATCCTTCGGCGGGCATGTCGCGACGATGCGCGCGCGGGCCATCGAAGCGCAAGCGCATGCCGATGTGCCGTTCGATAAGCTTGTGGAAGCGTTGCAACCGGCACGCGACGCGTCCGTCAACGCGCTGTTTCAGGCGAAGTTCAATCACGAGATTGCGCGTGACGCCGTGCCGGAGATGGCCGGTCTACGGATCGACCCGGTGGTCGTTGCCGGACAAAGCTCGCACTTCGATCTCTCGCTCGATACGCTGGAGCGCGGCGACACGTTGCAGATCGCGCTGACGTACGCAACGGATCTGTTCGACGCGACGACGGTGGAGCCACTGGCGCGTGCGTTCCACCGTCTGCTAACGCAACTGACCCATGCCCCGGACGACCGGCTCGCCGATATCGCGCTGAGCGCCGACGTGCCGGTCACGACCGACGGTGAGCGGCGCGTGTGGGACACGCGCGACTGGATGGAGACATGGGCGTCGCGCGTCGCTCAGCAGGGCGACGTGCTGGCCGTCGAAGGCGGGGACGGTGCCTGGTCGCGTCGCACGCTCGACGCGCATGCCAATCGCGTGGCGCACGCGCTTGCGACGCAGGGTGTTGGTGCGGAGGATCGCGTTGCGTTGCTGATGCCGCGCAGCGCCGGTTGGGTCGCCGCAATGCTCGGTGTGTGGAAGCTGGGAGCGGCTTACGTGCCGCTGGACCCGACGCAGCCGTCCGCACGTCTCGCGCAACTGATCGCAGCGAGCGGTGCAAAGGCATTGATCGTCGCGCCTGATGTGGCATCGGTCCCCCAGGTCGACGGCTGTCAGACGCTGGCCATCGCCGATGTGCTGGCGGGGGACGAGGCGCGTTTCGTGAGTCGCAGCGTGCATTCGGCGCAGGCGGCTTACGTCATCTACACGTCGGGGTCCACCGGACAGCCGAAGGGCGTCGTGGTGAGCCGTGGGGCGTTGCACAACTATGTGCAGGGCGTGACGTCCAGACTGCACGATCTCCCGGAAGACGCCGGGATGGCGATGGTCTCGACCGTCGCGGCCGACCTCGGGCACACGGTGCTGTTCGGCGCGCTAGCGATGGGACGGCCGTTGCATCTCATGCCGCAGGAAGATGCCTTCGACGCGGGACGCTTCGCCGAGTGGATGCGTGCACGCCGCATCGGGGCGACGAAGATCGTGCCGAGTCATCTGAAGGGGCTGATGCTGGCCGCGGGATCGGATGTGCTGCCGAACGACTGGCTGATCGTGGGCGGGGAAGCGGCCGATGCCGAGTTGCTGACGTTGCTGCATACCCATCGTCCATCGCTGCGTGTGCTCAATCACTACGGCCCTACGGAAACGACCGTGGGTGTGCTCACTCACCGTGCGGCATCGAACGATGCGTTGCTACCTGTCGGCCTGCCGTTGCCGAACGTGAGTGCCTACGTACTCGACGATAACCTTAACGCGGTGCCGCCGGGTGTGAGCGGCGAGCTTTACATCGGGGGTGTCGCGCTCGCACGCGGTTATCTCGGCGAGCCGGGCAAGACGGCAGAGCGCTTCGTGCCGGATCCGTGGCGTCCGGGCGTGCGGATGTATCGCACGGGCGATCGGGTGAAGCGGCGGGCAGACGGTGAAATCGTCTATCTCGGACGCGCCGACGATCAGGTGAAGATTCGCGGCTATCGCGTGGAGCCGGGCGAGGTGGCGCATGCCTTGCGTGCGCTGCACGGCGTGCAGGATGCCATCGTCCTGGTGGAGCGCGATGCGCGCGGGCAATCGCAATTGCTTGGTGGCTACACAGGTGAGCTGACTGAGGCCGATGCGAAGGCAGCGCTCACCTCGGCGTTGCCGTCGGCCTGGGTGCCGTCGCGGCTAGTGCGTCTGGCCGCGCTACCGCTTACGGCGAACGGCAAGGTGGATCGTCGCGCGTTGCTGGCGGCGATGTCGACCGACACGTCCGCCGAGGACGCGAAGGCGCAGGCGGCACCGTCAGGCGAGATTGGCGCGCTCGAAGCGCGCATCTCCGACGTCTGGAACGCAGTCCTCAAGACGGAGCAGGTGAGCCGAGACGCAAACTTCTTCGAAATCGGTGGCGATTCGATTCTGGCGTTGCAAGTGATTGCACGCCTCAAACGCGGGACGCCGTCGCTCAAGGTCAGCCTGCGCGAACTGATGCAGCACGGCACGGTGGCGCGTCTTGCTGCCGCGCTCACGCCTTCGGATGCTGCGCCCTCCGCCGGTGGCGACCTGCTGGTGCGGTTGAACGCCAGCAAGTCGTCGGCGCCCGCGCTGTTTTGCGTTCACCCGGCGGTGGGCACCGTATTCGACTATCGTCCGCTTGCTCAGGCACTGGCCGACGAACGTCCCGTGATCGGCATTCAGTCGCGCATGCTGATCGATCCGGCATGGTCCGATACGTCGCTCGACGAAATGGCGGGGCGATATGTCGACGCCGTGCGCAAAGCGCAACCGAGCGGGCCATATCACTTGCTCGGCTGGTCGCTTGGTGGACCGATTGCGATGGCGATGGCCGAGCGTCTGCGTGCCAGCGGTCAGACGGTAGCGTTCCTCGGGCTGGCGGATACGTTCGTGCCAGCACAACAAGATGATGTGCCACCGGTCGCATCGTCGCGCGACTGGACGGGCGATCTGCTCGACTACCTCGTCACGATCCTGCCGCAGGTCGATGCGACGAAGCTGCGCGCGTCGCTCGCACCACACGCCGGGAAGCCGCTGGATGAAGGCGTACTGGCGGCGGCCGTCGAAGCCGCATTGACGATGCAGGGGCAGGGCGGTGCGCCGGTGACTGCTGCGGGTGATTACGCGTCGCTCGGTCGCGACGAACTCGCGCACATGTTCCGCGTGACGGCGCATTTGCGCTCGCTGGCGGACGTCCATCGTTTGCGTCCGGCTGTCGTGCCCGTGCATGCGTGGTGGGTCGAGCGACGTGCGTCGGACGACCGCGAGCGGCTGTCGCGCGTGATGGGCGCAGCGCCGGTGTACGAGGGCACGGTCGCGTCGAGTCACATGCAACTGCCCCGCACGAAGGCGTGGATCGACGACGTTGCGCGCGCGGTGCGGGAGGTGAGCGAAGTGAGCACTACCGGGGTGAGCGTCGCCGCGTGAGATCGCGGCGGCGGAAGTTGCGGGTATCCTCCTGGCGGACTTGCCTTCACTCAAGTGCTTCGAAGAATTCGTCCGTCAGCAGTTGGTCACGGATCCACGACGCTGCAGTCAACAGAATCGGCAACGCGACCATCACGCCCACCATCGTCCAGAAGAATGCTGGGCTCTTCACACCCAAGGTATCCGCTCCCCAGATCAACCCGTTACCGAACCCCGTGAGTCCAAGGCAGAGTGGCAAGTTATAGCTCGGCATGCCCTCGTACCGAACTTCATCGATCTGTGCGAGTTCCACCCCGACCATGTTCCATTCGAGGCCAATCGCAGGTGCCTGCGACGGTGCAGGGGCGGCCTTCGAGATCGAGCGAGGACGACGCGGTAATGACAACGCCACCGTGACTGGTAACGTCGCCGAGGCAAACTGGATTTCTCATATCAGGGCGAGGAGGGAAAGGGGGGGGTTTAGTAACCGCGTTGGCGATCAGGGACAACCAACCGTGCGTCGGGATTTGTGGGTTTGATCGACGCGTCGCAACTGATCTGGTTTTGGCCGGAAGGGGTGGTGAACTTGTCGAAGATGCCTGGGCGCTGCGAAAGTGCGAAGCTGTCGCCTCTAGCTCCAGGGGGGTAAGGATCATTCAAGTTGATGTTTGGAACCAATGGATACTCGTCGACATAGGCTTCGCGCTTGTTGATTCTCTCTGCAACGTACAGCTTGTCCTTCGTAACAAAGACGCCGAAGTCTTTTGAGTTCTCAAACGGGCTGCGCGTGTAGGAGGTATAGGGAATGGCGCCAAAGGAGCGGCCGAAGTCCGTCGAATATAGGAGAAAACCTCGGCAGCCTCGTTCCGGACAAGCTATGTCGGGAGGGGCTCCCATAGGAAATGCCAGGTTACGTCCCGTCGGGTCATCATTGATGATCCAGCCTTGGTAGTTCTCCACGCCAGTTCGTCCAAGTGTGCGATGCAACCTAAGCTTCGTGTCGTTGTAATACGCTTCACCATAGTGGCAGTCGCGGTATGTCTCCAGCGTGACGAAGCGATGATCATCGATCCGGTAGATGACCTGTGCCGGAGTGTCATACGGCAGTTCCCGAGCTTTTAGAAAATCCGAAAGCATGAACACAAAAGGTTCGCTTTTTTTCTTGTCAATACTTCTGACGTAGTCGACCCCATGCCATAGCCAAGCAATGGCGCCGACGGTACTGGCCACAACAAGTGCGACCCAAGCAATCCGCCTAATCCCCATATACGACATCCTTGCCCTTGTAATCAGCCTGTCGGCCAAGGTACGCCTTGAGCGCCTGAATCGCCTCGTCGTTCTTCTCTGAGTTTGCTTTGTCGATTGCCGCTGGCCTAGGCACGGGTGCCATTACCCCGGTTTGGAAGTAGGGGTCATAACCCAGCGTCCAGTCGGCCTGTTTGATCAGTCGGAGCCAGAAATCCCGTCGCTTGTAGGCGTCGCAAAAGCCGATCGGCAAGTCGTACGCCACTACGCGCCGCATGAATTTTTGGTCACCGGGCACCGTGCTGTGATTGGTCGGCTCGGCCCTGTAATTGTCGCGCTCCTGGAGAGCCTCAGCTTCGTTTTTGTAGTCCACGACGACCCCGCGATAGCGTGGGTCGTATTTTTGTTCCTTCTTGGGCTCATAGAGCGGCCGAAAATACGGATAGGCATCATCCACGTATTTCATACTCCCCGGCTGAATCGGGTCCTCTTCCATTTGGCCCATCTCCGGTGCAGTCACGCGAGAGTCATCGAAATTTCTCATTTCCTCGGCGGTGAGGGGCTGCAGCACGGTCTCGGCATTGATCGTCACCGTCTTGTTGACGTCAGGCACCGTCCACAACAGCTTACCTAAGGCCTTTCGATTGCCGTTCCAGAACGACCACGACTCCACACCCGGTACCGGCTTCTGAATCGGCGGGAGAGTCCCGAAGCGTTTGATGCCGGGGGAGTCGCCCACAGGCGTGCCGCGCGCAAGCATGCGCTGCTTGACTGTGCTCCCCAACTCCATCAGCAACTTGTCACTCACTCCCTGCCAACCAATGCTTTGCAGCGGTGATGCTCCCATCACGCGGTCGTGCGGGGAGAAGTAAACGTAGAGCCGACCGTGGTTGTCCCGCTCGGGCACGCCCGACTCATGCTGATTGTCTGGCCGCCAGAAGTTCCAGTCCTCCGATGTGCCGCAATGCAGGCGCACCATTTCCGCTTCGCCCATGGGCCGACGGTCCTGTTGGATGCGCTTGACGACATTGCGAAACGTATTGACCCGAGCACTCGTGCTCTGACGTTCTGTCCCACAGGTGAGCAGATCCTCGACCTTGTCCTCCAGCGCATAGGGCGAGTTCATCACGAACAGCGCGTCGGGTGCACGTGTCTTGACCAGCAGGGTGGCTGCCATTGCCACCATGGTGCCCTGGCTGTGCGACATCACGGAGATCGTGTCGCGCGGACACTCGGTACGGATCCGGTCAATCAGATCGGCCAGGCGCTGTGCGGCGTGAGCAAAGTAGAGACGCGGTGGCGCATCGTCCAACTGGCGGTCCGACTCGGTATTGATGTTCTCTAGATCGAAACCGAGAACGCGTCTTTTGAACCCCTCTGGACTCCACATCTGCAGCAGGTTGTTGGTACCGTTCTGGAACGGGCCGCCGCCCCAGTACCAAGGGCCCAGCGCCTTATCATTCCAGCACGCACGCCCCCATTGGTTTACCCCATCGCGGTTGCGCATTGGGATGCGCCATTTCTGCTCGGTCCCGTCGGGGGCGCGGTAGCCCCAGTAGAAGCGGATCACTGGCGAGCGGCCAAGCTTACCGTGGGCAATTTGTCGCGGAGTCGCCTTCTTAGTGTTCGCATCGAACGTGGTATAGACCGTCGGCTGGAGCCACCATTCTTCTGGCAAATTTAGCCGTTCGTTGAGGCCGTCGCATAACGCTCTTTCGGCTTTGTCATACCACTCCCCTTCAGAATTCACCCCGTGCACAAAGATCACGATGCCTGGCAGGTGCGGCGGGATACGCGCCTCTGCCCGCACCTCGTAGCTGCATGGCGTGAGATACGACTTCCAGAACGGCTGCCCCAAGTGGTCGACCTGCATCGGCACGATGCGCGTGGCGAACGGGTGCTGGTACATCTTGCGGGGCTTCTTCTTACCCGCTTTCGGCGGCGCATCTTTGTCGGTCGACTTGGTGTTTTCAGTCATGATCGGTGTCGTTATGAATGCTGGAGCAGCAGCTTGATTCCCTGCGCCACGTCCTGCAGTCGCAGCGAGGTCTCGCCCTTGTCGTTGGTCACGCCTTCGACGATCTGGCCGTCGGCCAACTCGATCTTGTAGGGCTGATTGCGCATGGGCCGCCCGGAGAGGGAGTCGCCGAGCACGAAGCGCTCATCGTTATTGGCGTCGATCTGGCCGAACTCCGGCGGCGGCAATGAGAGCGACCCCGGCGCGTCCTTCTTCAGCTTGGCCATCTTGATGAGGAGGTTGCCTGCGCCGCCGACTTCCACCACGTCGCCGTGCACTTTGAGATA
>NZ_JBIVYJ010000009.1:0-118590 GCF_044772185.1 Pandoraea sp. NPDC090278 | reverse complement strand
CCGATGATAGTGCGGATACCCGTGTGAAAGTAGGTAATCGTCAGGCTCCCCTTAAAAACCCCTTGCTACCAACGTAGCAAGGGGTTTTTGCTTTGCAGCGACGCTTTTCATCAGCCCCTCGCACGCTGAATCCGACAGGTTGTCCGCCTAAACCGCGCTTCTATAGTCGCGCAAGAGGACGAGGACGGCGGCCCATTCTTCATAAGATCCGCTAACCAGCGCTTTGTATGCCGTCTCGCAACGGATGCGGGGCGGACATTAGCATCGTCTCTCAATCCATCTTCCCTCTAAAACCACGTCTGGATAGTCGCGTACGAGGACGAGCACAACTGCTCATTTTTCATAAGTGATCGGTACTGCCCCGCCGTGAGTCGGTCAATTAGGTTTGCAGCGTTTCTTGTAAACCACGACGCGCTCGATTTCCGTGAACCCGAGTGCCTGGTGGATCGTTTGGGCGTCGGTGTTGTTGATATCCGTGTCGGACGCGAACTCTACGCATCCATGTGACATCCCCCATTGCTCGACGGACGCGCACAAGGCTTGTGCCACACCGTTACGGCGCGTGAGAGGAACCACGTAAATACCTTCGAGAAACACGACTGGCGATGTATCGCAACCGTTGACGTAGTCGTGCCGTATCGATGCCTCCGCGAATCCGACGGCGTCTCCCGCCGCTGACTTGGCGATGAGCACCAGATGTCGTTCCGGTTGCGACAAAATGTCCTTCGTTTCTTGGTCATGCTCCTCAGGGCTCGCTTGAGGCCATAACTTTTCCCTCAGCGAACGCCAAGACGTCGCGTCGTTCGAGGCGATCCTTTCGATGTGGAACTGTGTACGTGTCATCGCTTAAGTACTCGTTGATGCAGATGACTTAGCGTACACCCGCGCGCGACATCCTTTCGCCCAAAACAAAACGCGCTACCCAATGGGCAGCGCGTTTTTTATTTCGACGCAGAACTAGCGTACCAGCGTCTTAACCCGCCGCTTCCGTTTCCGGGAACACCGGTTCGCCCAGATTCAGCATCAGACGGTTGGCCCACGCGAAGATGGCGATGGAGTGGATCAGGTCGAGGATCTCGGCATCGGTCAGGCCGACATCGCGCAATGCCTGCAACTGCGCCGGACGCACATCGCCAGGCGTCTCCGTCAGCGCAATCGAGAACTGCGCAATCGCCTTTTCGCGATCCGTCGTCCCCGCGGTGCGCGGTTCGTCGAACACTTCACGGATGACGTCGTTACGTTTCGCGAGTTGCTCGAATCGCTGCGCATGCACCGATGCACAGTACACGCATCCATTGATACGCGAGACGACCGTCGTCGACAGCTCCCGCTCAGCGCGCGGCATGCCACCCGGCGCGTACATGATGGCGTTAAACGCCGCAGAACGTTGACGAAGGATCTCGGCTTGATGCACGAGGAAGAGGTAATAATCCGATGTCTTAGCCTTCGGATGACTCTCTTCCAGCACCGCTACCTGCTCCGGCGTCGCCTTATCGAGTTCGACAACATCGAGCCAGGCGTCCCAGTCGAGCGACTCGTTGGTAAATCCATGCGAACGAATGATTTCGCTCATGCCGTCACCTCCTGCGGAGCCAGTTGTTTGAGCGCTTGCAGTCCTGCAACCAGACGCGTCTGATACGACAGGAACGCAATCAGTTGCGCCAGTGCGACGACGGCGGGCGTCGTCAGTCCCGCTGCAGGCAACTTGTGCAGCGCTTCCTTATCCCCTGCAACCGGATTCTCGATCAGCGTGCGCGTGAACGTCAGAATCGCGCGCAGACGTGCATCTGCCACATCGTCCGGGGACCCCGATTCTGCGGCCTTCAACTGCGCTGCATCGACATCATGCTTGTCCAACTCTGCGCGATAGTGCGCAGCGAGCGCAGGCGAGGGCGTCAGGCGGCTCGCGTACAGCCCCACGAGCAAACGCTCCACAAGCGAGATGCCTTCGAGCGCCGGATCGAACAACCCGTCGTAGCTACCCTGCGTGGCGACGGCCACCTTGTCGCGCGCATGACGCAACGTATGCGTAGCCGTCCCCTGCGTGAGTCCCGCGACGCGATCGACGAGATCGTTGGCGATGTCGTATTGAGTGTTGACGGTCATGATTGTCCTTGTGAATGAGCGCGCTCGGCCACAGCCTGCGCGAGGAACGCTTGCACCGCAGCCCACGAACGCTCGTCGGCGATCGCATTGGCGTCGGGCTCGCCGCCGCCGGTGCTGATCTTGCCTGAGACGGGATGGGCGTACACGAGCTGCGTGGTCGGTACAAACGGGAACACGATGGCGTGCCCCGCCCGGTCGAAATCGAGATGCTCGACGGCGTGCGGATGCGCATGCGCCGCGAGCCGCTCCGTCACCATCCGCGAATAGAGACTCGACGGCCACGAGCCATCGTCCTCTGCCGAGAGCAACATCACCGGCCCACGAATCTTCTCGACGGGGATGCGGGCGCGCTCTACTGCGTCTGCATCGTCAAGCGCGGTTAGCATGGCCTTGGCGTGACGATGGGGCGGCGGGCCTTCGTCGAAGGGCGCCCACGACGCCGTCCGGTTGTTTTCCCAGATGTGAGGCAACGGCTTGCCGTCGAGCAACCACGTCGGACCTTCGCGACCGATGGCCGGGTCGCACGCGTTCTGCGCACTGTGGATCAACGCACTCGGCACATAACCGATCACCGCAGACACGGCCTCGGGGAACGTCGCACCCAGCAGCAGCACCAACTCACCACCCCGCGATTGCCCGGAGAGCGCCACGAAGTCATGGGCCGGGCGCACCGTACGACGCAACCAATCCATGCCCCGCTTGAAGTATTCGAGCGGCGTATTGGAGATGTAGTCGGGCAGCCCCGGCCCCTTGAAGTAGCCGAGGGCGAATGCCGCGTAACCATGAGACGCATACAACGCGGCGCGCGGCTCGTTAATCCCGCCACCGGACCCGTTGAGGATCATGACGGCGGGATGCGGGCCTTCGCCCGGCGGCAGATACAGCGTGCCGACGAGTCCGTCCTCACGCACATCGCGTCGCGTCACACCTTCGCCGGCGAGCCGCTGAGTGAACGACACCGACGACCGGCATGAGGTTTTCGCCTGCGCGGATGGCACGTCAGTAGTCGAGACGCCAGATGCCGTGGCGGATCCGACGGCATGTCGCGTTTCCCCGCTTAATGCTGGGGAAGCGCTCGTGGCGCCCGTCGACGCTGCGCCATCGACGCCGACTTCCTGCGCATCCACCGTCGTCACCAGCGGTGCGACGATCGGTTGAGGGAAGACGTCGCGACTCTTGCCGTCGTCAGGCACCTGTGACCAAACGAGGCCCATCGCGGACACGCCCTGGTAGCTGCCGCTAACGGGGGCGTCGCGCGATACGTCGACCGTGCCGTCGGCATCGGCCACAAACGTCGCTTGCGCATGCCACACCACGCCACCCGCCCGCGCGGTGCGAGCGGTGAGCGTGACCTGTGCGCCGGGCGTCGCGCCGCGCACCACCAGGTGGCGCGGCACGTCGATCAACGCATCGGCGGGCGTTGCCGTCAGTATGAGAGATGAGGTCATCGATGACGTCATAACGCGTCGACGCCTTACTTCGCGGCCTTGGTCACTTGCATCGCGACGGTGCGATCGCTCGTGAACGGCGTGACCTTCAGGCCCTTACCTGCGGCCCAGATGTTCTGGTAGTGGTACAGCGGGATCGTGCCGACGTCGTCCGTCTCGACCTTCACCGACTGACGCAGGATTGCTTCACGCTTGCCTTCGTCGAACTCGGCCGTCGAGGCATCGAGCGCCTTGTCGATGGCCGGGTTGCTGTAGTGACCCCAGTTCGAAGCGCCCAGCCCCTTCTTTGCGTCGACCGTCGCCAGCACGTTCACAAGCGCGTAGCTCGCTTCACCCGTACCGTTACCCCAAGCCAGCATCGTCATGGCGTACTCGTTCTTGTTCGCGCGGCCCGAATACACGGCCCAGGGCACCACTTCCACTTGCGTCTTCACGCCGATACGCGTCCAGAACTGCGCCACGGCCTGCGCCGTCTCCGGCCCTTGCGGGTAGCGGTCGTTCGGCACGTGCATGGTCAGCTTGAAGCCTTCCGGGAAGCCCGCCTCGGCCAGCAGCTTCTTGGCTTGTGCGGCGTCGAACGGAATGTCCTTCACGTCCGGGTTGTAGCCAAAGGTGTCCTTCGGCATCCACTGGTTGGCCACGCTGGCCGTGCCTTGCATGATGCGCGAGACGATCGCTTCGCGGCTGATGGCGAGCGACAGCGCGCGACGCACACGCACGTCGAGCAGCGGGTTCTTCGCGAGCGGCTTACCGGCGTTGTCGGTGATGTACTGATTTGTGCCTTCACGGAACGTCGGTTGCAGCAACATCACGCGCAGACCCGGATACGGGTACACGGTCACGTTCGGCGCTTTCTTCAGACGCGGAATGTCCGAGGCCGAGACCTTGTCGATCACGTCGACGTCACCGGCCAGCAACGCGGCCGTACGTGCCGCACCGTTGTTGATGTAGCGATAGTCGACCTTTTCCCACTCCGACTTTCCGCCCCAGTAGCTGTCATTGCGAACCATCTCCACGCGATCGCCCGGCGTGTACGAGACGTACTTGAACGGGCCGGTGCCGACCATGGCGCGTCCGGCGTTGTAGTCGTCGGTGTTCGACTTCTCGCCCACGTGCTTGCTGACGATGTGCACCGACGCGAGGTTGAGCGGCAGATCCGGGTTCGGAATCTTCGTCTTGACGACGAGCGTGAGCGGGTCCGGCGCGCTCATCGTGTCGATGGTGCGCAGGTAGCCCGCGAAGGTCGCCACGCTGCCCGGCACGTTACGCGCGCGTTGGTACGAGTAGATGACGTCGGCAGCCGTGAAAGGCTGACCGTCGTGCCACTTCACGTTCGGACGCAGCTTGAATTCCCACGTCTTCGCGTCGAGCGCCTTCCACGACACGGCAAGGCCCGGCTGGAGCTTGTTCCACTTGTTCTCGACGAGCAGATCCCAGAAATGCAGATCCACCGAGCGGTCGCCCGCGTGGTTGTTCAACTGCGGGTCGAGCGACGAGAGCGGGTCGGCAAAGGCGATACGCAGCGTCGAAGAGTTGGATTGCGCGGAGGCCGCTGCGCTCGTCACGAGCAGGGCAGCCGCCAGAGAGGACAACAAGAAGCGTTTCATTATCAATCGATCCTGGTCGTTGGTGATTCGTTAAGGAGAGCTTTCAGTGAGCTATCGGTAAGTTGCGGGTCAGTTGTCGTTCAGATGACACGCACTGACGTGATTGATGGCCACCCCGCGCAGTGTCGGCACCTCGGTGCGGCAACGCGGCATGGCGTGCGGACATCGCGGATGGAAGTGACAGCCGCTCGGCGGCGCAATCGGGCTCGGGATCTCGCCACGAATCGCGGAGAACGTCTTGTGACGCACGTCGATGCGTGGAATCTCGGCGAGCAGCGCCTGCGTGTACGGATGGTTCGGGCGGCGGAAGACTTCTTCGACTGGCGCGCTCTCGACGATGCGTCCGAGATACATGATCACCACGCGATCCGAGAGATGCTCGACCACGCCGAGGTCATGGCTGATGAACACATACGTCAGACGCAGTTGTTCGCGCAGGTCCATGAACAGATTCAGAATCTGCGCCTGAATCGAGACGTCGAGCGCGGCGACCGCTTCGTCGCACACGAGCAGATCGGGATTGACCGCGAGCGCGCGGGCGATGCCGATACGCTGACGCTGTCCGCCGCTGAACTGGTGCGGATAACGATGACGCAGTGCTGGATCGAGACCTGCGCGTTGCAGCTGCGCGCTCACGTAATCGTCGAACCCGGCGCGATCCGTCAGCCCGTGCACGAGCGCACCTTCGCCGACGATGCGGTCGATGCGCAGTCGCGGGTTCAGGCTCGCGTACGGATCCTGAAAGATCATCTGAATCTTCAGACGCGCATCGCGTTGCTCGTCCGCCGACAACGCTTCAGCGGGACGTCCATGAATCTGCACTTCGCCGGAAGACGGCTTGAGCAAGCCCGCGAGCATGCGTCCGAGCGTGGACTTGCCGCAGCCCGACTCGCCCACGAGACCGACCACTTCACCGGGTTTGACGATGAGATCGACGTTATCGACCGCACGCACGACGGCAGGCGGATGCGCGAGACCGGCGCGCTCGAGCAGGCGTCCGGCAGGGCCGACGTGACGCTCACCGAAGCGCTTGCTTACCCCGCGCAGCGCCACGATGGGCGCAGGCAGCGTGGCGCTGGGACTGACCGATTTGCCGAAACCGGCGGTGGCCGGCTGACTTTGCGGCAGCGGCGTGTTCATACCATCTCCTTTTGCAGCGCAGCGCCCGGGTGGAAGCAACGCACGAGGCGACCCGGCGACGTCTGCGTCATCTCGGGACGCTCGCCGCAGACCGTCGTCGCATAGGCGCAGCGCGACGCGAAGGCGCATCCCGCTGGCATGTTCATCAGATTTGGCGTCATGCCGGGAATCTGACGCAGACGCTGGCCGCGCTTGTTCAGACTCGGCAGGCTGCCGATGAGGCCTGCGGTGTAGGGGTGTTGAGGTGCGTCGAGGACCGCGTCGACCGCACCTTGTTCGACGATGCGTCCCGCGTACATCACGGCGAGCGTATCGGCCAGACCTGCGACGACCGACAGATCGTGCGTAATCCAGATGAGCGCCGTGCCGTTCTGACGTGCCAGCTTCTGCACTTCGGAGAGGATCTGCGCCTGAATCGTGACGTCGAGCGCCGTGGTTGGTTCGTCCGCAATGATCAGATCCGGGCGATGCAGCATGGCGATGGCAATCGCCACACGTTGGCGCATGCCGCCCGAGAGTTGGTGCGGATACGCGCGCAGACGCTCGTCCGGGCTGGGAATGCCCATCATGCCGAGCGTGTCGCGTGCGAGATCGCGCGCCTGCGACTTCGACATCTTCTGATGCGCGCGCACGGCTTCGATCATCTGCACGTCGACCCGCAGCACGGGGTTGAGCGTCATCATCGGATCCTGAAAGATCATCGCGATGCGATTGCCTTGCAGGTGACGCAATTCGGCGGCGGACATCTTGGTGAGGTCACGACCTTGGAACAGCACTTCGCCGCCAACGATGCGGCCCGGCGCATCGACCAGTCCCATGATCGAGAAACCGGTCACCGACTTGCCCGAGCCGGACTCGCCGACGAGCCCCATGATGTGACCCGGCGGCAGCGAGAACGAGACGTCGTCCACGGCGGGAAGCGTACCGGCGCGCGTGATGAATTGCGTGCGCAGATTGCGCACTTCCAGCGTGAGCGGTGCGCTGGCGGATGAAGGGGAGGAAGTCACTGCGCCGCTCATTTCTGCAACCTTGGATTGAACACGTCGCGCAGGCGGTCGCCCACGAGATTGATGGCGACGACCGTGATGAGCAACGCCAGCCCCGGATACAGACTGATCCAGTAGTCGCCGGAGAGCATCGTCTGATAGCCGTTGGCGATGAGCAGGCCGAGCGACGGCTCCGTCACCGGGACACCGAGTCCGAGGAACGACAGCGTGGCTTCGAGCGTGATGGCGCGCGCCACTTGCAACGAGCCGACGACGATCAGCGGCGGCAGGCAGTTCGGCAGAATGTGACCGAGCACGATGCGCCAGTTCGGAATCGCCTGGCAACGCGCGGCTTCGACGTACTCGCGACGAGACTCGACCAGCGCCTGCCCGCGCGCGGTCCGCGCGAAGTAGGCCCATTCGAGCACGACGAGCGTGAGCACCACGTTGCCGATGCCCTTGCCTACGTACGCGAGGATCATCAGTGCGACGAGAATCGACGGGAACGACAGCAGCAGATCGACCAGACGCATGATGAAGGCGTCCACGCGACCGCCTGCATAGGCGGCGACCAGACCGAGGATCGTGCCGAGAATCCCGGCGACGAGCGCCGAGCCGATGCCCACGCCCAGGCTGATCCGCAGCCCGTAGATGATGCCGGAGAGCAGGTCGCGTCCCTGACCGTCGGTGCCGAGCCAGTAGGTGTAATGTGCGTCGACGTTTTCCGAGCCGGGCGGCAGCCGGTTGTCCAGCACGTTGAGTTGCGCCAGATCATAGGGATTCTGCGGGGAGATCCACGGCGCAGTCAGCGCGGCGACGATGAGCACCACGAGCACCACGAGGCCGAGCACGGCACTCTTCGAGCGCAGCAGCTCGCGCAGCCCTTGCTGCCACGGCGATTCGCGCCGCACCGGCACGGGTTCGACGGTGAGCGCTGGCGTGGGCGCGTTATTGGGGGATGGGGTCAGCGACATCAGGCAGCGGCCTCCACGCGCACACGCGGATCGAGCCACTTGTAGAGCACGTCCACGATCAGGTTGAGCGACACGAACAGGCACACCACGACGATGAGATACGCCACGATCACAGGGCGGTCGAGCGCGTTGATGCTGTCGAGAATGAGCTTGCCCGCGCCGGGCCATGCGAACACGCTTTCCGTTACGACAGCGAAGGCGATGGTCGAACCGAATTCGAGACCCAGCACCGTCACCAGCGGAATCAGCGTATTACGCAGCACGTGCACGAGCACGACCCGCAGCGGCGACAAGCCCTTGGCGCGCGCGAATTTCACGTAGTCCTGCGGCAGCACTTCGGACACCCCGGCGCGCGTCAGTCGCAGCACCAACGAAATCTTGAACAGCGCCAGATTGAGCGCGGGCAGAATCAGGTGACGCAGTCCGTCGACGGTGAGGAACGACCATTCCACGCCGAACAGGCGCACCGTTTCGCCGCGACCGCTCGCAGGCAGCACGCCCAGATGCACCGAGAAGAACATGATGAGCATCAGGCCGACCCAGAACGTCGGCAGCGAGAAGCCCACGATGCTGCCCGTCATCAACAGTTTCGAGATCGGGTTGCGCGGGTAGAGACCGGCGAACAGGCCGAGCGGAATGCCGATGAACACCGCGAGGATGAGTGCGGCAAACGCGAGTTCGAGCGTTGCGGGTAGGCGTTGCAGAATCAGTTGAATGGCCGGGACGTTGTACACGTAGCTATTGCCCAACTCGCCGTGTAGTGCGCCCGCGATGAACGACAGGTACTGACGCCACAACGGCTGGTCGAGGCCGAGCTGCGCGATGATGCGGGCGCGGTCGATCTGGTCGACGTCCTGACCGATCAGGATGTCGATCGGATTGCCGATTGCGTGCAGACCGACGAACACGATCAGCGTCATCAGCCACACCACTAACACCGCTTGCAATACGCGGCGCAAAATCCATGCGGTCATGATGCGAGACGCTCCTTGTCGGTAGGCGCGACAGCCGCATCGACCACTGCGGGCGGTGGCGGCGCAGGCGTCCATTCGTCGCCGTAGACTTCGGGCTCCTCATACGCCTCCATGTTGGCGTAATGGTGCTCGACGTCCTCACGATAGAACGTGCCTGCCAGCCCTTGCGCGAGACGCTTTGCGCCTTCGCTCACGGCCGGGATGTCACCCGACAGCGCGCCATGCGAAAGCGTGGCCGGTGCACAGAAGCAATGGATGCGCTCCAGTCCGGGGCAGGTGCCCGGCGTCTTCTCCTGAAACTCGAACGTCGGGCCGAGATCCGGCGAGTCCGACAGTTCCACGTCTTCATCACCCGCTGCGGGCGTATAGCGGTCGCTCCACTTGCGCACAAACTTCGAGAAGGCGGCGAACTCGGGGCGGCCGCCGATATCGATGCGGAACCCCGTCGCGAAGACGAGGAAGTCGAGCACGAACGTGCCCTTGGCCGTGCGCACGTGCAGTTCGTCGCCCACCGGAGTGACGTCGAGAATCGGTGCACCGAGGTTGAAGCGTGCGTTGTCGTGACGCGAGACGCGCAAGGTGCTGCCGCGCGGCGGTGGCACCTGTTGCACGTTGACGTAGTGACGGATGCGCCACTTCCAGTCGTCCGGCAGATTGACGTGACCGTGCGTGAGACCGGGATTGCCTGCGCCCTTGCCCTTGTTGACGCGCGGAATGTCCACGCGGCGGATCAGCATGTCGACGCTGGCGGCACCCGCTTCGAGCGCGGTGGCGGCGCTGTCCATCGCCGAGGCACCCGCACCGATCACACCGACGCGCTTGCCGCGCAGCGTTGCGTAATCCATCACGTCGGACGAATGCGCGTAGAAGTGGCGCGGCAATTCGCGTGCGAACGCGGGGACGGTCGGGCCACCGAGTCCATCGCGTCCAGTCGCGAGCACCACGTGACGCGCGTAGACCTTGCTTTCGCCTGCGGGCGACGTCACCGACAGTTCGACCAGACCGTCTTCGCCGCGCGGCGTGATGGCGGTAATGCGATGGTCGTTACGCACATCGATGGCGAGGACGTCGCGATACCAGCGCAGGTAGTCCATCCATTGCAGACGCGGAATCTTGTCGAGAGCGTCCCAGGCGTCGATGCCGAATTGCGCTTCGAACCATGCGCGGAAGGTGAGTGCGGGCAAGCCGAGTGCCGGGCCGGTGAGCTGCTTGGGCGAGCGAAGCGTTTCCATGCGGGCGGTCGTGGCCCACGGACCTTCGAAGCCGCGTGGCGACTGATCGAAGATCACAGCGCCCACGCCGAGGTGCGTAAGCGACGTGGCTGCCGCCAGTCCGGCCATACCGCCGCCGATGATGGCGACGTCGAGCACGGGCTGACCGTTGTACGAGCGCTCGGGTACCCAGCGCTTGGCGGGCAATTCGAGCCAGGCGAGATCCTGACGCAGACGCGCTTCGAGCGCGGACAGGCCGGTGGCGGAGGTCGGGGTGGTCGTGGACAGGGTCATGACGACTGAGCTTCCTTGGGAGCGGGCAAGTCGCCGTAAAGCGACTGCAAGACTTGAGCGTGTTCGGTGGCGGCGCGTTGCACGAAATCGGGTAGCAGCGCACGGGCGGCGTCCGCCAGCGCGTCGACGAAGGCGAGGGCGGCGGGGGACGGCGCACGGGCGTCGCGCGTGATGACGCCAAAGAAGAAGGGGATGTCGGCGTCGATGGGCCGCACAGCGACGTCGGCCAGCGGCAGACCGTAGGCCGTCACCGGTTCGAGAACGGCCACGCCGAGGCCAGCGCGCACGGCGGTCATCGCATTGATCGACGCATTCGTCTCGATGAGACCGGCCGGTGCGACACCCGCCTGCGAGAACGCTTGATCGAGGCGACGGCGCAGACGATACGGGTTCTGCATGGTGATGATGCGACGTCCGGCGCACTCGGCCAGCGGCAGACGGTCATGGAGGGCCAGCGGGTCGTCGCTGCGCACAGCCGCCACGCAGGCCGATTCGCCGATCCAGTGCACGACGATGCCGCGATGCTCCAGCGGCAGGCTGGTCACGCCGATGTCGGCCGCGCCGGTCAGCACGGCATGCACGACCTGCTCGGGCGACGTGCTGCGCATCTGAATCTGCTGGGCGTCGTGTGCGAGGCCGGGCAGCGCGAGCGCGGCGGGCACCAGCCCAGCGGCGAGCGCCGAGGTGGCGGCTACGTGCAACGGGCGGGTCTGGCCGCGCGCGATCTCGTCGGCGCGGGCGCGAATCTGCTGCAAACCGGCGAGCACGTGCTCGACGTCTTCAAACAGGAGAAAGCCTTGTTCCGTGGGCGTGACGCGGGGGCCGCTGCGCGTGAACAGGGCGTAGCCGATCTCGGCTTCGAGCTCCTGGATCATGCGGGTGATGGCAGGTTGCGAGCGCCCGAGCAGACGCCCGGCTGCAGTAATGCTGCCGGTCGACATGACTGCCGCGAAGGCTTCGAGTTGGCGTAATTCCATCTGGCTCGGTGTGGGGATGAGAACGGAGCGCGTACCCCTACGCGCCCCGTCTCCGGTCATCGACGACGCCAGGGCCGTCGATACCGCAACCTGTTGTATTCGGATTGCGTATTCTTCGACCTACAGCATGCGTCTTGCAAATACTTAATATTTATATGCTCATGACCCGAAGTGGAAAGGAGGGTTTTGCCTAGGTGACGCAAGGGGGAAAAGAAATTGAGCGGGCCGGAAGGCCTTGGGGAGCGTCTCGCCGGGTGAGACGGCGGCATGCCGATTCAGCCGATTGGGCATGCTGGATGTGGGGTTTCTCGTCTCATCGCATAAGACGAGGGGCGCGTCGTGATTCCGGCGAGGATGCCGCGTGGGCGACGCGTGGGGCGCTACCGGACGTCGAACGGCAGCCGAAGCTGGTCGGGATCTTCTGGGCGCGGCTGACGGCGACGCAAAAGCGCCACACTTCGCGGCTTCTTCGGCGCAGCGTCGGGCCGCTCGACGTGACTCAGACGAAACGCCGGTCGGGTGAGGTGCAGCACCGTCAACGGGGCGGGGGGCCGTGGATTCAGCAGCCCGTAATGCAGCGAGACGTCGACCCAGCAGGCGGTAGATGTCGGGGTCGAAGCCCGTCGCGGCAGGCATGTTGTCGACGAGCGCGTCCAATGCATCGCGCGACGCTACGCTGCCCAGGTACTGCCACCGGTCGACGACGTGGTATTCGACGTCGTTGTCCCCATGCTCTTCGATGGCAATGGGGCCGTCGTAGGGCCACGTTTCGAGTTGCAGCGTCGCGAGGGCTTCTCGCGTGCGTTCCGTATGGTCCGCTAGCGGCGCGTCGCCCACGCACACGCCGTCGCAACGTTTGACCTGATAGCCGAAGCACGGACGCCCCTTCGCGACCTTCTCCAGCCCCAGTTGCGCGCAACACAGACGATGTTCGTCGGCCAGCGCTCGCAACGCGCTCTCCGCACCGTTGCGCGACGAGAATGTGCCGTACAGCGATTCGGCACCGGAAAAGTCCACCGTCTTTGCGCTTACGAGTTGCGGCGTATCGCTGTCCTGCGTCAACTGCCAACTGTAGAGACTTGCGGAACGGCGCAGCATCCGGTTGTGCACCGGCTGCAACTGTTTGACCAACTGCGATTCAAGCAACAACGCACCCAGTTCTCCGACCGTGCGCCGCACTTCGACGCGTCGGATTTCCTGCGAGATGCGCAGATCTTTCGCAACCTGATGATCGCTGGAGAAGTGCGAGCGCACGCGCGCACGAACGTCGATGCTCTTGCCGACATACAGCAGCGTGTCGCCTTCGCCATAAAAGAGATAGACGCCGGGACTGTCGGGCAGGGCGTCGATGGCTTCGTCCGGCAATTGCGGCGGTTGGCTCGACCGCTTCGTCACGCGTTGCACCGCTTGTCCGATCAGGTCGGGTGTATAGAGCGTGTGGAGTTTTTGCCAGAACTGCCAGAGCAGGTCGGCGTCGGCCAGTGCGCGGTGACGGCCTTGCGGTGCGAGGCCGAAGCGGGCAATCAGCGCGTCCAGCCCATGCCGCGCGGCCGACGGAAACAGCAGGCGCGACAGACGCACCGTGCACAGCACATCTGCCTGAAAGCCGATGCCTGCGCGGCGGAATTCGTTCTTGAGAAAGCCGTAATCGAAGCGGGCGTTGTGGGCGACGAACAGCTTGCCGTGCAGACGCTCGGCAAGCCCTTGCGCGAGCGTGTCGAAAGAGGGCTGCCCGCGCACCATCTCGTTGGTGATGCCCGTCAGCTTCTGAATGAAGGGTGGGATCGGCTCGGCAGGGTCGAGCAGCGTGCTCCACTGTTCGATGCCGTGGGGGCCCACTTCGACCACGCCGATTTCGGTGATGCGGTCCTCAAGCGCATTGCCCCCGGTCGTCTCCAGATCGACGAAGACCATCGGTGCGGGCAGCGAACGGGCGAGCGCGTCCGGATCGATCCCTTCAGGCGGGATGAACACGGCATTAGCGTCTTCGACCACATTCTCGAACACTTGCAGGACCTCGTTTCCGGTGCGTGCTACTCAGCGCTCAAGCCGGACACGCCGAACCACCGGCGGGGGCCGCGGACATCAGCGCCGATGCACCGGCCATGAACGATGACGCGGTGGCATCGTCTGCCGTCAGTTCGTCGTCGGCGGCATCGGTGATATCGGTGAATGTGGCGACGATGGCGCGAAAGACGGCAGGTGCCGGGGCGTTGGGCCATTGCAGATCGACGGCGTCGTCGAGCGACGGCAACTCGCCATCGCGACGTAGCGCTTCGTCGCCGGGCAGACGCAGCAGGCGCGCGAGCACCCACGGCTCGTGCCGTGCCTGAAGTCCGATATCCGCTTCCGCTTCGTCGGCAATCGCGACCAGCGTACGCCAGTCGAGCGACATTGTGTCGATGTGGGCGTCGCCCGGCACGACGGCCGTCTGACGTTGCTGCACGTAGCGCGCGGCGATTTCTCGGACGATGCCCGCAAGGTCGCGTTCGGCGGCGCTCAGCGCCAGTTGATCCCAGTCGATGGTTTCCATGAGATGCTCCTCGATTGGGAGACATAATACTGTATAAAATCACAGTGCGCACGCCACGTATCCGGAGGGTGAACGCAGTGAAGACAGCGGGGGATGGGGACAGGCTCGTCGCGACGGTTCCGTCGTGTAATACTCTGCGCCATTCTTCCCGCACAGGAGCACGCCTCCGATGTTGACTCTGTACACCTTCGGCCCGGCATTCGGGCTGCCCGATGCAAGTCCGTTCGTCGTCAAGGCGGAGATGCTGCTCAAGCTCGCGGGGGTGCCGTACCGCACCGACCGTGGCGGCTTTCGGCGCGCGCCCAAGGGCAAGCTGCCCTATATCGAGGACGACGGCGAGATCATCGCGGACTCGACGCTGATCCGGTTGCACATCGAACAGAAGTACGGGTTCGACTTCGACGGGAGTCTCACGCCCGAGCAGCGAGGCGCGGCGTGGATGTTCGAGAAGGCGCTGGAGGATCACTTCTACTGGTATGTCGTGCAGGCACGCTGGTGCGACGACGAGAACTTCGCCAAAGGGCCTGCATCGTTCTTCCGTTCGATTCCGTGGCCGGTGCGTCCTGTCGCGCAGGCGGTGATCCGTCGCAAGATCCGCAACACGCTGCACGGGCAGGGCACGGGGCGTTACAAGCCGGAGGAAGCGACCCGGATACTGGCGCGCGGTGCGCAGGCGGCGGCGCAGATGCTGGGCGACAAGCCCTACTTCTTCGGCGACAAGCCGTGCAGTGCCGACGCCACCGCGTTCGCCTTTATCTCAGGCGCGATGACGCCGTCGTTCCGTATGCCGCTGCGCAACGAGATCGAGCACCATCCGAATCTGACGGCTTACGTAGCGCGTATGCGTGGTGAGTTTTTCCCTGAGCTTGCCTGAACCTGTTTGAGCGTTGCCCGCGCGGCGGTGCGCCTCCCGCATCATCGGATGCGTGCGCCGTCAACCCGCTTCGGACGCCGTCTCGTCGCTGGGCAGTACGTCGGAGAGCACGAGATTGCGCCCCGAGATTTTCGCGGCGTACAGCGCCCGGTCGGCGCGCATGCACAGGGCTTCGAGGCTCTCGCGTTCGAGCCACGTTGCCACGCCGCCGCTCAGCGTGTAGTGGCACACCCCGAACGGTCCCGCCACCAGATGACGGCTCGCCTGCGTGCGCAGCCGCTCCGCAATACGAATCGCCCCCGGTGTGTCGGTGCCCGGCAAGAGCACCGCGAACTCCTCGCCGCCGAGTCGCCCGAAGACGTCGCCTTCGCGCAGACTGTCGCGCACCAGCTTCACGAACTCGCGCAACACCGTGTCGCCACCCGCATGGCCGTGGGTGTCGTTGATCGACTTGAAGTGATCCAGATCGATGACGACGATGGACAGCGGCCAGCCGCGCGCCACCGCCCGCACCATCTCCTGACGCGCGAGCAGATCGAAATGCTTGCGTGAGAGCGCGCCCGTCAGATAGTCGCGGTTGGCGGCTTCTTCGGCTGTGGCGAGCATCGCATCGTGAATCATCAGCACGGCGCCCATCGTCATCGCGGGCATCACGATCGTGCCGATGGTCAGCATGATGGTGTTGAACACCGTCGGCGCGAACACTTCCGGACCGGGTGCGGGCGTCCATCCGAAGACCGCGCCCCGCACGATGTGTGCCACGGCGAACGCGGCTGCCATGGCGGCGGTCAGCCAATAGTTGTAGCGATGACGGCGCGGCGGTATGTGACGCAGGATCAGTACCGACACGGCGAGCAACCAGATCGCGTGATACGCCGAGACGATCACCACGCGCAGTTGCGGATTGTCGATGCCGTAGTAGA
The DNA here is from genome assembly GCF_044772185.1 of Pandoraea sp. NPDC090278. NCBI lineage: Bacteria > Pseudomonadati > Pseudomonadota > Betaproteobacteria > Burkholderiales > Burkholderiaceae > Pandoraea > Pandoraea sp. NPDC090278. Next base: position 102,543 of record NZ_JBIVYJ010000009.1, on the reverse strand, counting down.
AAAACAGGATCGCCGCCGCGAGCACGCCGAGCGACGCCCCCAGCGCGTGCCAGTGTGGCCGCTGGCCGAGAAAGCGCGCGCATCCGGCGAAGTAGAGCAGCATGCCGCCCGCCAGCGTCAGGTTCGCAACGGGGATCGACAGGAAATCGGGAACGACGCCGCGCAGTGCGAACAGCGGTAGCGCGACGAGAACGGCAACGTTGGCGAGCGACCATTCCCGAACACCGGCCACGCGCGAGCGTAGCAGGGAACCCACGATCAGCAACATCATGAAGCTGAGGAGTGAGGTGATCGCGAGCAGGGACGTCGTCAACATGGCAATGGCCAATGCGTGGGGGCTGACATGTGTTGAGCATTGTAATGTACGCCGCGACGCGCGTTACATTCCAATGAGGGCGACGCCAGTAGAATGACCGGGTTAGTCATTTCCGCTTCGAGGAACCTCGTCAATGCCGACGACCCGATTCAACGCATCCCGTCATTCCCGCCGTTCCCTCCTTTCCCGCCACCGCTTCGCGATTCGCGCGACCGCGCTTGTCCTCGGCGTGGCCGCCGGATTCAGCGCCGTTTCGGTGCACGCGCAGCAGGAGCCGATGCGACGCCGTGCGGCGCAGCCGCCATTGTTCGCCACGCCCGCGAGTGGTGCAGAGGCGGGCACGGCACCGGCGGCCGACATCAATCGCGACGTGCGCCCGGCGCTCGAAGCCGCCAACCTGTGGTTGGGGTTGGCCGACATCAACCGTGGGCAACAAAGCTGGGATCAGGCCGCGCCGGTGTTTCAGCGGGCGATTTCGGCCGAAGACTGGGCCGCGAATCTGCAAGCCGCGCGTGGGCCGTTGGGAAAAGTGAAGTCACGCAAAACGCTGGACGCTGTCTTTACCCGCACCTTGCCTGGGCAGCCGGACGGGGAGTACGTGGTGATTCAGTACGGGACCGTGTTCGAGCACAAGGCCGAAGCGCATGAAATGGTCACGATGGTCTTCGGTCTCGACGGTCGCTGGCGCGTCGCTGGTTATCTGGTGCGCTAAGTTCGGCGACGGAGCGATTTAGCGCGGCAGCGCGGGCTCGACGATGTCCATCGTCGTCTCGACGTGGGTGCGCGCGATCTGTTCGGCAAGCGCTTCGTCATGTGCGCGCAGGGCCGCGACCAGTTCGCGATGCTGCTGATTGGTGGTGCGCAGTTGCTCGTCCGAGAACATGACGGGCACGCGCAGCGCCCAGTAATAGAACTGTGTACGTTCGTGAAACTGCGCGATTACGACGTTATCTGCCGCCTTGACGATCAGGTCGTGGAATTCCGTGTTGAGACGATTGAGCGCCAGTCGCGGCAGATTGGCCGTCGGCTCCATCTGTTCGATGAGGGCATCGAGCGCGTCGCACATCTCGGGCGAGATTTTGCGTGCTGCCAGGCGGGCGGTCTCGGATTCGATGGCGATACGGCTCTCGAAGATGGCGCGCACGGGCAGATGATCGGCGCCTTGAACTTCCCAGCCGCGGTTACGGGCGATAAAGCCTTCACCTTGCAGGATCAGCAACGCTTCGCGCACCGGCGTGCGGCCAACCCCCAGCAATTGAATCAGATCGTCCTCGATGAGACGCTGCCCCGGCTTGAGCTCCGAAGCGAGAATCATTCCGCGGATCTTGCTCCGCACTTCACCGGTAATCAGGTTGCTGGGCGCTTTCATCTGATGCTTGTGTCTTCCCTAGAGCCGGCGCGTGCGCCGTGTACTTCGACTTCGGTGAGCGTTGCCGGTCTCGCCGGACTGCTCATGCATGAGGCTGCACGATGTAGGCGCCATGCATGCATATGGGCGCGTCGTGCGCCCCATCCCCCATGCCGCTGCGGATTTTACCGAGTTTCTTTCGGCGCCCCGAAAACCGTTCCCAAAAGGTCAAAGTCAAGCCAGTCATGCGAGACAGGCATGACGCCGGTCCGGTTTTGCACAATTCTTTTGGTTTCCGAAGCGAGGGCTCGCTTATACGCACGTTTGAAGCGTTGGAAAAGTACCATAACGCCAGACGTGGCGGGGTTCGCGCTCACTCACTTGTAGTGTGAGCGCCCACCGTCATAGCGTTGCGGGTACCGAAACATGCGAGGCGCAGCGGCTTTGGAAAACTGCTGAAGATGTGAAGCAAGCACCTCGAATAACCCCTCAAAAATGATGGGTATTCGCCAGCCGGATCGTCGGGGCTTCCGTCTGCGTTTGCCCGTTTTCGTCTGTATTTCCCAGCATGCGGGATTTGGCCGACGCCGCATGCGCTCGATCAGCGATCAATGACGGCGATTTGTTTGTGAAAACGGGCAAATGAGAATAATTCAGTGCGATTGTTGGCGGAATCGGTGCAAACCCCGTCGAACACGCAGATGCCCGATTGCACCTGACCCCGAATGGCGCACCCCGTCGGCGTTGCCCGTCGGGAAATGGCGTCGCATGGCAGAATCGACGCAGCCGCATTCGTCTGCTTCGTCTTCTTCGTTTTCCCGTCTCATTGACTCATCGACCCATGCCCTCATCGCTTTCCCAGTGCATGCACCGTCTGTCGCAATATGCCGTTGCGACGCTGCGCGCCGGTGCGCTCATCGGTTTCACTTCGCTCGTCGCAATGAGTGGGGCGAGTGCAGCAAGTCCCGACAGCAACGCCGGTCCCGCCTACGGTCCGGAATTGCAGGGCTTCGACTATCCGTATCCGGTCAATCGCTTCGACTTCACGTCGCAGCGCACACCGCTGCACATGGTCTATCTCGACGTGAAGCCGTCCGAGCCGAATGGCCGCACCGTCGTGCTGCTGCATGGCAAGAACTTCTGCGCGGCGACCTGGCAGGAGACGATCGACGCGTTATCGGGCGCAGGCTACCGCGTCATTGCGCCGGATCAGATCGGCTTCTGCAAATCGAGCAAGCCCGCGCAGTATCAGTACAGCTTCCAGCAACTGGCGAACAATACGCATGCGTTGCTCGCGTCGCTGGGCATCAAGACGGCGACCATCGTGGGTCATTCGACGGGAGGCATGCTGGCGGCGCGCTACGCGCTGATGTATCCGGACGAGACGCAGCAACTGGTGCTGGTCAATCCGATCGGTCTGGAAGACTGGAAAGCGCTGGGCGTGCCGTCGAAGACGGTGGACGAGTGGTTCGACCGCGAGTTGCGCACGAGCGCACCGGGCATCCGTCGCTACGAACAAGCGACGTACTACGCGGGGCAGTGGAACGAGCGCTACGAGCCGTGGGTGCAGATGCTCGCGGGCATGTATCGCGGGCCTGGCAAGCGCATCGTCGCGTGGAATTCGGCGTTGCTCTACGACATGATCTACACGCAGCCGGTCGTGTACGAACTCGGACAGATTCGTGTGCCGACGTTGCTGATGATCGGTGACAAGGACACCACCGCCATCGGCAAGGATTTTTCGCCACCGGAGGTGCAGGCGCGCATCGGGCACTACGCCGAGCTGGCCAAAACGACACACGCCCGAATTCCCGGTTCCACGCTCGTCGAATTCCCCGATCTGGGGCACGCCCCGCAGATGCAAGACCCGGCGGCGTTCCACAAGGCACTGCTCGCAGGACTGGCGGCGCTGAACTGATCGACGCGCAAATGGCAGGGCAGCGTCAGAGGTGCTTGTAATAGAACGTTGTCGCGCAGAAGGCGCCGTCAGGCATGAGGGCGAACTTCGGCACGTCGCCCGCGCGCTGCCAGCCGCTGCGCTGGTAGAGGCGCTCGGCATCGCCGCCGGTGACGGTGTCGAGTACCAGCACGTGGCGCTCGAAGGTACGCGCGACGTCGTCCAGTGCTGCCATCAGTTGCGCCGCGACACCCTGACGTCGTGCCGAACGGTGCACTAGCATCTTGGCGACGTCGGCGCGATGCGGCTGATTCTCGGGCAGATCCAGGATCAGTTGCACCGTGCCGACGATTGCACCGTCGTCTTGCATACCGGGCGCACCGGACGCCTTATGGCGTGCCACGAGCAAGACCCGCTCTCCACGACCGACGCTTGCTGCCACCTTGCGCCAGAACGCCGTCGCGCGCTCACGCGTGAGCGGCAACATGAAGCTCACCGACGCGCCGCCTTCGACGCAATCGATCAGCACGTCGGACAGCGAATCGACGGCGGCGAGCGCCTGATCGCCATCGAGTTGTTCGATAACGAGACTTGCAGGAAGGGCGGCGTCATTGGACATCAGGGCGTTCTCCGGGGAGCGACGAACGGCAGCGTCACGAGCCCGACGAGATAGCGGGCGGTGGCTGACGTGGGATTGTGAAAGCCGATCGGTTGATCGAGGCGCATCGCGAGGCAATCGCCGGTATCGAGTCGCCACGTGGTGTCGCCGAGCGTGATTTCGATGGTGCCGTCGACGATCCAGATCTGTTGCCAGACTTCGTTGTCCCGCGCGCCGGTGTCGTAGGCGACACGCTCGCCCGGCGGGAACTGCACTTCCACGAACTGGAGCGGCGAAGGTTGCGCTGGCGACAGGTTACGTCTCACATAGCCGGAGTCCGGATCGGTCCACACCGGCTGATCCGCATGACGGGCGAGCGGCGAGGGCGGCGCGTCGTCCTGCGACTGGTCGTCGAAGAGCGACGCCAGCGTGACGTCGAGCGCGGTGGCAAGCTTGTCCAGCACGTTGGCGGTGGGGCTCGTTTGCGCGCGCTCGATGAGCGAGATGCTTGAGCGACTCACGCCGCTACGCTCGGCCAGTGTATCCAGGGAATAGCCGCGCTCGCTGCGCAGGTCGCGCACCCGACGGGCAATGCGTTCGTTGATATCCATGGCATCCAGTTTACTGGAAGTTAATTTCTAGTAAAATGGATGTTACTTGATGCGTTGCCCACCTTGCTTGCAGGACCACTGATATGACTTCCCCGACGACTGCCCTGACGCCACTCGCGATTCGCGACGCCCTCGATGCCGATCTTCCCGTGATCCGCGACATTTACAACGATGCCGTCGAGCACACGACGGCCATCTGGAACGAGATCCTCGTGGATCTGGACAATCGTCGTGAGTGGCTGGCTGCACGTCTGAAGCGCGGCTATCCGGTGATCGTCGCCGAGCGTGACGGCAAGACGGTCGGCTACGCATCGTTCGGCGACTGGCGCGCGTTCGACGGCTACCGTCACACCGTCGAGCACTCGATCTATATCGACAAGAACGCGCGCGGCGGCGGCATTGGCGAGGCGCTCATGCGCGCACTGATCGAGCGTGCCCGTGCCCTCGACGTCCACGTGATGATTGCGGCTATCGAAGCCCAGAACGCGCCGTCGATTCGTCTGCACGAGAAGCTGGGCTTTCGGATGGTCGGCACCTTCAGCGAAGTGGGCACGAAGTTCGGCCGCTGGCTCGATCTGACGTGTATGGAATTGCGTATCGCCTGAGAAAAAAACTGCACCGCACCATCGTTTCGATGCCGCTGTGTCCCGTCGGATATAGCGGCATTTCTCATTGGGCATAGGCAACATCACGCGAAGCAAATATCGCCCGCACGCGCCCGTCGCACGGTGCGCCGTACGTTGCATATCGCATGCGTTCTCACGCAGTGCGTCATGTCCAATCTTGTCAATCTCAGAGGTGGCGTGTAGCCTTGAAACGTCCGGTGTCACTCATGAAGCGTGTTCTCATAGAACTTCACGAGCACATCACGGCACGCGAATGTCACGCATTGTGAACATGCATCGTGGGTCAACGGCGTCGTCGTGTTTTTCGTCGTGACCGCGTGAATCGTTGCAGTGCCGTTTTGTCGTTCGGGAGTTGCAGGGCCGCCTTCGTGATCGTGGCACGTCCCCCCAAAACAAGACGGACGGAACGCATATGCCGCGCCTGCCAAGAAAACACTGTCCGACAGCGGCTGTGTCGAGCGATGACGCTCGTCATGACGCTGCTTCCGCAACACCCCAAACACTCCCGAATTCCGCCAATCCCGAAGCCCCCGAAACACCGGCTGGCTTCGCCATGACGCGTCGCGGCTTTCTCAAGGCGTCGGTCGTCGCGGGCATCTCCGTGTACGTCGCGCCGATGGGAAGTCGCGCGTTCGCGGCGCTCTTCGAGGACAGGAACCTCACGCCTGTGGCGTGGGACGCCGCCAAGGGACAAGCCAAATTCCGTATCGACGGCACGGCCAAAGTCACCGGCAGCAAGATCTTTGCACGCGACGTGCGCGCGCGCGACATGCCGGGCTGGCCCGCGCAGCAGGCGCATGCGTTCGTGCTGCGCGCGACGCTCGCCGACCGTCCGTATCTCGGTTTCGATCTCTCACGTCTGGACGACGGTCTGCAACCCGACCGCTTGGTGACGGCCGAGGATCTCGCACGCGACGGCGTCGCGTTCCCCGAGTTCTACGGCGACGACATGCTGTTGCCCGTCGGTAAGACACCCGCGTATCTCGGTCACGCGGTCGCGATCCTCATCTATCACGACTTCGCACGCTTTCGTTTCGCCAAAGACAAGCTCAAGTTCCACGACGAAATCATTCGCTATGGCGACGTCACGGGGCCGCTGGAGCGCGACCCCTGGGGCAGCTTCCGTTTCGTTCGCATGGGCGGCAAGACCGCGTATGACGACGACGTCTACTCCAGTCTCAAGGACGCGCCGATCTTCCCGAGCATGATGCGTAAGCACCTGCCGGTGTGGCCCGACGGTAACGATCACGGCAAGCTCGACGAGCAGGGCATGGCGTACGCGGGCAAGATCGGCGAATCGCTCGCACATCCTCCGGCGAACTGGCTGGTGATGTCGCGCGAGTACCGCACGCAGTCCGTCGACACGGCGGCGCTCGAACCCGATAACGCCAACTGCTGGTACGACGCCGCCACGCAAACGCTGCACATGGTGGTGCCCACGCAGTCGCCGTCCGAAGTCGCCGAGAACGCGGCAGCGATGGCCGCGAAGGGGCATTTCCCGGTGAAGCGGCTGATCGTCTATCCGTGCTACACGGTGGGCTACGGCTCGAAGGACCACTACAACATGCCGTTCTACGGGCTGGCCGCTGCGATGTACGGCGACGGCCTGCCGGTGCGCCTCGCCAACGATCGTTACGAGCAGTTCCAGACGTCGCTCAAACGTCACGCCTTCACGATGCGTTATCGCATCGGCGTCGACAAAGAGAGCGGCATGCTGCAAGCGTTCACGGCCGACATGGAGTGCAACGGCGGCGGACGCATGAACTTCTCCCCGTCGGTAGCGATGGTGGGCGCAACGGCGGCTCAGTCCATCTACTACTTCCCGCAGAGCGATCTGGCGAGCGTGGCGATTGCGTCGCGCGCCATCGACGCGGGGTCGGCGCGTGGCTACGGCACGTTGCAGTCGATGGCCGCGACCGAAATGATGATCGACGAGATGGCGGCGCAACTCGGCGTCGACCCGATCGACTTCCGTCTCAAGAATGCGCTGCGCTCGGGCATGAAGAACACGCAGGGCGCGATTCCTGCGGGCGCTGTGCGCGTGGACGAAGTGCTCGCCCGCGCAAAGGCGCATCCGTTGTGGACGCAGCGCGACAAGAAAAAGGCCGAGTACGAAGCGGCGCATCCGGGCCATCGCTACGGCGTGGGTTTCGCTTGCGTGCAGAAGGACTTCGGCACGGGCGCGGAGACGTCGTTCGCGCGCGTGGAGTTCGACGAAACCGGCAAGATTTCGCTGCATCACACGGCGGCCGAAATTGGCACGGGTACGTCGACGTCGCAGGCCGTGGCCGTGGCGAAATGGCTCGGCATGCCCGCCACCGAGGTGCACATCGCCATCACCGACTGGCCCGAATTGCCGGTGGTGACCAGCGGCGATCCGTATTTGATGTCACAGGCCGATCAGGACAAACTCGCGGCCAATCCGCGTTGGTCGCCGGGGTATGCGTCGCCGTCGAGCGCGACGAACTCGGCGTTCTATTTCACGCACAGCACGCGCGAAGCAGCGCGTCTGTTGTTCCTGCAAGGGCTATGGCCAGCGGCGCTGTCGATTTGGCGTCGTGGAATGGGCGGTGGACAAGCCGCGCCACTCGTCGTGCGTGCGGAAGATGCCCGCTGGGTCGACGGCAAGCTCTCCGCCGCCGGGCTCGAAGCGTTGCCGTTCGGCATGCTGGCGAAGACGGCCTATGAGCAGGGCTTTGTGACGGGCGCGACGGTGCATGTCTTCAACCGCTGGCAGTGGGCCGAAGCGGATTGGGATCTGGGTGATGGCGTGACGCAGCGTCTGCCGGTCGACGGCATCGCCCTGCGTTTCGGCAAGGGCGGCGCCAACCCGTCGGCCGCTGCTGCGCAAGCGCCTGCCGCGCAGACTCCGGCTGCCAAGAGCGCGCATCGCAGTGGTAATGCACCGACGAAGTCTGCGTCAGCGAAGGGCGCGCCGCAGCCGAACGCCGCAGCGGGTCAACAAGTGGCGGCTCCGACGCCCGCGACCGGCTATCGCACGATGGACCGCAAGCGCGTGTATTACCCGCCGGTACAGCGAAACAATGCGGCCGTCACGTATTACAGCGCCGTGGGCACGCTCGTCGAATTGTCCGTGCACGAAGCGTCGGGTAAGGTCGAATTGCTCACGCACCACTCCATCATGGAGTGCGGCAATCAGATCTCGCCGCAACTCGTTTCAGGCCAGTTGCAGGGTGGTCTGGCGATGGGCATCGGTCATGCCTTGCACGAGTACCTGCCGTTGTATGAAGACGGCCCCGGCAATGGCACGTGGAACTTCAATCGCTATCACCTGCCGCGCGCGGTGGACGTCGCCGTGTGGACGCAGACAGGTGAAGTCCTGCCTCCGATCTCCGAGACGGACGTGCCCAAGGGCATTGCCGAAGTCGTGATGATCCCCGTGGTGGGTGCGATTGTGAACGGCCTCGCGCACGCGATCGGCCATCGATTTACAGAGTTGCCGGTGACGCCGGAGAAAATCCAGGAGGTACTGGCATGACGGATACGAGTAGCGCACCACAGGCCGCGTCGAATGCGAACGCGGCCGCAGGTGCCGACGCCCCAACCTACAACGCTAGCGCGGCGAGTGCCGCTGCGGCATCACCGGCTGTCCCGGTGGCATCGCCTGCACCCGCCGGTGGCAAGAAGCCGTGGGAGACGCTGCCCGTCACGGTCAAGGTCAACGGCGAGTCGCACGGTCCGATGGACGTGCCCGCCGGTCTCATGATGATCGACTTCCTGCACGAGACGCTGGGCCTGACCGGCTCGCGGCTGGGCTGCGGTCAGGGCATCTGCCACGCCTGCGTGGTGATTGTCGATCACGCCGACGGCACCAGCGAAACGGTACGCACCTGCATCACCGGAGCGAACTATTTCGACGGCAAGACCGTGCGTACGGTGGAAGGCCATGCGACGCGCGACACCGACGGTAAGGTCACGCTTGCCCCCATCCAGCAAGCATTCCTCGATCACTTCAGTTTTCAGTGTGGCTACTGCACGCCGGGCTTCGTGAACGCGGCAACGGTGCTGATCGAGCGACTCAAGCGCAACCCGATTGCGCGCGCCGATCTGGAAGCCGCGATCACCGAAGGGCTGAACGATCAGATCTGCCGGTGCACGGGCTATGTGCGCTATTACGAGGCCGTGCGCGACGTCGTGCTGAAGACGCCCGGTTGCATCAAGGACTCGAAGTGAGGGGCGCGAAATGAGGGAAACTGCTATGCACCTGACGCGCGTCACCCGATGGAGCGTTCGCGCGGCGTGTCTCGTCGCCGTGATGCTCATGAGCGCGTGCAACGACTCGACGACGCCCAAGCCGCCCGAGCCCGGCCAGCCGCCGCAGCCGAAGACGTCGATGGTGCCGTCGCTCGTGACGAGCGCGATGGCGGCAGATGCGCCTGCTGCGGCGTCGGCCCCGGCATCGTCCGCATCGTCGGCCCCGGCCGCGACAGCAGCACCTGCGACGACACCAGCCGCCCCGTCCGAGCTGGTCGCTCGCGGCAAGTATCTGACGCGCGCAGCGGACTGCGCGGCGTGCCATACGAGTGCGGACGGTGCGCCGTTCGCCGGTGGCGTGCCGCTCAAGTCGCCGTTCGGCACGTTCTACGGCACGAATATCACGCCGGACAAAACGAACGGCATCGGCGGCTGGACGGCCGAGGAGTTTTACCGCGCGCTGCACGACGGCATCGCGCCGGACAAGGCGTTGTATCCAGCCATGCCGTACACGTCCTACCGGCAGATGACGCGCGCGGACAGCGATGCCATCTACGCTTACCTGATGTCGGTGAAACCGGCCGCCGTGCCCAACCGTAAGCACGACCTTTCGTTCCCGTACAACGTGCGTATGGCCATGCGCGCGTGGGACTGGATGTTCCTCAAGGACACGCTGCCCGATGCGTCGAAAGGCCAATCGGCGGACTGGCTGCGCGGGCGGTATCTCGCCAACGCGCTGGGCCACTGCGCGGAGTGCCACACGCCGCGCGGCACGTTCGGTCAGCTGGACAAGGCGAAGCCGCTCGGCGGCGCTGCGCTCGCGCGTATTGCCGCCCCCGATCTGACGCCTGAGGCACTCGCTGCACGGGGCTGGACGGTGAAGGACCTGCAAACGTTCTTCGGCACGGGCATTGCGCCGCAAGGCTCGGCGTTCGGGGAGATGTATCCGGTCGTGCATCTGAGCACGCAGTACCTTACGCCGGACGATCTGCGTTCGCTCTCGACGTACCTGCTCGGCGATGCGCCGCCCGCACCGAAGCCGCTGCCGGAGAAACCCGACACCGGCAAGCTGATGGCGGGACGCAATATGTACCTGGCGGTGTGCGCCGGATGCCACGCGGCGGACGGCACCGGCAAGCCGCACGTGGCCGTCTCGATGCTGGGCAATTCGACCGTGCGTCAGAAGGATCCGCGCAATCTGATCGTCACGATTCTCGATGGCGTCGAAGCGCAGAAATTCCCGGGATTGGAAGCGATGCAGGACATGCCGGGCTTCGACAAACGTCTGACCGATGCGCAGATCTCCGAGCTGACCAACTACCTGCGCGTGGCCTACGGCGGGCAGGCGGGCGACGTGAACTCCGAGATCGTCAAACAGCTTCGTCAGAAGTAATGCGGACGGTTTAAGTCGGAGGCCGATCCGACGCACCGTATCAAACGCATCAAAGGGGACATGGCGCATAATGACGCGCCATGTCCCGCACACAACGTCTCTTCTCCCTCATGCAATTGCTGCGCCGTCACCGCTATCCGGTGCCGGGGGCCGCGCTCGCCAACTCACTCGGCGTGAGCCTGCGTACGCTCTATCGAGACATTGCCGAATTGCAGTCGCAGGGCGCGCATATCGAGGGAGCGCCGGGGCTGGGGTACGTCCTCAAACCGGGCTTCATGTTGCCGCCGCTGATGTTCTCGGAGGAGGAGATCGAGGCGATCGTGCTTGGCTCGCGCTGGGTCGCCAAACGCACCGACGGGGCGTTGGCGGACGCGGCGGCGAATGCGCTGGCGAAGATCGCGGCGGTGCTGCCGTCGGACCTGCGCACATCGCTTGAGGCGTCGACATTGCTCATCGGGCCGGGCGATCCGTTGCCGCCGATGATCGTCGATCTGACCGACATTCGCGAGGCCATTCGCGCCGAGCGCAAACTTCATCTGTCCTATCGCGACGAAGCCGGACGCCTGTCCGAGCGCGTCGTCTGGCCGTTCGCGCTGGGCTTTTTCGACCGCGTTCGCATGATCCTCGCGTGGTGCGAGCTGCGCGACGATTTCCGCAGCTTTCGCGCCGACCGCATCGAAGGCATGACCGTCACCGAAACCCGCTATCCGCGCGGACGCCGCACCTTGCTCAAGGCGTGGCGCGAGACGTCCGGAAAGGGTTGAACCTGACGCGGTTTCCACGGCGATCCGACGCGTCCGAAGCATGAGAAAAATCCACCTTCGGATGCATCGAATTCACGTTTGAAATCGGCGTTCGACTACTGACAAAATCTGACAGCATCGCTTCGTACGATGGCGTCCATGGCAGCGCGCAACGGCTTTCATTCTCGGAGTGACCGATGCCGTGCTGTCGATGAGAGCGTCATTGATAACGAACGACAGGAGCTTGTCATGCTGCATCCGGATATGGTCAATTTGTATGTCGCGAGTCCCCCCGAAAGCGCAGGTTTCTACGCCGAGCTGTTCGGCATGGAGCCGGTCGAAGCGTCGCCGGGGTTTGCGCTGTTCACGCTGCCTACGGGCATGAAGCTGGGATTGTGGGCGCGTTATTCGGTCGCGCCGACGGTCATCGCGCCGCCGGGCGGCAGCGAGGTGGTGTTTCCTGTGCAGTCCAAAGCACACGTCGATGCGACGTGGGAAGACTGGAGCGCACGCGGCATCACGATCTTGCAGGCACCGACGGACATGGACTTCGGCCGGACGTTCGTGGCGTCGGACCCCGACGGTCATCGTCTGCGCGTGTACAAGCTGTCGGACGAGCGCTAAGGGTTGGGGCGACGACTGCCACGGCGAACGGGCCGAGGTGATGTGCTTTGCCAGCACATCGCCAGCGCACAGCCGGTGTGATGACCGGTTGTGCGCTGGAGGCTCCGATTACTTCGCCGACGCCGTCTTCACGAGCACCGGCGTGTCGCGGTACTGCGTGGGGAAGACACGCTTGAGGTCCTTCACCTTCGGCAGATCGTTGATCACGATGTACGGATAGTTCGGGTGCTCCGTCAGGAAGTCCTGATGGTAGGTCTCGGCGGCGTAGAAACCCGTGTACTTCTCCACTTTCGTCGCGATGGGTTTGCTGTAGGCATGTGAGGCGTCGAGCTGCGCGATGTAGGCGGTCGCAACCTGGCGTTGTGCGTCGCTCATCGGGAACACGGCCGAGCGGTATTGCGTGCCGCTGTCCGGACCCTGACGGTTCACTTCCGTCGGGTTGTGAGCCACCGAGAAGTAGATTTGCAGCAGCTTGCCGTAAGACACCTGTTGCGGGTCGAACGTCACCTGCACCGACTCGGCGTGTCCCGTCGAGCCGCTGCTCACGGTTTCGTAATCGGCGGTCTTGGCGGTACCCCCGGCGTAGCCGGACTCGGCCTTCGTCACGCCCTTCACGTGCTGAAAGACACCTTGCACGCCCCAGAAGCAGCCGCCTGCGAAGACGGCCGTTTCGGTGCGGGCGCCGGTCGACGGTTCGTCGAGCTTCGGTGCGGCGATGACGACGGACGGCTCCGCGCCGCCGAAGGCGTATGCGCCGATTTGCCACGCGAAGACCCCGGAGGCGACGGCGGCTGCGCCGAGCAGTACGCGCCGCAGGCGGGATGATGGCGACTTCTGACTTTGATGCTTCGAATTGGACTGGATCATTTCAAGCTCCCGGCGTTAGCGGAAATATCGGAAATATTGACTCGCTCAACCAAACGTGAATGCGTAAGCCGATGCGCCCGGATCGAGAAACTCGATGGTGAACGTGCGGTCTTGCACGTCGCCCGTCTGGCGCACCAGTTGATAAAGACGCTGCGAGGTCACGGTGCCCGTGCCGTCGGCCGCCACGTCGGTGCCATGCGCGTTGCCCGGGGCCTGACCGTCGACCGTCACACGAAAGCGCACGGGTTTGCCGTTGGCGTCCGGCCCGAGCACAAGGTGCAGATCGCGCGCATGGAAGCGATAGACGATGCGTGCACCGGCTTGCGTGGCCGTGGCTTGTTCCGGGCCGATATTCCAGCGTCCGGCGAGCCCCCAGTTGTTGAGCGACGGTGAGGTCGGCGCGCGATAGTCGGTGACGGCGTCCTTCACCGCACCGCCCGGCGACGTGAAGTTTTCGGCGCGCTCATACCCGACATACGTCTCTGGCGAGCGCACGTCGCTCATGTCGGGCGCTTGCTGAACACCGGCTGCTTTCACGTCGGCGATGCCGTCGGCGACTTGTTTCGCTCCGGCTTCGCGCAGCAATTGCTGGATCACGCGTTCCGACTCGGCGTAATTGCCTTCACCGAAGTGGTGATAGCGCACGCGACCCTGAGCGTCGACGAAGTAGTGCGCGGGCCAGTACTGGTTGTTGAAGCCGCGCCAGATGGCGTAGTTGTTATCGATGGCGACCGGATAGTCGACACCCAGATCGTTCACTGCCTTCTTCACGTTGTTGATGTCGCGCTCGAAGGCGAATTCGGGGGCATGCACGCCGATGACGATCAACCCCTGATCGCGGTACTTCTGCGCCCACGCCTTTACGTACGGCAGGGTGCGCAGGCAGTTGATGCACGAGTACGTCCAGAAGTCGACCAGGACGACCTTGCCGCGCAGTGCCTGTGCCGTGAGCGGGGGCGAGTTGAGCCATTGCACCGCGCCGTCGAGCGAAGGCAACTGCCCTTCGACCGGCAGCGGTGCAGGTTCATTCGCAGCGGTGCGGACCATCGCATTGTTCGCGGCCATCATGGCCGAGCCGTTGGCGGCGTTGTTCGCATCCGTTTGCGGTGCTTGCGGTGCGTTGCCACTGTCGTTGCCATTGGCATTCCGGCGCGCGCCCAACTGATCGACCAGACGCTGTTCGATGCCACCGGTCGAAGCCGTCGAGACCTGCGCCAGCACGCCCGTATCGAGGCCGAGCGCAATGGCGGCGACGCCCGCGAGCATCAGACCGCCGAGCACGCGGCGAATCCACTCGCCTGCGCCCAGCGAGCGCTTCATGGTGGCGAAGACGCGTCCACCGACGAGCAGTGCCAGTGCGAGCGACGTGGCAGCCCCTGCGGCGTATGCGACGAGCAGCAGCGTCGTGCCGACGCTCGCGCCTTGCAGTGCGGCGCCCGTCAGCACAAGACCGAGAATCGGACCTGCGCACGGTGCCCAGAGCAGGCCCGTAGCAATGCCGAGCAGGAACGACGCGCCGGGACCGGTGCCCTTGGATTCTCCGGCGGCGGTGTCGTCGCCCTGAGCGGATTGCGTCAGACGGTTACCCAGCGACACAAGCGGGTGCGTGAGGCGCTCGGCCAGCTTCGGAAAGAGCAGCGTCGCACCGAACACGGCGACGAGCGCAAGCGCGAGCCAGCGGCCGTACTGGTTGGCCTGCACGACCCAACTGCCGCCGACGGCGGCCAGCGTGGCGACCAGCGCGAACATCAGCACCATGCCCGCGAGCATGGGCAGCACGCTGCGCGAGAACGACTGACCGGCACGCGAGAACACGAACGGCAGCACCGGCAAGATGCACGGGCTGACGATCGTCAGAATCCCACCGAGGTAGGCAAGGATGAGCAAAGTCATGAAGCGCTCCTTGAGCGGCGTCCGGTAGCCGGACGCTGCGAGCTTTTATTGGGGTTGGCGTCGTGGTGGGCCGATATCAGGCAGCTTGCGGATGGAACGTCATCGCAAGCCCGTTCATGCAGTAGCGCAGGCCGGTCGGCTTGGGACCGTCGTCGAAGACGTGGCCCAGGTGGCCACCGCAGCGGCTGCAATGCACCTCCGTGCGCACCATGCCGAAGCTCCGGTCCGTATGGGTGCCCACCGCCTTGTCGAGCGGCGTCCAGAAGCTCGGCCAGCCGGTGTGGCTGTCGAACTTCGTGCGCGACGAGAACAGCGGCTGCGCGCAGCCTGCGCAGGCGAACGTGCCCGCACGGTGTTCGTCGTTGAGCGGGCTGGAGTACGGCCGTTCGGTGCCTTCCTGACGCAGGATCTCGTACTGGCCAGCGGAGAGGCGCTTACGCCATTCGGCGTCGCTGAAGGCCACCTCGAAGTGTTCGGTGGCGTTGGCGCCTTCGGCCGCCACGGCCGGACGCACCAGGCGCGGCACCAGCCCGGCGGCGACGGCAGCGGCGGCGGCCGTCGCGCTCAGCAGAAACAGACGGCGTGCGGGTGTCGGGGTGGCGCTGGCCGCCACGGCACGTGCCGACTCTGTCGCCGGTGTGGCGGGCTTCCGGGGCTTGGGCGGGTACAAATCGGACAATCTCATGACATCCTCCGGTCAGTAGGACGATCCGGCGCGGGCTGGCCCCGCCGCTGCAAGGCTCGGGAGCCTGGGGAGCGCGACGGCGGTGGTACGGCACAGAGGGGATCCGTGCCGGATCGATGACTGAAGGTTAGTCCTCCGGGGATGGCAAAGTCCTCACGTAAAATTAAACAATTCGTGATACCTCCAGGGGCGCGATCTGCGCACAATGGGGCCTTCAAGACTCACTTTCCGGGAGCTTCCCGTCCGATGGAATCGCCGCGCCGTGTCCTGCTCGTCGAAGACGACGTGCATATTGCCGACCTGCTCACGCTGCATTTGCGCGACGAGCGGTTCGAGGTCGTGCATTGCGCCGATGGCAACGAGGGCCTGCGGCGGCTGGCCGAAGGCGGCTGGGACGCCCTGATCCTCGATCTCATGCTGCCTGGCGTCGACGGGCTGGAAATCTGCCGACAAGCGCGGCAGATGACCCGCTACACCCCCATCATCATCACCAGCGCCCGCTCCAGCGAGGTCCACCGGATTCTCGGACTGGAACTGGGGGCAGACGACTACCTCGCCAAGCCCTTTTCCGTGCTGGAGCTGGTCGCGCGGGTCAAGGCGCTGATGCGCCGGGTGGACGCGCTGGCTCGCAACGCCCGCATGGAGGCGGGCAGTCTGGCGATTGCCGGGCTGTTCATCGATCCGATTGCGCGTGAAGCCACCCTTGGCGGCAAGCTGCTCGATCTCACGCCGCGCGAATTCGATCTGCTGTACTTCTTCGCGCGTCAGCCAGGCAAGGTGTTCTCGCGCATGGATCTGCTCAACGCCGTGTGGGGCTATCAGCACGAAGGGTATGAACACACTGTGAACACGCACATCAACCGGCTGCGCGCCAAGATCGAAGCCGATCCCGCGCAGCCCACGCGCATCCTCACGGTCTGGGGGCGTGGTTACAAGTTCGCGAACGACGGTGCACCAGAGGGTTCGGGCACCGGCGGCGGCACTGACGCAGGAGCTGCATGATGCGTCGCTGGAATCTCTCCCTGACCCAACGCCTGTCGCTCGTGTTCGCGGTGCTGCTGATCGTGTGCAGCGGTACGTCGGCATGGATGCAGGTGCAGGCGAACCGCATGCACGAAGCCGAAGTGATTCAGGGGCTCTCGCGTGGACTGGCCGAACATATCGCCGCCAACGCGCAGTTAATGGACGCGAACGGCATGAAGCCGGATGCGGTGCGACGTCTGTTCGGGCAACTGATGGTTGTGAATCCGAGCGTGGAAGTCTATCTGCTCGACGAGCAGGGACGCATCACCGGACACGCTGCGCCGGAAGGGCGCGTGCGTCGCATGCAGGTCGATCTCGGACCGGTGCATCGTCTGATCGACGGCGAGGCGCTGCCGATCTACGGCGACGACCCGCGCAACGCCGACGTGCGCAAAGTCTTCAGCGCCGCGCCGTTGCGCGTGGACGGGCGCGAAGTGGGTTACGTCTACGTCGTGCTGCTGGGCGAGGCGCACGACCGGTTCGCCGAACGCGGGGCGACGAGTGCTGCACTCAACACGGCGCTGTGGTCGATCGGTCTCGTCGCGGCACTCTGCCTGATCGCGGGTCTGGCGGCGTTTGCGCTCATTACACGCCCGCTGCG
Organism: Pandoraea sp. NPDC090278; assembly: GCF_044772185.1. Classification (NCBI taxonomy): domain Bacteria; kingdom Pseudomonadati; phylum Pseudomonadota; class Betaproteobacteria; order Burkholderiales; family Burkholderiaceae; genus Pandoraea; species Pandoraea sp. NPDC090278. The sequence goes on along the minus strand of NZ_JBIVYJ010000009.1, from coordinate 85,103 downwards.
ACGTCTGACGGAGACCGTGCGCGAATTCGACATCGACGCCGCACCTCCACCGGTGCCTGCCTTATCGACGGAAGCGCTGGCGGCAGAGCAGGCGCGGCCGAGCGACGAGATCACGGTGCTGGAGCGGGCATTCCGTCAGATGGCCGAGCGTCTGGGCACGCAATGGCGCACGCTGACACGTCAGGATCAGGAGCGGCGCGAGCTCATCGCCAACATCTCGCACGATTTACGCACGCCGCTCTCGTCGCTGCATGGCTATCTTGAGACGCTTTCGCTCAAGGACGCGACACTCACGCCCGACGAGCGGCGGCGCTATCTCGGCATTGCGCTCGATCAGAGTCGCAAGGTCGGCGCGCTGGCGCAGTCGTTGTTCGAACTGGCGCGTCTTGAGCATGGATTTGTGCAGCCGGAGCTGGAGCCGTTCTCCGTGACGGACCTGATACAGGACGTCTTCCAGAAATTCGAACTGAGCGCCGAGTCGCGCGGCGTGGTGTTGCGCGCGCAACTCGCGCCACAGATTCCGGCGGCGCGGGGCGATCTCGGTCTGATCGAACGGGTCTTCACGAACTTGCTGGAAAATGCGCTGCGTTATACGCCGTCCGGCGGCGAGATCACCGTGGCAGTGGCACCGGCCGGTTCGGAGATCGAGGTTCGGGTGAGCGATACGGGGCCGGGGATTCCGGAGAACGCGCGCGAGGGCTTGTTCGAGCGGCCGTTCACGGTCGGCGGGGCGCGCCGCGAGGGCGGATTGGGATTGCGGATCGTGCATCGCATCCTGCAACTGCACGACCGGCGTATCACGTTGGTGGATACGTCCGGTTCGTCCGGTCAGGCAGCGCAGGGCGCGACGTTCCGCTTTACTTTGCCGACGTAAGTTTGTCGCTGGCGGCCGGTGCGATCGATGCAGCGGCCGGTGCCGCTGGTATAGCGGGCGCTGCCACCGTGGTATCGAAGTACGTCAGCTTGCGCACGAAGACATTTGCGAACGGGTCGACTCTGTCGCCGGGCGCGGTAATCACGATGCGCACGACGTTGCCGTGTCCGTCGTATTTGTAGTGATATTCGGAGACGTGGCGCTCGCCGGTAGCCGCGTCGGTGCGGGTCACGCGGGTGAGTTCGTGACGCGGCGAGTACTCCGAGACCTCGTTGTCCCATGCGAGCGGCAGCCATTGGCCGTCGATGAAGGCCGCCGCGCCGTTATCGCGCACGATGCGTCCGCCATCGGGCTTGCGCTCCACGCTGGCGAACGTGCGATACGACACCATCTTCGGTGCCGGGCGCGCACGCCCGTCGGCGGTAATCACCTGACGCGCCTCGTTCGGCGCTTCCCACTGACGCGACAGCGCGAAGCATTCGTCGTCGAACTGACGCGCCTGAAGCGTTCCGGGGCGGCGGTGGCGCAGGCTGTTCGAGCTGGACACCAGCGTGCGCGTCCATTCGAGATGCCCGTCTTCCTGACGCACCTGTTCCTTCCATGCGGGATGCCGCGTTGCGTGCACGATCCACTCGTCCGGCCCTTGCCAGTCGACACTGCTGCCGTTGATGCTGTGCAGGCGGCCATCTGCGTCGTAGGTGTAGCGGCCGCGATCGGTGCTGGCGAGCAGGTGACCCTGCGCATCGAATTCCATCACGAAGCGATTGCCGTTATCGAGCGGGCCGACTTTGCCGGTGACGCGGTCGTAGCTGGCGATGAATCGCGTTTCCTCGATCTTGCGAACACCGGCGGGAATGCCGCCAAAGTTGCGCATGAGGTCGTCTTCTTCACGCAGCGAGGTTTGCACGCACCACGGCAGTGGTGCTGCGGCCTGCGGTGTTTCGGTGGACGGCGCGGCGGAGGTGGTGCTCATCGGCGACGTCGTCGCAGCGCGGGGCGTCTGCGAGCTTGCCGGGGAGGCCGAGAGGCCGCCGGGGCGCGTGCCTGCGCAACCGGCAAGCACGGCGGTGAGTGCGGCGAGTGCCAGAGCACCGCGCACAGGACGTAAAGAAAGCATGGATTGGACAGTTCGGGCAGGTGAAGCAGACATCATCGCAACGGATTGCCGGAGGTATTTTTCCTAGATTGTACCGGCTCCGTGTGACGAGTCTGTCTGAGCGGCCGAGGGGAGGGGCGCGAGAGGGCGACGCAGGGTCGCCCCCGGCTCACGCCATTAGCGCCAGAGCGTCCACGCGAAGCCCGTGATCACAAGGATGCAGACGACATTGATGACGAATCCTGCGCCGACCATTGAGCGTTGCGGCACGCAGCCGGTGCCGAACACGATGGCGTTGGGCGGCGTGGCCACCGGCAGCATGAAGGCGCACGACGCGCCGATGCCAATGACCATCGTCAGCAGCGCTTCGGGCATGCCCAGCGAGACCGAAATGGCGGCGAAGATCGGCACGAGAATCGCTGCGCTGGCCGTGTTACTCGTCAGTTCGGTCAGGAAGACGATGAACGCGGCGGTGATCAGCAGGACCACAAGGGTCGGACTGGTGGCGAAGATGCTTGACACGGCCTGCGCCATCACGACGCTGGCGCCCGAGTCGCGCAAGACCACGCTGAGCGTGAGGCCACCGCCGAACAGCAGCAGCACGCCCCAGTCGGTGTGGGCCTGAATCTGCTTCCACGAAGCGACGCCGGTGGTCGCGATGAGGATGGCGGCGAGCAGGGCGATCAGCGTGTCGAGCTGCTTGACGCCGCCGAGCCACACCGATATCTGCTGGCTGAAGATCCAGGTCATGACCGTAAATCCGAAGATGCCGACGGCGGCGATACGCGGGCCGGTCCACGTCATCGGCTCGACGTCGAGGTCGACTCTCTGGTCCAGACGCGGGAGCAACACCAGATACATCGTGGCAATCATGAGCGGGAGCAGCAGGGCGACCAGGGGCACGCCGAATTTGGCCCACGTCAGGAAGTCGATGCCCAGATGTGACGCGACCATGGCGTTGGGAACACTGCCGACGACAGTGCCGAGCCCGCCAATATTGGCGCTGTACGCAATGCCGAGCAGCAGGAAGGTGAACGTGCGGCGGTCGCGACTGGCGTCGAGTTTCGAGAGGATGCCCATCGCCAGCGGCAACATCATGGCGGTCGTCGACGTGTTGTTGACCCACATCGACAGCATGGCCGTGGTGAGGAACAGCACGATCGCCGCCCGATTCATGCGTCCGCCGGCGAGCTTCAGGAGCCGGTTCGCGAGGAAGCGATCGAGGCCCTGAATACGCATGGCGGTGGCCAGCGCGAAGCCGCCGAAGAATAGGAAGACGATCGGATGGGCGAATGACGTCAACGCGACGGGGACTTCGAGAATGCCGAGCAGCACGGCAAGGACCGGCACCATTAGCGCCGTAGCCGTCAGATGGACGGCTTCGGACAGCCACAACACGGCGATGAAGACGGTGAGTGCGAGTCCACGGTTGGTTTTCTCGTCGAACGGCAAAAGGGCAATGAGCGCCACCATCAGGATGGCATTGGCCAGCAGCACCCACGCATCGCGGGCGGACATCGCCCATTGCCGGGTGACGGTTGCAGCAAGTTCGGTCATCTCCTGGTACCTCGGTATGCAGTTGTACTTCGTAGAGCTTCCCGTCGTAGCAAGCTACGCGAGGGGGGCGACGCTGCCTATGATCGTCGGCAGACAAACCGTCAGCCGATAGCCGATACGCGCGCGTCCGCCTTTGATGCCACGGATCTTTAGGAGGTGCCTTAGGAAATCGCTCATACGCAGTGCTGCGTGGTGAGAACGCCGACCGGGAGGGGCATTGCGGTACGCGGATGCTGTCCGCAGAGGTGGCTTTTACGTCTGGGGCGGCGTCGGCACCCACATTACAAAAATGTAATCCAGCCTTAATGTTGGCGTTGGCGTGCGCTTTCTACGATGGTACCCATCAAGCGTTGAATGCTTGATGTTTCCTTGGTTTTTTCAACAAAAGGGGTACCTGATGCATAACCGCCTTCTTCTTTCCACCGTGATTGGCATGGGCTTGCTGATCTCCTCGTCGGTCCAGGCGACGGCCCGCTACGACAACTCGCCGATGTTCGAGTCTGGCCCGTCGACGAGCCGCGCTGACGTCGAGGCGCAGCGCAATGCGTCGCACGCCAACGGTGTGCCGGTGGCCTCCACGCTCAAAGCGTTGCAATCGACGCAATCGACTTCACGAGTGACGCGAGCGCAGGTTCGTCAGGAACTTGAGGCAGCGCTGGAGCAAGGTCAGCTCAATCAGCCGGATTCGGTGTACCCGCGCCTGCCAACGAACTGATTGCGCGTATCTCCATGAAGAAACTGATCGTCACAATGTGCGTCGTGCTGGGCGGCGTCAGCCCCTTTGCCGCTCACGCCCAGCGGGTCGTCGCCGCAACGCCGTCGCCCGAATCGGGGCTCACGCTTGAACGGGCCATGCGCCTCGCGCTGGAGAACAACATCGTCCTTCGACTGGCTCGCCGGGAAATCGATGCGCAGTCCGGCGCGCTCCTCCAGGCCGGTGCTCGTCCGAATCCGGACTTCTCTGTGACTCAGGAGGACTTCCGGAAGGACTCGCGTACGACCACCGCGCAGTTGACGCAACCCATCGAGCTCGCCGGAAAGCGGGGCTACCGAATCGAAGCGGCCGCCGCAGCACAGCGTGTTGCAACGCTCGACGCGCAGAGTAGCGAGGTCACGATCAGAAGCGAGGTGATCGCGCGCTATTTCGAGACGTTAGCGGCCACGGAGCTGGTTACGCTGGCGTCCGAAACGGCGAAGATCGCCGAGGAAACGCACGTTGCTGCGCAGCGCCGGGTGCAGGCGGGGAAGGTTTCGCCGGTGGACGAAGGGCGCGCTGAAATCGCGGCGACTAACGCAAGCATCGAACTCGCCACCGCGCAGGCGGCGCTCGCGCGGGCGCGCGCCCGACTCGCGCAGTCGCTCGGCATTGCCGACACGCAGTTGCCAGGCACGCTTCAGGGCAACCTGGAGACACTGCCAAGATTGCCTGCGTGGTCCTCGCTCCTCACCGCGCTGGATACGACGCCGACCCTCCAGTCGGCCAGTGAAGAGATCGTGCGTCGCAACGCGCTTTCCCGGCTGGAGAGCGCGCAACGTGTGCCCGACGTGAGCGTTACGCTCGGACTCAAGCGTGTGACCGATAGCGGACGCACGGACAATCAGGCCGTCGTCGGTCTCTCGATCCCGCTGCCGATCTTCGATGCCCGGCGAGGCGCATCGATGGAGGCAGCGCAACGTTCGGAAATGGCGCGCGATGCGTACATCGGCGTGCGTCAGCAACAGCAGGCGGCATTACAAAGTGCGAATGCCGAATTTGTGTCGACGCGGGAGGCGAGTGTGCGCCTGCGCGACCAGATTCTGCCTCAGGCGCAAAGCGCGTACGACGCCACGCGCAAGGGCTTCCTCCTGGGCAAGTTCGGTTTCCTGGATGTGCTCGATGCACAGCGCACGCTCTCGCAGGCCCGTTCCCAATACATTGCCGCCGTCGCCAACGTCTACAACGCCTATGCCGCCGTGAGTGTGGCGGTCGGTGGCACCGTCGACGGCGTCGCGCTACTGTCACCCGACGTCGTGACGCAACCCTACGTTCAGTGAGGATTCAACGTGCAAGGAAAGAAAAAGCTGTTGACCGTGGGGGCTGCCGTTGCGCTGTGCGTCGGCGTTGGCATTGCTGTCGCGACACAAGGCAAGTCGGCGGTCGATGCCGCCCCATCTGCGAAGGTGCACGCCGACGACGATCACGCCGATCGTGGCAAGGAGGGCGGCAAGAAGGGGACCGAAGCGGCGGTACATGCCAATGCGAACGATGACGATGAAGGTGCGGTGAGCCTCACCGATGCGCAACGTGCAGCCGCTGGCATCGACATCAGGACCGCAGGCACCGCTCGCATCGTGGAGCAAATGGAATTGCCAGGGGAGATCCGCTTCAACGAGGACAGAACGGGGCATATCGTGCCGCGTGTGAGTGGCATCGTCGAGCGCGTCAATGTCGTGCTTGGCCAGCAGGTCAGGCGGGGAGATGTGCTTGCCGTGCTGTCGAGCACCCAGGTGTCGGAGCAGCGCGCCGAACTGCTTACGGCGAAAGAAAGACGTGCCGCCGCCGCAACGACGCTCGCGCGCGAGAAATTGTTGTGGGAAGAGAAGATTTCGGCGGAGCAGGATTACCTCCAGGCGCAGCAATTGCTTAGAGAGGCCGACATCACGCTGCGAAATGCCCGTCAGAAGTTGGACGCTGTCGGGGCCGGTACGCAGGGCGCAGGCGGTTTGAGCCGCTTCGAACTGCGCGCGCCATTCGACGGCACGATCGTCGCCAAGCATGCCGCATTGGGGGAGGCCGTCACGGAGGCGACCAACCTGTTTACGCTGTCCGATCTCGCCACGGTCTGGACCGAGATCGCCGTGCCCGCTCAATCGTTGGGCGCCGTGCGTGTCGGGACACCGGTTCTCGTGCGGGCGACGGCGTTCGATTCGCAAGCGAAGGGCAGCATCGCGAACGTCGACTCGCTGCTGGGCGAACAGACGCGTACGGCGAAAGCGCGCGTTGTTCTCGATAACCCGGACCGGACGTGGCGGCCGGGCGTTTTCGTCAATGTCGTCATCGGCACGCGCGAGGCGCAGGTGCCGGTTGCCGTGGTGGCTGACGCGATCCAGAACGTCGAAGGGCGCACTGTGGTGTTCGTCAAAACCGGTGAAGGTTTCAAAGCCACCCCGGTCGAGACCGGACGCAAGGACGGCGAGTCTGTCGAAATTGTCAGCGGCTTGCAGGCGGACACGCCGTACGCAGCAGCGAATAGCTTCGTTCTCAAAGCGGAACTCGGCAAGAGCACCGCAGAGCATGGCCACTGATCGACGGGACACGACGTATGTTCGAACGCATTATTCAATTCGCAATTTCGCACCGCTGGCTGACGCTCATCGTCACGCTGGCCATCGCGCTCGCGGGCGTGTTTTCGTATCAAAGACTGCCCATCGACGCCGTACCCGACATCACAAACGTTCAGGTGCAGATCAATACCAACGTGCCGGGCTACTCGCCGCTGGAGGCTGAGCAGCGCGTCACGTTCCCCATCGAAGCGGCCATGTCGGGCCTGCCGGGTCTGGCGCAAACACGCTCCATGTCGCGATATGGGTTGTCGCAGATCACCGTGATCTTCAAGGACGGGACCGATGTTTATTTCGCGCGGCAACTGGTGAATGAACGTATCGGGCAGGCGAAGGCGAAATTGCCCGATGGCATCAATCCCGAGATGGGGCCGATTTCGACGGGACTCGGCGAGATTTACCTCTGGACCGTCGAGGCGAGTCCGGAGGCTCGCAAGCCGGATAACACGCCTTATACGTCGACGGACTTGCGCGAGATCCAGGACTGGGTCATCAAACCGCAATTGCGCAGCGTGCCCGGTGTGACGGAGATCAACACGATTGGCGGCTTCGCGAAGGAATATCAGGTCGCGCCCGACCCCGCGCGGCTCAATGCCTACGGACTGACGTTCGCGGCGGTTGTACAGGCGCTCGAGCGAAACAATGCCAACGTGGGCGCGGGCTACATCGAGCGGCGCGGTGAGCAGTATCTGATTCGCGTGCCCGCGCAGGTCCGCAATACGGACGATATCGGCAATGTCGTGCTGAACAACGTGGGTGGCGTGCCGGTGAGGGTGAAGGATGTCGCCGACGTTTCCATCGGTCGCGAACTCCGCACGGGCGCAGCCACGGAAAACGGTCGCGAAGTCGTGCTCGGCACGGTCTTCATGCTGATCGGCGAAAACAGCCGGACGGTGTCGCGTGCGGTGTCGACCAAGATGAACGCGATCAACAAGAGTCTGCCCCCCGGCGTCTCCGCCATCCCGGTCTACGACCGCACTGTGCTTGTGGAAAAAGCGATTGCCACCGTCAAGAAGAACTTGCTTGAGGGGGCGGCACTCGTCATCGCCATCCTGTTCTTGTTCCTGGGAAATCTGCGCGCTGCGTTGATTACGGCGATGGTGATTCCGCTGGCTATGCTCATGACGTTCACGGGTATGGCTGCCACGCGCGTGAGCGCCAATCTGATGAGTCTTGGCGCACTCGACTTCGGCATTATCGTCGATGGCGCGGTGGTGATCGTCGAGAACTGTGTCCGTCGTCTCGCGCATGCTCAGCAGGCGCTGGGGCGTCCGCTCTCATTGCGGGAGCGGCTCGACGAGGTGTTCGCGGCCGCGCGTGAGGCGCGACGGCCTCTGCTCTTCGGGCAGGCGATCATCATGGTCGTCTATCTGCCGATCTTTGCGCTGACCGGCGTCGAGGGAAAGATGTTCCACCCCATGGCCATGACGGTTGTGATGGCACTGGCGGCCGCAATGGTGCTGTCCGTCACGTTCATCCCCGCAGCGGTCGCAGCGTTTATCGGTAACCGCGTGGCGGAGAAAGAGAACCGCATGATGGAGGGCGCCAGGCGGGCCTATGCGCGGGCGCTGGATTGGGCGCTGGCGAATGGCCGCACGGTGCTGCTGGGGGCGAGCGTCACGGTGGTGCTGACGCTGGGGCTATCGACGCGGCTTGGCAGTGAATTCATGCCGAGTCTGAACGAGGGCGACCTCTCCATTCAGGCACTGCGTATCCCGGGAACCAGTCTGACGCAGTCCGTGCAGATGCAGCAGCAACTTGAGAAGGCGCTGGTGTCGCAGCTTCCGGAGATTGCGCGGGTATTTGCGAGAACGGGAACGGCGGAAGTGGCGTCCGACCCCATGCCGCCGAATATTTCCGACGGCTACATCATGCTCAAGCCGAAATCCGAGTGGCCGGACCCGAACAAGTCTCGCGAGCAGCTCATCGAGGAAGTCACGCGCATCGCTCAGTCGATTCCGGGGAGCAACTACGAGTTCTCTCAGCCCATTCAACTTCGCTTTAACGAGCTGATTTCCGGGGTTCGAAGCGATGTGGCGGTGAAGGTCTTCGGTGACGACATGAACGTGCTCAACGACGTTGCCAACCGTATCAGCACCCGTCTTCAGACAATTCCGGGGGCGACGGAGGTGAAGGTCGAGCAGACGGTGGGGTTGCCGATGCTGACGATCAACGTCGACCGGTCAAAGATAGCGCGGTACGGGGTGAACGTCGCGGATGTGCAAGACACGGTGGCCGCCGCACTCGGCGGACAGACAGCAGGCACCTTGTTCCAGGGCGACCGCCGGTTCAGCATCGTCGTGCGGCTGCCGGACGGCTTGCGCGAAAACATCGATGCGATTCGCCGTCTGCCGATTGCGTTGCCCGCAGTTGCTGCTGCGGGCGCATCGGGGGACACGACCCTTGCAGACGGCTCGGCGCTCCGGCCCACGTTCATTCCATTGTCTGAGGTCGCTACCCTGGACCTCGCCCCGGGCCCTAATCAGATCAGCCGGGAAGACGGCAAGCGACGGATTGTCGTGAGCGCAAACGTACGCGGGCGGGATCTGGGGTCGTTCGTGGAGGACGCGCGTGTCGAGATCGACAAGGTCAGCGTGCCGTCCGGCTACTGGACGGCATGGGGTGGGCAGTTCGAACAGCTTCAGTCCGCGTCTAACCGCCTGAAGATCGTGGTGCCCGTAGCGTTGTTGCTGGTGTTCGGGCTGCTGTTCGCGATGTTCAACAACGTACGCGACGGTCTGATCGTCTTCACCGGCATTCCGTTCGCGCTGTGCGGCGGCCTCGTAGCGCTCTGGTTGCGCGGCATCCCGCTATCGATCACCGCCGCCGTGGGCTTTATCGCGCTATCGGGCGTCGCCGTGCTCAACGGACTCGTGCTGATATCCTTCATCAGAAATCTGCGTGAGGAGGGCCGTTCGCTGGACGAGGCCGTCCGTGAGGGAGCGCTGACGCGCCTGCGTCCGGTGCTGATGACCGCGCTCGTTGCGTCGCTTGGTTTCGTGCCGATGGCGATTGCCACCGGTACCGGTGCGGAAGTGCAGCGCCCGCTCGCGACGGTCGTCATCGGCGGCATCTTGTCTTCGACGGCGCTCACGCTGCTGGTGCTCCCCGTGCTCTACCGGATGGTGTGCCGACGTGAGCGGCAGGGCGGTGTCGGGCGCTGGATGCAGGGGCTGCGCCGTCGGGCGTCTGAGCAGACTTGATCGATGAATGGTAAGGACCTGTTGAAATGCGCATTCTTGTCGTCGAAGACGAATACAAGACCAGTCAGTACCTGAAGAAGGGCCTTTCCGAGGCGGGCTACGTCGTCGATGTCGCAAGCGACGGCATCGACGGGCTGCACATGGCGGTGACAGTGGCGTACGACCTTGTCGTGCTCGACGTCATGCTGCCGGGCAAGACCGGATGGGAAGTGCTGACGGCGTTGCGCACACAGCGCCATACCGCCGTGCTGTTCCTGACTGCGCGCGACGATCTCGGCGATCGGGTCAAAGGGCTGGACCTCGGTGCGGACGACTACATGACCAAGCCGTTCGCATTCGCCGAGTTGCTGGCCCGGGTCCGGACGATTTTGCGCCGTGGCCGCACGCGTGAGCCCGATGTGCTTAACGTCGGCGATCTGGAGTTGAATCTGTTGGGGCACAAAGCGACCCGCCAGGGAATCAGTATTGCGCTGACGGCCAAGGAGTTCCTGTTGCTCGCGCTGCTCATGCGACGCCAGGGCGAGATTCTGCCGAGAAGCCTGATTGCGTCGCAGGTCTGGGACGTCAACTTCGATAGCGATACCAACATCGTCGATGTGACGCTGAGGCGTCTGCGGGCGAAGATCGACGACCCCTTCGACACGAAGCTGATTCATACCGTGCGAGGGATGGGATACGTGCTGGAGCATCGTGAGACGGGGGCCGCATGACGACGGTGAATGGCCGACGCCGGGCTCGATCCCTGCGTGCGCGGTTGACGCTGTTCATCGCCGGATGCATGTTCAGCGTGCTGGCGCTCGTGATGACGTATCAGTACTTCGCGTTGGCCGAACAGCTGCGCGCGCGCGCCAATCAGGATTTGCTGGGGACCGTCAACGCGTTGCGATCGGAGCTCAGCGGTGTTGCGACGAAAGGTCAGATCGGCGAAGACCCGCGCCGCTGGTATGACGCGACACACGGCCATCAGAATCTGGATTTCGCGGTGCTTGATAGCGCGGGCAAGACGCTTATTGCCAGCCGCGGATATCGGACGCCAACAGGCTCGCTGCGTCATGTCGGCAACACCCATGACCCCCACGACCGCGATGTGCAGAAGATCGGCAATGCGGAACTCGGCGTCAGGCTGCGTTACGTTGCTGCGGACGGTGTGGTCGGCGGTAGTGGAGAGCGTGTCGCGATCGTAGTCCAGCTCGACCCGCGCGATCAGGTCAACGTGCTCTCGAGTTTTGCGCTGAGCGCAGTAGCTGCGCAGATCATGGGTACGCTGCTCGTGGGCGCGATGGCCTATTGGCTCGTCACCATCGGACTTCGGCCGTTGCGTAAATTGACGCTGGCGGCGGAGCAGGTATCGAGCGAGCGGCTGGGCGCGCCGTTGACTGATGACGACACCCCCGCTGAACTCCACGACCTCTCGCATGCGTTCAACCGGATGCTGGCGAGACTGAACGAGTCGTTCACCCGGCTTTCCCAGTTCTCATCCGACCTCGCACACGACCTGCGCACGCCGCTCTCCAATCTCATGGGCGAGGCGCAGGTCGCGCTCACGCGTGAGCGCACCCCTGCCGAGTACCGGGCGACACTGGTGTCGGGCATCGAAGAGTGCGAGCGCCTGTCGCACATGATTTCGGCGATGCTCTTTCTGGCGCGCGCGGAATCCGCGCATACCGAGATCAGACGGGAGTGGACGGAACTGGAGGGCATTGCTACGTCGCTCGCCGACGATTTCGCCCCGATGGCTGAGGACGCTGGCGTGACGATCCAGGTCAGTGGGCGAGCGACTGCCGACGTGGACCGGGGATTGGTGCGCCGGGCCCTCTCCAATGTGCTGGTCAACGCGATGCGGCACTGCCGCACCGGTTCCGTTGTCGAGGTTGTGTGCGTCTCATCCGCAGAATCGAGCGAAATCCATATCCACAACGACGGCGACGTCATCCCGGCCGAGCATTTGCCCAGAATCTTCGACCGGCTTTATCGGGTCGATGCGTCCCGGCACAGCGAGGGGGATGTCAAGAGCACCGGCACGGGGCTTGGCCTGGCCATCGTCAAATCCATCATGGAACTACATGGCGGAACGGTCAGCGCTCGAAGTCATGAAGATCGGGGAACCACGTTTGTGCTCCGGTTTCCGGGGCTGGACGGCAGGCGGCAGGGGAAGATGGCATAAATCTCACCTCCGGGAAAACCCCTGTCGCGTCCACCCGTTGATGAAAGCTGGTTGAAGGTTTGGGATTCGTATAATTTTTTTCGGACGTGTGAAGCTGGCCGGCGCGATGCCCGGTGTTTGCCAGCGCTCGCAGGACGAACAACCAAAAATACGATAACGACGGAGACAGTCTCATGCCATCGACCCCTCGTCGCGCGGGTTCCGCCGCGCGTTGCCGTTGTGCGCCAGTCACCGGCGGAGATTGAGCGAGGGGGCCGCGATGAGTTTGCGCTATCGCCTGCTTTGGTGGCTGTTGCTGCCGTTGGCGCTCTTCACCGTATTGTCCGGGCTGATGTCGTTTGATGCGGCGCGGCAAACGGCGGGCCTGGTCGAAGACAGTGCGCTGCTGGCATCGGTGAGAACGATCGGAGAGGACATCGACTGGGAGGATGGCGTTGTCAACGCTACGATCCCACCGGCCGCGCTCGAAATCTTCGAGTCGCCGGAGCAGGATCATGTGTTTTATAAGGTCGTGGCCGACGGGAGGCAACTGCTGGCGGGTAACCCCGGTCTCGCGTTGCCGTCGACGCATTCGCCGCAGCCCGTGTATTACGACACGGCGTTGGATGGACGGCCGATCCGGGCCGTGGCGTACGACCGTCAGCTGTACGACGAGGGGAGGACGACGCGTATTACGATTGTCGTCGGCAAGACTCAGGCGTCGCGCAGCGCGATGATTCAGGCGCTGTGGCATCCGCAGTTGCTGCGACAAGCGATCATGCTGGCGATTGCCGCGTTGTTCGTCTGGTTAGGCCTCACGTTCGAGCTGCGCCCGTTGATGAAGCTCAAGAACGATGTTGCGAATCGTGAGCCGATGCAGCTTTTGCCGATCCGCGCCGAACGCCTGCACGTTGAGTTGCATCCGATTGTCGACGCGATCAATCAGTGCATCGACCGGCTGCACCTTCACGCGGCGACACAACGCCAGTTCATTGCCGATGCGGCGCATCAGTTGCGCACGCCGCTGTCGGTACTGGATGCGCAGATTCAGGTCGCGCGCCGCTGTCACAACCCCGATCCCCATCTTGCGGACACCTTGCGTTGCATGCAACGCAGCAGCCGCCGGATGGCGGAACTCACGTCGAAATTGCTTCTGCTTGCGCAGGCGGAATCGGCGTCGTCGCATAGCTATCGCGACAAGGTGGATGTGGCGGCGGTCATGTCGGACATGCTCGCCGAGTTGCTGATGATCGCGCAGCAACGTCGCATCGATCTCGGGGCGGACTTGTCCGTCGACACGTTTATCGCAGGCAACGCCAGCCTGATTACGGCGCTGATGACGAACCTCGTCGACAACGCGTTGCGCTACACCCAGTGTGGCGGGCGCGTCACGGCCAGTTGTCGGCGCGAAGGAGGCGAGGTGGTGATGCAGGTCGCCGACAACGGGCCGGGCATTCCGGCGGACAGGTTGCACCGTGTCTTTCAGCGTTTCTACCGCGGTGAAACGACGGCCGAGGGGACGGGGCTGGGCATGGCGATTGTGCGGGAAATAGCGCACTCTCACGGCGGCACTGTACGGCTCGACGCCGGTGCGGATGGCGTGGGACTCGTCGCGACGGTGCGTATGCGCGCATGGCAGGGAGGGCTCGCATGAAACTCTTGCTTGTAGAAGACAACGCCGAACTCGCGCATTGGGTGGTCGCGCTGCTGCGTGACGAAAACTTCGTCGTGGATTGTGTCGGCGACGGCGAGGGCGCCGATCTGGTGCTGACGACGCAGCATTACGATGCGGTGTTGCTCGATATGCGCTTGCCCGGTATGAGCGGTAAAGATGTTCTGGCGCGTCTGAGGCGGCGGCGCGACAACGTCCCCGTGTTGATGCTCACTGCACACGGCTCGACCGACGACAAGGTGAGTTGCCTTGATACCGGCGCCGACGACTACGTCGTCAAGCCGGTCGATGCGCGCGAATTGGTCGCGCGCGTGAAGGCGCTGATCCGGCGTCATTCGAGCGAGCGGGCAGAAGCGCTCACTTGCGGCGATCTTCATTACCGGTTTGGTACCCGGGAATTTCATCAAAACGGCGTGGCGTTAGTGCTTCGCCGACGCGAACACGCCATTCTCGAAACCCTCATGCTGCGTCAGGGCAAGACTGTCCCGAAGCTCAAACTGATGGAAAGCGTGTTCAGCCTGGATGACGATGCCGGCAGCGAAGTGATCGACACCTACATCCATCGTCTTCGCAAACATCTGATGCACTCATCCGCTCAGATCCTGACGTTGCGTGGGTTTGGTTACGTGCTGCGCGCGAAGCCGTCGCCCGACGACGTTTGATGCCCCCAGTCTGGGAATAGGCATTTCCCCCGAGTTGTCCCCTGGTGGCGCGACAGGTTCGTGAAAGGTCGCGCTGGCTACGATGGTTTTCGATGGCACGGCAACGGATGGAGTGACTTCGCGAGAGGCGTCCGCCGTCATCACGACTGACACGACGTCAGATCGGCTACCTAACCATAAGAGAGAGGGACAAGGAGATGCGTTTGAAAAGCACAACGATGGCTGCGGCCATCGCCGCTGGGGCGGTTTGCGCCGTTGGCGCGGGGCAGGCACAAGCTCAGTCGAACGTCACGCTGTATGGTTTGATGGACGTGAGCGTGCCGACGTATCGCAGCAATGCCGGACCGAACGGCGCGAAGACCGTCGGTATCGGCAACGACGGCGAACCGTGGTTCAGCGGGTCGCGCTGGGGCCTGAAAGGCTCGGAGGACATTGGCAACGGCACGCACATCATCTTCCGGCTGGAGAGTGAGTTCGTGGTTTCCAACGGCAATGCGGAGGATCCAGGGCAGATTTTCGATCGCGATGCCTGGGTCGGTGTCGAAGACCCGACGTTGGGCAAGCTCACGATAGGCTTCCAGAACACGATCGCGCGCGACGCGTCGACAATTTACGGAGACCCGTATGGCGCTGCGGCATTGACGACTGAAGAAGGCGGCTGGACGAATTCGAACAACTTCAAGCAGATGATTTTCTACGCGGCGAGTGCAACGGGAACTCGCTATAACAATGGTGTCGCGTGGAAGAAGTTGTTCAATAACGGCGTGTTCATGAGCGCTGGCTACGCGTTCGGTAACACCACCAACTTTGCCGTTGGTTCGAACTATCAGGTGGCACTTGGCTACAACGGCGGGCCGTTCAATGTGTCGGGATTCTACAGTCATGGGAATCGTGCTGGCTACACCAATCAGTCGTACTCGGTTGGCGGCAACTACACGTTCGGTATTGTTCGGCTGAACGCCGGGTATTTCCACTACACCGGGGATCAGGGGGCGTTGGGTCAACGTCGCGACAACGCCTGGACAGTGTCGATGAAGCTGGCGCCGCAAGGACGCTTCGATTACGAGCTGGGCTATCAGCAAATGCACGCGAGCAATGTGGCGTATGACGCCGACGGCAATGTGCCGAACGCGAACGTCGGCGCATTCAGCCTGACCAACGGTGTCGGGAGTGGCTATAAGGAGACGTTGTACGCGTCGGTGTTTTATCACCTGTCCAAGCGCACGGAGGTGTATGTGGCGGGCGATTATATGAAGCTCCACAGTGGTTACACCGTGGCTGGCACCTATGGCGCGAATAATCAGGTGGAGCTGACCGGCGGTATCCGGACCCGCTTCTGATCGCAGGTTCGCGCAGGTTCAGGTCGGGCGGCGCGGGTGCCAAAGCAACGCGTTTCGTCGCATGTAACATCGTGAAATTTCGGTGCTGCGATTCGTTACGGATCGTTACCGTATTTCGCTGGCAGGGGGGAGTCGGATTTCATATAGTGGCGACAGCAGTGTCCGGTGGTCTCCGATGGATGCTGCGTTCCCATTTTTCGCCCTGATGGGGCATCCGATTTTCCCCTTTGCACGAAGGTGTTCCATGGACGTTCAACAACTTGTTTCCGAATTCCTGGCCTCGGAGCACGGCAGCCAGGCAACGCAGGCATTGACCGCACAAGGCATCAGTGGCGATGACGCCCAGCAGATGCTGAGTCAGGCGACGCAAGCCGCCCACGAAAGTGTGCAGGAACAGGGCGGTGAGGGCGGCGGATTGATGGGCGATCACGCCGGGAAGAGCTTTCTGGCGGGGTTTGCTGCCGGTCTGGTGCGAGGCGACGGCTTTTTCAAATCCATCGAGGACGGCGGCGCAGGCATGCTGACCGGACGTGTGGCCGAATCGCTCGCCGGACGCATGGGCATCGATCCGGCGACCGCGTCGACCGTGGCGGCCGCCGCAACGCCTTACATCGTCGCGTTCCTTAAGGAAAAGTTCGCCTGAGCTTACGCTGCGCGGGCGCCCCAGATCTTCTTTCGATTCAACATGAGCGGGATTGCGCCGATTGCGATCCCGCCCATGCCGACGATGTTCGTCACCCAGTCGAACGTCGGCACGCTGTAGAGCGCAATAAAGAAAAGAAAAACACCGCTGACCACTGGCCAGACAACATGCATCACGGCCACCCACGGGCCCTGTGTGAGCGTCTTGCGGTAGTACCATCCGCACGCCATCCCCGTCAGCCCAAGATAGAAGCAGATCTGAAAGCCGATGGCGGTGATCGAATCCTGCAGGATGACGTTGATGGTCGGCAGATACGATGACATCAGTAGCAACACCATCCCGGCGACCCAGATGAAGAAGATGGCCACGTGCGGTGTCTGCCAGCGTGGATGCAACCGCGCGTAACGCTGGTGCAGCGCACCGTCGCGGCTCTTCGCGAAAAGGGTGCGCGTGAATTGCAGCACCTGCGTCTCGACCGTCCCCACCGTGCTTAGCAAAACTGCGACGATTGCCACATAGCCCCACGTCGGCCCGAAGAGCTTTTCCGCAATCGCGAAAATGATGTTCGTGTTGTAGTGCTGGATTTCGGCATCGGATAGCCCCAGCAGCGCGATGACGATGAAGATCAGGAAGAACATCATCAGAAACACCATCGACCAGAACGCCGCACGTCCCGGCGTGCGATTCGAGTCGCGTGTTTCTTCGCTGAGATTCATAGTGACGTCCCAGCCGTAGAAAAAGAAGATCGACACCAGCGCGCTGTTGGCGAAGGCCTGCGGTGTGAAAGCTAGCGGGGAGAACCAGGACAGCGAGAACGCGTGCTGTGGCGCATGTGGGAAGACGAAGAAGCTCGCCACAATGATCGCAAACAGGATCACGCCTTCTACGATCGTCATCAATACCTGCACATGGCTCGTCAGCTTGATGCCCTTGACGACGACCGCGCTCACGAAGGTGAGCCACGCCGCGGCGATGAGCGTCACGTAGTGGACGTTGTTCATCATGGGCCGGTCGAAGATGAGCAGTGTGGCATTCGCCGCTGGGATCATGGCCGACACCATGAACACGCAGCACAACACCAGCAGCGCCCAGCCCGCGAAGAAGCCCAGCGTGCGCCCGAATACCATGCTGACCCACGAGTAGGACGTCCCGGCGCTCGCCAGCGCCCGATTCATGTTGATGAATGCGTAGGCAATGCCGAACATGACCAGCCCGCACACCAGAATGCTCGCGGGCGACAGGGTACCTGCCGTGCCGATGATCGTGGATGTCGTGATCTCGATGCTGTATGCCGGTGCGGTGCCGGCGATCCCCATGATCACGGACTCGGTGATCCCGAGCGAATCGGCGTTGAGCTTGACGGGCTGGTCCATCGGCGCACGACCCTCGGGACGGTGAGTGGGTGATCCGACTTTTACTCCGTGCGCAATACCCCGGCAAGTCAGGGGTTGCCCGGGAGACTCGGCGTGCGTCACCGCCATTCAGGCCGCCGGATTTTCCCGTCCAAATAAATAAATGTTTCCGCCAGTCGGGGCGTTTTAGGCCATTGATGGCGTTCGTTCGGGATTTTCTTTGCCTCCGGGAAAACCCCGCGTCTTGAAATCGTAAAACCCCGTCCCTATAATTAGCACTCGTTGGCGCAGAGTGCTAACGCCATGAATTCACCAAATATGCAAATGTTTGCATATTTAGTTTTGACGATCTCACTGAGAGAAAGAGGAGCTTGTAATGAACCTTCGTCCCTTGCATGACCGCGTTATTGTCAAGCGCCTGGATAACGAAACGAAGACGGCATCGGGCATCGTGATCCCGGAAGCCGCCGCCGAAAAGCCGGACCAGGGCGAGATCCTGGCCGTCGGCCCGGGCAAGCGCGATGATCAAGGCAAGTTGATCGCACTCGACGTGAAGGTGGGCGACCGCGTTCTGTTCGGCAAGTACGCCGGCCAAGGCGTGAAGGTCGATGGCCAGGAACTGCTGGTCATGCGCGAAGAAGACATCATGGCCGTCGTGGCCGCCTAAGACCGTCTGCCCCCAGACATCTACGTAAAGAATCCAAGGAGTTAATGCAATGGCAGCTAAAGAAGTCGTTTTCGGCGATGCCGCTCGTTCCAAGATGGTTGAGGGTGTCAACATCCTCGCTAACGCCGTCAAGGTGACCCTGGGCCCGAAGGGTCGTAACGTCGTGCTCGAGCGCAGCTTCGGCGGCCCGACCGTGACCAAGGACGGTGTGTCGGTCGCCAAGGAAATCGAACTCAAGGACAAGCTCCAGAACATGGGCGCGCAAATGGTCAAGGAAGTGGCTTCCAAGACCAGCGACAACGCCGGCGACGGTACCACCACCGCAACGGTGCTGGCTCAGTCGATCGTTCGCGAAGGCATGAAGTACGTTGCCTCGGGCATGAACCCGATGGACCTGAAGCGCGGTATCGACAAGGCTGTCGCCGCTGCTATCGAAGAACTGCGCAAGATCAGCAAGCCCTGCACCACGAACAAGGAAATCGCTCAAGTCGGCTCGATCTCGGCCAACAGCGACACCTCGATCGGTGACTACATTGCCAAGGCAATGGACAAGGTCGGCAAGGAAGGCGTGATCACCGTCGAAGACGGCAAGTCGCTGCAAGACGAGCTGGACGTCGTCGAAGGTATGCAATTCGACCGCGGCTACCTCTCGCCGTACTTCATCAACACCCCGGAAAAGCAAGTCGCGATCCTGGAGAACCCGTTCGTCCTGCTGTTCGACAAGAAGGTGTCGAACATCCGTGACCTGCTGCCGGTGCTCGAGCAAGTCGCCAAGGCTGGCCGTCCGCTGCTGATCATCGCCGAAGACGTCGAGGGCGAAGCCCTGGCAACGCTGGTGGTCAACAACATCCGTGGCATCCTGAAGACCTGCGCCGTCAAGGCACCGGGCTTCGGCGACCGCCGCAAGGCCATGCTGGAAGACATCGCCATCCTGACGGGCGGCCAGGTCATCGCCGAAGAAATCGGCCTGACGCTGGAAAAGGCTACGCTGGCTGAGCTGGGTCAAGCCAAGCGCATCGAAATCGGCAAGGAAAACACCATCATCATCGATGGCGCCGGTGAAGCCGTGAACATCGAAGCGCGCGTCAAGCAGATCCGCGCCCAGATCGAAGAAGCCACCAGCGACTACGACCGTGAAAAGCTGCAAGAGCGCGTGGCCAAGCTGGCCGGCGGTGTTGCCGTGATCAAGGTCGGTGCTGCAACCGAAGTCGAAATGAAGGAAAAGAAGGCACGCGTGGAAGACGCGCTGCACGCTACCCGCGCTGCCGTGGAAGAAGGCATCGTCCCGGGCGGCGGCGTTGCGCTGCTGCGTGCTCGCGTGGCCGTGTCGGACCTTAAGGGTGCCAACGCTGACCAGGACGCCGGTATCAAGATCGTGCTGCGCGCGATGGAAGAGCCGCTGCGTCAGATCGTCACCAACGGTGGCGAAGAAGCCAGCGTCGTCGTGGCTAACGTTGTTGCAGGCAAGGGCAACTACGGCTACAACGCATCGTCGGGTGAGTACGGCGATCTGGTGGAAATGGGCGTTGTGGACCCGACCAAGGTCACCCGCACCGCACTGCAAAACGCCGCTTCGGTGTCGGGCCTGCTCCTGACGACCGACTGCGCCGTTGCCGAACTGCCGAAGGAAGATGCTCCGATGGCCGGCGGTATGGGCGACATGGGCGGTATGGGCGGCATGGGCATGGGCATGTAAGTCTCGCAAGAGACTGCATGACCGGGGTGCCGCAAGGCGCCCCGAATGCCCGGCTGTCGGGCTTCGCGCAAGGATCTCGATCCGCGCACCGAAGCCTACGCCTGAAACGGCAACGAACTCCTCGGAATTCGTTGCCGTTTTTTTATGCGCGCTTCAGACGTGTTGATTTACGCGGATTTGATCGGCGACGGCATCAACGGCACCGTGGCCGCGATCTCGTCCTGCATCCAGTCCCAGAAGGCGTGAATCGCCCGCTCGCGAGGATGATTCTCCCGCCAGCTCACGTGGTACTCCAGACTCGGCGGAATCCGCACGTCGCCGATCTGCACCAGCTCCCCCGACGCCAGCGTGTCGCGCACCAGTAAGCTGCGCGCCGTGGCCACGCCATGTCCTGCGAGCGCTGCGCGCAACAGCAGCCCCGAATCGTCGAAGATCGGTCCGCGCGTCGGCTCATGCGGCGGTAATCCGGCAGCCACTTGCCAGTCGCGCCAGGATCGGTAGGCGAAGCGCAGCATCGGCAGCTTGGGCGTATCGGCGACCGTGAAACCCGGGACACTGGCGATCAGTTCCGGGCTGCACACGGCAATGACGAAGTCGTCGAGCAATTTTCGGGTGACGAACCCCGGCGTTTCCACGCGTTGATGCCAGATGCCGACGTCGACGGAATAAGGATCCGGGGCCGAGATGTCCGCGTGAATGCGCACGACCAGATCGATGCCCGGGTGAAGTTTGCTGAAGCGGTCGAGCCGGGGAATCAGCCATTGCGCAGCCAGATCGGTCATCACGCTGATTTCCAGACGGACGATGGCGGGCGTGGCGTCTGGCGTAATGCCCGCTTTGGCTTCGTTCATCGCCTCGTCCAGTTCCGTCATGCCGATGCGCACCCGCTCGGCCAGACGCGCCCCGACGCTCGTCGGAATCATTCGCGCGCCCACCCGCCGGAACAGCGCCGTGCCCAATTGCTGCTCCAGCGAGCGCATGTGGTGGCTGACAGCACTGTGCGTCAAATTCAATTCCTCGGCGGCGCGGGTAAAGCTCCGGTGACGCACGGCGGCCTCAAGCGCACGCAGGGATTGGAGGGGAGGGAGGTGTTGGAACATGATGTCAAATTTTACTCACAATGCGAGCACAAAGGTTTCGTTGGCTTCACATCGCGCTTGCACCGACAATCGATACCCAAGCAATTCACTAGGGTTTACTCCATGTCGAAAGCACTTCGAATTTTCGTGCTGTTCGCCTGCGGATACTTCGTCTCATACGTGTACCGCGGTGTGAACATCGGGTTTGCGCCGTTCATGACGCGCGACCTCGGTCTCTCGTCTGCCGATCTCGGCCTGCTCACGAGCCTCTATTTCCTCGGTTTTGCCGGTGCGCAATTGCCCGCGGGCGTGCTGCTCGACAAGTTCGGGCCGCGCCGGGTGTCGTCGCTGGTGTTGCTGCTCGCGGCGGCCGGTGCGGCGTTGTTCGGACTGGCACACGGCGTTGGCGCGCTGATGGTCGGTCGTCTGCTCATTGGTGTGGGCGTGTCGGTGTGTCTGGGCAGCGCGTTCAAGGCGCTGGCGCAGTGGTTTCCGGTGGCGCGTCTGCCGTTGCTTAACGGGCTGGTGATGGCCGTAGGTGGTCTGGGCGGTGTGGTCGTCGGCACGCCTTTGAACTGGCTGCTCGGGCTGACGGACTGGCGCGTGGTGTCGTTCGGACTGGCCGCGCTCACGGTGTTCATGTCTGTCGCACTATGGTTCGGTGCGCCGGAGAAGCCCGGTTCGCATGCGCAGGGCGGCTTGTCGGAGGCGTTGCAGGGCGTGCGTCAGGTGCTCGGCAGCGCGATGTTCTGGAAAGTGACGTCGCTCTCGGGTATCACGCAGGGCGTGTTCTACGCAATGCAGTCGCTGTGGATGGCGCCGTTCATGCGTGACGTCGAGGGGTTGTCGGCGGCGGAAGCGGCGTCGCTCGTGTCGGTCGTGGGGCTGGCGATGATGGCGGGCAGCGTGGTGTTCGGGGCGGCTGCTCGCTCGCTGGAGCGTCGGGGGGTGAGCGTGTTCGCTTTCTCCGGCGTCGGCATGGTGCTGTTCGTCGTGGTGCAGTTGTTGCTGATGCTGCGCACGCCGATTCCGCCGGTCTGGCTGTGGGCCGCTTACGGCATCTTCGGCGGTACGGGCATTCTGTCTTACGCTGTGCTCGCGGAGTACTTCCACGGCACGCTGATCGGACGCGTCAACACGTCGCTCACCCTCGTCATCTTCCTGCTGATCTTCCTGTGTCAGGTCGGCGTCGGCGCGGTACTCGGCGCGTACGCGGCGCATAGCCCGGAGGGTCACTTCTCGGCGTGGACGGTACTGATCGTGCTGCAAGTGGTCGGTGCGGTGTGGTACTTCTGGCCGCAACGCCAGAGCGTCGGCAAGGTCGCAACGGCCTGATCCGAGCGATACGCTACAACTCGAAAGGCTCGCCATCGCGAGCCTTTTTCTTGACGTCGAGACAACCTGACTTAGCAGCTCACTTCACGCCTTCCAGCGCCTTTAGCCAGTCGCTCAGCCCGGACTCAACGTTGATCAGCGTCGCTTTGGTGAGCGGTGCGAGCATGCGGTGTTCGTTGGCCACGTGCGCTTCGACCGCACGTTCGATCAGGGCGAAGCCGTCGCCGGTCAGTTGGACGAGCGTGCTGCGCGCATCGTCCGGGTTCGGCACGCGCGCGATCCAGCCGCGCGCTTCGAGACGCTGCAACCGATGCGTCATGGTGCCCGACGTCACCATTAGCGTGGAGAAGAGCGCCGTCGGCGCGAGCCGGTAAGGTGCACCGGAGCGACGCAGCGTCGCCAGCATATCGAACTCCCACCCGCTCATATCGAACTCGGCAAACGTGGCGTCGAGCTGCTGTTGAACGAGCGCCGCGCACCGTTTGAGGCGGCCAATCACGCCCATGGGCGACACGTCCAGATCCGGACGCTCGCGATGCCACTGCGCGAGGATGCTGTCGACCGCGTCGCCGTTAATCTCATTCCCCGCATTCCCCGGTGATCGCTTCGTCATGTTGCTAACTCCTTTTATCTTGACATCAAGACAAAATGATACCAAACTTCGATTTATCTTGAATTGAAGATAAATTGCGATGACCCGAATTTCTGCACAGACGACGAGCACCGCGTGGCTGGATGTGCTCTTCACGGCACTCGCCCCGATGATCTGGGGATCGACCTACATCGTGACGACGCAGGTGTTGCCCCCCGACCGGCCATTCACGGCGGCGCTGATTCGCGTGCTGCCCTCGGGATTGCTGCTCTTGCTCTACGCGCGACGCTGGCCTGCGCGCAGCGACTGGGCGCGATTGCTGACGCTCTCCGCACTGAACATCGGCGCATTTCAGGCGCTGCTGTTCGTCGCGGCGTACCGGTTACCGGGTGGTCTGGCGGCGGTCGTCGGCGCGATTCAGCCGTTGCTGGTCATGGGGCTGGCGTGGGGCGTGGATCAGCGGCGGCCGCTGATGGCGACGGTGTGGGCGGCAATTGCCGGTGTCGTCGGGATGGGGGTGTTGCTGCTTTCGCCGGGGACGGTGTTCGAGCCGGTCGGCATTGCAGCGGCGCTTGCTGGCGCGGCATGCATGGCGGCAGGCACCTATCTGACGCGTCGCTGGCGACTGAGCATGCCGGTGCTGGCGCTCACCGGTTGGCAACTGCTGTTGGGTGGATTGATGCTGACGCCGGTGGCGTTGCTGGCCGATCCCCCGCTGCCATCGCTCACATGGTGGCAGACGGCAGGGTATGTCTATCTCTCGATGGCGGGGGCTTTGCTGGCGTATGC
This sequence comes from Pandoraea sp. NPDC090278, assembly GCF_044772185.1. NCBI lineage: Bacteria > Pseudomonadati > Pseudomonadota > Betaproteobacteria > Burkholderiales > Burkholderiaceae > Pandoraea > Pandoraea sp. NPDC090278. The sequence continues at coordinate 61,082 of NZ_JBIVYJ010000009.1, read as the reverse complement.
GTTGTGGTTTCGCGGCATCGCGCGTCTTGCGCCGGTGGCGGTGTCGTCACTGGGATTGCTTAGTCCGTTGACGGCTGTCGTGCTCGGCTGGGTGCTGCTCGGTCAGACCATCAAAGGACTGGCATTTGTGGGACTTGCGATGGTCTTCGCGAGCATTCTGGCGGTGCAGTGGACGGCGTCGCGGACGTGATTACTCCGCCGCGACCCAATCCCCCGACTTGCCGCCGTGCTTCTCCAGCACGCGAACGTCGGTCATCGTCATGCCGCGATCCACAGCTTTGCACATGTCGTAAATCGTCAGCAGACCGACTTGCACTGCGGTAAGCGCTTCCATTTCGACGCCGGTGCGCCCGATGGTCTCGACCTGCGCGCGACAGTGCACGGCGTTCGCGCCGTCGTCGACGAGAAACTCTACCGTCACACGCGTGAGAGCGAGCGGATGGCACAGCGGAATCAGATCGGCTGTGCGCTTGGCACCCTGAATGGCGGCGATGCGGGCGATGCCCAGCACGTCGCCTTTCTTGGCCGTGCCGGTGCGAATGAGCGCCAGCGTTTCCGGCTTCATGCGGATGGTGCCGCGCGCGACCGCGATGCGGTGCGTGCTGTCCTTGCCGCCGACGTCAACCATGTGGGCCTGTCCGGCGGTGTCGAAGTGGGTGAGTTCTGCCATGAGTCGATGCTGAGAAAGTGCGGGAAATCAGTCTGAGTCCGGGCTGGGATCGTGCGCGATCATGTGGCCCGCGTCGGTGAATTTGCCAATGTTTTTATCGTTCGGGCGACGGTGCGGAACGTCCGCGTCTGGCTGCTATCATAGCAGCAGCCTCGAATGATCAGCGCCACGCTGCGCCCACGCCCATGACGTCCATGCCGACGCACGCCCGTCATCCCAATTCCCTCGATTCAGGTTCATATGGCGTCGCCCGCTGGCGGCGCATCGTTGCCGCCGTGATGCTGCCGGTGATGACGGCGACGACGTTCGCCACCGCCATCATTCCGACGCAAGCGGTCGCTCAGGGCTTGCCCACGCTCGGCCAAAGTTCGGCCGCCGACCTTTCGCCCGCGATGGAGCGCAAGCTGGGCGAGCGCGTGATGCGCGAGATCCGCGCCGATCCCGATTACGTCAACGATCTGCTGCTCTCCGACTACGTCAATGCGCTGGGCAGCAAGCTTGTCTCGGCCACCCGCAAGATCGGCATCGACGCGAGCCAGAGCTTCGAGTTCTTCGTCGTGCGCGACGCCGCGATCAACGCCTTCTCGCTGCCTGGCGGCTTCATCGGCATTAACACCGGGCTGATCGTCACCACGCGAACCGAGTCGGAACTCGCCTCCGTGGTCGGGCACGAGACGGGGCACGTCCTTCAGCATCACATCGCCCGCATGCTCGGCCAGCAGGCGCAGAACTCGTGGATTGCGCTGGGCGGTCTGCTGCTCGGCTTGCTGGCCGGTATCGGCGCGCGCAGCTCGGACCTTGGGATGGGCATTGCCATGGGCGGGCAGGGGCTGGCCGTCGACCGGCAACTGCGGTTCTCGCGCGACGCGGAGCGCGAGGCGGATCGGGTCGGCTTCCAGTTATTGCAGGCCGCCGGTTTCGACACGTATGCGATGCCGACCTTCTTCGAGCGTCTGCAACGCGCCGATTCGATCAACGAGGCCGGTGTGCCGGAATACGTGCGGACTCACCCGCTTACGACCGAGCGCATCGCCGATATGCTCAACCGCTCGCGCAGCGCCGGTTATCGTCAGCCGGAGCAGTCGCCGGAATACGCGTTCGTGCGTGCGCGCTCGCTGGTCTTGCAGCAGAAGTCGGCGAGCGATTTTGCCGCCATCGCCGACGCGCAACGTACCGCTATCCGGACGCAGACCGCACCGAACGTGGCGGGGGCATGGTATGCGGTGGCGCTGGCCGAAGTGAAGCAGCGTCGCTGGGAGCCCGCGCGCGACGCGCTTGAGCGCGCGCGTACGGCCTTCGGCGGCACCGGGCCGGGCACGCCGAGTCTGGCGGTGCTGGCGTCCGATCTCGCAAGGCTGTCTGGCAAGCCAGACGAGGCGCTGCGCATCGCCACGCAGGCGCGCGCAGCCTTCCCGTTGTCACAGGCGGCGGACATGGCCTACGCAGACGCGCTCATCGCTAGCCAGCGCGTTCCCGAAGCTACGAAGTTCCTGCAATCGCAGGTCGAGCGCTACCGCAGCGAGCCGATCTGGTGGCGCGCATTGGCTGGCGCATGGGCTGCGGGCGGCAAACGGGCGCGTCAGCATGAGGCGCTCGCCGAGCAATATGCCCTGCAAGGTCAGTGGATGGCGGCGGTAAGTCAGCTCAAGCTCGCGCGCGACGCCGGGGATGCCGACTTCTACGAGCTGTCGACCATCGACGCGAAACTGCACGAGTTCCAGCGCCGGTACAAGGAAGATAAGGAAGACGAGAAGGAATTCAACAAGCAGTTCGGCTGACGGGCGCCGAGGGCGTCCCGTCACGCAGTCTTTCGGGGTGTGGCCGAAAATCAGGCGGCCGGTGCCTGCGGGTCACGCTCGAAGCCATACGTCTGCGGCAACGTGCCCGCGTGAACGATGGACAGCGGCAGCGAATCTTCCGAATCGCCATTGCGCCAATGCAGACGTACCGCAGCCTTTGCGTCCGCCGTGTCGTCTGCCGTCTCAGCCACTTCGAATGCCTGCGCCAGATCCGACACCTGCGTGAGCAGATCGATATCGTGATCGTGCAGCAGCGCCAGCGGCGCGGTCGCGTCCGCCATGTCCCCCAAGCCCTTCGTCCCCACAAAGGCGACGCTGCCATCCTCGTCGAGCAGGCAGGCCTGCGGCACGAACGTCTTGCCCAACTGATCCGTCAGCACGGGCGCGCCTCGTTCGTCGTTCGCTGCGGTGTCCCACGTGAGGCGCACCACGAACGGTGCGTAAGCCAACGAGACGTACACGCGTTGCGGGCCGTTCTGGAAGTACCAACGTCCGGCATCGTCGCTGGCGTAATTGCGGGCGATGAACGCGATTAGCGCGGTGTGCCGAATCGGGTCGCCAGCCGTGCCTTCCGCCTGCGCCTGTTCGTCGCGCATGCGCCACTGGCCGCGACGATCGAGCGCGAGCCAGCCGTAGCAGTGCGGCACATTGGGCCATTTGGCCATCGCTTGTCGAACGATCTCATCCATTAGCTTAGGAGCCCTTAATGTGTGCCGACGCCTTGCGAACACCTTACGCGGCAGACGGCAGAAATTGACGGAAGTAGTCGACGACGGTATGCGGCATCCACGTCAGCCCGCCCGGAAACGGCCCGCTCATGAAGCCGACGTGTCCGCCATGTGCCGGTTGCAGCAGTTGGACGAAGCGGCCGACGTCGCCTTCGCCGGGCAGGGCGCTGGCGGGTTGGAACGGGTCGTTGCGGGCGTTGATGACGAGCGTCGGGACTTCGATGGCGGGCAGAATCGGTTTGCTCGACGCTCGCGTGTAGTAGTCGAACGCGCTGTGATAGCCGTGCAGCGGTGCGGTGACCACGTGATCGAATTCGCCGAGATCGCGCGCGGCCATCATCAGATTGCGGTCGTAAAGGCCGGGGTACTGATCGAGCTTGGCGAGCGCCTTCTTCTTGAGCGTGCCGAGGAAGTTGCGCGTGTACACCATGTTGAAGCCGTGCGAGAGCGCCAGACCGCCCGCGCGCAGATCGAGCGGGGCGGAGATCGCGCAGGCGGCGCTGACGACTTGCGTCGCGTGCCCCTCGCGCTCGCCGAGCCAGCGCAGCAGCACATTGCCGCCGAGCGACACGCCCGCCGCGAAGATCGGGCCGGACGTGTGGGCGCGCAGGCGTTGCAACATCCAGTCGATTTCGGTGCTGTCGCCGGAGTGATAGAAGCGCGGGCCGCGATTCATGCGTCCGCTGCAACTGCGAAAGTGGGGAATCACGCCGCGCCAGCCCTGCGCTTCGACCTCACGCATCAGGGTGCGGGCGTAATGGCTGCCCGACCCCCCTTCGAGACCGTGGAACAGCACGACCAGCGGTGTTTCGACGAGACCGTCGGGGGCGGGCGGGGACTTCTGCGAGGCGGGTGGCGCGACCAGCCAGTCGACGTCGACGAAATCGCCGTCGGGCGTATCCCACGTCTCGCGGCGGAACTCGACCGACGGGCGGCGGCCCAGCAGCGCGGGATAGATCGTCTGGCTGTGGCCGTCGGGCAACCACCGGGGCGGCCGGTAATCCTGAGGCAGAAAGACGGCCGGGCGCGCTGTCATGCGAACACCGTACGGTTTAGTGCAGCCCGTCCGGACGCGCGTGCATCATCAGGCTGAATTGCTCGACGGCATGCGGCGGCAGGGGGCTTGAGTGGATGTGGGCGAAGCGCCAGTCGCCTTGCTCGTGCACCAGCACGTAGGTCGTGTGGATGAGTTGAGCGGTCGTTTGCCCGGCGTCTTCCTTGCCCACGCGAATGGCTTCGGTCGCCGTGTGCACGACCGTGCCGACGGTGTCGTACTCGGTCGTATCGAGTGAGTCGATCAGCACGACACTCTGCGCGAACTGGGCGACGAGACCGCTGCGGATCTGTTCAAGGCCGTCCCAGCGCGTACCGTCGGCGCGAATGTAGCTGACGAAATCCTCGTTCGCCCAGAGCGTCATCGCGCGATCCGTCTGACCACGGCGCAGCGCGTCATAAAAGGCCGTGATGGTTTCACTGGCGGCATCGAACAGACGGACAAAACGTGGCATGAGGATTTACCGTTGAGTGTTACCGGGATCGAACCGAAAGCTTGCCGTGCGCGGCGCTCAGCGCTGCGTCAGCAGAATGTTGCGCAGATTCGCGAACACATGCTCGGGCATCAACTCGTTCAGGCAGCGTGTGTGACCCAGCGGACATTCGCGGGCAAAACACGGGCTGCACTCCAATTGTAGCCACAGGATGTGCGCCTGCTCGGACAACGGCGGCGTATGGCGCGGATCGGACGAACCGAACAAGGCGATCTGCGGGCGGCGCAGGGCGGCTGTCACGTGCATCAGGCCGGAATCGTTGCTCACCACGGCGTTCGCGCGTGCGAGCAGGGCGCAGGCCTCGGCCAGCGACGTCTGCCCGCAAAGATTGCGAACGAACGGCGCATCGGCGGCGATTTGCTGGGCCAGCGCACCATCCTTGCCCGAGCCGAGCGCGACGATCTGCGCGTACGGGAACGAACGGCGCACCAATTGCGCGAGCTGCGCGAAGTGTCCCGGCGGCCAGCGCTTGGCTGGTCCGAACTCGGCGCCCGGGCAGAACACCACGAGCGGCACGCGCAGATCGAGGCCGAAGCGCGCGAACACGCGGGCCGATTCGTTCAGGTCGGCCTCGATGCGCGGCGTCGGCAACGTCTCGGGCAGCTTGGCGCCCGGTGCGAATGCGAGCGCAGCGTAATGCCGCACCATCGGCGGGCGCTCGTCCTTGCGCGGATTGGCGTGACGCACGTTGAGCAGGCCGTAGCGCTGCTCGCCCTTGTAGCCGATGCGCAGCGGAATGCGCGCCAGCCACGGAATCAGCGACGACTTCAGGGAATTGGGCAGCACATAGGCGGCGTCGTACCCCTCGTCGGCCAGCACGCTCGCGAGCCGGTAGCGCTCGAGCGGCTGCAACTTGCCGTGCGCGAGGTCGGTGGCGACGACGCGCGAAATCTCCGGCATGCGTTCGAGCACCGGGGCGACCCAGCCGGGCGCGATCGCGTCGATGGTCAGACGCGGATGCAGACGCTTGAGCAGGGTAAACAACGGCTGCGCCATCAGCGCGTCCCCAATCCAGTTGGGGGCGATCACCAAGGCTTTATGCATCGTGGCGGAGACTCAATTCGTTAAGCGTGGCGATGAGACGGACCCGGCGACCGGGCCGTTTCACGAAAAAGACGGACGATCAGTGACCCTTGATCACGGTGCCGGGCTTCAGGCGATAGCGCGTGCCGCAATAGGCACAGGCGGCTTCGCCGTGGCTCACGTCGATGAACACGCGCGGGTGGCTGCTCCAGAACTGCATCTTCGGGTTCGGGCAGTGGACCGGGAGATCTTCAGCGCCGACTTCGACGACCGGCATTTGTTTGACTTCGCTCATGGGGTTCGGACCGTGGTGATATTCGATGAATTCGCGGTAGGCCGCGAATCCGAAGTTTTGAGGATTGCCCGGACGGTGTCGGTCACTGGGTGACGTCCGCCCGTTTACCAAAAGACGCTATTGTAAAGCAGCCGCCGCCCTTTGCGGACGGCTAGCCGCCCCGACGGTCATGGTCGGGTACGCGTGGCGCGTATGCCACAGCGGCAGCGTTGCATCAGAAAAAACACGCGAGTGACGGCTTTCCCCGTACTAAGTAACTATTTACCGTGGCTATAATGGCCTGACGTCCGCCGCCAATGATGAACATATTCACGAGACAATCCGGCAACCCTGGCGGGCGCCGTGACCGCTAGTGGTCATCTCGGGCGTGCCGGGCGCCGTCGGGACCGCTTCGCCCCGTAATGCCAGACACCGCGTCGCTCACCCCGGCGCTGCCCCCCCAGCCGACCATGTCAATGTTTCGTTTGCCTGCCGCTGAACGTGAAGGGTTCGCGGCCGGATTTCGCATTATCTCGCCGCTTTTGCCTGCCATTTTCTCGTGGGGTCTGGTGACAGGCGTCGCCATGAGCAAATCGGTGCTGACCGTGCCGCAGGCCATCGGCATGAGCCTGATGCTCTACGCAGGGTCGGCACAACTGGCCTCGCTGCCACTCTTCGCCGCCGGTATGCCGCTCTGGACGATTCTGCTGACGGTCGGCATCGTCAATCTGCGCTTCGTGATCTTCAGCGCGGGCCTCCAGCCGCATTTCTCCTATCTGTCGTTGCCGCGTCGCATCGCGCTCGGTTACGTCAATGGCGATCTCGGTTTCGTGATGTTCATGAACCAGAACTTTGCGAACGGCTACGTGCCGGGCAAGGAGGGGACGTATTACGGCATCACGCTCTCCAACTGGGCGGTGTGGCACGTGTCGTCGATTCTCGGCATCGTGCTTGGGGCACTGGTACCTGACAGCTGGGGATTGGGGTTTGCAGGCACACTCGCGCTCATTCCGATGATGGTTCACACGATCAACAGCCGCTCGACGATGCTGGCGGTGGCGCTCGCGTCGCTCATCGGGGTGCTCGCGTTCGATTTGCCGTATCGCCTCAATCTGGTGCTGGGCGTGCTCGGCGCGCTGGCCGCGGGCATGGTGTGCGACGAACTGGCGTCGCGCCATGCGAAGCGCCTCGCGCTGGCCAATCCGGTGCGGGTGCCGATTTCGACGGGGGACGACGTGGCGGCAAATGCGCCAGTGACGACGAAGACCGGCGAACCGCAGCCGGACGCCGTCCATGAAGAACGCCGCACCTCGGGAGAGCGTCGCTGATGAGCACCTTCGAAATCTGGTTCGCCTTCGTCGCGATGACGGCCATCACCATCGTCACGCGCACCTTCTTCATGCTCGCGGGCGAGCGCGTGACGTTGCCGCAACGCCTGCAACGCGCGCTGCGCTACGCACCGGCGGCGGCGCTTGCGGTCATCGTCGTGCCGGAGGTCGTGCTGCTCGATCACCAGTTCGCCATGCATCTGGGCAATCACAAGCTCGCGGCGGCAGTGGCGGCCACGGGCTGGTTCATCTGGCGTAGGAACATGATCGAGATGATCGTGATCGGGATGGTCGTTTATACGCTGGGGCGACTGTTCCTGTAGGTGGAACGCCGGACCTGCAAAATGGGCATCGGGGCGGTCGGATCAGTTAAAATGCATGTTTTTCCCACTATTTATTCCGGATTCTCATGGCTTCCGTCGTACGTCTTTCCGATTTGATCGCCCAGGGCCGCCTCGCCGGCAAACGTGTCTTCATCCGCGCCGACATGAACGTGCCGCAAGACGATGAGGGCCGAATCACGGAAGACACGCGTATCCGCGCCTCGGTGCCAGCCATCCAGATGTCGCTCGACGCCGGCGCTGCCGTGATGGTCACCTCGCATCTGGGTCGTCCGACGGAAGGCGAATTCAAGCCCGCCGACTCGCTCGCCCCGGTGGCGAAGCGTCTGTCGGAATTGCTCGGCCGCGACGTGAAGCTGGTCGCTGACTGGGTCGACGGCGGTTTTGACCTGGCCCCGGGCTCGGTCGTGCTGCTGGAGAACTGCCGCGTCAACAAGGGCGAGAAGAAGGACAACGACGAACTGGCGCAGAAGATGGCCAAGCTGTGCGACGTCTATGTGAACGACGCATTCGGCACGGCCCACCGCGCCGAAGCCACCACGCACGGCATCGCCAAGTACGCACCGGTCGCTTGCGCAGGCCCGCTGCTCGCCGCAGAACTCGAAGCGCTGGGCAAGGCGCTGAACGCACCGGCGCGTCCGCTCGTGGCCATCGTGGCTGGCTCGAAGGTCTCCACCAAGCTCACCATCCTTAAGACGCTGGCCGACAAGGTCGACCAACTGATCGTGGGCGGCGGCATCGCCAATACGTTCATGCTGGCCGCCGGTCTGCCGATCGGTAAGTCGCTCGCCGAAGCCGATCTGGTCGAGCAAGCCAAGGCAATCATCGACGCCATGGCCGCACGCGGCGCATCGGTGCCGATCCCGACGGACGTGGTGTGCGCGAAGGAATTCAGCGCGAACGCCGAAGCGACCGTCAAGGCCGCCGCCGACGTGGCCGCCGACGACATGATCCTCGACATCGGCCCGCAAACGGCCGCCAAGCTGGCCGAGCAACTGGGCAGCGCGGGCACCATCGTCTGGAACGGCCCGGTCGGCGTGTTCGAATTCGACCAGTTCGGTCACGGCACGGAAACCCTGGCGCGCGCCATCGCCGCAGCCAAGGGCTTCTCGATCGCCGGTGGTGGCGACACGCTCGCGGCCATCGCCAAGTACGGTATCGCCGATCAGGTCAGCTACATCTCGACCGGCGGCGGCGCTTTCCTCGAATTCCTCGAAGGCAAGACGCTTCCGGCCGTCGACGTGCTGGAACAACGCGCCGCCCAGTCGAACTGATCGGGCGGATTGCGCGGAATTTGTGCTGGGTTTGCTCTGAAATGCGCAAACCCAGGTGGAGCGGGGCTTGCAGGGCGGTTCGACGGTCCGGAAAACGTTCGCCGAGGGCGGTTTCGATCGCTTTATTGCGAACGTTAGAGATCGAATCAAACGATTTCGTACGGACAATACAAACTTTTTGGTTAACCTGCGGCGGCCTAATTGCGTTACAAACCTCTAAGCGCCAGTAATGTCGAAAGCGCTGCTACCCAAAGAGGATGAAGAGATGGATGTAATGAACCGCTCCACCAAGATCGTCGCCACCATCGGTCCGGCATCGAGCACGCCGGAAGTGCTTTCGCGCATGATCGCCGCAGGCGTCGACGTCGTTCGCCTGAACTTCTCGCACGGCAAGGCGCAGGACCACATCGAGCGCGCCGAAATGGTGCGCGCGGCTGCCAAGGCGGCGGGCCGCGAAGTGGCCATCATGGCCGACCTGCAGGGCCCGAAGATTCGCGTCGGCAAGTTCGAGAACGGCAAGACCACGCTCGAAGCCGGCGCCAAGTTCATTCTGGACAGCGAGTGCGAACTCGGTAACGACGAGCGCGTCGGGCTGGACTACAAGGAACTGCCGCGCGACGTGCGCACGGGCGACGTCCTGCTGCTCAACGACGGCCTGATCGTGCTGATCGTCGACCGCGTGCTCGGCAGCGAGATCCACACGACCGTGAAGGTCGGCGGTGACCTGTCGAACAACAAGGGCATCAACCGCCAGGGCGGCGGGCTGACGGCACCGGCGCTCACGTCGAAAGACATGGAAGACATCAAGACCGCGATGGCGCTGGGCGCCGATTACGTCGCGGTCTCGTTCCCGAAGAACGCTACCGACATGGAAATGGCGCGGCGTCTGGCGAACGTGGCGGGCGAGCCGTTCGGCATCAAGCCGCTGATGATCGCGAAGATCGAGCGTGCGGAAGCGATTCCGGCCCTCGAAGAGATTCTGGCGGCCTCGGACTGCATCATGGTCGCGCGTGGCGACCTGGCCATCGAAGTCGGCAATGCGGCCGTGCCGGCGCTGCAAAAGCGCATGATCAAGCTCGCGCGCGAGATGAACAAGACGACCATCACGGCCACGCAGATGATGGAGTCGATGATTCACAACCCGGTGCCGACCCGTGCCGAAGTGTCGGACGTCGCCAACGCGGTGCTCGACGGCACCGACGCGGTGATGCTGTCGGCGGAAAGCGCGGCGGGCAAGTACCCGGTCGAGACGATTGAGGCGATGGCGGCGATTTGCGTCGAAGCCGAGCGCTCGGAAACGGTGGAACTCGATCGCGACTGGTTGAACCAGACTTTTACGCGCATCGACCAAACGATTGCGGCCGGTGCCCTGTTTACCGCGTATCATCTTGGCGCGAAAGCCATCGTGGCGCTGACCGAATCGGGCGCGACCGCGTTGTGGCTGTCCCGTCACAAGATCCATGTGCCGATTTTTGCGCTGACGTCGCAGATGAGCAGCCATCGCAAAATGGCACTGTATCGCAACGTCTACGCGATGCGCGCCGACGCCACGCATGACCGCGATCACGCGCTCAAGCAAGCCGAGAAGTTGCTGCTCTCGAGCGGTGTGGTAAAGCGTGGCGACACGATTGTGCTGACGGTAGGCGAGCCGATGGGGCAACCCGGCGGCACCAACACGTTGAAGATCGTTCAGGTGGGCCAGGCATGACCAAGTGGGCCGCGCGAGTACGGCGAGGCGGTGCATTCAGCACCGACCGCGCCGGGCGCGAGCTGTCGTCATGTGGGGCGCCTCCGGATCGAAGAAAGATTTGCTTAGTTTTGTGATTCCAAGGAGAACATCATGCCCCTAGTCTCTATGCGACAGCTGCTCGACCACGCCGCCGAAAACGGCTATGGTCTGCCGGCCTTCAACGTCAACAATCTGGAACAGGTTTCCGCGATCATGGCCGCCGCCGACGAAGTTGGCGCGCCGGTCATCATGCAAGCCTCGGCCGGTGCTCGTAAGTACGCTGGCGAAGCGTTCCTGCGTCACCTGATCTCGGCAGCCGTGGAAGCCTACCCGCATATCCCGGTCGTGATGCACCAGGATCACGGCCAGTCGCCGGCGGTGTGTATGGCCGCGATCAAGAGCGGTTTCTCGAGCGTGATGATGGACGGTTCGCTCGAAGCGGACGGCAAGTCGGTCGCCAGCTACGAGTACAACGTCGAAGTGTCGCGCAAGGTGGTCGAGTTCTCGCACTACATCGGCGTGACGGTGGAAGCCGAGCTGGGCGTGCTGGGTTCGCTCGAAACGATGAAGGGCGACAAGGAAGACGGTCACGGTGCCGACGGCACGATGACCCGCGAGCAACTGCTGACCGATCCGGATCAGGCCGCCGACTTCGTGCACCAGACGCAATGCGACGCGCTGGCCATCGCCATCGGTACCTCGCACGGTGCTTACAAGTTCAGCCGCAAGCCGACGGGCGACATTCTCGCCATCGACCGCATCAAGGAAATCCACCGCCGCATTCCGAACACCCACCTGGTGATGCACGGTTCGTCGTCGGTGCCGCAGGAACTGCTCGCCGAGATCCGTGAATTCGGTGGCGACATGAAGGAAACGTACGGCGTGCCGGTCGAAGAGATCGTCGAAGGCATCAAGCACGGCGTGCGCAAGATCAACATCGATACCGACATCCGCCTGGCCATGACCGGCGCGATCCGTCGCTATCTGTTCGAAAACCCGAGCAAGTTCGACCCGCGCGACTACCTGAAGCCCGCTCGCGAAGCCGCTAAGCAGGTTTGCAAGGCGCGCTACCTGTCGTTCGGCTGCGAAGGTCAGGCTGGCAAGATCAAGACGGTCTCGCTCGACAAGATGGCCGAGAAGTACAAGAGCGGCGATCTCGCTCAGATCGTGAAGTAAATACGCGCATTGTCGTCGCGCCGGGTTACCCCGGACGGCGAAATGCCCGACCTGCGAGGGGAGGACGCTGACGAACGTCAGATGCCCACGCCCCCTCAGGTCGCAGGCCCGGCTTTTGCCAGCACGCGCTGGAACAGAAGCCGGGCCTTTTCTTTTGGCATCTGCAACTGGAATTTGCCGCCCAGCTCGGAGCGGATGGTCGCGGTGATCATCTCCACGCCGTCGACGATCAGCGTCATCGGTTCGTTCATATGCTGACGCGAGAAGTCGCGCATGCGTGTGGTCGCGCTGTCGCGCAGGCTCATCGTGATGATGACCTCGGTGTCCGTCGATCCGGATGTCCCATTGGCCGCCTGTGCCGGAAATTGCAATCCCAACTGTTCGATATCGCGCGCTGCAAAGAGAGCGAAGCGGGGGATGACATCGTCGTCGTCGTCCGGTGGCGCAATGGCGATCAGCCGTGGCAGGACAGGGCGCTCGCTGGCCTCGGCCGCGCTCCCGGCGGAAGCCGCGCGGGGTGGCGTTGCCCGATGGACGGGGGCGTGCTGGGTCTGGGGTGCGACCGTCGGGGCGGCCGTCTGCGCCAGCGCCGGTGCGTTTGAGAGTGAAAGCAGGGCGACGGCAGCGAGCGCGGCTGAGGCGAAGCGGCCGAACATGGCTGCGCAGCCGTCGTCGTCAGGCCATCCCCCCATTCGTCCGATGCATGGCTGCCGGACAGTGCGCGGTGTCGATAAGATCGTCATGGCAGCCCCCTCGGCCTCGTCAGGCCACTTTGGTCGGGTGAACGTTTCCATTGTAGGTAACATCCGGGCCGGTCGACGGACCTAACAGCGGTTCGTTGTGCGTTCCGTCCCGCGGCCGTCCTGCGCCCCATTACCGGTGCGAAACGACAGGCATCCACCCGTTCCCGGAAGTCCGGGGGGATGACGCGTGGCAGTCTCCTGCCTCCCGTCAACCTGCCCGTTCCGGGCGCCCCGGAGTTATCGATGCCGTTCAATCGCTTCCCCAAGACAATGACCCTGTGTTTTGGATTTTCGAGACCCGAAGCATCTCCACCGTCCGCGCGCGCCCACGAGATGGCCAGCACGCTGACCGGTACCCGCCATCCTGATCCATCGACGGCCGGGACACGCGGCGTGTCCCAAGCGTCCCAAATGCCTCAGGCGTCCTCAGCGACCGACTCGACGTCGTTGGAGATGCGCACGACGATGGCGGCGGACTGTAAGCGTGCCAAGTCGCACGATCTCCGAGACCCTGCCGTATCCAGCCAGGGCACCGCAGCCGCCTCTCAGATATCGCTTTGGGAGTGCGACGACCCGACACCCGACTGGGCGGTGCCGCTGCGCGAGACGGCCCAAGCGTGGGTCGAGCGGTATGGCGTGAACACGGCGAAGCTTATTCGCGTGGACGGCGAGTGCACCCGCTTCGGCCTGCTGGAACTGGAGGGTCACCGTTTCATCGTGGGGCCGACGGCGACACCGGCCGAAGCGCGCAGCCTCACCCACATGCTCAAGATGAATCCGCAGATCGGCGCGATCTTCTGCGTCGAGCCGGGCACGATGCAACGGCCGCGCGACGGCAGTGCGTCTGACGGGGCGGGCTATCGGGAGCGTCCGATCGGCGATTACATCACCCGCGTGACACGCCGGGGCGGCCGACACAGCGCACCGGACGCAGGCGGGGACGCTGGCATGCCGCCGTCCGTGACACCTGGCCATCTCGATGGGGGGCTGTCGCACGTGCAGTTCATGGAGTTCACGGGCATGGAGCGCTTCGACACCCAGATCGACGGTGCGGCGCTCTGGCGCGCCGGTAAAGGCGTGGCGGATTTTATGCGGCAGCATCCGGGCAAGATCCCACTCGTCTGCTCGGAGCGGGGGATTGCCCGGCCGTGCGCAGTGATTGCCAGCGCGGCGCTCCAATTGCGTGGTGGCGACGCCCGGCTGCGCAGCCTGCTTGCGCACGAAGTCGTCCGGCAGCGCGCCGAAGCCAGCGATCACCACATCAATGTGGCGGCGCGCAGCTTCGACCTGATCGCGGAACTGTCCCGGCTTACGACCATGCTGCGCGAGCCGGGGCGGGGCGACACGCGCAGCGAGCGCCGCGTGCACATCCTCAGGCAGCAACTGATGGGGAAAGACCTTGGGGTCAAGATCGACTGGCAAAGTCAACCGGGACGCCGCCGACTCGCCGACTATCTCGAAGCGAACTTCGAGAAGGTGTCGCCATTGCTGGCGTCGGGCGGCTTGCCACCCGGTACCGCCATGCTGTGGTTGCGAGACGAACTCGACGTGCTGAACGGCATCCGCTTCCTGTCGGCCGCATACATCGATGGCCACACGGACCGGATCTCGCAGGAGGCCATTGCGGTCAATGACCCGAATGCCGTGCGGCTCGTGTCGTTCGACGACTACGGCCTCACCTGCGACAACAAGTATTACGACGTCAGTTCGGTGGCTGGCTGGTACCGGCACTGTCTGGGGGCGTCGAAGCCCCTGTCGAATCCTGTTTCGCGTGCGCCGGTCGTGGCGCTGCTGGTCCGGGCGTCCGAAAAGTCGCGGCTGGAAGCGCAGTTCCGCCGCTGGCCGGTCTAAGTCGTCGAAGGGCAAAGGCGGCGCGCGGCCCACGGGATGAGAAGATGGCGGCCCCAGACGACTCCATCGACTCACCGGACCGACATCTTCGTGAAACGACCCACGACGCGCGTATAATTACGCCTTTGCCCTTCCTGATATTGGGTCCCGCCGTGACTACCCCCGCTCTGAACGCCCTGTACGAATCCTCCCTCAAGAGCCTGCCGCTGCTCTCGCGCGGCAAAGTGCGCGATAACTACGCCGTCGGCGACGACAAGCTGCTGATCGTGACGACGGACCGCCTCTCGGCGTTCGACGTGATCATGGGCGAGCCGATTCCGGGCAAGGGCCGTGTGCTCAACCAGATGGCCAACTTCTGGTTCGACAAGCTCGCACACGTCGTGCCGAACCACCTGACGGGCGTGGCCCCGGAAACGGTCGTCTCCGCCGACGAAGCCGCGCAAGTCGCTGGCCGTGCGGTCGTGGTCAAGCGTCTGAAGCCGATCCTGGTCGAAGCCGTGGTGCGTGGCTATCTGGCCGGTAGCGGCTGGAAGGACTATCAGGCGACGGGCGCGGTGTGCGGCGTGAAGCTGCCCGCCGGTCTGCAAAACGCGCAGCAACTCCCCGAACCGATCTTCACCCCGGCGGCCAAGGCCGAACTGGGCGAACACGACGAGAACATCAGCTTCGACGACATGGTGAGCCGCATCGGTCGCGAACTGGCCGAGCAGATCCGTGAGATCTCGATCCGTCTGTACAAGGAAGCCGCCGCTTACGCCGCCACGCGCGGCATCATCATCGCCGACACGAAGTTCGAATTCGGTCTGGATGACGATGGCAAGCTGCACCTGATGGACGAAGCGCTGACCGCTGATTCGTCGCGCTTCTGGCCCGCTGACTCTTACGCCGTGGGCAGCAACCCGCCGTCGTTCGACAAGCAGTTCGTGCGCGACTGGCTGGAAACGCAGCCGTGGGGCAAGACCCCGCCCGCACCGGCACTGCCGACGGAAGTCGTCGAGAAGACGGCCGCCAAGTACCGCGAGGCGCTCGAGCGCCTGACCGGCCAGCAACTGGCCTGAGCGGGGCACTGAGACTATGAGCGACAAACAAGCCGTGGCCCCGCGCGTTGGCGTGGTAATGGGGTCCAACTCGGACTGGGAAGTGATGAAGAACGCGGCCGCCATTCTGGCCGAGTTCGGTGTGCCTTACGAGGCGCAAGTCGTCTCGGCACACCGCATGCCGGACGACATGTTCCGTTACGCCGAAGCCGCACGCGAGCGCGGTCTGGTCGCGATCATTGCCGGTGCTGGCGGTGCCGCGCACCTGCCTGGCATGATCGCCGCCAAGACGACCGTGCCGGTGCTGGGCGTGCCCGTGCCGAGCAAGTATCTGCGTGGCGAAGACTCGCTGCTGTCCATCGTGCAAATGCCCAAGGGCGTGCCGGTCGCGACCTTCGCCATCGGTGAAGCCGGTGCGGCCAATGCGGCGCTGTTCGCCGTCTCGATGCTGGCAGCCGACGACAAGACGCTTGCCGACAAGCTCGAAGCGTTCCGTGCGAAGCAGACCGAAGCCGCGCGCGGCATGACGCTGCCTGCGCTGTAAAAGAAAAAACGTCCCCGCTACCGTCTGTTCCTAAACGTCGATGAATTCCGTCTCCGCTGCGCCCGTCCTTCCCGGCCAATGGCTGGGTATGCTGGGCGGCGGCCAACTCGGCCGCATGTTCTGTTTTGCCGCCCAGTCGATGGGTTACAAGGTCTGTGTGCTGGACCCGGACCCGCGTTGCCCGGCCGGTGCCGTGGCCGACCGTCTGATCGTGGCCGATTATCGTGACGAGACGGCGCTCGCCGAGCTGGCCGCGCTGTGTCCGGCCGTGTCGACCGAGTTCGAGAACGTGCCTGCGCAGTCGCTCGATTTCCTCGCGCAAACCACGACCGTGAGCCCTGCCGGGCGCTGCGTCGCGATTGCGCAGGATCGGGTGGCGGAGAAGCGTTTCATCGAAAGCTGCGGTGTGCCCGTGGCCCCGCATCTGGTGATCGAGTCGAACGAGGCGCTTGCCGCCGTGGGCGACGCGGCCATCGACAGCGTGTTGCCGGGCATTCTGAAGACGGCGCGTCTCGGTTACGACGGCAAGGGGCAGGTGCGTGTGAACACGCCCGCCGAGGCCCGCGAAGCCTACGCCGCGCTTGGCGGCGTGCCGTGCGTGCTGGAGAAGCGTCTGGCGCTGGCCTTCGAAGTGTCCGTGCTGAGTGCACGCGGTGCCGACGGTAAGGTCGCCACGTACCCGCTCGCCCAGAACGTCCACATCGACGGCATTCTCGCGACGACGACGGTGCCTGCACCCGATGCGGCACCGGCCATTGCCGACGCCGCGCGTGCGGCCGCTGCGGCGATTGCGTCGCAAATGGACTACGTGGGTGTGCTGTGCGTCGAGTTCTTCATCCTGAAGGACGGTTCGCTGGTCGCGAACGAAATGGCGCCGCGTCCCCACAACAGCGGTCACTACACCATCGACGCCTGCGCTTCGAGCCAGTTCGAACAGCAAGTGCGTGCGATGGCCGGACTGCCGCTGGGCGAGACGCGTCAGCACTCGCCAGCCGTGATGCTCAACATCCTCGGCGACATCTGGTTCGACGGCCCGGCCAAGGACCAGCCGCGCACGCCCGCATGGGCGGCGGTCGCGGGTTTGCCGTCCGCACGCGTGCATCTGTACGGTAAGGAAGACGCGCGCGTGGGCCGCAAGATGGGCCACATCACCTTCGCTGGTGCGACGCTCGACGAAGCCCGCAAGGCGTGTGTGAGCGCCGCAGCCAGCCTCGATATCCCGCTGGAAAACTAAGCGCGCGATGTCTACACCCTCCGCACCCTCGACGACGTCCCCGTCCGACGCCCCGCGCATCGTCATGCCGTCGGCGGCTGCCATCACGCAAGCGGCCGAGCAACTGGCGGCGGGCGAGCTGGTCGCGTTCCCGACGGAGACGGTCTACGGGCTGGGTGGCGACGCGGAGAATCCGGCGGCCGTTGCGTCGATCTACGCGGCGAAGGGGCGTCCGGCCAATCATCCGGTCATCGTGCACTTTTCGCCGGAAGGCGATCCCGGTTACTGGAGCGACGACGTCACGCCTGCCGCGCGCAAGCTGATGGACGCGTTCTGGCCCGGTCCTCTCACGCTCATTCTCAAACGCGCACCGCACATCCCTGCTGCCGTTTCCGGCGGTCAGGATTCGGTCGGTTTGCGTGTCCCGTCGCATCCGGTGTCTCAGGCGCTGCTGCGCGAGTTCGCACGGGTCAAGGGCGGTAAAAGTGGTCAGGGGGGCGTAGCAGGCCCGTCCGCCAACCGGTTCGGTCAGGTGAGTCCAACCGCCGCGCAACACGTGCGCGACGAGTTCGCCGGGCTGCCGGGTGTCACCGTTCATGTGCTCGATGGCGGAGAAGCGGCCGTCGGTATCGAGTCGACCATCGTGGATCTGTCGCGCGGATTCCCGGCGCTACTGCGCCCCGGACACATCACGCCGGAACAGATTGCCGAGGCGCTGGGCGAGATGCCGCGTCTGCCGGGGCAGGACAGTAACGCACCACGCGCCTCAGGCACGCTCAAGGCGCATTACGCGCCGCGCACGCCGCTGTATCTGTGCGACGCCGGGCAGTTCGCGGCGGCGCTGGCCGTGCGTCCTGCGGGCGAACGTGTGGCCGTGGTGGCCTTCGCGCCGACACTCGCGACGTTGCCTGCCGATATCGCCGCCTCCACCGACATCGTCAAGCTGGTGCTGCCTGCCACGCCTGCCGGGCTCGCGACCGATCTGTACGCGATGCTGCGCCGCCTCGACCGCGCCAACGTCACGCACATCCTGTTCGAGCGTCTGCCGGACACGCCCGCCTGGGCGGCCGTCGGCGACCGCCTTGGCCGTGCCGCTGCGGCATTCGAACGCGCTTAAATCTCACCTCACGACTCAGGTCGTCTTTCCCTCCGGCATCGGCGTCGTCTCACGTGCATGACGCCATTCCGGTGGCCCGAACAACGCCATCCACTTGTTGCGCCAGCCCGGCATCGTGACGACGTCGCGCGCCATCGTGCGCCATTCGTGGAACGTCAGCGTGATCGGGTTATGGGTGTGGATCTGATCGACGATGCCGTATTCGCACGGCTCGGCGTCGCTTTCCTCGACGTATGAGCCGAACATGCGGTCCCAGATCACCAGCACGCCTGCGTAATTCCGGTCGATGTAGCGCGGATTGCGCGCGTGATGTGCGCGATGGATCGACGGCGTATTGAGCACGTACTCCAGCCAGCCCAGCTTCGGAATCGCCTGCGTGTGCACGAAGAACTGGAACGCGAGGTTGAGCAGCACCACGCCGACGATCTGGATCGGTGTGAACCCGATGAGCGCCATCGGCGTCCAGAATAGCCACATGCCCGCCACGGGATACATCAGGCTCTGCCTGAACGCCGTCGACAGATTCAGCCGCTCGGAAGAGTGATGCACGACGTGCGCCGCCCACAGCCAGCGAATGCGATGGCTGGCGCGGTGAAACACGTAGTAGAGAAAATCCTGAACGACGAAGAGCAGCACGAAGCCGACCCATCCGGCAGGCATCGTGTAGATGCGGTGATGGTCGTAGAGCCACGCATAGAACGGCACGATGAGCAGCCACGCAAGCTTGTCGGCGCCCTGATGCATGAGCGCGAGCGTCGCGTTACTGATGGTGTCCTTCAGGCTGTACATGCCGGGACGGCGGCGTCGCCAGTACCACGCCTCGATGCCGATGCACAGCACGAAGACCGGCGCGAGCGCCAGCAGAATCAACTCGACGTTCATGACCTCGCGTCTCCTCACGATTGGGCCATCTGAACCGGCGTCCCTGCATCTCTTGACGTGCCACTTCATGTGACACGGCCGGTGCAGGTGACACCGATGGAACGTCTATTCTGACGCGAATCGCCCTCGGCGGCGCTGTCGTTAGAGGGAAACGTCAAGTGCCGCGTCGGGCCTCGCTTCTACGTCGACGCACGACGCCAGCCCTGCTCAAGGGGCGCTCATGGGGCGCTCAAGGGGCGTTTTCGTACACCCACGAAATCAGCGCATCGTTGAACGGACGCGCGTTACCCGCTTTCGGATCGTTGATCAGCGAGACCACGACGTACGTGCTGCCCGAGCGCGTGGCAACGTAGCCAGCAACCGCCCCCACGTCGTCGAGCGTGCCCGTCTTGATGTGCGCGTTGCCCGCCACGTCGCGATTGGTCAGACGATTGCGCATGGTGCCGTCGACGCCGACCGTCGGCATCGATTCGATGAGCACCTGTCCGGTCGGGCTGTTGATGCCGTGTTGCAGCAGTCGCGCCAGTTCCGAAGCACTGATGCGCTCCACGCGTGACAGACCCGAGCCGTTCTCCACGACGAGGCCCGGCGTGGCGATATCGTTTTTCTCGAGCCAGCGCGTGAGCACTTCACGCGAGCGCGCAATGCTCGCTGGCGTCTTGCCGTCGGCGGCCAATCCCAGTGTGAGGAACAACTGACGCGCCATCACGTTGTTGCTGAACTTGTTCATGTCGTGCACGACTTCGGCCAGGGTCTGACCGCGATGCGTGACGAGCAGACGCGCCCCCGGCGGCACGACGCCCGCGCGCACGTTCCCGGTGAACTGACCGCCGGACGCCTGCCACAGCGCGCGGAAGCCACCGAGGAAGAAGCGGTCGCGATCCGGCGCGGCGATGTTCCATCCCTTGTCTTCGCACGACGCAGGATACGTGCCCGAGAAGTGCGCCACATAGGCGCCGTCGGGTGTCGTGCTCAGCGTGGGATGAATCCGGGTGAGCCAGTCGCCGCAATTGCCTGCGGGCGTCGACGACATTTCGTTCGCCACCTGCAGGTTCGCGAGCGGGGGCAGCACGCCGACGTCCACGGTGCCGTTCGGATTGCCGGTGAAGCTGAAGGACATCGCCTTGAACGAGTACAGCAGCGGATCCGGCGCGACGTTGTAGGGGCGGTCGCTGTCGCCGTCGATGGGTCCTTGCGCGCCGATGTCCGCGCTGTAGGCCGAGCGGTCGAGCACGATGTCGCCGTTGATGTTCGTCACGCCTGCGCTGTGCAGTTCCGCGACGAATTTCTCCATCTCCTCCGGTACCAGCTTCGGATCGCCGGTGCCCTTGAAGTAGAGATTGCCGTTGAGCGTACGGCCGTCTGACGCACCGTCGGTGAAGGCCTGCGTGCGCCAGCGATAGTCGGGGCCGAGCGTGTCGAGCGCGGCAATCGTCGTGACGAGTTTCATCGTCGACGCAGGATTGCGCGGCACATTCGGATTCACGGCGAGCAGCGGTGCAGGCACTGCGCCGCGCGTTTGCAGCGGGTTGTCTACTTTCGCGACGATCACGCTTACGTGCGACGCAGGCACCTTGCTCGCCGCGAGCGCGCGCGCCAGCGGTTGCGGCAACGGCGTGGCGTGCGGTGCTGTTACCGGCACCTTCGGCATTTTGCGCTTCGCCTGCTTTTCGGATTTTGCCTGTGCGGGCACGCTTGCCAGCATGGCAATGGCCAGCACCGCGCCACAGGCGCGGACTACGTTGGGCAAATGGGAAACTGCGGGGCTATGCAGTGCGTCGGACGCGTGACGAAGGGAATGCAAAGGGCGGCGGGGCAGGCGTAGCAAACGCATGACGGGCGGTGTTCTCCAGTGTTGCGCGCTGCGAAACCCCACAGCGCGGTGCGATGCGTGCCATTGTAAGTCCGACGTGCAACGAACTGTCGCTACAATGAGTCGAATTCCGGTGAGTGTCACTCGAAGGCAACATCGAGCGAGCCATCGCGACGCGCGCTGCATTGTACAAATCGTCGGATGCCAAGCGCTTACGAGCAATTTGCGACCGATGCGAGACACCCCGGGCAAAGCCTCAACCGGTGCCAAACCATGCGAATTTTGTTGGTGGAAGACGATACGATGATCGCCGCGGCCGTCATGAAAGGTCTGCGCCAGGACGGCTGGACCGTCGACCATGTCGGCGACGGGCAGCGTGCGCTCGACGCGCTCGCCGTCGAGTCGTACGATGCGCTGCTGCTCGATCTCGGTCTGCCGCGTCGCGACGGCATCGATGTGCTGCGCACATTGCGTGGGCGTGGCCAGACGCTGCCGGTGCTCATCGCCACCGCGCGCGACGCCGTAGCGGACCGCGTCAAAGGACTGGACGCCGGTGCCGACGACTACCTCGTCAAACCCTTCGATCTCGACGAACTCGCGGCGCGCCTGCGCGCGTTGGTACGGCGTCAGGCCGGACGCAGCGAGCCGTTGCTGCGTCATGGCGGCATCGTGCTCGACCCGGCAACGCGCCAGATCACCTGTGACGGCGCGCCCGTCATGCTCTCGGCACGTGAATACGCGGTGCTCGAAGCGTTGCTCAACCGCCCGGGGGCGGTGTTATCCAAGTCGCAGCTCGAAGAGCGTATCTACGGCTGGGGTGAAGAAGTCGCGAGCAACGCCGTCGAAGTCCACATTCATGGGTTGCGCAAGAAGCTCGGTGCGGATGCGATCCGCACGGTGCGCGGTGTCGGCTACATGATGCCCGCGCAGACGAGCGAGACCCCGAACGGTGGCCCGTCGGCATCGGAGACGAACTGATGCGCTCGATTCGTCGCCGTCTGCTCTTCGGTTTGCTCATTACGCTGGCGATTGCGCTGGTGCTCGCAGGTATCGCCATCTTCCGTCAGGCACGCACTGAAGCCAACGAGTTGTTCGACTTCCAGTTGCAGCAGATGGCGTTGTCGCTGCCTGCCGAATCGTTCTCCAGCGTGCCGGGCGAGCACAACGACACGGAAGGTCTCGTTATCCAGATATGGAGCCAGAACGGCGTGGAGCTGTACTACTCGCATCCGCGCACGCCGTTGCCGCCCCGTGCCGAACTTGGCTTCACCACGGTGCAGACCCCCGTCGGCGACTGGCGTGTCTACGCGGCGCGCGTAGGCGATAACGTCGTGCAACTGGCGCAGCCGATGGTGATCCGCGACTCGCTCGCTGTGTCGATGGCCTTGCGTACGCTGCTGCCGCTGGTCGTCGCGATGCCGTTGCTCGGCTTGCTCGTATGGATTGTCGTGGGACGTGGGTTGCGGCCGTTGCGTCGTGTGACGAAGGCGCTCGATGCGCGTGCCCCGGGCGCATTGGAGGCGTTCCCCGAAGCCGGTTTGCCGGACGAAGTGCGTCCGCTGGTGCGAGCGCTTAACAGCCTGCTCGGTCGGCTCGATGACGCACTGGTTCAGCAAAAGGCCTTCGTTGCAGACGCAGCGCATGAGTTGCGTACACCGCTCGCTGCCTTGCAGCTTCAGGTGCAGTTGCTTGAACGCGCGCACAGCGATACAGAGCGCGCCGAGGCCATGCGCGATTTGCGTGAGGGCGTGCGTCGTGCATCGCATATGGTGGCGCAGTTGCTGACGTTGGCGCGTCAGGAGCCGGATGCCACGCGTGCGGCAGCGGCGTTCACCGACTTGCCGTTGGCCCCGTTGTTGCAGGACGTGGTGGCGCACCACGCGGCGTTGGCCGTCGCACGCGGCATCGATCTGGGATTGGACGCGCCTGACGCGCTCGCGCAGATCAGTCGTGTGCGCGGCGATGCGAACGCACTGCAGACGCTCTTCGGTAACCTCGTCGACAACGCGTTGAAATACACGCCGCGCGGTGGGCACGTGGATGTGCGTCTGATCTCGGCCATGCCATCGCCGGTAGTCGAGGTCGAGGACACCGGTCCGGGCATTGCACCGGCTGAGCGCGAGCGCGTGTTCGATCGATTCTTCCGTGGCGGCGCGGCCACGACGGATGGCTCGGTGCCGTCCGAGGCGTCGGGCCAGCACGCGGTGGACGCGGCAAGCGAGCCGGACGCGCCGCGTGCGCAGGGCAGTGGTCTGGGTCTCGCCATCGTGCGAAACATCGCGCAGGCGCACGGCGCGCAGGTGGAGTTGCTCGACACTCGCAATGCTCACGGATTGCGCGTGCGTGTGACCTTCGGCGGCGCGACCTCGGTGCCGCCGGCGCTGTGATCTCACAGGGCTCGCGTCTTGCGGTGCCAGCGTTCGCGCCGACACCGCGTTGGCGACGGACTGCGCCACTCATCCGTGCGTCACGCTCGTGACTTTGTCGTTTTCAATCGTGAGCGTGCGGCGATCCGGCCGGTGATCGCGCGTTGTCGGCATGGCACGGCCGTCCTGCATGCCGATGCGCCACGGGCACCCTTGCAGCATCGATTTCGCTTCCGTAAGCGACTTGCCGACAATCGCCTGATCGGTCGGCGCATCCTTCGAACATTCGCCGTTCTGGCTTTGCATTTGTCCGGACATCGGCCCTTGCGCTGGCGTCGAGTCGGCCGGGCCCTGCGTGCCCACACCGTTGCCCGATGCGGCGTGTGCAGACATCGCCAGCGTCAGACAGAAAAACGTACCGGCTGCGCCGATCCAGCCTGATGCACGGCGGGCACGGCGCACGTGGTGGCGGGGTTGGGAAGAAGTTGACGCTTCGGATGTGCTCAACATATCGGTCTTGCGCATCGTGATTCTCCTGTCGATGAAAAAGCGCGGTGCGAAATTGCACCACCCAGCCACCGTAGACAGCGGCACGCGACGTACGCAAGTCGAACTACGCGAGGTGCACCTTCAAACGCCAGCAACCGTGACGCATAGCAATCAATGTCGCTTCGAATCGTCCTCGATGAATGACACTGCGGCGTCGACGCATTCCTGTCGAAGGGCCGCGTTGCCGCCTTAAAATCTCCCGAATGCTCCTTCAAGTTTCGTCTTAAGGTTCTCTTAAGGGAGCCTCTCTACGATGACAGTCATGTTCAAACGTGGTCGTCGGTAAGGAGAGACTCATGCAGACTTCGAAGCTCACTCGTACGTTGGTTGCTGGTGCCGTGCTCGTCGCCCTGACGGGTGGCTATGTGGCGGGCCGTCAGCACTGGCAGACGCCGCTGACCTCGGAAATGGTCAGCGACGCGAGCGCTGCAAGCTCCCCGGCCGCGACCCCGGTCGCTGCGCAGAATTCCCCGAACACCGCGCCCCGCATGCTGGTGCCGGACTTCTCGCAACTGGCGGAACAATACGGACCGGCCGTAGTCAACATCAGTGTGACGCACGATGGGAAACCTTCGGCGCAACGCGGCTCGGCTGCAAATCAGCTCCCGCCGGGCATGGATCCCAACGATCCGCTGTTCCAGTTCTTCCGCCACTTCTACGGCGCGCCGGGTAACGACGGTGGCGACAGCGGTGGCGACGACGGCAGCAGCGGGCCGACGCGCAGCCTCGGCTCGGGCTTCATCGTGAGTCCGGACGGCTACATCCTCACCAACGCTCACGTCGTCGACGACGCGAGTCAGGTGACGGTGAAGCTCACCGACAAGCGCGAATACAAAGCGAAGGTCGTGGGCAGCGACAAGGCGAGCGACGTTGCGTTGCTGAAGATTGCCGCCACGGATCTGCCGACGGTGAAGATCGGCGATCCGTCGAAGTCGAAGGCGGGTGAGTGGGTTGTCGCCATCGGTTCGCCGTACGGCTTCGACAACACGGTGACGGCGGGTATCGTATCGGCGAAAGCGCGCGCGTTGCCCGACGAGAACTACACACCGTTCATCCAGACGGACGTGCCGGTCAACCCGGGGAACTCGGGCGGGCCGTTGTTCAACCTGAACGGTGAGGTCATCGGCATCAACTCGATGATCTACTCGCGTACCGGCGGATTCCAGGGCTTGTCGTTCGCGATTCCGATCGACATGGCGATGAAGGTCAAGACGCAGCTTCAGCAGTACGGCAAGGTGAGTCGCGGCCGCATCGGTGTGGCGATTCAGGAAGTGAACCAGTCGCTGGCGAAGTCGTTCGGTCTGCCCAAGCCTACCGGTGCGTTGGTGTCGTCCATCGACAAGAGCGGCCCGGCGGCGAAGTCGGATCTGAAGCCGGGCGACGTGATTCTCGCCGTCAACGGCGCAACCATCGAGGACTCGGTGCAGTTGCCGGAGAAGATTGCAGACATGCGTCCGGGTCAGACGGCCACGCTTACCGTATGGCGTAACGGCGCGAAGCAGGATGTGTCGGTGAAGATCGCCGCGCTCAACGACAAGAAGGACGTGGCGAGCAGCGACGACTCTGCAACGCACGGTCGTCTGGGGCTGGCGGTTCGCGAGCTGTCGCCGCAGGAGAAGCAGGCGGCGCAGGTGACGAACGGTCTGCTGGTCGCACGTGCGGGTGGTCCGGCGGAGCAGGCCGGGGTGGAGGCGGGCGACATCATTCTGTCGCTCAACGGCACACCGGTGACAAGCGCCGCGCAACTGAGCGAGAAGCTCAAGAAAGCGGGCAATAATGTTGCGTTGCTTGTGCAGCGCGACGGGCAACAGATTTTCATCCCGGTCGATCTCGGCTAAGCCTCAGTTAAGTTTTTTACGCAACACTGGCCCCGAGAAAGACGCCAAGGGGTGCCACGCACTACCCGGGTACCGACGGCTGCGCTGTCGGTACGAACCGCATCGCTTAAGTCATGCAAGGGGAGGTTGAACATGTGGCAACAACAATGGCAACGCTGGTCGGTGGCAGCCGCCACCGCCGCAGCACTTACGGGCAGTCTGGGCGGCATTTCCGTCGCCCATGCACAGGGCGGCACATTGCCCCCGACGATGCAGCAGGGCAACGTGACGTACGTGTCCGGCGGCATCGACAGCGACGAGTCGGGCACGTTCAAGCGTGAAGCGTCGCGCTGGCCGCTGTCGATCACGATGGCCGCAAGAGGCAATGGCGCGAACGAATACATTGCCGACGCACAGGTGCAGATCATGCACGGCGGCGCGACAGTGCTCGATACGCGCTCGAAAGGGCCGTACATGCTGGTGAAGTTGCCCGACGGCGACTACACCGTGAAGGTGACGTACGAGGGCAAGCCCATGACGAAGGATGTGAAGGTTTCCGCCAAGGGTCACGCCGTCGCATCGTTTCTGTGGCCGCACGAATGATGTGCCGATCGGTCGTGCGAATGTAGTGCCACGGATGTTTGACGCGTAAGTTGAAGTTACCCAGGCAGTACCAGGCAGTACCACTCTGCAACGAGTGAGCGAGTTGCGCCGCCATGTTCTTCATGGCGGCGCTTTTTTTTGTGCGCTCGAAAGTTGCATGAGCGAATTCACAATCCCCGCAATTTGGCCAATTCCCATCTCGTGACCCCTACGGCACCGGCAACCCCGTGTACTGGCCGTGCGCGCCACACCCCTCTCACCGCCTGACAGCAACGAACGTTCCCTTTCGCCGAATTGATCAACTTCTCGTCAGGATTCCGACTCGTCCTGAGGAGGATTCTCGGTTCGCGCATTCGATGAAGTCGTATTCGATGTAACGGGACGCATTCGCCGTGATCGATGGGGCACTGCTCCGGCCGGCGGGTGAATGGCGATGTTGATGTCTGAGCATGATGGAGAGTGTCATGAACAAAACTTACCGGCTGGTTTTCAGCCGCAGGACCAACGCCTGGGTTGCCGTGGCGGAGATATGTTCGGGGCAGGGGAAGTCAGGACGGACGCGGGGCGGGGCCGCAATGAAGCGTGCCAGTGTATTGCTTGGCACAGGCGCAGGTGTTTGCCTCGCATTGCTTTCCAACCCGGCGTTTGCCGGCACGCTCGATGGCGGGCATACAAAATGCAACTGGCCGAGGGGCGTCGTGTCGATCGGGTACGAGGCGATCGCCGGTATGGGCGGGGGATGCGCCGGACTGACAAACGATGCGGATCCGGTCGCGATCGGTACTTTCGCCACGGCCACCTCGAACTTCGATACGGCAGTGGGCGCGGGAGCCCAGGCGGGGGACAAGTCTCTGAATGAACAAGACAATTCTGCGTTCGGCGGCTGGTCGCTTGCACAGGGCGGCGGCGCAACGTCCCTGGGGTCTCGCTCGCTGGCTTCGGGCCGGCAAAGTATCGCCCTTGGTCATTGGGCGGAGGCCAAAGCGTTACATTCCATCGCCGTGGGGTACAAGGCGGAGGCGTCGTTCGAGGGGGCGGTCGCGTTGGGGAATGGAGCGAAATCTGCGGCTCCGGTGGGAACCTCGAGCCTCGAGATCAACGGGAATGCCTACCAGTTCGCGGCGGGTGCGCCGATAGCGACGGTGAGTGTCGGGGCACCGGGTCGCGAGCGAACCATCACCAATCTCGCGGCGGGGCGTATCGCGGGAGACAGTACCGACGCGGTCAACGGCTCGCAGATGAATGCGACAACTCTGGCGCTTTCCAAGATCAATAGGGATCTGGCGGGATTTGAGACTTCAGTATCGACCGGCTTCAGTTCCGTATCGACTGGATTCAGTTCCGTATCCACCGGCATGAGTTCGCTGTCCACCGGGACGCTACCGCCGAGACCCGGTGGCGGTGGAGATATCGGTAACGCGGTGACATATGACGACATCTCGAAGGAATCGGTGACGCTGGGTCATTCGCTCTCGGGAAAGCCGGTCAAGTTGAACAATGTGGCTGACGGCGTCGGGATGAGCGACGCGGTCAACGTCCGGCAACTGGCGGCGACCAATGGCAGCATCGGGGCGCTGTCGACGGGCATGACGTCGCTCGCGCAAGGCGTCACTTCGCTCTCGACAGGGCTGAGTAAAGCGGCCTCGTGGGTTTCGGATGTCGAGAAAGCGCTGCTCTATGACGACGAAACACATGAGTCGATCACGTTGGGTCATGCGCTGTCGATGAAGCCGGTAAAGCTCGCCAATGTGGCCGACGGTGTTGCGCCGAATGACGCGGCCACCGTCAGGCAACTGAAGATTGTCGGCACGCAGGTGACATCGCTCTCGACAGGTGCAGCATCGCTTTCGAGCACGGCCAGCGCGGTTTCCAAAGCCGTGGTCGCCCTCTCCACGGGGCTGAACAACATGGCGGAGCTGGCGAAGGACGCCGAAAAGGCTGTCCAGTACGACGACGTAACACAGCAGTCAGTGACCTTGGGGAATCGGTTGTCGACAAAGCCGGTAACGGTGACCAATGTTGCTGACGGCGTGGAGCCCTCCGATGCCGTCACTGTCAGGCAGTTGAGCGCGACCAACCGCACCACGGAATCGCTTTCGACCAGCGCAATCGCCTTCACGAAGGGCATCACCTCGCTCTCGACCGGTCTCGGAAAAATGACTGCATTGACGGGAGACATCGAGAGCAGCGTTCACTATGACGACGAATCGCAGGAGTCCGTAACGCTGGGTAACCTCCTGTCAATGAAACCGGTGAAGCTGACCAACGTGGCCGATGGTGTGGGCCTGAGCGATGCCGTCACCGTCAGGCAAATGAGCGTAACAAATAGCGGCGTGGGATCGCTCTCGACCGGCGCGGTGGCGACATCCAAGAGTGTGAACTCGCTCTCGACCGGTCTGAAGAAGATGGGCTCGCTGGCAGTCGACGTGGCGAATTCCGTGCAGTACGACGACGAGGAGCAGGAGTCGGTGACGTTCGGCAACACGCTGTCGATGCAGCCAGTGACATTGGCCAACATTGCCGACGGTGTGGCGCTGAACGATGCGGTCAACGTCAGGCAACTGAGCGTGACCAACAGTAACGTTGGCGCGTTGTCGACGGGCATGCTGACACTGTCGAAAGGTGTGAAGTCGCTGTCTACGAGCATGGGGCAGCTAACGCCCACGGAGCCCGGCGGCGCGAACGGTGTGCAGTACGACGATGCGCAGCAAACAGCCGTGACACTGGGCGGCCACGGCAAGGCGGAACCGGTCAGGTTGACCAACGTTGCCGACGCGACACTGCAGGGCGATGCCGTCAACTTCGGTCAGCTGAGCGCGACGAACGCGCATGTGACGTCGCTTTCGACCAGTCTCGGCGAGCATGCCGAGTCGCTCTCGACCGGGCTTGGCAAGATCGCTTCGCTGGAGACGGATATTGCCAGCGCGGTGATGTATGACGATGCGGACCGCGCGACGGTGACGCTCGGTGGTCACGGTGCAACAGGGCCGGTCACCTTGAGCAATGTTGCCGATGCCAAATTGCCGGGCGACGCGGTCAACTATGCGCAATTGGGTGAGACCAACAGCAATGTGACGTCGCTTTCGACCAGTGTCGGCGAGCATGCCGAGTCGCTCTCGACCGGGCTTGGCAAGATCGCTTCGCTGGAGACGGATATTGCCAGCGCGGTGATGTATGACGATGCGGACCGCGCGACGGTGACGCTCGGTGGTCACGGTGCAACAGCGCCGGTCACCTTGAGCAATGTTGCCGATGCCAAATTGCCGGGCGACGCGGTCAACTATGCGCAGTTGGGCGCGACCAACAGCAATGTGACGTCGCTTTCGACGAGCGTCGATGCGCATGTGGACTCGCTTTCCACCGGGTTAAGTCAGATTACCTCGGGAGGAACCGAGTCGAAGGACGGCGTTCTGTACGACGATGAACAGCATTCGAGAGTCACGTTGGGCGGTAAGGCGGCACAGGCCGAAGTGAAATTGGGCAACGTTGCCGATGGCGTGAAGGAGGGCGACGCCGTCAATGTCAGACAGTTAAGTCTGACCAATGGCAATGTAACGTCTCTCTCGACTGGCGTGACACAGCTCACCGAGGGCATGGATTCTCTCTCGACCGGGCTGAGTACGATAACGTCGATCACCGGGGATGTCGAAGGCGCCGTGCGATATGACGACACAAGCCATTTGCACGTGACGCTCGGCGGCGATAAGACGAAAGCGGCGGTGAGGTTGAGCAATGTGGCCGATGGTGTAAAGCAGGGCGATGCCGTCAACGTCCGGCAGTTGGGTGTGACCAACAGCAATGTGGAGTCCCTCTCGACAGGTGCGGTATCCCTCGAGCAGGGCGTCAGTTCTCTCTCGACGGGGTTCAGCGAATTCGTCTCGAAGGAAGTGGAAATCGAGAATGGCGTGCAGTATGACGACCAGAAACACAACAAGGTCACGCTGGGTGGTGTGACGGGGAAAGGCGGGGTGAAGCTGACTAACGTCGCCAATGGGGAGATCGCGGGCGACGCCGTCAACTTTGGGCAGTTGAGCGCGACAAACGACAACGTGAAGTCCTTGTCGACAAGCTTGAATCAGAACGTGGGTTCGCTGTCCACGGGGCTGAGTGAGATCGCTTCAAAGGAGGCGGATATCACGGGCGCCGTGCTCTATGACGACGACACGCATGCGTTTGTGACGCTGGGAGGGAAGGCCGCGAAATCCGCCGTCAAGTTAGGCAATCTGGCCGACGGCGCGAAGCCGGGCGATGCCGTCAATGTCAAGCAATTGAGTGCCACGAACAGCAATGTGGAGATGCTCTCAACCGGCGTCGTCACCCTCTCGACAGGCGTGGAAGCCCTGTCGCTCGGCGTGGGTTCGCTCTCGACGGGCTTGAGTTCGGTGGCATCGCTCGCGGCGGAGGTCGAGGGTGCCGTGATGTACGAAGACGTGGGTCGCACCCGCGTCACGCTGGGTGGCGCAGGGTCGAAAGTGCCGGTGAAGCTGGGCAATGTCGCGGATGGGCAAAAGCAGGGCGACGCGGTCAACGTCCGACAACTGGGGGCGACCAATAGTGGCCTGGAATCGCTTTCGACGGGCGTAGTGTCGCTCGTGGAAGGCATGAGTTCGCTCTCGACGGGGCTTAGCACGGTGTCATCCTTTACGGAAGACCCGGAGGGCTTCGTTCGTTACGACGGCAAGGCGCACGATACGCTGACACTTGGGGGCGCTACGGCGAAAGCGCCGGTCAAGCTGACCAACGTTGCCGCAGGGGAGATGACGGGCGACGCCGTCAACTTCGGTCAGCTAAGCGCGACCAACAGCCATGTGACGTCCCTCTCGTCGGGGTTGAGCAAGACCGACGGCAACGTGGAAATCCTCAAGCAGGGGATCAGCACGGCCAGCGTCGATCTCGATGCTCTCACCAAGGGGTTGGCGGCGACCGACAACAACGTCGTTGCACTCCAGTCGGGTCTGAGCACGGCGCATATGGGCATGGAATCGTTATCTACGGGACTGACGGCGACCGACAGCAACGTCGTTGAACTCCAGTCGGGTCTGAGCACGGCGCATGTGGGCATGGAATCGTTATCTACGGGACTGACGGCGACCGACAGCAACGTCGTTGAACTCCAGGCGGGTCTGAGCACGGCGCATGTGGGCGTGGAATCGCTATCTACGGGGCTGATGGAGACCGACAGCAATATGGTTGTACTCGAGTCGGGTCTGAGGGAGGGGCTGAGCGAGGCGCATATGGGCGTGGAATCGCTATCTACGGGACTGACGGTGACCGATAGCAACGTCGCCGCACTCCAGTCCGGGCTAAGCACGGCGCATGTGAGTGTCGAGTCGTTGTCCACGGGGCTGAGTACGACAGACAGCAGGTTGGACTCGCTGACGATCGGTGTCGGTGACGCGGTTCAATATGACGACGCAACGCACGCGAAAATCACGCTCGGCGGCGTCGGGGCAAGAGATCCTGTGGCGGTCGGTAACGTGGCGGATGGGGTGCGGCCCTACGACGCGGTCAACTTTGGGCAGTTGAGTGCGACCAACAGCCACCTCGTCAAGCTTTCCACCGGCGCGGGCAACGCAATCGAAAAACTCGAAGCGAGCGTCAGTACTGTCAACAGTCACGTCGATTCACTCTCCAGCGGCCTATCTGCGACCGCGGGCACTGTCGACTCCCTTCAGATTGGACTCAGCACGGCCAACGCCAATGCGGAGTCGCTTTCGACCGGCTTGAGCGAGACGAGTCTTAACGTGGAATCGCTCTCGACGGGGTTGAACGAGGCAAATCTCAACGTGGGGTCGCTTTCGACGGGATTGAGCGAGGCAAATCTCAATGTGGAATCGCTCTCGACAGGTTTGAGTTCCGCAGGCACTAGTCTCGCGTCGCTTTCGACGGGGGCCGAACATTCGGTGCAGTACGACGACGAGACGCACGGGACGTTGACGCTGGGCGGCGTCGGCGCGTCAGCACCGGTGAAATTGCGCAACGTTGCCGAAGGTGAGTTGTCAACCGATGCGGTCAACTTCAGCCAGTTAAGCGCGACCAACGATCACGTTACATCGCTGTCGACGAGCGTTGGCGAACACGTCGAATCGCTCTCGACGGGCCTGAGCACGATTGCCTCGCTGACGACGGACGTCAACAAGTTCGTGCTGTACGACAGCGACGCTCGCGACACCCTGTCGCTGGGCGGCGTCAGCGCGGCAGCGCCAGTGAAATTGCGCAACGTTGCCGAAGGTGCGTTGTCGACCGACGCGGTCAACTTCAGCCAGTTGAGCGCGACCAACGAACACGTCACATCGCTGTCGACGAGCGTCGGCGATCACGTCACATCGCTGTCGACAAGCGTCGGTGAACACGTCACATCGCTATCGACGAGCGTTGGCGAACACGTCGAATCGCTCTCGACGGGTCTGAGCACGATTGCCTCTCTGGCGACGGATGCCAACAAGTTCGTGCTGTACGACAACGAGGCGCACGACAGCCTTTCGCTGGGCGGCGTCAGCGCGTCAGCGCCGGTGAAATTGCGCAACGTTGCCGAAGGTGAGTTGTCAACCGACGCGGTCAACTTCAGCCAGTTGAGCGCGACCAACGAACACGTTACATCGCTGTCGACAAGCGTCGGCGAACACGTCACGTCGCTGTCGACGAGCGTTGGCGAACACGTCGAATCGCTTTCGACGGGTCTGAGCACGATTGCCTCATTGACGACGGACGTCAACAAGTTCGTGCAGTACGACAACGAGGCACACGACACCCTGTCGCTGGGCGGCGCCAGCGCGTCGGCGCCGGTGAAATTGCGCAACGTTGCCGAAGGTGAGTTGTCAACCGACGCGGTCAACTTCAGCCAGTTGAGCGCGACCAACGAACACGTCACATCGCTGTCGACAAGCGTCGGCGAGAACGTCACATCGCTATCGACAAGCGTTGGAGAACACGTCGAATCGCTCTCGACGGGGCTGAGCACGATTGCCTCATTGACGGCGGACGTCAACAAGTTCGTGCAGTACGACAACGAGGCACACGACACCCTGTCGCTGGGCGGCGCCAGCGCGTCAGCGCCGGTGAAATTGCGCAACGTTGCCGAAGGTGAGTTGTCAACCGACGCGGTCAACTTCAGCCAATTGAGCGCGACCAACGAACACGTCACATCGCTGTCGACAAGCGTCGGCGAGAACGTCACATCGCTATCGACAAGCGTTGGAGAACACGTCGAATCGCTCTCGACGGGGCTGAGCACGATTGCCTCATTGACGGCGGACGTCAACAAGTTCGTGCAGTACGACAACGAGGCACACGACACCCTGTCGCTGGGCGGCGCCAGCGCGTCAGCGCCGGTGAAATTGCGCAACGTTGCCGAAGGTGAGTTGTCAACCGACGCGGTCAACTTCAGCCAATTGAGCGCGACCAACGAACACGTCACATCGCTGTCGACAAGCGTCGGCGAGAACGTCACATCGCTATCGACAAGCGTTGGCGAACACGTCGAGTCGCTCTCGACGGGCCTGAGCACGGTTGCCTCCCTGACGACGGACGTCAACAAGTTCGTACAGTACGACAACGAGGCGCACGACACCTTGTCGCTGGGCGGTGCCAGCGCGTCAGCGCCGGTGAAATTGCGCAACGTTGCCGAAGGTGCGTTGTCAACCGATGCGGTCAACTTCAGCCAGTTGAGCGCGACCAACGAACACGTCTCATCGCTGTCGACGAGCGTTGGCGAAAACGTCAAATCGCTGTCGACCGGGTTGAGTCAGGTATCCAGCCAGGCGCCGGACGTCGCGGAATTCATCCGCTTTGACGACAACAAACGTACCCGGGTGACGTTGGGCGGAAAGGCTGCCACGACACCTGTGTCGCTGTCCAACGTCGCCGAGGGGACGAAACTGACCGATGCCGTCAACATCAAGCAGCTAAGCGTAACCAACAGCAATGTCATGATGCTCTCGACGGGCATGACTTCGCTGGAGGCCAGCGTGGTCGGCCTCTCCACTGGCATGTCCGAGACGGAGAGTACCGTGGACACGCTCGTCTCGGAGATGGAGGTGGCCGTGCAATATGACACGCCGAATCGCACCAAACTGCGGTTGGGCGGGCTTTCCAAAACCCCCGTGGCGTTGAGCAATGTTGCAGACGGAACCCGTCCGACCGATGCCGTCAACGCGGGGCAGCTTGCGACGACGAACAGCAACGTGTCGTCGCTCTCTACAGGATTGGCGAGCCTCATCACACCCGATTCGACCGGGTTGCTGCGAGGAAGTGGGGCAGGCGCCAGGCTGACGTTGGGCGGCTCGTCTGCGAAGGCCCCAGTCATTCTGGGCAATGTGGCCGATGGCGTTGACCCGAGCGATGTGGCGACGTTCAGGCAGCTCAGTGCGACCAACCGCAATGTGCGATCACTCTCCACAGGCCTGCTGGCGACCGACGGGCACGTGGCGTCGCTCTCCACCGGCGTCGATCGAAGCGTTGAGTCGCTCTCCACCGGTCTTCGCAACGTTGCCTCGACGACGACGACGGACCCCGACAAATTCGTGCAGTACGACAACGAGCACCGCGATGCGGTGACGTTGGGGGGCGCTGCGGCAGCTGGACCGGTGAAACTGAGCAACGTTGCCGATGGGGAAGGCGTGACAGACGCGATCAATCTCGGACAATTGAACCAGCAAGGTCATCAGATGACGACCATGGTCGCCGGCGTCGACAAGCGCATCGCGGGGCTTTCCAGGAGTCTGGATTCGGACGTCGAGTCGCTGTCAACGGGATTGAGCCAGATTGCGCTTCGGCCAGAGGACCTCGATAAGTTCGTGCGTTTCGACGACGAAGCGCGTAAAAGCATCACGTTGGGGGGACACGACGGGGCGGCACCCGTGACGCTGGCCAATGTTGCCGATGGCATCAAATTGACCGATGCGGTCAACGTCAGGCAGTTGGGTATGACCAACAGCAACGTGATGTCGCTATCGACGAGTGTGACCTCGCACGACGTCAGCCTGGGCTCGCTCTCGACGAGCTTCGGCGAGATCGACAGCACGGTGGAAAAGCTGGTTTCGGAGATGGCGGTCGCCGTGCAGTACGACAGTCCGACACGCTCCAAACTGCGGCTCGGCGGCCTGTCGAAAACGCCGGTGCAACTGGGCAATGTGGCCGATGGGACCCGCCCGAATGATGCTGTCAACTTAAGCCAGTTGGCGGTGACCACCAGCGGTGTGGAGTCGCTGTCGACGGGACTTGCCGGGTTGGTCACTCCTGACGGATCGCTGTCGACGGGGCTGCGCAAGCTCGCGGCGCTTTCGGCCGGCGCCGACACCGCCATGCACTACGACGATGCGGCACGCACGATGATGACGCTCGGCGGGGTCGGTTCGACGGCACCTGTGACGCTGACCAACGTCGCCGCCGGTGTCAACCCTGCCGACGCCGTCAACTTCGCTCAACTGAGCGCGACCAACAGCAATGTGACGTCGCTCTCCACGGGGTTGAGCAAGCTCGCCTCGATATCGTCCTCGGATGGCAGCCATGCTCTTCTTTACGACGACCTCCCTCAAGGCAAATTGAAGCTGGGAGGGGCCAATGCGCAGGGGCCTATCCTGCTGACCAATCTGGCCGCAGGCGTGGCACCTACCGACGCGGTCAACGTGAGTCAGCTGGCGACAACCGACAGTCGGGTGACATCGTTGTCGACGTCCGCCTCGACAGGCTTGAGCGACGCGCTGAGCGCCGTCAGCTCACTCGCATCGCGATTGGGCGATTTGCCGAGCCAAAAGGCGAAGACCGTCGAACCGGCTGCATCGGCAGACGCTGACGACAAGGGCACCAATGGCGATAAGGCTGGCGTTCCGGCGCAGGTCGCCCCACCTCAGACCCCGTATATCGGTATCAACGACGGCGGCACGCAGGTCGGCAACTTCAACGGCGACGGTGCGTCGGGCAAGCACGCGCTGGCGATGGGTACCGAGACTTCTGCCACCGGAGAACACGCGACGGCGGTTGGGGCGGAGGCCAAGGCGTCGGGGGCTCATGCGACGGCGCTGGGGCACGCCGCGAGCGCCTCCGAGGAGGGAAGTGTGGCACTGGGCTATGGCGCAACGGCGTACGGGGCCAATTCCGTCGCCATCGGAGCCAATTCGACGGCGCTGGACCCGGACACGGTGTCGATTGGTTCGCAAGGCAACGAGCGCCGGCTCACCAACCTCGCGCCAGGTACCCATCCGACGGATGCGGCAACGGTCGGCCAGCTATGGGGCGTGCAGTCCGGCGTCAATCAGGTCGCCAAGAGGGCTTACGCCGGGATCGCCGCCGCCACGGCGCTGGCCATGATTCCCGAGGTGGATCCCGGCAAGCGCGTCGCGCTCGGTGTCGGTTCCGCGACCTATCTGGGGTCCGCTGCCGTGTCGATCGGCGCGTCGATACGGTTCACCGACAACCTGAAAGTCAAGATGGGCGTCGGCATGAGCAGCCAGGGAAAAACTTACGCCGGTGGCGTCTCGTATCAATGGTGATGTCGACGACGCAAGGGGGCCCACCGCTCGAGTGGGCCCATTTTCAAAGGGGGAGCCCGCAGTGAACGCCTCTCAACCGCTCAGGCCGACGGGTCGTGCCGAGCGTCGCATGACGGTCGGCATCTCCCTGTTCGCCAGAGATGGCCAAAGCATCTGGGAGAACGGCATCCATCAGAACGTCGCCTTTCTGGCGATGTTGTTAAAGGCGTCCGATCGTATCGGCCCGGTCTACTTCCTGAATGGCGGCGATGCCACGTCGCTGCCGGAGGGCCTCGAATTGAACGACTTGCAGGTGCCGCTTGTGGCGCCCGAGCAGGTGACCCACGAACTTGACGTCGTGATTCAGATGGGGGCGCAATTGCCCCTGGCGTGGTTGCGTCGCATGAAGGCGCGTGGCACGAAACTGATCGCCTGCTTCGTGGGCAATATCTATGCCGATCTGTGCGAGTTCCCGATGTTCGGCAAGGCGTCCGGGCATCTGTTCAACGGCAGTCCGTTCGACGAAGCGTGGGTATTGCCCAAGTCGCAAAAGATCGACGCGTCCATCCTGCGTACGATCCTGCGCGTTCCTGTCTTTACCGTCCCGCATCTCTGGTCGCCGTACTTCCTTAAGCGCCGCTGTCAGGCATTGGTCGGGCAAGGCTTGCATTTCGGCTATCGCCCACGGGCAGGGCGGTGGCGGTTGAGCATTGCGGAGCCGAATATTTCGGTCGTAAAGAGTTGCCAGTATCCGATGCTCGTTGCCGATGCCTTCTATCGTCGGCATCCCGATGCGGTGGAGAAGCTTTCGGTGGTGAACACGTCGTCAGTGAGAGAGCATCCGACGTTTCTTTACTTTGCAAATCGTCTCGATCTGGTGCAGCACCACAAGGCGGCATTTGCCGATCGTGTCGATCTGCCCTCGCTGCTGGCACAACACACGGATGCCGTGATCTCCCATCAGTGGGAGAACCCGCAGAACTATCTCTATTACGACACTTTGTATGGGGGATACCCGTTGATTCACAACTCGACGATGCTCGGCGACGCGGGCTATTTCTACCCGGCGTTCGACGCTGCCGCAGGGGCGACGGCATTGCACGAAGCCTGGTGCCACCACGACGCGCGTCACGAGGATTACAACGCGCGTTCGCGAGCCGTGCTGCACAACGTGTCGATCGCGAACCCGGCAAATGTGGCGACGATCACGCAACGTCTCGTGTCTTGCGCCGAGGGCGAGGAAACGGGATATGAGTGATCGGGAGACGAACCGCCTGCCAGTCAGTCGACAACTTGTGGTCGGTGTATCTCTGTTTGTCAAAGGGGCCGGTCAGTCGTTGTGGGAGAACGGCATTTTCCAGAATTGCCTGCTTCTGGTGATGTTGCTGCGCCGCTCCTCTCTGGTTGCCGAAGCCGTCATGATCAATGGGGGCACCACGTCGACGCCGGCGAGCGAACTGATGCTCGACGAATGGGATATTGCGCTGGTCTCTCCTGAGACGGCAATGGCGCGCTGCGACGTCGTCATCGAGATGAGCGCACAGCTTGACGTGGCGTGGATCTCTGCATTTCGGGAACGCGGCGGCAAGGTGGTGACGATGCGTGTCGGCAACGACTATGTGATCGACATCGAACGTGCGATGTTCAACAAGCCACCCGGTTTTCTATTCTCCGGCGCCACCTACGACGGTGTCTGGACCATTCCCGAATTCGAGCATTCCTGCCGGTCGTATTTCGAGACCACGCTGCGCACCCCGGTCACTATCGTGCCGCATATCTGGCATCCGATGATCTTCGACAAGGCTTGCGCGACCCTCGCTCAAGGATTGCGTTACGGCTACCGGCCCGGCCGCGCGCGATGGCGCGTGGCGATATTCGAGCCGAACATCTGCATGGTGAAGACCAGCGTAATGCCGATGCTCATCACCGAACTGGCGTATCGCGCGCATCCGTCGTTCTTGGAGAACCTGCTCGTGTGCAACACGCTGCATCTCAAGGACCACGCGACGTTCGTACACTTCGCGCAGCGTCTCGATGTGGTGAGCCACGGGATCGCCTCATTTCAGGGACGCTTCGCCGTGTACGAGTTCATGGCCGCATACGGCGATGCCGTCGTGTCGCACTCGTGGGAAAACGCACAGAACTACCTGTACTACGAGTTGCTGTACGGCGGTTATCCGCTCGTTCACAACTCGCCGTATCTGGGCAAGTGCGGCTATTTCTACCCCGAGTTCGAGGGGGAAGAAGGGGCGCGAAAGTTGCTGGAAGCGTTCAACACCCATGACGAGAATCTCGACGCCTATCGATGCCATGCCAAGCAATTGCTCGACAGTGTGAGCATCGAGAACCCGGCGAATGTGCAGGCATACGACAGCGCACTCGTGGCGCTGTATGGGGCCGCCGAGCGGTGATGCACGGCGCCGCGCGGCCGATTTGAGGGAGTGCCATGCGTATCGGAATTACCATTGGCCTGCATCGTGAAGACGAGACGATGTGGAATAACGGCATCAAACAGAATGCCATTTTCCTGGCGGACGCCCTCGGGCGTTGCGTGGGCGTGAGCGCCGTGATGCTTCTCAACACGACGCAGGTGCCGATCGGCGAGGCGTTGCCCTGGTCGCTGACGCGATACCCGACACGCCGCTTCGAGGAAGCAAAAGACGACATCGATCTGTTGATCGAACTTGGCGGACAAATCGATCCTGTTCAGACGGCCTACCTGAAGGCGCGCGGTGTCCGGCTGGTGTCGTACTGTTGCGGCTCCGAATACGTGGTGGCGATGGAATCGATGCTCTTCGGCCAATCGGCGGGGGGCGCCGAGTTGTTCGTGAACCAGCGCTATGACGCGATCTGGATGGTGCCGCAGGTCGCGGCGACGAGCCGACCGTTCTTCGAGGTGCTGCGCCGTCAGGTGGCGCAAGTCGTACCGTTCGTGTGGAGTCCGTCGCTGCTGGAGGCGAAGATGCGGTCTGCGCCGTCGGGCGGGGAGTACGTGCCGCATACCGGCGGCCGACGTCTGAGCGTGATGGAGCCGAACGCCAACGTCGTCAAGTTTTGCCTGTATCCCATACTCATTGCCGAACTGGCCTATCGTGAGCACCCCGCAGGCATCGCCCGATTGCAGGTGACCAACGCACTTCGACTGGCCGGTGAGAGTGCGGCGTTCGTCACGATCATGAACCAACTTGATATCGTGCGAGAACAAAAGGCGGTGTTTCTCGATCGCTTCGATACGCCCTCGTTTCTGGCGGAACACACCGATGTCGTGATTTCCCACCAAATGGAAAATCCGCTCAACTACTTTTATCTGGAAGTTTGCTGGCAGGGCTATGCGCTGATTCATAACGCCAGCCTGTGCAGCGATCTCGGCTACTACTACCGAAATAACGATGTGGTCTCGGGCGCGAAATGTCTGCTTCAGGCGATGATGCACCACGACGTAAGTCACGCATCGCAGCGATTCGCGCAACGCCATCTGATTCGGCGCTACTTCCCGGAAAACGCGGATATCGTGCGCACGTATGAGGCCTTGCTGTGTCAGGTGATGGCCCGGCCGGTCCGCTAGCCGGGCGTCGCTGCAACGTTGCGGCGCTTATGTCAGACCGCCGTGCCGCATGGCTCGGCGGACGCGTCCCGAACACCGGTATCGTCGGCTCGCGATACGGCAAACGTCTGCGTCACTGCGATACCGTTCTTGATGGCCGTCATCTCGGCGAGAATCGCCACGGCGATCTCGGCGGGCGTGCGTGCCCCAAGGTGCATGCCCACCGGTCCGTGCAGGCGCTCGATCTCCGTTGTGCTCAGATCGAACAGGGACAGACGCTCGCGGCGTCGCGCATTATTCACGCGCGACCCGATCGCACCGATGTAGAACGCTGACGACTTGAGCGCTTCGAGCAGCGCCATGTCGTCGAGCTTGGGATCGTGGGTGAGCGTGAGCACTGCGCTGTGCGAATCGAGTTGCAGCCGCACGATGAGATCGTCGGGCATCTCGCGCGAGAGTTCGGTGCCGGGCACTTGCCATTCGTCGGCATACTCGGTGCGCGGATCGCACACGATCACGTGATAGTCGAGCGCGCACGCCATGCTCGCCACATATTTCGAGAGTTGACCGGCACCAATCACGACCAGCCGGTGGCGCGGGCCATGCGAGGTGATCAGCCGTTCGCCGTCGAATTCGACGGACGGCGTGTGGTGTCCCGGCGCCATGCGGACCGCACCGGTCTTCATATCCAGTTCGCGCACGACGAGCCGGAATTTACCGATGCTGTCGAGCAGTTCGGGAATGCGCGACGTCTCACGCACGGGTTCGAGCACCAGTTGCAGCGTGCCGCCACACGGCAGCCCGAAGCGATGCGCTTCCTCGGCGGTGACGCCATAGCTGGTGATTTGGGGACGGTCTTGCGGCCAGTCGCCGTCTCGAATGCGCGCGACGAGATCGTCTTCGACGCAGCCGCCTGAGACGGAGCCGACGAGATGACCGTCTTCACGGATCGCGAGCATCGAGCCCACGGGACGCGGGGCGGAGCCCCAGGTGCGCACAACGGTGCCCAGCGTGACGAAAAAGCCTGCGCGGGTCCACTGTACGGCGGACTTCAGCACTTCCAGATCGACACTGTCCATAGCACTCTTCCTTCGCCAATACGCGAGCGGCCGACCGCTGGCCAGGGGGACACTGGCTGCCGATGGCTCTGCTATTACGCCGCTCGATGTGATGCGGCGAAGTATATCGCGCCTTGGCTCGCGCTGTATTTCAGCCGATACGCCGGTCGGGCGGGGTTCCGGCGGTGGTCGACGTGCGGTGCATCGACATTCCCCCCCCCGGGGACGTGATGCCGCAGCCGTGATCTGACGAGCGGTAACTCGTGTCACAATAGTTCGATGTTCGAGACAACGCCGCAATGCCGCAATATCCGTACGTCGCCACGTTGCGATGCTGCCATGCCACCTGAGGGACCGAAATCCATCGGGCGCAGACGCTAAGGAGAGGGGCAATGGAACTACAGAACAGTCGGCAGTTACCCGTCGCGCGTGATGTCGCGTGGATCGCGCTGAACGATCCGGGCGTGTTGCAGGGATGTATTCCGGGATGCGAGTCGATCGAGCGCGTGGACGATACGACGTGGACCATCGCCATCGCGGCGACACTCGGCCCCGTCGGCGGACGCTGGACCGGGCGCATCAAGCTGACCGACGTGATCGTGCCGACCTCGTACACACTGCATTTCGACGGGCTCGGCTCGTCGGCTGGCCTCACACGCGGTCAGGCCGCCGTCACGCTGCAACCGCAAGGACCGATGACCACATTGATGACTTACGACCTGAAGGCGCAGTTCGGCGGCGAGTACGCCAAGCTCGATACGCCGCAGGTCGACGGCGCGGCCGCCGCGCTCGCCAACGAATTCTTCCGACGCCTGACGGCCGCCATCGCGCCGCACCATAAGCTGAACGATCCCATCGCCGCCGACGGCGAAGTGGCCGCCGCGCTGGCGACCGACGCCGCGATGCGCGACATGCCTTCGACGCGGGGCAAGCTCTCGCGCTGGTGGCCGTGGGCCGTGGCGCTGCTGATCCTGATCTTTATCGTGATGTGGGGCAACCATGCCAGCTGAGTACGACGTGCGCGTGCGCATTCGCGACGGCGAAACACCGGTATTCGGCCCAGGACGTCTCACGCTGTTGCGCGCCATCGATGCGACGGGGTCGATCTCGGCAGCGGCGCGTGGCATGAATATGTCCTACCGTCGCGCGTGGCTGCTCGTCGAAGCCATGAACCACGAGTTTCGCGAGCCGCTCGTGACGCGCCACATCGGCGGCGTGTCGGGCGGCGGGGCCCAGTTGACGCCGTTCGCGCAGAACCTCGTCGCGCATTACGACACCCTCGTCAAGGAAATCCGCTCGCTGCTCGACGCGCACGTGCCGACCTTCGACGCCTATCTCAAAGACGGCAAAGCCGTCGATCCGAACGACGAATGAGTTGGTCTTCCCCGGACGTGCTTCACGTCCGGGGCCTCAGGACAGTCGTTCCGGCCTGCTTCGGCCCACTTCCCACGATCCCGCTTCTGAACTGCCGGGCGCGGCAACACCGCAACACCGTTTAGCGCCCGGTATTCCCGCTTGCGCCGTTCGTCACGAAAAAGTTAATTCTTCGTGAGGACTTCGTCACCGGCACGCGGCGACACTAACTCCATCGAAAAACACTTCTGCGATGGAGACCGCGATGACCACGATGACGAAGTCGGTGCCCCCTGCGGCACAGCCTCCGGTGCGTCCCGCTACGGTTCAGCCGTGGTGGCTGCGCGTGACCCACTGGCTCAACGTGCTGGCCGTCGTCGTGATGGTCATGAGCGGCTGGCGCATCTATAACGCATCGCCGATATTCCCTTTCCGTTTCCCGAACGAGATCACGTTGGGTGGCTGGCTCGGCGGCGCGTTGCAGTGGCACTTCGCCGCCATGTGGTTGCTGGTCGCCAACGGTCTGATCTACCTGACGACGAACGCCGCAAGCGGCCGCTTTTCGCGTCG
The DNA here is from genome assembly GCF_044772185.1 of Pandoraea sp. NPDC090278. Lineage (NCBI taxonomy): Bacteria > Pseudomonadati > Pseudomonadota > Betaproteobacteria > Burkholderiales > Burkholderiaceae > Pandoraea > Pandoraea sp. NPDC090278. The sequence goes on along the minus strand of NZ_JBIVYJ010000009.1, from coordinate 17,664 downwards.
CTTCTTCCCGCTGTCGCCGCGAGGTGTGCTGCACGATCTCTTCGCGGCACTGCGCGGTCGTCTGACGCACGACGATCCCCGTCACTACAACCAGGTGCAGCGCGCCGCCTATCTGTTCGCGGTACTCGACCTGGTGTTGCTCGTCGCGTCGGGGCTGGCTGTATGGAAGCCCGTGCAACTCGGTTGGTTGTGCTCGCTGTTCGGCGGCTTTCAGGGCGCACGTCTCGTTCACTTCATTGCGATGGCCGGCCTCGTGGGCTTCGTCGTCGTCCACGTGGCGATGGTGGCCTTGGTGCCCCGCACGCTGCGCACCATGATTACCGGACGCTGAGCGGGCGCTGTCCCCACTCATCGCATGCCGACACCAAGGAAGCCCCGCCATGACGCCCGACCGCAAGTCCTCGATCCTGATGCCCGACGCCCCGGTCGTGCGCGACGGCGAGGCGATTCTTCACGAAGCCCGTGCGCTGATGACACGTCGCGTGTCCGAGCCGTCGCGCCGCGCGTTTCTCACCCGCACCTTGTCGCTCGGCGGGGTCGCGTTGCTCTCCGGCTGTTCGCTCGACGACAACGCCAGCGTGGAGTCGGCGCTAACCAAAATCTCTCGCTGGAACGATCGCGTGCAGGCCGCGCTGTTCCGAAAGAGCGTGCTGGCCCCGACGTTCCCGGCCTCGGCCATCACGCGTCCGTTTCCGTTCAACGCGTTCTACACGATGGACGAAGCGCCCGTGGTGGATGAAGCCGAGTACCGGCTGGAATTGTCCGGCCTGATCGCCGACAGAGCGCCGTGGCGGCTCGACGCCCTGCGCGACTTCGCTGCGCCACGTGCTGCCGAGCAGATCACGCGTCATGTGTGCGTGGAAGGGTGGAGCGCCATCGGACGCTGGGGCGGCGTGACGTTCGCGGACTTCTTGCGTCGCATCGGCGCGGACACCTCGGCGAAGTACGTCGGCTTCAAGTGTGCGGACGACTACTACACCAGCATCGACATGCCCACGGCGCTGCATCCGCAGACGCTGCTGGCGCTCACCTACGACGGCCAGACGCTGCCGCGGGAGTACGGCTTCCCCATGAAGCTGCGCATCCCGACCAAGCTCGGCTACAAGAATCCCAAGCATATCCGCGCGATCTACGTCACCAACACGTACTCGGGCGGGTATTGGGAGGACCAGGGATACAACTGGTTCGGCGGCAGTTGATGCCGGGGCCGGTGGCAGCAAGATCGCTCACTGGCTGGCATGACTGCACGACTTACGAGACGTCGGCGAACGGCTGATTGTCGGTTGAACGCCAGATCGTCTCGATGGAAATTCTCACTCTTGGAGGTAACCGCAATGAAGAAGCAAATTCTGGCAGTGATGGCACTGGGTCTGGCACTCGGCACGAGCGCGGCTTTTGCGCAGGACGCGATGGGCAAGGGCGATGCAATGTCCAAGGGCGATGCGATGAGCAAGGGTGACGCCATGGGCAAGCACGACGCGATGAGCAAGGGCGATGCCATGAAGAAGGGCGACGCGATGAAGAAGGGCGACGCCATGGGTAAGGGCGATGCGATGGGTAAGGGCGGCGCGATGTCCAAGGGGGATGCCATGGGCAAGGGCGACGGGATGGACAAGAGCGGCTCGATGGGCAAGAGCCAGTAAGCACGCGTCGACGCTATCGAAGGGTAGCGAACGGCTCGGAAGGACTCAGAAGGCCCCAGAGGAAACAAGGCGTCGCAACGGAACTCCGCTGCGACGCCTTGTGTTTTGTTGTGCGACCGTCAACGCTCAATAGTGCGCTCTCCGTGCAAGGTCACCGAGTCAGCGCCACCGACTTGATCAGCAGGTAAACTTCCCGCCCCGGATAGAGTTGCAACTGATCGGCAGACAAGCGTGTGATGCGCGCGCGCAGCATGGTGCCTCTGTCCAAACCGCGGTTGCCCTGCAACGCGGCGTCGACTTCGACCGAATCGCCGAGATCGCGCAATGTCATGATCGTCGCCGGAAGTACGTTCAGCACACTCGTATCGACGGGGGGCGATGTCGCGACGGCCACATCGCGTTCGCGCACGAGAATTCGGCAGCGATCGCCGGGCTGGCCGCTCGCGCGTGGGACGCGGAGCCGGATGACTTCGTCGCCATGCACAGCGACTTCCGTCAGACCGTATTGCGCGTCGTGCGCGACGATGCGGGTCTCCAGCACGATACCGGGTGACTCGATCGTGCCGTCGAGGGCGTCGCGATGCAGATTGAGGACATCGGCCGGTGCGCCCTGCGAGATCGTGCGTCCTTCCTTGAACAGCACCACCTGATCGGCCAGTCGCATGACTTCGTCCAGCGAGTGCGTGACATACAGCACCGGCAGTTTCAGTTCGTGACGAATGCGATTCAGGTAGTCGAGGACTTCGAGACGGCGCGCGTGATCGAGCGAGGCCAGTGGCTCGTCCATGAGGAGCATGCGCGGGCACGACAGCAGCGCACGGCCGATGCCCACACGCTGCTTCTCGCCGCCCGAGAGCGCGCCCGGACGTCGGTCGAGCAAGTGGCCGAGGTTCAGCACATCGACGACGTGTTCGAGGGCGATGGCACCGCTACCTGCCGCAGCCACATCGCGGCGTCGCAGCCAGCGCCCGAAGAGCAGGTTCTGGCGCACGGTGAAGTGCGGCAGCAGACGTGCGTCCTGAAACACGTAGCCGATGCGACGACGCCAGGTCGGCAGTGCGATACCGGCGGCGCTGTCGAAGAGCACGTTATCGCCCACGACGATGCGCCCGGTGTCGGGTTTGAGCAGACCGGAGACGGCGTTGACCACCGTGCTCTTACCACTGCCGGACGGACCGAACAGGGCTGTCACGCCCATGCCTGCGGCGAACTCGGCATCGAGCACGAAGTTGCCGAAGCGGTGTTGGAGACGAACTTCAACCGTCATGACCCATCGCCTTGCGATTGCCGAAGCGAATCAACACTTCGGAGAAGATGAGCGTCGCGACGGCCAGTACGACCGAAATCGCGCACATGCGCCAGACCATCGCGTCGCCATCGGGGACTTGCGTGGCCGTGTAAATGGCCAGCGGCAGCGTCTGCGTCTGTCCGGGAATGTTCGAGACGAAGGTGATCGTCGCGCCGAACTCGCCCAGGGCACGCGCAAAGGCCAGTACGAAGCCGTGCAGTACGCCGGTCGCGGTGAGCGGCAGTGTCACGGTGAGAAAGGTGAGCCAGGGGCCCGCTCCAAGCGTCTGAGCGGCCTGCTCAAGCTTCATGTCGGACGATTCCAGCGCCTGACGGATCGCACGCACGAGCAATGGAAAGCCCATGACACCGGCCGCGAGCGCAGCACCCGTCCAGCGAAACGCGAAGGTGAAGTTGAACCACTCACGCAGCAGCTTGCCGATCGCGCCCTGCGCACCGAACAGGACGAGCAGCGCGAAGCCCACGACCACGGGTGGCAGTACGAGCGGTAAATGCAGGATGGCATCGAGCAGCGCCTTGCCGGGGAAGTGCCGGCGGGCGAGCAACCAGGCGGCCGCGTAGGCGAAGGGCAGGCTGCAAAGCGTGCCCCACAAGCCTACGCGCAGGCTAAGTTCGACGATGCCCCATTCTTCCGGGGTCAGGCCCATGCCGAGTTACGGACGGCTGAAACCGAAACGCTGGAACGTGGCCTGAGCCGTCGGCGTTTGCAGGAATTTGAAGAACGGATCGGCGTCGGCGCGGTTGGCCTGCTTCGTCACGGCCACCGGGTAGACGATCGGTGCATGGCTGTCGGCGGGGAACGTGCCTGCGATACGCACGCGCTTCTCGGCGTTGGCGTCCGTCTTGTAGACGATGCCGTAAGGCGCTTCGCCACGAGCGACCAGCAGCAGTGCGTTACGCACGTTGTCGGCGGCAGCCACCTTGCCTTGTACCTTCGACCAGACGCCGAGCTTCTCGAGCGCGGCCTTGCCATAGAGACCCGCCGGTACGTGCGCCGGATCGCCCATCGCGAGTTTGCCGTTGCCCAGCTTGGCGTCGAGATCCGTACCCGACTTCAGATCGACGTCACCCGAGGTCGTGGCGGGCGCGATCAGCACCAGCTCGTTGCCGAGCAGGTTGGTGCGGGTCTTCGTATCGATCAGGTCGTGCTTCTGGGCGTAGTCCATCCAGTCCTGGTCGGCCGAGATGAAGACGTCGGCGGGCGCGCCTTTCTCGATCTGACGAGCGAGCGTCGAGCTTGCGCCGTACACGAGCACCGGCTTCTTGCCCGTCTCCTTGGTGTAGGCGGCGGACAGGTCGTCGAGGGCGTCCTTCATGCTGGCGGCAGCGAACACTTGCTGGGCTGCGGCGTGGCCAGCGAACAACAGGCTGGCGCCGAGAGCGGCAACGCCGAGGGCGCGGCGCAGCATCGTGCCGGGGGTATTCGAGGCTTGGGACGTGTGGCTAACAGTGACAGTGGTTGCGACAGCTTTCACGAAAGTGGTCTCCAGCGTGTGGTGGCAAGGCAGACTCGGCTGGCGCGGAATTCGCCGCGGCGCCGTGAGTCGGCTCATGGATACGGTCGGGCAGCGAGGCCGGACCTTCGGCTGCGCGGGGTGCGCAACGCGTTGTGTAGGATTATATATAACGATGCGGCGCTGTACAGCGATATGCCTTATCACGGCATTCGAATGGCGCGCGGCGCGGCGATGCCGCGTCGCGAAACGGAGAATTCGGGACAATGTGCACGTTCGCCGGACATGGCGAAAGCGAGGACCGGGCGTGACGTCTGCTAATTAATATATGTAGTAAATCGAAAGGGGCCGCGAGCGGGCCCCTTCGTCACATCTCAGACGGCTGCCGTCTGCCCGCCCGGACGCAACATCGCCGGGCTGGTGCGCAGCATGTCGAAGAAGCCGTCGACGACGGCGTCGCACTCTGCGCCGAGGTCGTAGTCGGGCAGGAAGAGCCAGTCCGACATCATGCCCACGACCAGCGCGTGCAGCATGATTGCGGCACGCCGTGTGTCGAGCGCCGCGGGCAACTGGCCGCGCTCGATGGCGCGTTCCATGTCACGCGTAATGCGCTGCTTGCCGTCCGCGCAGGCTTCGCGCTGACGCTCCAGCACCGAGAGCATCTCGTTCGTGTATTCACACTTGTGGAACAGAATGTCCAGCACGCGGCGGCGGCGCTCGTTGCGTGCCGTTTCCTTGAGCACCAGCTTGCAGATCTCGTGCATGCGCTGCATCGGGTCGCCGTCTTCCGGCTCGGCGCATTCCTCGTCGATCATGCGCTCCATCGGCAGGCGGATGCGATCCGTCATGGCGTTGAAGAGGTCGATCTTGTTCTTGAAGTGCCAGTAAATGGCGCCGCGCGTGAGGCCGGCGGCTTCGGCGATGTCGGCCAGCGACGTGCGCGACACGCCTTTCTGAGCGAACACCGTCTCGGCGGTGTCTAGCAACAGATTGCGGGTCTCGATCGCTTCTTCTTTCGTTCTGCGGGCCATCGTCGTGTCACAGGGGCAGCGGAAATTTGTGAAATGTCATGTAAACCGCGCCGCACTATGGTGCGACGCAATGTGATTTACATACATTCATGAATGTATCTATAATAGCAGCCGCTTGCTCTATTGCACAGGGACCATTTAAGCTGCCTCCTCTAAGGGATAACTCCCTGACCGGAGAGAGCGAATTGATGAAGCCGCGCCGCCTGATTGGGGGTTAGGTGCGTGAGTCAAGGTCGCCTGATGTCCCGGAGCCTGTTCGACGATCTCACACGAGTGCCAGCGTGCGCGACCTGTGTCGCGCCCGGGGACGTCTTGTTGGCCCGCCCGTCCCATCCGGCGGGCCTGTCTCCGATGGCCCGCTAAACCGGGCCTTTTGGTATTTGCCGCCCGCCTTTGTGCGACGGGATTGCGGACCGGCCTTCGCCGTCGCAATCGTCGCAACGTTATTCGTCATTTTGTTTGACCGCATTCCATTTATCGGGGGCGTATATGCACGTCAAGAGAAGTTCACTGGGGATGGTCACTGCCGTCGCACTCGCGGTATTGACCCTGGCCGCGTGCGGCAAGAAGCCGCAGCAGCCGCAGGGCATGGTGCCGGAAGTCGGCGTCGTGACACTGCAACCCCAGAGCGTCACGCTGACGACCGACCTGCCAGGCCGTACCGCGCCCTACCGCGTCGCCGACGTGCGTGCGCGCGTCGACGGGATCGTGCTCAAGCGCGATTTCACCGAAGGCGGTGACGTCAAGGCTGGCCAGCGTCTGTACAAGATCGATCCGGCAACGTATCAGGCCGCTTACGAGAACGCCAAGGCAACGCTCGCGAAGGCCGTAGCGAATCAGGCGTCGACCAAGCTGTTGGCCGATCGCTACAAGCAACTGGTCGCCGTCGAAGCCGTGTCGAAGCAGGACTACGACAACGCCGTCGCCGCAGCACTGCAAGCCGACGCCGATGTGCAGGCCGGTAAGGCTGCCGTCGATACGGCGAAGATCAACCTCGGCTACACGGATGTTCCGGCCCCGATCTCGGGCCGCACCGGTCTTTCGCAAGTAACCGAAGGCGCTTACGTGCAGTCCGGCGCCGCCACGCTCATGACGACCGTGCAGCAGATCGACCCGATGTACGTGGACGTGACGCAATCGGCCGCCGACGGCCTGCGTCTGCGTCGCGCTCTGGCCGACGGCAAGCTGCAAAGCGCTGGCAAGAACGCCGCCAAGGTCGAACTGACGCTGGAAGACGGCACGACGTACCCGCTCGAAGGCAAGCTCCAGTTCTCGGACATCACCGTCGATCAGACGACCGGCTCGGTGACCGTTCGCGCCATCTTCCCGAACCCGAACCGCGAGTTGCTGCCCGGTATGTTCGTGCACGCCAAGCTCCAGGAAGGCGTGAAGGAAGGCGGTCTGCTGGTGCCGCAACAAGGCGTGACGCGTGACCAGAAGGGTCAGCCGACGGCACTTATCGTGAACAAGGAAGGGAAGATCGAACTGCGTCAGCTCGTGACCGACCGTGCGATCGGCGACAAGTGGCTGGTGAGTTCGGGTCTTGCTGCAGGCGATCAGGTGATCGTGTCGGGTCTTCAGAAGGCGCGCCCCGGTTCGCCCGCGAAGGCAGTGCCCGCACAGTTGCCGGGTGCTCAGGCGCAACAGCCGGCAGGTGCGAGCGCACCGGCCGCTGCCAGCGCTTCGGGTGCCTCGCAGGCCGACGCCGCCTCGAGCGCCAAAGCCCAATAACGCGGAGCCTTATTCATGGCAAAGTTTTTTATCGATCGCCCGATCTTTGCTTGGGTGATCGCCATTGTCATCATGCTGGCCGGTGCGCTTTCGATTCTGAAGCTGCCGGTCTCGCAGTACCCGCCGATCGCACCGCCGTCCGTGCAGATCACCGCGACCTATCCGGGCGCTTCGGCGCAGACCGTGCAGGATACGGTCACGCAGGTGATCGAGCAGCAGATGAACGGTATCGATCACCTTGAGTACATGTCGTCGACGTCCGACGGCTCGGGTACCGCTCAGATCACGCTGACGTTCGCTCAGGGTACGGACCCGGACATCGCCCAGGTGCAGGTGCAGAACAAGCTGCAACTCGCCACGCCGCTGCTGCCGCAGCAGGTGCAACAGCAGGGTATCAAGGTGGCGAAAGCGACCAAGAACTTCCTGCTGGTGATCGGCGCGTATTCCGATGACGGCACCATGACCGACATCGACCTGGCGAACTACATCGCAGCCAACGTGCAGGATCCGATCAGCCGTGTGAACGGTGTGGGTCAGGTCCAGCTGTTCGGTTCGCAGTACGCCATGCGTGTGTGGGTCGATCCGCAGAAGCTCAATGGTTACAACCTGACCGTCATCGACGTCTCGAACGCCATTCAATCGCAGAACGTGCAGATCTCGGCCGGTGAGCTGGGTGGCGCGCCTGCAGTGAAGGGCCAGCAGCTTAATGCGACCGTGACGGCGCAAAGCCGTCTGCAAACGCCGGAGCAGTTCCGCAAGATTCTGCTCAAGGTCAACAAGGACGGCTCGCAAGTGCGTCTGGGTGACGTGGCGCGTGTCGAGCTGGGCGGTGAGTCGTATCAGGTCGTGGCACGTTACAACGGCAAGCCGGCCGCCGGTCTGGCGATTACGCTGGCCACCGGTGCGAACGCGCTGCAGACGGCGACTGCCGTCAAGCAGCAGGTCACCGAACTCGAGCCGTACTTCCCGCAGGGCATGAAGGTCGACTACCCGTACGACACCACGCCGTTCGTGAAGATCTCGATCGAGGAAGTGATCAAGACCCTCATCGAAGGTATCGTGCTCGTGTTCCTCGTGATGTATCTGTTCCTGCAGAACCTGCGGGCAACGATCATCCCGACGATTGCGGTGCCGGTGGTGCTGCTCGGTACGTTCGGCATCATGGGGGCGGCAGGCTTCTCCATCAACACGCTATCGATGTTCGGCCTTGTGCTCGCCATCGGTCTGCTCGTCGACGATGCCATTGTGGTGGTCGAAAACGTCGAGCGGGTGATGGCGGAAGAAGGGCTGAGTCCAAAAGAAGCGACGAAGAAGGCGATGGATCAGATCGTCGGCGCGCTGGTGGGTGTGGCGCTCGTGCTCTCGGCCGTGTTCGTGCCGATGGCATTCTTCGGTGGCTCGACCGGTGCCATCTATCGTCAGTTCTCGCTGACCATCGTGGCGGCCATGGCGTTGTCGGTGCTCGTGGCTATCGTGCTCACGCCGGCCATGTGCGCAACGATCCTCAAGCCGATCAAGAAGGGTGAGGTTCACGAGAAGCGCGGCTTCTTCGGCTGGTTCAACCGCAAGTTCGACAGCGGCTCGAAGGCCTATCAGGGTCAGGTGGAGCGCTTGCTCAAGCGCACCACGCCGCTCGTGATCGTCTACGTGGTGATCGTGGGGGTTGTCGGCTTCCTGTTCGTGCGTATGCCGACCGCGTTCTTGCCGGACGAAGACCAGGGTTACTTCTTCAACCTCGTGCAATTGCCGCCGGGTGCGACGCAGGAGCGTACGCTCGACGTCATGAAGCAGGTCGAGAAGCATTACCTCGAGAAGGAAAAAGACTCGGTTCGTTCGATCTTCACGGTGACCGGCTTCGGCTTTAACGGCCGTGGTCAGAACGTGGGTCTGGCGTTCACGATGATGAAGCCGTGGGAAGACCGTCAATCGTCCGACCTGAAGGTGCAGGCCGTGATTGCGCGTTCCTACCAGGCGTTCGCCAGCGTGAAGGACGCCATGATCTTCGCGATCAACCCGCCGTCGGTGCCGGAACTCGGTAACGCGGGCGGTATCGACTTCGAGTTGCAGGATCGTGCAGGTCTGGGTCACGACGCCCTGATGGCCGCCCGTAATCAGATGCTGGGCATGGCAGCGAAGAACCCGAATCTGGCGAACATGCGCCCGAACGGTCTGGACGACACGCCGCAGTACAAGGTCGACGTCGACGAAGAAAAGGCTGCTGCACTGGGTCTGTCGATTGCCGACGTGTACCAAACGTTGTCGGCCTCGTGGGGCTCGTCGTACGTGAACGACTTCATCGACCGCGGTCGTGTGAAGAAGGTGTACGTAATGGCGGAACCGAAGGACCGGATGCTGCCGCAGGACATCAACAAGCTCTACGTGCGTAACAGCAGCGGGACGATGGTGCCGTTCTCGGCCTTCGCTACGGGCAAGTGGACGTACGGCTCGCCGCGTCTGGAGCGCTACAACGGTGTGCCTGCCGTGGAAATTCAGGGTATGCCGGCACCGGGCAAGTCGTCGGGCGACGCGATGAAGGCAGTGGAAGAAATCGCGAAGCAACTCCCGCCGGGTATCGGTCTGGAGTGGACGGGTCTGTCGTTCGAAGAGCGTATTTCGGGCTCGCAGGCACCGGCGCTGTATGCGATCTCTATCCTGATCGTGTTCTTGTGCCTGGCCGCGTTGTACGAAAGCTGGTCGATCCCGTTCTCGGTGATTCTGGTGGTGCCGCTGGGCGTGTTGGGTGCACTGTTGGCTGCGACATTGCGCGGGTTGTCCAACGACGTGTACTTCCAGGTGGGTCTGCTCACTACCGTGGGTCTGTCGGCGAAGAACGCGATTCTGATCGTGGAATTCGCCAAGGATCTGCAGGAGCAGGGCCGCACGCTGATGGAAGCGACGATGGAAGCCGTGCGTCTGCGTCTGCGACCGATTCTGATGACGTCGATGGCGTTCATTCTCGGTGTGCTGCCGCTGGCGATCTCGAACGGTGCCGGCTCGGCTTCGCAGCACGCCATCGGTACCGGTGTGATCGGCGGTATGCTGGCCGCGACGTTCCTCGCGATCTACTACGTGCCGATCTTCTTCGTGCTGGTGCGTAAGCGCTTCGCTCATGAGGATCTGGACACGGTGGAACATCCGGAAGCGCGTCATGAGAACCCTGACGCAACCAACGGTCCCGCCAAGGAAGGAAACTGACCTATGAAGCACAAAGCATTGCCGATGGCCTTGGCGGCGGCGTTCCTGGCAGGCTGTACCCTCGCGCCGCACTATGAGCGGCCCGAGGCACCGGTCGCCACGTCGTTCCCCACGGGCCCGGCTTATAAGACGCCCGGCGCGGCGAACCAGAACGGCGCCGCCGACAGCAATGTCGTGGCCGCCGATCTGGGATGGCGAGATTTCTTCGCCGATCCGCGCCTGCAAAAGCTGATCGAGATCGCGTTGGAGAACAACCGCGATCTGCGTGTCTCGATGCTCAACGTCGAAGCCGCACGTGCGCAGTATCAGATCCAGCGCTCGGCGCTGCTGCCCTCGGTGGGGGCGGCAGGTCAGGCGTCGGTTCAGCGCTCGCCGGCGGATCTGTCGTCGTCGGGTCGTGCGGGGATCAGCCGCAGCTATCAGGTCGGCGTGGGTTTCACGTCGTACGAACTCGATCTGTTCGGTCGCATCCAGAGCCTGAAGGATCAGGCGTTGGAGTCGTACCTGGCGAGCGAGGACACGGCCAAGGCGGCGCACATCACGCTCGTCTCGGAAGTGGCGACGGCATATCTCACGTGGCTGGCCGATCAGGAGCTGCTCAAGCTCACGTCGGACACGCTCAAGAGCCAGCAATCGTCGTATAACCTGACCAAGCGCAGTTTCGACGTGGGCACGGCCTCCGGGCTGGATCTGCGTCAGGCGCAAACGCCGGTCGATACGGCGCGTGCGAACTTCGCGCAGTACACGCGTCAGGTGGCGCAGGACGAAAACGCGCTGGCGCTGCTCATCGGCCAGCCGTTGCCGGCCGATTTGCCGCCCGCACGTCCGCTCGACGGGCAGGGCCTGTTGGCCGATCTGCCTGCCGGGCTGCCGTCGGACTTGTTGCTGCGTCGTCCGGACGTGACGTCTGCCGAGCACACGCTCAAGGGTGCCAACGCGAACATCGGTGCGGCACGTGCGGCGTTCTTCCCGTCGATTTCGTTGACGGCGAATGCGGGCACGGCGAGCGCATCGCTGAGCAATCTGTTCAAGGGCGGGCAGGGCGCATGGTCGTTCGCACCGACCATCACGCTGCCGATTTTCGCGGGCGGGCAGAACATCGCCAACCTCGATCTGGCCAAGGTGCAGAAGCGCATCGAGATCGCCAACTACGAGAAGGCGATTCAGACGGCGTTCCGCGAAGTGTCGGACGGCCTGGCGGCACGCGGCACGTTGGACGATCAGATTGCGGCGCAGGAATCGCTCGTGAAGGCGAGCGACGAGAGCTACAAGCTCTCGGACCTGCGCTATCGCAATGGCGTGGACAGCTATCTGAACGCGCTGGTCGCACAACGCTCGCTGTATTCGTCGCAGCAAACGCTGATCGCGACGCGTCTGGCGCGCTGGACCAACCTCGTCACGCTGTACAAGGCGATGGGCGGCGGTTGGGAAGAGCGCTCGGCACCTGCGAATGCGGGAACGGCGTCGGCCGCCTCTGCGTCGTGATGTAAAGTTTGACGATTGAAAAAACGCCCGGCAATGCCGGGCGTTTTTCATTGAGGCGTCGCCTTCGTCACGCGGCATTTCGTAACAATCGACTCAGTTCCCGAGAGGTTTAGACGCGGGGTTCTACGCTGGCCCCTACCTTGCGTAGGCCATCGTCGCTATCCTTGTTCGCGTTGTATTCGCAACACCCCGAGCGTCGACACGTGTGCCGCACACCTTGCTGCAGACGTCGCCCAGTCGACGCGCGGGTCACTTATAAGCTGACTGTTTTTCCAGGGAGAGACACCATGAGCGATCTTCAAGCCCGCTTCGACGAGGCGGTAGCCCAATCCAAGACGCTGCCCGAACGCCCCGACAATCTGACGCTGCTGCGCATCTACGCGCTGTTCAAGCAAGGCACGGAAGGCGACGTGACCGGTTCCCGCCCCGGTGCGATGGACTTCGTCGCACGCGCCAAATTCGATGCCTGGGAAATGCTCAAGGGCAAGTCGAAAGACGAAGTGCAGACGGCTTACGTCGAGCTCATCGAATCCCTCAAGGGATAATGACGGTGCATGGCGCTTTGGCGGCTTGCGACATGCCATAGGCGACCCTCGATGAGAAGAAAGACGGCGACCTCGGTCGCCGTTTTTTTTTGCGTGGCGGAAGTGACGTGTGTGAAAAGTGAGGTGGCGCATAACGGGGCGGGTTTTGCGGTGCTGTCCGATTGGTTGGGAGATGGCGATGCGCGACGATGGACACGTCAGCAACGAGCCATCAATGCGCCAAGGAGCCACGCCATGCAACAGGATCGCCATCACATGCTGCGACGCATCGGGCATCACACGTCACGCGATGTACGGGGGAATCGCGTGCGTGCATCGTCTCCGCCCACATCGCCAACACCATCGAGACCGCATTCGCCGCATGTTCGTTGTCGCCGCGCGATGCGAGGGGCGGCGCTGCTGGACGTCTTGTTCACGATGACCGCGCTTGTCGCCGGTGCGCAGGGCTTCGCGCACTGGCAAGCGGCGGGCAGTGTGTCGTCGGCCACAGGGACTGTCGCGCATAACGTGGTCACAACCGCATTGCCGTCGCCGGCGATGCAAGGCGTCATGGCTGTCGAGCGTCAGCCATGACGACATCGCCAATGACTTGTCGTCTACCAGCAGGCAAACGTCGCATGCACGGCTTCACGTTGTTCGAGTGGGTGATCGCCATGCCGCTGGGGCTGCTGATCGTCATGGCTGCGACGGCGATCTACCTCGCGGGCATTCGACTGTGGCGCGTGCAGGCGGAGCGATATGAGGTGAACGAGCGTGCCGCCTTCGCGCTGACCCAACTCACGCGTGCTGTCGGCATGGCCGGATATCGAAACTGGGATCCGTTGGAAGGGCCTATCCTCAACGCAGATCAATCGGTTAAACCCGGGCTGGGCGATTGGCCGTCACTGCGAGCCAGTGCCGAATGCGCAAGCACGGTCGACACCTGCCCGAAGCGTGGCTGGCAGGGCAGCACGATGCTGGAGGTGCAGTACCACGGGGCGGGCTTCGGAGACGAAAACGGTAATGGTAACGGCGCGGTGCAGAGCTGCGGCGGGGCAAGCGTCAAAGCGCGAAGCGATGGTGACGACCGCAACGTTAGCGCCTTTTACGTCGACAAGGGCGAAGACGGCGTCCCGTCGCTGTTCTGTCGGTACGGCGACCGGGGATACAAGATCACGACGCTGCGTCCTGCGCAGGTGCTGGTCATCGGCGTCGAGGCCATGTACATCCGGCTGGGCGTGCGCGCAGGGGGAACCGGCCCATTGCGATGGCTGACACCGGTGAAGAGCGCGCGACGCAAACCGCCCAGTGCGCCCGCTGGGTCCGGTGGCTGGGAGAACGTGAGTGCCGTGGCATTTTCGCTCGTGCTAAGGGGGGCACCGCGACGTGGGGGAAAGCAGCGTGCGGGGCGGACCGTCGAGGTCTTCGATGCGGCGTCCGGTGGCCGCGAGTACAAGTGGCTGACCAATGCCGGTGACATCCATTTGCATGTGTTCACGGTGGTGGCCTACCGGCGCAACGATGGCGGTATTCGCGGGGAGGCGAAATGGTTGGTGTCTTCATCGTGATGTGGCTCGCGGCTCTGATGGCGTTGGCGGCCTCAGGCATGCAGCATCGTGAGCTGGCGACCCGCTTCATCGCGTACACAAACGACAGGACGCTCGCTTTCGGCGCGGCGCATGATGCACTCCGGGCCGCACGCGAGCGATTGGTCGGCGGCGCGGAGGCGCCGGATATTGGCGCACCGTACGAGTTCGATGAGGGGCCGCATGGTGTCATCGGTGCGCGCTATCGAGACGGAAGCCGCGAACCCAATCAAATGGCGAACTGGGTCGGGATTGGTTGGAATGACGTACGCGTCGTCTCGGTGAGCAGTGCGCGGTACTTCATCGAGCGAATCGCGTTCACCGAGTACTTGCCGGACGCGCGCGAGGCGAAGGCGGCAAGGGCGTCGCTCGTGCGCCGCTACCGCGTGAGCGCGATGGGATGCGGCAAGTTGCCCGGGACGCGGGTCTTCCTGCAAGCGATCTATGAGGTTCGCGTGTCTCGTGGACGCAAGGCGGCGGGAGGTGCTGCGCCGATCTCGTTCTCGTCGCGCAGGCTGAACTGGCGAGAAGTCGGGAGCTGGCACGACAGCGCGATAACGACGCGGGTGCCGGGTGCCAGACGAGAGCATTGCGATGCGTGATGGCGGCGGCGTGTCACCGCGGCTCGATAGGTGCGATAGGCACATCGCACGCCCGATGCGTGGCGTCACGCTGATCGAGTGCCTTGTGGCGATGGCGGTGCTTGTGGTTGCGCTGTTTGCTGTCGCGCCGTCGATTGAGGCGGTGCGGCGTCGTGTGGCGGTGGAGACGACGGCGCGTGCGTTTCTGGCGACGATGCAAGCGGCGCGCGCCGAGGCATTGGGGCGACATCGGCGTATCGCGATCGCGCCGCACGACGGTGTGAGCCTGAACAGCGGTTGGGTGACGTTTGTCGACGAGAACCGAAATCACCGGCTCGATGCGGGCGAGACGCTATTGGGGCGTCATGCGCCGCTGCCGTCGGGCGTGAGTATCGAGGCGAGGTGGGGCTTGTACTACACACAAGGGCTGGCATTCGCCGAAAGTGGCTTCATCCGGACGGAGGCGCGCAAATGGTTGTCGGGCACGGTGCGCATCGCAGGGCATGATCGACGCATCTGCATCACCATCAACGCCTACGGCCGCGCACGTGTCGCAAAGCGTTGCGAAGCGTAGGCGGCCGTATGGGCGAGCGGCGCGAGTGCCGGTGTTACATCAACGGCGGGGAGCCGCGATCGTTGTCTTTGGCGACGGGCGATGATGGGGGCGTTGCGGGATTCGTCGAGGTCGCGGCGTCTGTCGAAGCGTCGGTTTGTGTCGACGATCCTTTCGTCGACTCCTGCCAGAGCTTGATGCCTTGCCACGCGAGCACACCGAGGCTGCCCCACTTGAGCCCGCGACGGGCGATGCGTCCGACCGGCGTGTGCGAGAGGCCCGTCAACGCAATCGACGCCACCGAGCTGACGAGCGGATAGCGTTCGAGCAGACCGCCAAGCTTCAGGCCGGAGTTGGCGAGGCCACCGAGGCCGCCGAGGCCGGAGAAGCGGGCGAGACCGCCGGGCAGCAGGTAGCGAACCCAGCGGAAGTTGCGCAGCCGCTCGCGCGTCACGTGCGACGCCTGAATCAGTTCGGCACGCTCGACGGCAATGCGTGTGAGCACGATTTCCTTGCGAATGGCGAGGAGTTCGTGACGGGAGCGTCGCGACTGACGCGGGCGACGCGGTCGTTGAGAATGGTTCTGTTCCAGCGGCACGGGCGGGTCTCCTTCAGTCCGGACGCAGGGCGTCGCGGTCCTTTTCGAACTCGGCCAGTGTGGCTTCGAACGGCATCGGGGCATCGCGCAGAATGTTGCGCGCACGCATGGCGCACCAGCTCGCGAGCAAGAGATACACGACGAAGATGCCGGTCATGGCCTGGAGGCGATAGGTGTCCCAAAAAAAGACGATGACCAGCGCGGTCAGCGACACGAGGGCGAGAACACCGAAGAGCATTGCGGCAAGACCGAGAAACGCAACGCCCATCAGGCGTTCCTTCTCTTCGGTCAATTCGATGCCGATGAGTTCGATGCGCGACTGAAGGATCTCGAGCAACGCACCGGCGAGGCGCCGTAGCGAAGGCCGCGGCGGGGTCGTGCGATCATTGTCGGTCATGGGCTGGACGGGGCGGCCCACCCGACCCGTCGCACCGGTCAGGCAGGCTCCGCCCTTTGGCAGAGTAGGCGAGAAAGTGACTTGTGCTGGTCGCGCTGACTGCGCGTACTCAGTTGGCTTACTTGCGGTTGAGCAGCAGGCCGATCACCACGCCGATACCGGCGGCGATGCCCACGGCTTGCCACGGATGATCGTGCACGTAGTCGTCGGTTGCGCGAGCGGCCATCTTGCTCTTCTCGACCACCACGACCTGAACGTCCGAGGCCTTTTCCTTGGCTTGCTTGAGCAGCGTGAGGGCCTTGTCGCTCAGTTCGGAAGCACGCTCACCGGTCGTGTTGGCAGCTTGCTTGAGCAGGTCTTCGGCGTCGGCCAGTACGGATTTGATATCGGTCATGAACTTCTCCTTGTTGGTATGCACGTGCGACATAGTCGTTACCCGTTTCTGGGAGGAAAATGCGGGGGGATGTGCGGCTGATATGGGGGTTATCCTACCGCTTTCAACGCGTCGTTGCCAGAAAACAACAGACGGGCAGCGGTATATTTCCAGAAATCATTTGGAACAAATTTTTTATTCGTTCTGACTAAGCTTAGCATCCTTTAGTCTTGATCCCACTGAGTGAAAGGTTCTCAAGGAGACCGTAAATGACATTGCGTTTGGGTGATATCGCTCCCGACTTCGAGCAGGATTCGTCGATCGGCCCGATCAAGTTTCACGAATTCCTCGGCGATGGCTGGGGTGTCCTTTTCTCGCACCCGGCCGACTACACGCCGGTGTGCACGACCGAACTGGGTCTGACTGCAAAACTCAAGGGCGAGTTCGAAAAACGTAACGTGAAAGCCATCGCCTTGTCGGTGGACGATGCGGAGTCGCACAAAGGCTGGATCAGCGACATCAACGAAACGCAGAACACCACGGTGAACTTCCCGATCCTGGCCGACGGCGATCGCAAGGTTTCGCAGCTGTACGACATGATTCACCCGAACGCCAGCGAAACCGTGACGGTGCGCTCGTTGTTCGTGATCGATCCGAAGAAGAAGGTGCGTCTGATCATCACGTACCCGGCAAGCACGGGTCGCAACTTCGACGAGATTCTGCGCGTCATCGATTCGCTGCAACTGACCGACAACTACTCGGTCGCCACGCCGGGTAACTGGAAGGATGGCGAAGACGTCGTGATCGTGCCGTCGCTCAAGGACGAGGCCGTGCTGAAGGAGAAATTCCCGAAGGGTTACAAGGCCGTGCGTCCGTATCTGCGCCTCACGCCGCAGCCGAACAAGTAATCGATAGGTGAGGGATGTGCGGTTGCATGACGATGCGCCGCACGTGCCGCAGCAAGAAACAAAAAAAGCCAGCTCGTATGAGCTGGCTTTTTTGTTGGGTACGCGCCGTCACTCGTTGGATTGACGGCCCGCGACATGCGGCTCGAGAAACGACGCGTACCCAACAACGTTGCAAAGAAGTGGGGGGGGGTTGGCGCCCCCCACACCAAAATACGGGGCAAAAAAAAAACCCCGAAAGAACCGCAGGTGACGCCCCCCAAAAACGGGGGGGGTGTGGTGGGGGGCGTGGTGTGTGTT
>NZ_JBIVYJ010000008.1:0-284547 GCF_044772185.1 Pandoraea sp. NPDC090278 | reverse complement strand
TTCGCTGCTTTCGCTGCGTCGCTGTCGTTGCGAGAGACGGAATATTAGTGAAAACCCGGAACCCTGGCAAGCACTTTGTGAAAATAATTTGAAAACCCACGAAAAAGCCCCGTCGAGACGGGGCTTTTCCATTTCATACAGCGCCGGCCGGCGCTGTATGCCAGGTGACTTCGGGACTACTTCTTACCAAAGTACCGCTCGTAGATAGCGTCATACGTACCGTCCGCCTTGATCGCATCGACACCTTTGTTGATCTTGGCCAGAAGCTCGGCATCTCCCTTGCGCACCGCAATGCCGTAGTACTCCTTCGGGAAGCTGCTGTCAGCAACCGTACGAAGCTTGGCATTCGGATTATTCGCAATGAAGTTCACCACCACACCGTTATCTGCGACCACCGCATCAACGCCACCCGCTTCGAGTTCCTTCATCGCCAGCGGCGTGCCTTCGAAACGTTTGACCGACGGGTTGTTCTTGCCCATCAGCTTCTGCACAACTTCGTCGCCCGTCGTCGCGGTTTGCACGCCCACCTTCATGGACTTCAGATCGTCGAACTTCTGCACGGCCGAGTTCGCTGGCACAGCGATAAGTTGCGACGCCTCAAAGTAAGGCTTCGAAAAATCCATCTGCTTGCTGCGTTCGTCCGTGATCGTGATCGCGGAGATCAAAATGTCGCGGTCGCCCTGCACCAACGAATTGAAGATGCCTTCGAACGGCGTATTGATAAAGCGGATGGAGATGCCCGCCTTGTCGGCGACGGCCTTCATCACATCGATATCGAAACCGGCGATCTGCCGGGTATCGGTTTCGAATTCGAACGGCGCATAGGCGGCGTCCGATCCGACGACGTACACAGGTTGCGAGCCGTCCGGCCCGACCGACCGGCCCGCAGCCGATTCTTCCTTCTTCCCGCAGGCACTCAACAGCAGCCCCGAGGCCACTACCAAGGCCAGCGCAAATGCACGTCGTTTCATCGACATCGTTTCGTCCCTTGCTGAAAAAACCGGCAGACTATCATAGGACGACCTCCCCAACGGCGGCCGTCCCGGCTTTTCGCAACAGATCAACGATGCTTGAAAACCGGCTTGCGCTTCTCGACGAACGCCGCCATGCCTTCTTTCTGGTCTTCCAGCGCAAAGAGCGAATGGAACATGCGTCGCTCGAATTGCACGCCCTCGTCGAGGGTCGACTCGAAAGCGCGGTTGACGGCTTCCTTTGCAGCCATAACGACCGGCAGCGAGTATTCACAGATGGTGTTGGCTGCGCCGATCGCCTCGTCGAGCAACTTTTCGAGCGGCACGATGCGCGAAACGAGACCCGCGCGCTCGGCTTCGGTGGCGTCCATGAAACGCGCGGTCAGGCACATGTCCATCGCTTTTGCCTTCGACACGGCACGCGTGAGACGCTGCGTACCGCCTGCGCCCGGAATCACCCCAAGCTTGATCTCGGGCTGCCCGAACTTTGCGTTGTCTGCGGCGATGATGAAGTCACACATCATGGCCAGTTCGCACCCACCGCCGAGCGCGAATCCCGACACGGCAGCGATGACCGGCTTGCGGATGCGGCGCACCGTCTCCCAGTTGCGCGTGATGTAGTCGCCCTTGAAGACGTCGGCGAACGTGTACTTGGACATCATGCCGATGTCGGCACCGGCGGCGAACGCCTTCTCGCTCCCGGTGATCACCATGCAACCGATGGCTTCGTCGGCATCGAACGCGGTGAGCGCAGCGCCCAGTTCGTCCATCAGCGCGTCGTTCAGCGCGTTGAGCGCTTTCGGACGATTCAGCGTGATCAGACCGACGCGGCCGCGCGTCTCCACCAGAATGTTCTCGTACGTCATCCTCTTACTCCTCCAGTCAAAGTCTCGTCTTGTGATTCGGGGGTCAGCGGTTGCCCGGGATAGACACCCGGGCAACCGCCAGAAACAGATAAGGCGATGGGCGCGCCATCGGTTTGCAACGGCGCTGCGGCGCTCTCGGCGAACCAGGGTACGCGGCTCGCTGGGCGTCGACTGCAGTGGTTAGGCATGATGCCATCGATCCCCGGGGCACGCACCTTTCGTTCCGCAACGCAGATCGGCGGCCGCAAGTCGTCCAATGTCGGGACAAAGTCCGAGAAATCGGGAGCGAAAGCGACCTGCATCCGACAATGAATCCCGCGAACCGGCCGCCCGCCCTGCACTCGTTACATCTGCTTGCGCCGCACAGCTCGCATGCCCGGATCCGTCGGGGAAAACCCGGCATCATCGTGTGCCACGCCCGGAAGATTTGGTGCTATATTAACAAACCAACCGGTCGGTTAATTAATATTGACGTCGAACCGACGACTACGATTAGTCAGACGACCCGGTGCCGTCCCCTGCGTCTTGCCGCGCGAGCCACGAGCTTGCCCGCAAGACAGCGAATCCGCCAGCCGCATCCCGACACGGACAGATCCACAACCATGACTCATCCCCTCTTCGCCAAACACCAAGAGACTCTCGAGCGCGCCCTTCAGGCCATCGCCACGCGTGGTTACTGGAGCCCGTTCACGGAAATGCCGAGCCCGCGCGCGTATGGCGAGACGGCCGCCGCCGACGGCGAAGCCGCTTTCAAACAGTATCTGAACGCCGCCTTCCCGCTGGAGCAGCGCGGCAGCACGGGCAGTGTCGGCCAGGAAGCCTCGCCGTTCGGCTTTGCGCTCGGCACAACCTACCCCGGCTTCGAAATCGACGCCCTGCTCGCCCGCGTGAAGGACGCCCACAAGTCGTGGCGCGCCGCGACGCCGGACGCCTGGGTTGGCGTCTCGCTCGAAATCCTCAAGCGCCTGAACGCACGTAGCTTCGAAATGGCCAACGCCGTGATGCACACGACGGGGCAGGCGTTCATGATGGCGTTCCAGGCCGGTGGCCCGCACGCACAAGATCGCGGTCTCGAAGCCGTGGCCTACGCATGGGACGAACTGCGCCGCATTCCGGCAGACGCCTACTGGGAAAAGCCGCAGGGCAAGAACCCGCCGCTGGCGATGGAAAAGCGCTACACCGTCGTGCCGCGTGGCGTGGCGCTGGTGCTTGGATGCTGCACGTTCCCGACCTGGAACGGCTATCCCGGCCTGTTCGCCAGCCTCGCGACCGGCAATGCCGTCGTCGTCAAGCCGCACCCGGGCGCGATCCTGCCGCTCGCCATCACCGTGAAGATCGCGCGTGAAGTGCTTAAGGAAGCCGGTTTCGATCCGGATGTCGTCACGCTCGCCGCCACCAACCCGAACGACGGCGCCATCGTCCAGCAACTCGCGAAGCGCGACGAAGTGCGCGTGATCGACTTCACCGGCAGCACCGCCAACGGCGACTGGCTGGAGATCAACGCACGTCAGGCGCAGGTCTACACCGAGAAGGCCGGTGTGAACCAGATCGTGATCGACTCGACGGACGACCTCAAGGGCATGGCCCGCAACATCGGTTTCTCGCTCGCGCTGTACTCGGGCCAGATGTGCACCGCGCCGCAGAACATCTACATCCCGCGCGACGGCATTCAGACGCCGGACGGCAAGGTCTCTTTCGACGAAGTCGTGGCCGCCATTGCCGGTAGCGTTCAGAAGACGTGCAGCGATCCGGCCAAGGCCGTCGAACTGCTCGGCGCAATCCAGAACGAAGGCGTCCTCGCCCGCATCGACGAAGCTCGCAAGGTCGGCCGTGTCGTGCTCGACAGCCAGACGCTCGAACACCCGGCCTTTGCTGGCGCACGCGTGCGCACGCCGCTGATCGTCGCACTCGACGTCGCCGACGAAGCCACCTACACCCGCGAATGGTTCGGCCCGATCACGTTCGTAATCGCCGTCGACAGCAGCGAGCAAGCCTTCGCGCTGGCTGGACGCACCGCTGCGCAGCACGGCGCCCTCACGCTGGCGGCCTACACGACGACGCCGGAAGGCGAAGCACTGGCACTCGACGCCGCCATCGAAGGCCGCGTCGCCCTGTCGCTCAACCTGACGGGTGGCGTGTTCGTCAACCAATCGGCGGCGTACTCGGACTACCACGGCACGGGCGGCAACCCGGCAGCAAACGCCAGCCTGGCCGACGCAGCGTTCGTCGCCAACCGTTTCCGTGTCGTGCAAAGCCGCCATCATGTCCCGGCCAAGTCCGAAACGGGCGCTGCCTGATTCACGCCCAGTTAAGTCACATCTATATAGAGAGGACGGGAAACCCCTCACGCAAATGCGACGGTAAGTCACTACCATAGTCACTCACCGTCGCACGGCCCCCTGCGCTTCAGCGCCTAGACGCCCGTGACCGATTTTCCCGCCCCAAGCCAAGACAGGAACGAGACACCATGACCGAAGCCTTCATCTGCGACGCGATCCGCACCCCCATCGGCCGTTACGGCGGTGCGTTGAAGGACGTTCGCGCCGACAACCTCGGTGCGATCCCCCTCAAGGCGCTGATGGCGCGCAACCCGAACGTCGACTGGACGCTGATCGACGACGTCATTTACGGCTGCGCCAATCAGGCAGGTGAAGACAACCGCAACGTCGCTCGCATGGCGTCGCTGCTTGCCGAGTTGCCCATCGACGTGCCGGGCGCGACGCTCAACCGTCTGTGCGGCTCGGGCATGGACGCCATCGGCACCGCCGCACGCGCCATCAAGGCGGGCGAAGCCGGGCTGATGATCGCGGGCGGCGTCGAATCGATGACGCGTGCGCCGTTCGTGATGGGTAAGGCCGACAGCGCGTTCTCGCGTCAGGCCGCCATTTTCGACACGACCATCGGCTGGCGCTTCATCAACCCGCTGATGAAGGCGCAGTACGGCGTCGACTCGATGCCGGAGACGGCAGAGAATGTGGCCGACGACTTCAAGATCAATCGCGAAGATCAGGACCGCTTTGCGCTCCGTAGCCAGGAAAAGGCCGCGCGCGCACAAGCCGACGGCACGCTCGCACAGGAAATCACGCCGGTGTCGATCGCCCAGAAAAAGGGCGACGCCATTGTCGTGGAACATGACGAACATCCGCGCGCCACGAGCATGGAAGCGCTGGGCAAGCTCAAGGGTGTGGTTCGCCCGGACGGTACCGTCACCGCCGGTAACGCTTCCGGAGTGAACGACGGCTCGTGCGCCCTGCTGCTGGCCAGCGAAAGCGCCGCCAAGCTGCATGGCCTCACGCCGCGCGCCCGTGTGCTCGGCATGGCAACCGCCGGTGTCGCACCGCGCATCATGGGCATCGGCCCGGCCCCGGCCACGATAAAGCTGCTCAAGCAACTGAACATGACGCTCGACCAGTTCGACGTCATCGAACTGAACGAAGCGTTCGCGAGCCAGGGTCTGGCGGTGATGCGTCAACTCGGCCTCGCCGATGACGACGCCCGCGTGAACCCGAACGGCGGTGCGATCGCGCTGGGCCATCCGCTGGGTGCGTCGGGCGCGCGTCTGGTGACGACGGCGATGTATCAGCTTCACCGCACGGGCGGCCGCTTCGCGCTGTGCACGATGTGCATCGGCGTGGGTCAGGGCATCGCCATCGCCATCGAGCGCGTCTGAGCACCCCCCTTCTATATATAGAGAGCCCCGGAGACAGCCCCCGATGACCGCCACGATTCAACTGACGCTGCAAGACAACGTCGCCACGATCACGCTCAACCGTCCCGAGAAGCTCAACAGCTTCACGCGGCAGATGCACGCGGAACTGCGCGACGCCCTCGCCACTGCGCAGGCACAAGGCGCGCGCGCCATTGTGCTGACCGGTGCGGGCCGAGGCTTCTGCGCCGGGCAGGATCTGGCGGATCTGGACTTCACGCCGGGTGCATCGACCGATCTCGGCGCGCTGATCGACGAAAACTTCAACCCGCTCGTGCGCAAGCTGCGCGCCATGCCGATGCCGGTGATTGCTGCGGTGAACGGCATCGCCGCAGGCGCAGGTGCGAACCTCGCCCTGGCATGCGACATCGTGCTGGCCAGCGCTTCCGTCAACTTCGTGCAGGCGTTCGTGAAGATCGGGCTCGTGCCGGATACCGGTGGCACGTGGTTCCTGCCGCAACGCATCGGCATGGCCCGCGCGATGGGGCTGGCGATGCTCGGCGACAAACTCTCGGCCGAGCAGGCCGAAGAGTGGGGCCTGATCTGGCGCTGCGTCGACGACGACGCGCTGTTGCCCGAAGCCCAAAAGCTCGCCACGCAACTGGCTACGCAGCCGACGAAGGCGCTCGCGACCATCAAGGAAGCGCTTTACGCCTCGGCGACCAACACGCTCGATCAGCAACTGGATCTCGAGCGCGACGGGCAACGCTCGCTGGGTGCGTCCTACGACTATGCGGAAGGCGTGAACGCGTTCCTGCAAAAGCGCGCGCCGAAGTTCGAAGGCCGCTGATCGCCAACGAAGCACAAACGAAGCACCGAGCAAGCTGAAGGAACGCAGGACCAAGGAAAAGCAGAACAAGCAGCGACGCACACCGAACGCCAAAACCATACGCGTCGCGCGAGAGACCACGACATAACAAGATTAGACGAGACACAAGAGGAACCCCCGATGAGCCAAACCTCCGCCGCCAAAGCCGTCAGCGACATGACGCCGGAAGAACTCGCCCACGCGACGGGCGAAGCGATGTACAGCACCGACCGAGCGAGCCAATGGCTGGGCATGGAGTTGCAGGAAGTGCGTCCCGGCTATGCCCGTATGACGATGCGCATTCGCGACGAATTCCTCAACGGTCACGCGATCTGCCACGGCGGCCTGATGTTCACGCTGGCCGATTCGACGTTTGCCTTCGCCTGCAACAGCTACAACGTCGTGACGGTGGCAGCCGGTTGCAGCATCGAGTTCCTCAAGCCGGTCTCGGGCGGCGACACGCTCACCGCCGAAGCGCAGGAGCAGGTGCTCTCAGGGCGTCATGGCATTTACGACATTCGTTTGACGAACAGCGCCGGTGAAGTGGTGGCGATGTTCCGCGGCAAGTCCGCACAGATCAAGGGCAGCGTCGTCTGACGAGGTCCGGTCATATTCAGTAGTACGCGCTCCCGGGCTCGGGCGCGCGCGGTAATCAACGTATCAGCGTAAGAAGCAAGACCCCAAGGAGACAGTCATGACCACCGCCTTGCCGCTCGAGCCGATCGAGAAAGCGAGCCTCGACGAACTGCGCGCCCTTCAGCTCGACCGACTGAAGACGACGCTGCGGCATGCCTATGAGAATTCGCCGGTGTATCGCCGGAAGTTCGAAGAGGCAGGCGTCCACCCGGACGAACTGACCTCGCTGGCCGACCTGGCCAAGTTCCCGTTCACGACGAAGCAGGATCTGCGCGACAGCTACCCCTTCGGCATGTTCGCGGTGCCGATGGAGCAGGTCTCGCGTGTGCATGCGTCCTCCGGCACGACGGGCAAGCCGACGGTCGTGGGCTACACCGCCAACGACATCAGCACCTGGGCCGATCTGGTCGCCCGTTCGATCCGCGCCTCGGGTGCGCGTCGCGGCGACAAGGTGCACATCAGCTATGGCTACGGCCTGTTCACGGGCGGTCTCGGCGCACACTACGGCGCAGAGCGTGCGGGCCTGACGGTGATTCCGTTCGGCGGCGGACAGACCGAGAAGCAAGTGCAGCTGATTCAGGACTTCAAGCCGGACATCATCATGGTGACGCCGAGCTACATGCTCGCGATCGCCGACGAACTGGAACGTCAGGGCATCGTGGCGGCGGAATCGTCGCTGCGCATCGGCATCTTCGGCGCGGAGCCCTGGACGAACGACATGCGCACGGCCATCGAGAAGCGTATGGGCATCGACGCGGTCGACATCTACGGTCTGTCGGAAGTGATGGGCCCGGGCGTGGCGTGCGAATGCGCCGAAACGAAGGACGGTCCGACCATCTGGGAAGATCACTTCTATCCCGAAATCATCGATCCGGAGACGGGTGAAGTACTGCCCGACGGCGAGTTCGGCGAACTGGTGTTCACCTCGCTCACGAAGGAAGCGCTGCCGATCATTCGTTATCGCACGCGCGACCTCACGCGTTTGCTGCCGGGTACGGCGCGCACGATGCGTCGTATGGAGAAGATCACCGGCCGCTCGGACGACATGATGATCATTCGCGGCGTGAACGTCTTCCCGTCGCAGATCGAGGAGTTGCTGCTGCGTCAGCCGGTGCTTTCCCCGCACTACCAGATCATTCTGGACAAGGAAGGCCCGATGGACACGATGGCGGTGGACGTCGAAGCGGCCGTCGGATGCGACGACGCGGCTGCGTTGCAAGCGGCTGGCGGCGAACTCAAGCGCGACATCAAGACGCTCATCGGCGTATCGTGCGCCGTGCGCGTGAAGCCGGTTGGTGGCATCGAACGCTCCGTCGGCAAGGCGCGCCGGGTCGTGGACAAGCGCCCGCGCTAAGCCGTAGGCGACATCTCGTCAGCATGAAAAAAGCCCGCGAACTTCGCGGGCTTTTTCTTTGCCGTCAGTACTTGAAGAAAGCGATCCGGCTTACTGGTTCGGCAGGAACACCCACATCTTGCCGCTCTGACGCATGCGTCCTGCCAGATCACCCGCGTCGTCGCCCAATCCCCAGAAGAAGTCGGCACGAACGCCACCCTTGATCGCGCTGCCGGTGTCCTGCGCGAACATCAGCCGGTTGATCGGCGAATTGGCCTGCGGCCCGAACGGCGGACGCGTCGTCGACAGGAACACGGGGCTGCCCAGCGGAATCGATGCCGGATCGACGGCAATCGAACGCTCCGCCGTCAACGGCACACCCAGCGCACCGATGGGGCCTTCGATGCCGCCCACGCCGTGATTCGGCATCTCGCGGAAGAAGACGAAGCGCGGGTTCACATCGAGCAACGCATCGACGCGCGACGGATTCGCGCGCGCCCAGGCACGAATACCCTGCATCGTCGCCTGCGCCGCCGTGATCTCGCCGCGATCGATCAGCCAGCGGCCAATCGACTTGTACGGCTGATCGTTGTTGCCGCCGTAGCCCACGCGCATGATCGAACCGTCATCGAGCACGACCTGGCCGGAGCCCTGCACTTGCAGGAAGAATGCCTCGATAGGATCGTCGACATACACCAGTTCGTAGCCGCGCAACATGCCGCTGCGCATCAGCTCGGCGCGGGCGGGAAGCGATCCAGCCTTGCGTCCGGCGGGCCATTTGTAGAGCGGCGTCTGGTAGACCCCGCTGCGCACACGCGAGCCGTGCAGCAGCGGTTCGTAGTAACCGGTGATCAGGCCCGTCTGCGTTCCATCGGAGTTCGCGATGCGAAACGGCGTAAAGTACTGCTCAAAGAATTGGCGGACGGAGGCGGCGTCGAGATCGTCGAGCTGCTCGGAGGCCCGGCAGGCCGGTTGCCACTTCGCCTGACGACCCAGTTTTACGCAGGTTTGCGCCAGCGCGAGACGCGCACCGATCAGGGAATCGTCCTGCCAGCCGTCGACATCGGCCCATGTCACGGCCTGCATGCGACCTGCACCGGACGGAGGCGTTGCCACGTTCGATGGCGGAACGCCTGGACGCGACGGGGTCGACGGAGGCACACTCGAACAACCATAGAGCAATGCGGCAAACGCGGCGAGCGCCAGGCCCCGGCCAGCGCGCCACCGCCCGAACACATTCAGGAAGAGCGTCATGAGTAATCTGTTCGATGAATATCCGGCCTTGCTGGTGTTGCCGGAGGTGTTGCTGGCGATCGTGATCGTCGCCGCTATCGTGATCCTGCGACGCAAGCCGTCGCCCGGACGAAGGGTTCGCCAGATGCGCGCCACCCGGCCGATGCCAAGCGACACTGTGGATCCTGTCGATCCACGCGACGCGTCCGGCGATCCGCTCAAGAAGGAAGACTGGTCCGACGACCGTCGCTGACGCGCCAGTCTGCCGAACCACGCCAACGGTGCGCGCATGCCCGGCTCAGTGCAGCGTGCGCGGCATGGTCAGCGCGAATTCCGCGATGGGCGCTTCGAAGCGGGTGCCGTCCTCTGCCACGCAGAAGTACTCGCCACGCATGGTGCCCACCGGCGTGGCGACCATCGCCCAGCTCGTGTATTCGAACTGTTCGCCCGGCTGAAGGAACGGCTGATGTCCGACCACGCCCAGCCCGTTCACTTCCTGCACCTTGTTGTCGCCGTCGGTAATCACCCAGTGACGCGAAATCAGCTGTGCCGGGACCTCGCCGCTGTTGCGGATGGTGATCGTGTAGGCGAAGGCAAACTGCCGCCGATCCGGTTCCGACTGTTCCGGGAGGTACTGCGGGCGCACGGTGACGGTAAATTCGTACTGGCTCATCGGGTGTTCCTGTAGCGCATGCGTGCTCTCTGATGTTGTTCTGGTCTGACTCTTATGGGACGGCGGCGGGGTCCAGCAGCGTGACAGGCAGTCAACACAAATGCTGTCCCGTTTTGCAAGGCATTCTGCGGCAAGTCGTCGCGGGTCGCAACCAGCAAACGTCCTTCGGATGTCCGCCAAACGCCGCTCGGAACGTCCGTTCTCCGTATTCCACTGAAAGGCTTTCCGGCCGGGGTCTCCGGCACCCAACGGGCAAGCGTCATGTGAAAGCTTTAAAATAGCGCTTTTGACGCCCTCCCCCTGCCCTGCCATGACGCAATTCTGTATCGCCCCCAGCATCCTGTCCGCCGACTTTGCCCGGCTGGGCGAAGAAGTCCGTAACGTCGTGGCGGCGGGCGCCGACTGGATTCACTTCGACGTGATGGACAACCATTACGTTCCCAATCTGACGATCGGCCCGATGGTCTGCGAAGCCATTCGCCCGCACGTAGACGTGCCCATCGACGTGCACCTGATGGTGCGCCCGGTCGATCGCATCGTGCCCGACTTCGCCAAGGCCGGTGCCAATCTGATCACGTTCCACCCGGAAGCCTCGGAACACGTGGACCGCACGCTGAGCCTGATTCGCGATAACGGCTGCAAGGCCGGTCTCGTCTTCAACCCGGGCACCCCGCTCCATTACCTCGATCACGTGATGGATCGTCTGGACATGGTGCTGATCATGTCGGTCAACCCCGGTTTCGGCGGCCAGTCGTTCATTCCGGAAGCCCTCAACAAGCTGCGCGCCGTGCGTGCCCGTATCGACGCGTACACCGCCGAGACCGGCCGCGAGATCCGTCTTGAGATCGACGGCGGCGTGAAAGTCGACAACATCGCCGAAATCGCGGCGGCTGGCGCGGACACGTTCGTCGCCGGTTCGGCCATCTTCGGCAAACCCGACTACAAGGCGGTAATCGACCAGATGCGCGCCCAACTCGCGAGCGTCGCATGATCCAGAATCCGCATCTCCAACTGGACGGCATCCGCGCCGTGCTGATCGACCTCGACGGCACGCTCGTCGACACCGCAGGCGACTTCGGTGTCGCATTGAACGCCATGCTCGCCGACCTCGGCGCCGAACCGGTGCCGGTCGAGCGTCTGATGACGTTCGTGGGCAAGGGCACGGCCAACCTCGTGCGCAAGACGCTTGCCGAGCGCTTCCCCGAGTCGGACATCGACGCGCTGTTCGACCGTGCGCAAGACAAGTACGAAGCGGTCTACACGTCGATCAACGGCGAGAACACGGTGCTCTATCCGGAAGTGCGCGAAGGGCTGGCCGCGTTGCGCGAAGCCGGTCTGCCGGTCGCTTGCATCACGAACAAGCAACATCGCTTCGCGGTCGACCTGCTCGCACACTACGGCCTGAGCGATCAGTTCGACCTCGTGTACGGTGGCGACTCGTGGCCCAAGCGCAAGCCGGACCCGATGCCGCTCGTCAAAGCGTGTGAAGCGTTCGGTGTGACGCCCGCGCAAACGGTGCTCGTCGGCGACTCCGGGAACGACGCGCAGGCCGCCCGCGCCGCAGGCTGCCGCTCGCTCACGGTGCCGTACGGCTACAACCATGGCGAATCTATACAAACGATTGACACGGATGGTATAGTCGCCTCAATTCTGGGCGCTGCCCGGGCGATTCTGCCCAAGGCGACGTCCGCACTGGCGAACTGAATTCGTCATCTTCCACACTGCATTCAAGCAATGTTCCTGAACAAGAAACGGAGTCTTAGCGTGATCGACCGGGGGGCCTGGCCCTGGCGACGCTGGTCCTGCTGAACCCTTCCCAAAGGGGTGGCCGGGACCGCCGAAGCTCGTCTTCGGCAACCCGTTTCTTGCATCGTTGTTGTTCCCAAGAAGTCATTGATCGGCGCGCCGTCTCGTACGGCGTGCGGATTCGTCGAGACACATCGTATCCTCAGCTTTCTCCGAGCCGTCGCGGTCGCCGCCGATGTGCGCGGGTTCGCTGCGGACCGATGCGCCGCGACGTGGGTCAGCACATCCCACCCCGACACGACTCAGGTATTCTCAACGCCAATCCACGCCGATTCTGCGGGACCGCCCGCCGGCAAACTTGCAGGCAGAGTGCAACATGACCGAACTCGAATTCAAATCGCTGGCCAATCAGGGCTTCAACCGCATCCCGCTGATCGCAGAAGCCTTTGCCGATCTCGACACCCCGCTGTCGCTTTATCTGAAGCTGGCGTTGGGGGACCGTCGTGGTGCGAACACTTTCCTGCTGGAGTCCGTCGTCGGGGGCGAGCGCTTCGGCCGCTACTCCTTCATCGGCCTGTCCGCCCACACGCTGCTGCGCAGCTTCGGCCCGAAGACCGAAGTCGTGCGCGACGGCGCCGTCGTCGAGACGCATGAGGGCGACCCGCTCGAATTCATCACTCAGTTTCAGGCGCGCTTCAAAGTGGCGCTGCGCCCGGGCATGCCGCGCTTCTGCGGCGGCCTCGCCGGTTACTTCGGCTACGACGCCGTGCGCTACATCGAGAAGAAGCTCGCGCACACCGCGCCGCGCGACGACCTGAATCTGCCGGACATCCAGTTGCTGCTCACCGAAGAACTCGCGGTGATCGACAACCTGACCGGCAAGCTCTACCTCATCATTTACGCGGACCCCACGCAGCCGGAAGCCTATTCGAAGGCACGTCTGCGTCTGCGCGAGCTGCGCGCGCGCCTGAAAGCGCCGGTCGACGCCCCCGTCACGTCCGGCAGCGTGCGCACCGAAACCTTCCGCGAATTCGCCAAGCCGGACTATCTGGCCGCCGTCGCCAAGGCGAAGGAAGCCATCGCCGCCGGTGAACTGATGCAGGTCCAGGTTGGCCAGCGCCTCATCAAGCCGTACCGCGATGCCCCGCTCTCGCTCTACCGCGCGCTGCGCTCGCTCAACCCGTCGCCGTACATGTACTTCTACAACTTCGGCGACTTCCAGGTCGTGGGCGCTTCGCCGGAGATTCTGGTGCGTCAGGAACGTCGTCAGATGCCCGACGGCGAACACGAGATCGTGACGATTCGTCCGCTCGCTGGCACGCGTCCGCGCGGTGCGACGCCCGAGCGCGACGCAGAACTGGCGAAGGAATTGCTTGGCGATCCGAAGGAAATCGCCGAACACGTGATGCTGATCGATCTGGCCCGCAACGACGTGGGCCGCATCGCGCAAACCGGTACCGTCGAAGTCACCGACAAGATGGTCATCGAGAAATACTCGCACGTGCAGCACATCGTGAGTTCGGTGGAAGGCCGTCTGCAACCGGGTCTGTCGAACATCGACGTGCTGCGCGCCACCTTCCCGGCTGGCACGCTCACCGGCGCACCGAAGGTGCGCGCGATGGAACTGATCGACGAACTCGAACCGGTCAAGCGCGGCCTCTACGGCGGCGCGGTGGGCTATCTGTCGTTCGGCGGTGAAATGGACGTCGCCATCGCGATTCGCACCGGCGTGGTGAAGGACGGCAATCTGTACGTGCAGGCCGCCGCAGGCATCGTGGCCGACTCGGTGCCCGAATCGGAATGGCAAGAGACGGAGAACAAGGCGCGCGCCGTGCTGCGCGCGGCCGAACAGGTGCAGGACGGACTCGACGCAGAGTACTGATCCCTACATCCTCGCACCGCTGCACCAATGTGAAGCGCATTGCCGTTTAAAACGCAACACACTTCCCTACATTGCATGTCGGTGACGCTTCACCTGCAAAGGCCTCGAATCGACGCTCTAGTCGATTCGGGGCCTTTCTTGATTTAGCACAACCGTTCGCTTTTTTCGACCTCTTTGGTATACGCCGATTGACGTCACCCACGATATAGTTAGGTGTCCGTCGGGAGGTCGAAGCTTCTATGGCGAAACCATGCAATCCACGTATGCGTTCCGGCATCGCGAATACCCCAGCGATGCCCCCAACGTCCGTCAGGCCCAGTCGGCCCAATAGGCTCATTGGGCCCAGGTCGCTCATATCGATCACGGCTGCGCTTGCCGCTGCCGTGCTCAGCGGCTGTATCTCGATGGCGCCCACTTACGAGCGCCCCGCCGCCCCTGTCGCCAATGTGTGGACGCCGGACGTCAGCGCCTCACCCGCCACAGCAACGGCGCAGCCCGCGTCCGCGCTCGACTGGCGCGAGTACTTCGCCGATCCGCAGCTACGCAGCCTCATCGACACGGCACTGGCGAACAATCGCGATCTGCGCGTCGCTTTGGCGCGTGTGGAACAGGCGCGCGCGGTGTACGGCATTCAACGCGCCGATCTATTTCCTTCCGCAGGCATCGGCGCAAGCGGCACACGGCAACGTCTGCCCGGCGACCTGAGCCTGACCGGCAATCCCTACATCAGCAGCCAGTACCAAGTGGGCCTCGGCCTGTCGACATGGGAGCTGGACTTCTGGGGTCGCATCCGCAATCTGAAAGACGCCGCGCTCGACGACTATCTCGCGTCCGACGCCTCGCGCCGCGCGCTCGAACTCAGCCTGATTTCGCAAGTTGCGCAAACGTGGCTGAGTCTGCGCGAATTCGACGAACGCATCGCGCTCGCGCAGCAAACGGTCGACAGCCGGGCCGAGTCGCTGCGCATCTTCACGCGACGCGAGCAGGTCGGCTCGACGTCGAAGCTCGATCTCACGGAAGTCACCACGCTGTGGCAACAGGCGCGCGCGCTCGTCACGCAACTCGAGCAGCAACGCGCAGCGCAGGCGCACGCGTTGCAAGTGCTTGTCGGCGTGCCCATCGACACCTCACCGCAGGCGCTCGATCGCACGGTCGACGATGCCGGTCTGATGCGCGATCTCGAGCCCGGCTTACCGTCGTCGTTGCTGGAGGATCGTCCGGACATCATCGCGGCCGAGTATCAACTGCGCGCAGCGCACGCCAACATCGGCGCAGCTCGCGCGGCGTTCTTCCCGCAGATCACGCTGACGGGTTCCGTCGGCACGGCGAGCAGCGCGCTCGATGGTCTGTTCAAAGCGGGCAGCGCGGCGTGGGCTTTCACGCCGAGCATCAACATCCCGATCTTCCAGGGCGGACGTCTCGTCAATAACCTCGATCTGGCCGAAGCGCGTCGCGTGGAGTCGGTGGCGAATTACGAGAAGACGATTCAGGGCGCATTCCGCGACGTCGCCGATGCGTTAAGCGCACGCCGCTGGCTCGCCGAGCAGGTGACGATTCTGCAAGCAACGCAGGACGCGCAAGCAGAACGCGCACGTCTCGCCAAGCTGCGTTACGACCACGGCGCAGCGGCGTTCCTCGAAGTCCTCGACGCCCAACGCGATCTCCTCGCCATCGAACAAACCACGGTGCAGACACGACGCGCGCTGCTCTCTGCACGTGTGTCGCTCTACACGGCGCTCGGCGGCGGCAGCCGACTCATGCCTGCGGCCGACACGCCTTCGGGACTGTTCGGACAAACGCCACGCGTCGTCGAACCGTCGCCGGGCACGGCGAACACCGCGCCGACCGTCCAATAAATTCAAGAGGTCATAGAAGATGACACTTCCCAACGCAAAAAAACTCGTTCCGGCCCTGATCGTGCTCGTCGTGATCGGGCTGGGATGGTACGGATGGAAGAGCTACAACAACACCGGCCCGGGCGACGGTTTCGCCAGCGGCAACGGACGCATCGAAGCCACTGAAGTCGATATCGCGACGAAGATGGCCGGACGTGTCGAAGCCATCTACGTGCGCGAAGGCGACTTCGTGAAGGCGGGGCAAGTCCTCGCCAAGATGCAGATCGACACGCTCAATGCCCAGCGCGACGAAGCCCGCGCGCAGTATCAACAGGCCGTGACCAACGTCGCCGCGATTCAGGCACAGGCCGCTGCACGTCTGTCGGACAAGGCGACGGCCGAAGCCAACGTGGCCGCGCGCGAAGCCGAACTCGACGCTGCACAACGCCGTCTCTCGCGCTCGGAAACGCTTTCGAAGGAAGGGGCATCGTCGGTGCAGGAACTCGACGACGACCGCGCGCGCGTGCGCAGCACCCGCGCCGCCGTCACCGCAGCCAAGGCGCAGGTCGCCGCTGCGCAATCGGCCGTGGAAGCGGCAAACGCACAAGTCACCGGATCGAAATCGACGGTCGAAGCCGCGCAAGCCACCATCAGCCGGATCGAAGCCGACATCACCGACAGCGAACTCAAGGCACCGCGCGACGGACGTGTGCAGTATCGCGTCGCGCAGCCGGGCGAAGTGCTCGCGGCGGGCGGCAAGGTCCTCAACCTCGTTGACCTGTCGGATGTGTACATGACGTTCTTCCTGCCCGAAGCCGTCGCGGGACGCCTCGCGATGGGCGCCGAAGCCCGCATCGTGCTCGACGCCGCACCCCAGTTCGTCATTCCCGCCAGCATCTCGTTCGTCTCCAGCACGGCGCAGTTCACACCGAAGACGGTGGAGACCGAGAGCGAGCGTCAGAAGCTGATGTTCCGCGTGCGCGCGCAGATCGCGCCCGAATTGCTGCAACAGCATCTGAAGCTCGTGAAGACGGGATTGCCCGGCGTGGCATGGGTGAAGACCGACAGCAAGGCAGAGTGGCCAGCCCAGTTGCAGATCAAGCTGCCGCAGTGAGCCGCGCGTCATGACGGACTCCTCCTCACCTGAGAACGGCAAACACACGCCCGGGCACGGCGCACCGCCGGTCGTTCATGTCGTCGACGTCACGCTGAAGTACGGCCGCAAGACGGTCGCGCTCGATAGCGTCTCCATCGACATCCCGGCGAACTGCATGGTCGGGCTGATCGGACCGGACGGTGTCGGCAAATCGACGCTGCTCTCGCTCATCGCAGGCGCACGCGCTGTGCAGACGGGCACCGTCGAAGCGCTCGGCGGCGACATGGCGAGTAAAGCGCACCGCGACCTCGTCTGTCCGCGCATCGCCTACATGCCACAGGGGCTGGGCAAGAACCTCTATCCGACGCTCTCCGTCGAGGAAAACCTGCAATTCTTCGCGCGCCTGTTCGGTCACGACGCCGCAGAGCGACGCCGCCGCATCGACGACCTCACGCGCAGCACCGGCCTGCATCCGTTCCTGGATCGTCCGGCGGGCAAGCTCTCCGGCGGCATGAAGCAGAAGCTCGGTCTGTGCTGCGCGCTGATCCACGATCCCGACCTGCTGATTCTCGACGAGCCGACCACGGGCGTGGACCCGCTCGCCCGCGCGC
The DNA here is from genome assembly GCF_044772185.1 of Pandoraea sp. NPDC090278. Lineage (NCBI taxonomy): Bacteria > Pseudomonadati > Pseudomonadota > Betaproteobacteria > Burkholderiales > Burkholderiaceae > Pandoraea > Pandoraea sp. NPDC090278. The sequence goes on along the minus strand of NZ_JBIVYJ010000008.1, from coordinate 267,151 downwards.
AGTTCTGGGATCTGATTGCGCGTATCCGCCGCGAACGTCCGGCGATGAGCGTGATCGTCGCAACCGCCTACATGGACGAGGCGCAGCGTTTCGACTGGCTCGTCGCCATGGACGCGGGCAATATCCTCGCGACCGGCACACCGGCCGAGCTGCTCGCCCGGACGCAGCGCGACAACCTCGAAGCCGCCTTCATCGATCTGCTGCCGGAAGAGAAGAAGCTCGGTTACGAGCCGGTCGTGATCCCGCCGTTGCATATCGACGAACACACCGAGATCGCCATCGAGGCCAAAGGGCTGACGATGCGCTTCGGCGATTTCGTCGCCGTCGATCATGTGGACTTCCGGATTCGTCGCGGGGAGATCTTTGGCTTCCTTGGCTCGAACGGCTGCGGCAAGTCGACCACGATGAAGATGCTCACGGGCCTGTTGCAAGCGAGCGAAGGACAGGCGTGGCTGTTCGGTCATGAAGTCGACCCGAAGGACATCGACACGCGGCGTCGCGTGGGCTACATGTCGCAGGCGTTCTCGCTCTACACCGAACTGACGGTGCACCAGAACCTCGTGCTGCATGCGCGACTGTTCCACGTTCCCGAGGCCGAAGTCGGCGCACGTGTCGACGAGATGGTGCAGCGCTTCGGACTGGCCGAGGTGCTCGACACGCTGCCCGACAGCATTCCGCTCGGCATGCGCCAGCGTCTGTCGCTGGCGGTGGCGATGGTGCACAAGCCCGAACTGCTGATCCTCGACGAACCGACGTCGGGCGTCGATCCGGTGGCGCGCGACAACTTCTGGCGTCTGCTGGTGGAGTTGTCCCGGCGTGACCGCGTGACGATCTTCATCTCCACGCACTTCATGAACGAGGCCGACCGCTGCGACCGCATCTCGCTGATGCACGCGGGCAAGGTGCTCGTCTCCGATCCGCCAGCGAAGATCACAAAGGACAAAGGCGCGGACACGCTCGAACAGGCGTTCATCGAGTATCTGGTGGAGGCCGGTGGCGGCACGCCGGAGGCCCCCGAGACACCGAAGACGGAAGTCGCCGCCACCACTGAGGCACCGTCGCACGCGAAGCTGAAGGGCTTCTCGGTCGGTCGGATGATCAGTTACCTCTGGCGCGAGACGCTAGAGTTGCAGCGCGATCCGGTGCGCGCCACGCTGGCGCTGGTCGGCTCGCTGGTGCTCATGCTGGTGATGGGGTACGGGATCAGTATGGACGTCGAGGATCTGCGCTACGCGGTGCTCGACCGCGACCAGACCACGATGAGTCAGAACTACGCCCTCAACATCGCGGGGTCGCGGTACTTCATCGAACAGCCGCCCATTACCGATTACGACGACATGGATCGTCGCCTGCGCGATGGCGAACTGGCGTTGGCCATCGAGATTCCGCCGGGCTTCGCGCGCGACGTGTCGCGCGGCAAAGCCGTGCAGATTGGCGCGTGGATCGACGGCGCGATGCCGATGCGTGCCGAAACCGTGCAGGGCTACGTGCAAGGCATGCATCAGAACTGGCTGGCCGATCAGTCCTTGCGACGGCTCGGCGTGAAGCCGACAGCGTCGCTCGATATCGAGACGCGCTTTCGCTACAACCCCGACGTCAAGAGTCTTCCAGCGATGGTCCCGGCGGTGATTCCGCTGCTGTTGCTGATGCTCCCGGCGATGCTTACGGCACTGTCCGTCGTGCGTGAGAAGGAACTCGGCTCGATCCTGAATCTGTACGTGACGCCTGTCACGCGCACGGAATTCCTGATTGGCAAGCAGATCCCGTATGTGGCGCTCGCCATGCTGAACTTCCTGCTCATGGCGCTCATCGCCGTAACGCTTTTCGGCGTGCCCATCAAAGGCAGCTTCCTGACGCTGATCACCGCCGTCTTCATTTTCAACGTGGTCGCCACGGGTATCGGCCTGCTCGCGTCCACCTTTACCCGCAGTCAGATCGCGGCCCTGTTTTTCACGATGATCGGCACGATGATTCCGGCGATTCAGTTCTCCGGCATGCTCACGCCGGTGCCGTCGATGGAAGGCTCAGGCCGGTTCATCGGCGAGATTTATCCGGCGACTTATATGCTGATCATCAGTCGTGGCGTCTTCAACAAGGCGCTCGGCTTCGGTGATCTCGGCAACGCCTTCTGGCCGATGCTCATCGCCGTCCCCGTGATTCTGGGCGCGACGGTCCTGCTGCTCAAGAAACAGGACAAGTGATGGCTAGCCCGAACGCACCGCAAGCCTCCCCATCCACCGCGCACGACACCAGCGCCACGCCGCCGCGTCGCAAGCATCCGTGGTTGCGGCACGCCGCGAACATCTACCGGCTCGGCGTGAAGGAGCTATGGAGTCTCGTGCGCGACCCGATGATGCTGGTGCTCATCATTTACACGTTCACGGCGTCGGTCTATTCTTCGGCCACGGCGCAACCCGAGACGTTGCACATGGCCCCCATCGCCATCGTGGACGAAGACGCCTCGCCGCTTTCACAGCGCATCGTCTCGGCGTTCTACCCGCCGCAGTTCACCACGCCGCAGATGATTACGGCGGACGCCGTCGACCGGGGCATGGACGAGGGCGCGTACACGTTTGCGCTGAACATCCCACCGAACTTTCAGCGTGACGTGCTGGCGGGGCGCGCGGCCGAAGTGCAGCTCAACGTCGACGCCACGCGCATGAGTCAGGCGTTCTCGGGCAGCGGCTACGTGCAGCAGATCGTGTCGGCGGAAGTACGCGAATTCCTCCAGCGATACCGATCCACGCCGGAGTTGCCCGTCGACCTGGCGTTGCGCGTGCGTTTCAATCCGACGCTGGAGCGAGCGTGGTTCGGCGCGCTGATGCAGATCATCAACAACATCACGATGCTGTCGATCATTCTGACGGGCGCGGCGCTGATCCGGGAGCGCGAGCACGGCACCATCGAGCATTTGCTCGTCATGCCGGTGACACCGACCGAGATCATGCTGGCGAAAGTGTGGTCGATGGGGCTGGTCGTGCTGATGGCGGCGGCCATGTCGCTGTGGCTGATCGTGAGCGGCGCGCTACACGTGCCGATCGGCGGGTCGGTGGCGTTGTTCCTGTTGGGGGCCACGCTGCACCTGTTCGCCACCACGTCGATGGGCATCTTTCTTGCGACGCTCGCGCGCTCGATGCCGCAGTTCGGCATGTTGCTGATTCTGGTGCTGCTGCCGCTGCAAATGCTCTCGGGCGGGAACACACCGCGTGAAAGCATGCCGAAGCTGGTGCAGGACGTGATGCTCGCCGCGCCCACGACGCACTTCGTCGAACTGGGTCAGGCCATTCTGTTCCGTGGCGCCGGGATCGGCGTCGTGTGGGTGCAGTTCGCAGCGCTCGCGGTCATCGGCGCGGTGTTCTTCGCCTTCTCGCTGCGACGTTTTCGTCGCACACTCAGTTCGATGGCATAACGAGGATCGCGAGGGCCTGACGCCAGTCTCGGACGCGGCGTTTCCCCATCCCCCGTCATGCCGGATTTGTGAGGTCATTGCCATGCCCGCCAAGTCGTCTGCCGCACTGGAACGTCGCGCGTCTCAGTCTCCCCGAAGTGCTCGCGCCACATCGCCCGCCGCCACCGGCGACGCGCCGTGGCTGGCCGCCAATCCGTGGCTCGCCAATCTGCCGTGGATGTCGGCCGCCGCCGAGTACGCCGTCGACGCGTGGCAGCGCAGCGTGTTGTTCGCCGACGTCATGCGTCAGCGCGGCAATCAGTATCAGGAGCATCTGGCCGAATCGGCCCCCAACGTGCTCGACTTCGACGCCGAGGTGATCCTCGACGCCCACGATCTGCCGCGTCCCTGCAACTATTGCCTGATGCGCATCGTGCCGCCGAAGGACACGCCCACGCTGCCCAATGCGCGTCCGTTCGTCGTCGTCGATCCGCGTGCGGGGCACGGTCCCGGCATCGGCGGCTTCAAGCCCGACAGCGAGATCGGCGCGGCGTTGCGTGCGGGGCATCCGTGCTATTTCGTCGGCTTCCTGCCCGACCCTGTCCCCGGACAAACGGTCGAGGACGTGATGCGCGCTGAAGCGGCGTTTCTCGAGAAGGTCATTTCGATGCATCCGGAAAGTGCGGGCAAGCCCGCGGTCATCGGCAACTGTCAGGCCGGATGGCAGATTCTGATGACGGCCGCGATGCGCCCCGAACTGTTCGGCCCGATCATCGTGGCGGGCGCACCGGTGTCGTATTGGGCGGGCTGGCGGGGACGCAATCCGATGCGCTACTCCGGTGGTCTGCTCGGCGGCAGTTGGCTGACGGCGCTCACGAGCGATCTCGGCGACGGCCGATTCGACGGCGCGTGGCTGGTGCAGAACTTCGAGAATCTCGACCCGGCGAACACGCTCTGGCGTAAGAAGTACCACCTGTATGCCAATGTCGATACGGAAGCACCGCGCTATCTCGGCTTCGAAAAGTACTGGGGCGGGCATGTCTTCCTGAACGCGCAGGAGATGCAATACATCGTCGACAACCTGTTCGTCGGCAACCGGCTCACGAGCGCGGAGTTGATCACGAGCGACGGCATTCGACTCGACCTGCGCAACATCCGCTCGCCCATCGTGGTGTTCTGTTCCTACGGCGACAACATCACTCCGCCGCCGCAGGCGCTCGGTTTCGTGACGGACATGTATCGCGATGACGCAGAAGTGCTCAGTCACGATCAGACCATCGTCTACGCCACGCACGACAGCATTGGCCATCTCGGCATCTTCGTATCGGGCAGCACCGGGCGTAAGGAGCATCGCAAGTTCGTCAACAACATCGATCTGATCGACGTGTTGCCTGCGGGCATCTATCAGGCGCAGATCGCCGACAAGACGGACGACACGGTGCATGGTGAGCTGGCCGAAGGCGATTATGTGATGTCGATTCAGCGCCGCAGCGTGGAGGACGTGCGCGCCATCGTGCAGCCGGATACGCAAAGCGACCGGCGTTTCGCGGCGGTGGCGCATCTGTCCGACATTCACCTGGGGTTGTATCGCAGTCTCGTGCAGCCGTGGGTGCGCGCGATGGTGACACCGACGTCGGCGTACTGGATGCGGCTGCTACATCCGCTGCGCGTGAGCTACGAGCTTTGGTCGGATCGCAATCCGTTTGCGGCACCGTTCGCCGAAAAGGCGGAACACGTGCGGGAGACGCGTCATGCGGTGTCGCCCGACAATCCGTTCCTCGCATTCGAAACCGCAGTGTCGACGGCCATTGAGGAGTCGCTGAATTTCTACCGCGACATGCGCGACGACGGTTACGAGAAGGCGTTCGAGACGATCTACGGTCAGCCGTGGGTGCAAGCGCTCGCCGGGTTGCATGGCAGCGATGGCACGGCGGTGCGGGTGCATCCGGGCACGTCGCCCGAGCATGTGGCATTCGTGCAGGAAGCGCTTGAACTGCGCCGTCACGAGGTGCGTCAGGGCGGTGTGCTGGAAGCGGGGATTCGCGCGTTGCTCTGGGTGCACCGTCTGCATGGCGAAGCAGACGAGCGCCAGTTCAATCGCGCGCGTTCGTTGCCACGCGGCGATGCCGAGATTTCTATTGAGCGTTTCCGCGAGATCATTCGACGTCAGGCGGGGTTGCTGCGCATGGCACCGAATGCTGCGATGGAGGCCATTCCGGGCATGCTCGCCCATGCGTCGCCGACGTCGATCCGGTTGGTGGCGAAGGCCGTGAAGGAGCTGAGTTTCGCGGTACCGCTGGAGGATGGCGAACGAAACGATCTGGAACGCGTTCTCGCCGTCTTCGAGCGGGCCGCGCAAAAGCGCGAGGCCGAGGTGGAAGGGGCAGGCAAGACGAGCGTAGCGGCTAAGCCTCGCGCTACAGCAAGTCGCAAGGCGACCACGCCAGCCACCACACCTCGCAAACGAACGACTGCCGCGACGAAGGCCACCACGACGGCCGCCGCCAAAACTACACGGACGTCGCGAGCGAAGAAGACGGTCTGACCGTCGACATGGCGGCGACGCGCGACGCATCGCCGCCATGTACATCGTCGCCCACAGGCACGAACAACCGCGCCACCAATCCGCCATCCTCGCGTGGCGCGAACTCTAGCGTTGCGTCGAAACGCCGCGCAATCGCCTGCACGATGGAGATACCCAACCCGGCACCCTCGCCACGCTGCCTCCCCTGATCGCCCCGCCAGAATCGCTGGCCCAGTTGCGCTGTATGCTCAGCAGCAAGGCCGGGGCCTCGGTCGCTCACCTCGATGCAGTATCTTTGACTCGGCTCGTCCGCCATCACCGACAACGTGATCTCGCTGCTCTCCGGCGAGTAGCGCATCGCATTGTCCAGCAAGTTTCTTAGCGCCGTCGCCAGCATCGAACGCGGCAACACCGATCCCGTGTCCGTCGCCGAAATGCTAACCAAGATCCTGCCACTTCTACGACGGACCGGGGCCCTCATCGTAAATTCGCCCTGCTCGGCTATTGACCCAACTCGCATTGAAAAGGGGCCCCGATCCGTCTCTCCCATTTCAGTCAAAACCTCCTCGATCACCTCCGTCACCGACTCGCATATGTCGTGCTCGTGGATCGGCGCCTCCGTCCTCGCCAATGTCATCAGCTGATCTAACGTGTGACCCAGTCGCTTCACGCCCGCACTCGCCTGCTGCAACGCCTGCTTCGACGCACTCCCCTGCGTCAACGCCGCCACCTGCAAATGCGTGTCGATTGCCGTCAACGGCGTTCGCAACTCATGCGCCGCACCATCCGTGAACGCCCTCTGACCCGCCAACGTCTGCGCCAATCTGTCCAGCCAACCATTCAACGCCACTACCACCGGCTTCAATTCCTTCGGTGCTTTGCCAATATCCACCGGCGTGGTGTCGTCTGTGCGCTTTCCACGCAACGTTGCGCGTAACGTCTCCAATGGCGTCAGGCCCCTTCCGATTCCGATCCACAACGCAATCAAACCGCCAATGACCGCAATCAGGAACGGGATGCCCGCCGCACGCAACATGCCATTCGTCAACACAGCCCGTCGCTTGACGAGGTCCGCCGTCATCACCTGATATCCGCCCGCGTCCTGCAACACATAGATGCGCCAGCTGCGGCCGTCGATCTCTCTTGTGCTGAAGCCCGTCGGCAGCGTCATCGTCGACGTCTTGGGACTTCCGTCGGTCTGCGCCAACACCGCACCCTGCAACGAACGGATTTCGCACGCGATACCGTCACCGCCGCCCGCTCGAATGACCTCGCCCCAATCTCTCGGCTCGGGATGCGGCGAGAATGCCGCGCGCGCCATCAAACCCGCCACCATGTTCGCCGACATCGCCAGACGCTCGTCGAGCGCTTCGTCAAGGCTCGCGCGCACACCGCGCATCATCCATCCCGCCGCCGCCATCCACAAAACGATCAGCGCCACGCCAGCGATCAGCACCGCCCTAAGTCGAAGGCTCATGACAAGGTCCATCCCAACCGGTACCCCAGGCCGCGCGCGGTCTGGATGACGTCGCAACCCAACTTGCGACGCACGTTATGTATGTGAACGTTCAGCACATTGCTGTTGACGCGCTCCGTCATGCCGTAAAGCCGCACATGCAGCATGTCGGGCGACAACCAACGCCCCCGGCTGCTTGCCAGATACGCAAGCAAATCAACCTCGCGACGCGACAGTTCGACCGGCACACCGTCGAGCCACGCCAACCCGCTCGCAGGGTCGAGACGCAACGGACCCGCCTCGATGACCTGCGCAGCACGTCCATGCGTGCGCCGCACCAGCGCATGCAAGCGCGCCGCCAGTTCACGCAGGTCGAAGGGCTTGCTCATATAGTCGTCAGCCCCGGCATTCAAGCCCGAGATCCGGTGTTCGATGCCGTCGCGCGCAGTGAGGATCAACACGGGAACGTCCGGCTCGACGGCGCGAACGCTCGCAATCAGGTTCAGACCGTCGCCATCGGGCAGCCCGAGATCGAGCACCAGCGCGTCGAAGCTGTTCTCCGCATGCGCCGACATGGCCGCCTCGCCGCATGCAGTCGCCTCGACGTGTATTCCCAAAGTCGAAAGCCCCGCAACGATGCCGCTCGTAATCAGCGGATCGTCCTCTACCAGCAGTACTCGCATTGATTCACGCCTCTCCTAAGCGTCTCCGACGTCGCTTTCACGTCTCGTGACATGTTACGTATATCGTGCATCGCGTTGATGCAAGGTGGACGGTGAGATGAAGTGTTAACTCTCAGTTAATCGTCCTCCGCCACGCTCTGTCTCGCTTCGACCGACCCGTGGAGGACAGATTGTTTCGTCGAATACTTTTCATCTTTGTGATTTTGCTCAGCGCGCTCGGCGCGCTTCGCGTCACGCTCGTAACGCCCGCCGCTGCCGCGCTGCCGTGGCAATCCGGCGATCAGGTGCTCGACGTCTCTCAAGTGCTGCGTCTCGACGCGCCCCGTCGCGAAAGCGATGGCATTGTCATCGGCGGCACGATTGCTAAGGATCACTACGTTTATCGTCATTCGATTCGCGTGGAGGATGCCAGCGGCAAACCGGTTCCGTTCTCGCTACCCGACGGAACGAAGCATGTCGATGAGTTCTTCGGAGAGAGCGAGATTTACTATGACGACGATCTGCAACTGAAGTTGCCTGCATCGACGTCGGACTTCATCACGTTTCATTGGCAAGGCTGTGCCAAGGCTGGCATCTGCTACCCCCCGCAGAAGGTGAAAATTTCGCTGTCAGGCGATGATCCGCTCATCGACGCGAAGGACGCGTCGTCGATGCTGGCGGCCCTCACTGCCCCGGTCGCAACCTCGGGGTCGGTAAATTCCGGGGAGATGTCGGACGCCGTCGCCGTCAACACGGCAGTCACGGCGGCTGCGCCTGAAACGGCGGGCGGCACCGAGTCGCTGGCCGCCGATCAGGCCGCCGCCGCTCAACTCGCAGCACTCGATCCCATCGCCGCAAAGTTGCTGTTTTTCGGCTTCGGCCTGCTGCTGGCGTTCACGCCTTGCGTGCTGCCGATGGTGCCCATCGTCTCGACGATGATCGTCGGCAACCGCCCGTCGCCGTGGCGCGCTTTGGCGCTCTCGTCGGCGTATGTCGTCGCGATGGCGCTCACCTATGCGAGCGTCGGTGTGGCCGCCGCATTGGCCGGGGCCAATCTGCAGGCGACGCTGCAAGCACCGTGGCTCCTGAGCGCGTTCGCCGCCCTCTTTCTGGTACTGGCCGCGTCGCTGTTCGGACTGTTCGAACTGCGTCTGCCCGCCTTCGTCATGGAGCGCCTGGACGCCGCCGGTCGTAACCGTACAGGCGGCAGTCTCGCGGGCGCCGCCGCGCTCGGTTTCCTCTCCGCCCTGCTCGTCGGCCCGTGCATGACGGCACCGCTGGCAGGCGCACTGCTCTACATCAGCCAGACGGGCAACGCGTGGATGGGGGGCGGCGCACTGTTCGCGATGGGCCTCGGCATGGGCATGCCGCTGCTGGCGATTTCGCTGTTCGGTGCGCGTGTCCTGCCCCGCCCGGGACCGTGGATGGTACGTGTGCGTATCGCCTTCGGCTATGTGATGGCCGGAATGGCCATCGAAATGCTGAGCCGTTTCCTGCCCGGACACGTCACCCTCGCGCTGTGGGGCGCGCTCGGCGTCGGTCTGGCCGTCGGCATCGCGGGCTGGGCGTGGGCGCTTCGCGGCAAACCGGCATGCTGGACGCTCGTGTTCACCTCGACGCTCGCCGCGCTCTGGTCGATACTGCTGCTGGTTGGCGCAGCCGCGGGCGGTGAATCGCTGTTGCGCCCGTTGGAACGACCCGGCAGCGTGGCGCTCGCCGGAAACGATGGCGCGGGCCAGCGTGCGGGCAAATCGGTGGATTACGTCAGTGTCAAATCCGAACAGGACGTAGACTCGCGCATCGCACAAGCCGCCGCCAACGGGCAATGGACGCTCATCGATTTCTACGCCGACTGGTGCGTGAGTTGTCACGTGATCGAGCGCAACGTCTTCGGTGATCCGGCCGTGGCCGCACGTCTGGCACGCATGCAGGTGCTGCGCCCCGACGTCACGAAGAACGACGATGTGGATCAGGCGCTGATGAAGCGCTGGGGCGTGATGGGACCGCCCACCCTCATCCTCGTCGATGCAACGGGCAAGGAGGTGCGTGCGCATCGCATGGTGGGTGAAATGACCGCACAGACGTTCCTGCAACGGCTCGACGCAGCACAGAACACGGAGGCTTCATGATTGGACTCGGCCCCTTCTCCGCGAAGACGGCGGCCCTCGCGGCGGCGGCCATCCTTGCATGGCTCGTCGCGCGCTATCTGTTGCGAAAGACGGATGCGCCATCGCGGCGCACCGCCGCCAGCGTGCTGCTCGACGCGCTTTTCGTCGGTCTGTTCGTCGCGCGGGCGGCCTACGTCATCCGCTGGTGGCCCGAATACGCCGCCCGGCCGTGGTCGTTCGTTGCGATTGGCGACGGCGGCTTCAACGTCTGGGCCGGTGCCCTCGCCGCGCTCGCATGGGGTCTCTGGCGCACACGCCGTGATCGAACGCAGCGGCGGCCGATGCTCGCCGGCATGGCCGCAGGTCTGGCGATCTGGGGCGTGATGCTCACCGGCCTGAGCGCGGCGCTGCGCGACGCGCCGCCGCTGCCGTCGCTCACGCTCTCCAGCCTCGACGGCCGTGCGGTCACGCTGGACAGTCATCGCGGCCAGCCCATCGTGATGAATCTCTGGGCCAGCTGGTGCCCGCCGTGCCGACGCGAAATGCCAGTGCTCGCGCAGGCGCAGACGGACTATCCCGGCGTACGCTTCCTGATGATCAATCAGGGTGAGTCGGCGCAAACGGTGGCCGAGTTCGTGCAATCGCAAGGATTGACGTTCGACCACCTGCTGCTCGATCCCCAGTCGGCGGCGATGCACGCGGCCGGGGCACGTGCCCTGCCCACCACGCTGTATTTCGATACGAATGGCCGTCTCGTCGAGGCCCATCTCGGCGAGCTCACGGCCGCGCGTTTGCGCGACACGTTGCATCGCCATCTTCAGCAGACCCCAACGTCCCCCGCCTCCAAGGAGTGATCCGCACGGGTCTGCAAGCGCCTGACGCGCTTCGGCGGGGCAACAACGACGGCGGTCCGCCCCGGCATGGCTGACGGCCCACCGTCGCAGAATCGTCTAAGACGGACGGGCGTCAGGCGCACATTCTTGCGGGAATCTGCCATAAGACGCCCGAATTTCGTCGAATGGCCGCTTTTTGCGACACCCGTTCACGGCGCGCCGGAGTTGCTGCTACAATCGGCATCACCATGAAGTCGCATCAGTCTTCCTCCCTCCTCTGGTCGCCCCTGACCGCCGCCCTGCGCTGGTGGCGGTAACCCGCCACGTCTATTTCATCCCCATAGCGCCCTCCCCCGCGGATCGCGAAGTCAATGTGGGGGCACGCTCAGGGGACACTCGCAATTTCCATGCGCTCGACAATCCTTTGTCACCAGACGAACAGGGACCATCATGCTGCTGATGATCGACAACTACGACTCGTTTACTTACAACATCGTCCAGTACTTCGGTGAGCTGGGCGAAGACGTCCGAGTCTTCCGCAACGACGAAATCTCGCTCGACGCCATTGCCGAGCTTGCCCCCGACCGCATTTGCCTCTCGCCCGGCCCGAGCTGCCCGGCCAACGCAGGCATCACGCTCGACGTACTCAAGCGCTTCGCCGGTGAAATCCCGATCCTCGGCGTCTGCCTCGGCCATCAGGCCATTGGCGAAGCGTTCGGCGGCAAGGTCATTCGCGCGCAACAGATCATGCACGGCAAAGTGAGCGAGATCGAAACCACGCAACAAGGCGTGTTCGCAAATCTGCCCAAGCGCTTTACCGTCACCCGCTACCACTCGCTCGCCATCGAGCGCGCCTCGCTGCCGGAATGCCTCGAAATCACCGCATGGACGGACGACGGCGAGATCATGGGCGTGCGCCACAAGACGCTCGACGTCGAAGGCGTGCAATTCCACCCCGAATCGATTCTGTCGGAGCATGGCCACGCCGTGCTGCGCAACTTTGTGCAAGCTGCGCCGCGTGCGGCCATTGCCGCCTGAGACATCCCAAGGGCGCGCCTGAATCGGCAAATCAGCGAATGCGCGCTATGCACCCGACAAGCACCGACAGAGGAGAGGACAACAAATGATTACCCCGCAAGAAGCGCTTCAGCGCACCATCGAACACCGCGAAATCTTCCATGACGAGATGCTGCATCTGATGCGTCTCATCATGAAGGGCGAGATCTCGCCGGTCATGTCGGCCGCGATCATCACCGGTCTGCGCGTGAAGAAGGAAACCATCGGCGAGATCGCCGCCGCCGCGCAAGTCATGCGCGAGTTCGCCAATCACGTGGACGCCCCCGCCGACGAGCATTTCGTCGATATCGTCGGCACCGGTGGCGATGTGTCGCATACGTTCAACATTTCGACGGCTTCGATGTTCGTGGCCGCAGGCGCAGGCGCGAAGGTCGCCAAGCACGGCAACCGTGGCGTGAGTTCGAAGTCCGGCAGTGCCGACGTGCTCGAAGCGCTCGGCGTGAACATCATGCTCTCGCCCGAGCAAGTGGCCGAGTGTCTGCGTGAAGTCGGCATCGGCTTCATGTTCGCCCCGAACCATCATCCCGCGATGAAGAACGTCGCCGCCGTCCGCAAGGAAATGGGGGTGCGCACGATCTTCAACATTCTCGGTCCGCTCACGAATCCGGCCGGTGCACCGAACCAGTTGATGGGCGTGTTCCACCCGGATCTGGTCGGCATTCAGGTCCGCGTGATGGAGCGTCTGGGCGCGGAGCACGTGCTCGTCGTGTACGGCAAGGATGGCATGGACGAAGTCTCGCTGGGCGCAGCCACGCTGGTCGGCGAGTTGAAGGACGGCAAGGTCACCGAGTACGAAATTCACCCGGAAGACTTCGGTTTGCAGATGGTGAGCAATCGCAGTCTGAAGGTCGGCAGCGCTGAGGAATCGAAGACGATGCTGATCGAAGCACTCAACAACACCGAAGGCACCGCCCGCGAGATCGTGACGCTCAACGCCGGGACCGCGCTTTACGCCGCCAACCGCGCACCGACGATTGCCGACGGCATCAAGATGGCGCGCGAGTCCATCGCCAGCGGCGCGGCCCGCGAAAAGCTCCACGAATTCGTCACGTACACGCAACGCTTCAAGGCGTAACCTTCAGCAGCCCCAGAGTTATCTACCGATATGTCTACCGTTCTCGACAAGATCCTGGCCGTGAAGGCCGAAGAAGTCGCCGCAGCCAAGCGCGTGCGTGACCTCGCGAGCCTGCGCCGCGACGCGGAAGCGACCGTTGGCGACAGCGCGCTGCGCACCCGCGACTTCGTGGGCGCACTGCGCACGAAGATCGACGCTGGCCTGTCCGGTGTCATCGCCGAAATCAAGAAGGCCAGCCCGTCGAAGGGTGTGATTCGCGAGAACTTCGTGCCGCCGCAGATCGCCGAGTCGTATCAGCAAGGTGGTGCCGCGTGCCTGTCGGTACTCACCGACGTGCAGTTCTTCCAGGGCGCGCCCGAGTACCTCAAGGCGGCGCGCGCCGCGTGCGATCTTCCGGTCCTGCGCAAGGATTTCATGATCGACGCGTACCAGGTGTACGAAGCGCGCGACATGGGCGCCGACTGCATTCTGCTGATCGCCGCTGCGCTCGAACTCTCGCAAATGCGTGATCTCGAAGCGCAGGCGCACGAGCTAGGCATGGCCGTGCTCGTCGAAGTGCACAACGGTCAGGAGCTGGACGCAGGGCTGGAACTGCGCACCCCGCTGCTGGGCATCAACAACCGCAACCTGCACAACTTCGAAGTCACGCTCGACACGACGCTCGGCCTGCTGAAACATATCCCGCAGGATCGACTGGTCGTGACGGAGTCGGGCATCCTTTCGCGTGACGACGTAACGCGCATGCGCGCGGCCAACGTCAATGCCTTCCTCGTCGGCGAAGCCTTCATGCGCGCGCCCGAGCCGGGCGACGCACTCGCCACCCTGTTCGACATGCCCCGCTGATCGCACTGAAACTCATGGCTATCGAACGCGAACTCAAACTGGCCCTCCCGGGCAACCTCCCCGCAGCACGCGCCGACGCGCTGATTGCACACCTCGACCGCTTGCCCGGCGCTGAGGCGCGCGGCGAACGTCATCTCGTCAATCGTTACTTCGATACGCCGGATCTCGCGCTCGCAGGCGCCAAGGCTGCGCTGCGACTGCGCTACGTGGCGCGCGACGGTCATGCCGGACAGTGGCTGCAAACGCTCAAGTCGGTGGGCGAAGCGCGCGACGGGCTGCATGTGCGCCACGAATGGGAGCAGGCCGTGCATGGCGAGGCGCTTGAACTCGCACCGCTCATCGACGCCTGCGATGTGCCTGCAACGGCCGCGCTGTTGCGGGACGAAGGCACGAAGGTCGTGGCACAGTTCGAGACGAACTTCGTGCGACGCCTGTGGCGCTACGTCGCGGGTGACGGCACGGCCGTGGAAATCGCGTTCGATCGTGGCGAAGTCGCCGTGCAGGCCGACGGCCAGCGTCACACGGAACCACTCATTGAAGTGGAACTGGAATTGCTCGACGCGCCGGACGACGACCACGACGGTCAGGGCGAACGCATTCTCCAGGCGCTCGCGCAAGACCTGCGCGCGGTCTTGCCGGAGTTGCACAGCGACAACGTCAGCAAAGCGCAGCGCGGCTATCGTCTGCGTCAGAAGGTGCTGGGCGGTTGAACGCGCTTCGACCTCGCACTTCGACGAACCCGCTAATTCAGCAGACTCAGCACACATCACGCATGGCATCACGCTCACGCACGGCAACCGCCTCGAACACTGACGAGGCGCGACAAGGCTCTCTCTTCGGCGAGACGAACGGTACGGACGACGCTCGTCCGACCGTCAGCACCGACGGTCCCGACACCGTGGCCGGTCCGTTGAAGGGCCGCGTCGAAGATCAGTTCGCTGCGCTGCCCGACGCGTGGAAAACGCTGGTCGCACCGTTCGTGCAGAGCGACGCTTACGCCCCGCTGTGCCAATACGTCGACGCCGAAGTCGCGGCGGGCAAGACCGTCTATCCGGCGGACATTTTCCATGCGCTGCGCATGACGTCGCCGAAGGACGTGAAAGTCGTCATCCTTGGACAGGACCCGTATCACGGTGACGACAACGGCATTGCACAGGCGCACGGCATGGCGTTTTCGGTGCAGCGTGGCGTGCGCGTTCCGCCATCGTTGCGCAACATCTACAAAGAGATCGAACGGGATCTGGGCATCGCGCCGCCGTCGCATGGCAACCTCGACGCCTGGGCGAAACAGGGCGTGCTGCTGCTGAACACGACGCTCACGGTCGAAGCTGCCAATGCCGCGAGCCACGCGAAGCCGTTCAAGAAGGGTGGATGGCAAGCCTGCACGGACACCTTGCTTTCCGGCCTCGCCGAACAACAGGGCCCGCTGGTGTTCCTGCTGTGGGGCAGCCATGCTCAGGCAAAAGCCCCCTTGCTCGGCGGTCACGGCCACCTGCTGCTCGAAGCGCCGCACCCCTCCCCGCTATCGGCCCATCGCGGCTTCCTCGGCTGCGGTCACTTCAGCGCCGCCAACGCCTTCCTCGAAAAGCACGGTAAGACGCCCATCGACTGGCAGGTTCCGGCGTAGTTCGTCGTGCGCAAATATGTCAGTCATGACGATCATTCCTGCAGATTCTCTGGAAAATGATCGCTATGACTGACAAAAATCCGCAGTGAACCAAGGTCTCGACGGTTCCATCCATTGAAATATACGATCCCGCATACGCTTTTAAGCATTTACATACATAAGCGATGCCATTACACTCCATTTCCGTAATGAGAATCCCTATCAATCTCATTAACAAAAACTACTAAACCGTGCGTTACCTGGCCTGCTAAGTGTCCCAAGGTGGCGCCGCAGCTGGAACACACGTATGTCTACCGCTTTTCAGACGCGCGAGCGTCTGCTCGCCGTCGCCTGCGCCCTAGTCGTCGCTGGCAGCTTCGCCTCCCAATCCGCTCACGCTCAAACGCCCGCTAACGCTGGTAATGCCGGTGATACCGCGAGTGCCGCGCCGCAAGCCGCTGGCTCGACCAACGCTCCGGCCGTCGCGCTGCCCACGACGCAGGTGAACGACAGCGCCGTGCCGTCGGCCATGCAGACGAAGACGCTGCCGTCGTACAAGTTCGTCGCCCCGCTGCGCGACACGCCTCGCTCGATCACCGTCATTCCTGAAGAGCTGATCAAGCAGACGAACGCCACGACCTTCGCCGACGCGCTCAAGACCGTGCCCGGCATCACGTTCCTCGGTGGCGACGCTGCGGCGAACCCGTCCGCCGACCGTCCGGTCATTCGCGGCTTCGAATCGCGTAACTCGATTTTCGTCGACGGCATGCGCGACTCCGGCGTGCAAAATCGCGAGACGTTCGACATCGAGAACATCAGCGTCATCAAGGGCCCGGACTCGGTCTACGCCGGACGTGGCGCCGTGGGTGGCAGCATCGACATCACCACGAAGACACCGCGACTGGAAGACTTCACCAACGCGAGCTTCGGTCTCGGCACCAACAGCTACAAGCGTCTGACGTTGGACGTGAACCGCCAGGTGAACGACCAGACCGCCGTGCGCCTGAACATGATGGGTCACGACGCCGATCAGGCCGGTCGCAACAACGTCTACAGCAAGCGCTGGGGTATCGCACCGTCGGTGGCGTTCGGCCTGAACAGCCCGACGACCGTCACGATCAGCTACTACCACCTGAATTCGTACGACATGCCGGACTTCAGCGCACCGTTCCGCTCGGCGGGCGGCACGCCTGACGGCGGCTTCCAGCGCAACCAGTTTTACGGCCTGAACAATCGGGATTACCGTCGCGGTCAGACAGACACCGGCGAAATCAAGGTCGAACACCGCATCAACGACACGTGGAAGATCAAGAACACCACGATGGTCGGCCGCTCGACGCTCGACTACGTCGCCACGAACCCGCAGTTCCAGTCGGCCACGTCGAACATCATTTCGCTGCAGGCCAAGAGCGGTAAGTACGCCACCAACAGCATCGCCAACCAGACGGAACTGACCGGCAAGGCCACGCTGTTCGGCTTCGAGCACACACTCACGACGGGCTTGGAGTTCAGCAACGAGCAAAGCCGTTACGAGGGCTATCTCGTCGCAGACAGCGCAGGCAACAACATCCGCTCGGGCGGTCCGTGCTCGATCGCGTACAACTGCACGACCATCGGCAACTGGAACCCGGACAATCCGTGGACCGGCAGCCTCACGCTCAATGGCGACAAGTCCTTCCCGGGTGCGGCCACCAACACGCGCACGAACACCGCATCGGCCTATCTGTTCGACAGCGTGAAGCTTTCGGACCGCTGGCTGCTCAACGCCGGTGCGCGCTTCGACCGCTTCGACGTGAGCGCCGTGCAAGCAGGCGCGCCCAACCTGAACAACACCTCGAACCTGTTCAGCTTCCAGCTAGGCGTGGTCTACAAGGTGCTGCCGTCGTTGAGCCTGTACGCGTCGTACGGCACGTCGGCCAACCCGCCGGGTGCGAACAGCGGTCTGGGCGGCGGCACGGATCAGATCACCTCGACCAACAACAACCTCTCGCCCGAGCGCAGCCGCAACATCGAAGTCGGCGCGAAGTGGGACGTGATCGACCAACGTCTGTCGCTGACCGCCGCGCTGTTCCAGACGGACAAGACGAACGCTCGCGTCTCCGACGGTCTCGGTGGCACGATCAACGCAGGTAGCCAGCGCGTGCGCGGTGCAGAACTCGGCTGGGCAGGTAATCTGACGAACCACTGGCGTGTGTTCGGCGGCTACTCGTACCTGAACGCGATCACGACCGACGCCGGTCCGGCCGCTGCGCCGGGCTCGAACGGTCTGCCGATGGTGATGGTGCCCAAGCACAACCTGACGCTGTGGACGGACTACGAAGTGATGCCGAAGCTCACGCTCGGCGCGGGCATGACGCTCTCGAGCCTGACCTACGCATCGGTGTCGTCGACCGTTCGCAAGTGGACGCCCGGCTATGCCCGCTTCGACGCGGTCGCCACCTACCGCGTGTCGCGCTCGGTGGATCTGCAACTGAACGTGCAGAACATCTTCGACAAGAAGTACTACGCCAGCGCATACCCGATCTACGCCACGTGGGCACCGGGCCGTACCGCCATGCTGACGCTGAACTTCCATCAGTAATCGTGTTGTTGTCGGCCCGCTCACACTGTTGATCGGGCTGATGCGGGAAATCCGGCGACTGCCGCCGGGTTTCCTGCAAATCCCTCCCCCACCTTCCGCCTCCCCGCTGCATCTCACCCGTCCGGCCTCGATTCGCCATTAAAGCGAAGCCTGATTTCAAACACTCGATTCACATCGTCCGTTTCATTGTGCGACCCCAGTCTGCGTGACATGATGACGCCGCGCTGCAGACAGGACGCCATCCGAGTGTCCTCGCAACGCATGAAAACAATCAGAAGACGTTCGTCATAACGCAGTTTGCCTATTCGTACGGGGGTTCGAGATGGCAAATCGGGGAGTCGCTGTCACCGCGTGTGCCAATGCCGCGCGGTCGTTCGTCATCGTTGTCGCCATCGCCGCACTCGCGGGATGTTCTGCGATTCAGTTCCGAAAAACAGAAACCTTGCAAAGCGCTGCCGATGGATTCGATGGCGCAGTAAAGGCGTCCGCGAGCGCGCTTGAGACAGAGCGTCAGGCACGTCCGCGCGCACGGCGTGCGGAGGCCGTCGAGTATTACGTCCGGACATTCCGAACCGCACCGAACGCCGACATCAACACCCCAAATGAACTCGGGTTCGCCCGCTTCGTTTGCGCCGGGGCAGATGACTTCGTTCGGGAACGTGCAGCCATGAAGTTTTCGGCGACGTATTCGAGTGGTCTCAAGGCGGTGCTCGCCCCCGGCGATGCTTCTATCGGTGGTCAATGGAAACGCTTCCAGGAAGCGCGCCAACCCATTGAGGTTGCCGGTCTGTCCGACACGGTCGCACCGCAAGACGCCGTGCGCGAGTGCTCGAAGGACCTTGCTGTGAAACTCGGTGCCTGGAAGGGCCGAGCGACGACAGACGGCGACAAGGAGACGCCGTTTGTCGCCATTCCGCTGGCCGTCGAAGCCTACAAGGCCATCATCGCGCTTGTTGAGACGGGAATGACGGCGTACAACGACATGGCCGCCAAGGAGCGCTTCGCGGATTATGTTCACGCCTACCACAAGGAATTCGACAAGGTGATGAACAACGACTTTCGCGCGAAGCCTCTTGAGAACGCGTGGACCAACCGCCAGATGGTCGCGCTGCAACGACCGTTGGCCACTTTCCGCAAAATATTCGTCACGCCCGACGGTATCTCGGCCGCCGCCGACGACATTCGCATTCGTGAACTGGGCTTGCTGGCGAACGAACAACTCGCGGAATACGACGCGCTAAGTGCCAGCCCGTCGCCGGTCATCGTGCGCCAAAAGCTCATCGATGCGGAGGCTCAGCTCGTCACGCTGGTCGACGACAAGCACGTCTCGATTTCGGATCTCGTCGCGCTTTTCAACGAACTGAAAGCGGACTTCGAGAAGGCCAAGACCCAATACGCCGCCGCCGATGCTGCCGTGCGCGCCGTTCCGCAAGCGTGGAAGCAATGAGCCGACTGCCCCAACTGATCGCCGCTTGCGTGCTAATGCTTGGGATCGGCCCGCACGCGCTCGCTCAATCTCCCATTGCCAACATTTCGTCTGAAGCCAAGTCGCAAGTGCTCGATGAGGCCCGTGCATCGGGTATCAAGAAGATACTGAATCGGCAGGATCGATTGTTGAAGCAAGAGCAAACTTCGCTCTTCGGCAAGAAGTCCGCTGAAGCCAAATCTCGCCTGTATATCATTGTGCAGACGCGCGAGAACATCGCGTCTGCCAATCAGCTGATCGACGGCAGACCGCCGACGTCGCCCGACAAGATCGTTACAGGCCTGGAAACCATCCTGAAGACCATGCGCCCGACTTATGGCATTTGTTCCGGCGCACCGATTCTCAATGGTCAGATCAAAGATCCGGATGCGTGGAAGAATGCGATCGATCAGGTATCGAGCCCGATCGCTGCAGTAGCGCGCAGCGTCGGCGTCATCTTTACGTACAAGAACGAGCAGGCGGTCGTTGGTCAGCCGGGAGCGACCGTTTTCGTTGTCGGAAAATCGCACGTCATGACGAACCGCCACGTCATTCAGGAATACGCGTATATCGACGGTTCAGGCAAATGGCACATGAAGAACGATAAGCTGGTCCTCAGAGTGTCGTTCCCGTGGGAATACTCGAAGTGCCTCTCTCGTACGACCCCGCGCAATGTGCGCATCGTCGCAATCGAGGATGTCGGCAATCTGGACGACAAATACGCCGACTTTGCAATTCTTCGCACCGAAGACAATGCGCTGCCACCGCCTGCCCCGCTGGCGGACACTTACGATCTGGGAGAACAGGATCGCGTCGCGGTGATCGGGTATCCCGCGCCTCCTTTGATGTGCGGCACGGCCTCCGGCGGCAAGCTCTGCACGAGCCTGAATAGTGAACAGATCAAGGCCGTGTTCGGGCTTCCCGATCAGTCCGTACCGTTCTCCGTCGAACGATTTGCACCGGGCTACGTCATTCCCGGACCGATGCTGGACGAATCACAGTTCGCCTATGACTCGTCGACGTGGGAAGGCAACTCCGGTTCGCCTGTCATACGCCTATCGGATGGCAAGGTCGTCGGTCTGCATTTCGGGGGAGACAGCGAAAGTAACGACGACGACTCGTCGATGATCGGGATCGCCAACTACGCCATCAAAGTCCAGCGGATTCGACAGGCACTTCTGAAGGTCAACGTAACGCAGTAACTACTTCGCCTCGTTACACACAGGCGTGAGCACGCCCATCGATCCTTGCTGATAGCGGCGCGTGAGGGCAACCAGATCGGCTTCGTCGCGTGCGGCGAAGTTGCCGCGATACACCACGGGGGCCTCCAGCGGTTCGCCACCAGCGAGCATCAGTCGCGCGCCGCTGCGTCCTGCCAGTTGCCATGTGCCGGGCGGCAACAACAACGCCTGAACGCTGCCTTCCGCACGCAACGGGTGTCCAGCGACTGCCGCGTCACCCTGCGCGATCAACGCGATCCAACGGCGGCCGTCGCACGGAATGTCGAGCGTCCGAACCGCGTCGGCATGCCAGTCGAGTTGCAGCAACGTCGTACAACCGCCGTCGTTGCGCTCCACCGCATGCTCAGCCCAGCGTCCACAGATCAACGTCAGTTCGACGTCACCCTCGCGCCAGCGCGGCATCGACCCAGCGCGCACGACCGTCTGCAAAGGTGAGCCGTGCGGATGCTGTCCGGCACGACTGACGACCATGCGCACGCCGCGCACTGACGCGCATGCGTTCTCCGGGACGTCTTCATGCACCGTGCCGCAATTCGTTTCCAGCCAGAGCAGATCGCCGGGATGCAACGTGTCGTCGCCACCGTGGGCGTGACGGCTGCGCAGCGAGGTCGTCGATTCGGGAAAGAGATACGTCGCCACCACACACCCGGCATGCGGATGCGGCGGAATGCACGCGCCGTGACGACGGAAAAGGTCGACCGACAGGAACGGGTCCGTGTGCTCGACCTGATCGAAAACGCCCGCTCCCGCCGCAGCCGCACATCGGCCGGGACGGGAAACGGGAAGCACGCGCGGGATGGCGTTCGCACCGGCATGGGCGGCCGGGCGCTTGGTCAGACGCGGATGCAAGGGCGTCGGATGGGCCATGGGGGAACCTGCGCGTGCGGGAGAAGCAACAGCGATTCGGTGATTACAGCGCAGCGATGGCTTCGCGGGCACCGGCGAATGCGGCAGCTGCCGATTCCGGACCACGGGCGAGACCTTCGGCGTAGATGAACGTCACGTCCGTCATGCCGAGGAAGCCAAGAATCGTCTTGATGTACGGGGTCTGGCTGTCGGCCGGCGTGTCCTTGTAGTTGCCGCCGCGCGCAAACGCTACGATCACCTTCTTGCCTTGAATCAGGCCTTCCACGGTGCCGTCTTCGCGATAACGGAAGGTCACGCGAGCACGGGAGATCCAGTCGAAGTACGCCTTGAGCTGCGTCGGCACATGGAAGTTGTACAGCGGCACGCCGAAGACGATGGTGTCGGCGGACTGGATTTCAGCGATCAGCGCGTCGCTACGGGCGATGATGGCCTTCTGCTCGTCCGAACGCTGGTCTTCCGGCGTGAAGAATGCGCCGATCACGGCCTCGTCGAGGTGCGGCACGCCTTCGGCCAGCAGATCGCGCACAACGACCTTGGCACCCGGGTTCTTGGCGACGAGTTGCGCCACGGTTTCGTTAGCGAGCGTGGTCGAGTTGGCGCCTTGCGAGCGGGCGGCGGAATTGATTTGCAGAATGGTGGTCATGTCACTGGCTCCAGAGCCGGGGGTGTTCCCGAAAGTTCGTAAATCCGTTCGCGCCAGGCTGCCCGCTTTGGGTCGCCTTGAATTGCACGTCGGCTTGGGATGAATTCTAGTTACCCCCAAAAATGAAACAAGCCGGTAAAATCGAATTGTTTGTTCCTATTTTGGAACAATGACGAAGCGCCGCAGGGTTGGGGGGCAGCACGGGCAATTTCGCTGCATCATGGCGCGACCTCATACCGAATGACCGCACCACAGAGAGCAGGGAGCGCGCGCGATGATTGACGATCTGAATGACATGCTGATCTTCGCGGAGGTCGTGCGCTCGGGCAGCATCACGCGGGCCGGTGAACGGCTCGATTTGCCCAAAGCGACCGTGAGTCGGCGTCTGTCGCGGCTCGAAGCGCGCCTCGGCACGAAGCTGCTCCACAAGACCACCCGTCGACTCGAACTGACGGAAGTCGGTGAGGCGTATTACGAGCGCTGCCTGCCGATCCTCGAAGAAGTGGAAGAGACGCGGGACTTCGCGTCGCAAATGTCGAGCAAGCCACGCGGACGTCTGCGCATCACCGCCCCGGCCGACTTCGCCACGCAATGGCTCGCCGTACCGCTCGCCACCTTCTGTGCGGCCTTTCCCGAAATCACCGTCGACGTGGACCTGAGTTCGCGTCATGTCGATTTGATTGCCGAACGTGTCGACGTCGCCATTCGTGCCGGTCAGCTTTCCGACTCCACACTCGTGGCACGTCCGCTCCTGAAGCTCACCCGCAGCCTATACGCGAGCCCGCTTTATCTCAGCGCAACGGGCCTCCCGGGCAGCCCGGACGAGCTGGACGGCCATCGCTTCATCATCCTGCAAGGCGCACGGCGTCTGTTCAATTCCGATGAGCTGCATAAGGGCCGCCAGCGCGTCGACATCACCATGCACGGGGCGATTCAGGCCAACAGCATGGGGATGGTCAAGGAGATGGCGCTCGCAGGTAGCGGCATTGCCGCGCTCACGGACATTCTGGCCGAAGACGCGCTCAAGTCCGGACGCCTCGTGAAGGTGCTGCCCGACTGGTCGTTGCCCGAGAGTTCGGTCCATCTGGTCACGCCGTCGCGACGTTTCCTGCCGCGCAAGACGCAAGCGTTCATCGAGCACATGCTCGCCGTGGCGCGGACGTGTCCGGAGGAGAATCGCGACCCGTCGGTGCCGGGTCCGGCGCAGAGCTGAGGGCTACATTGAAATCCCGCGCTCAGGACGAACGCGGGACGATCACAAGGAAGGGGCTGAGACTGTGAAGTGCCCGATGCGCAGAGCGACGGCCGCTCAGGCCGTCAGCCACTTCTCGCGTCGCTGCGCACCGGCGCGATCGCGTGTTTCGGTAATGCGGTACTGCGTGACCTCAGGCGCATCGAGCGTGAGCGACGTCTCGCGCAACTCGTCGCGGCGGAAGGCATGCACCGTCACCCGGTCGCCCGGACGATAGCGCTCCAGCAGCTTGTCGAGATTGCCTGACGTCACACGCAAGCCGTCGATGGCGACCAGCGAGTCGCCCGCCGACAGACCGGCGGCTTGCGCCGCGCCGCCGTCGAGCACCTGCGCCAGCGTGACCTCTTCGCCGCGCTTGCCCGTCTTCACACCCATGGCCGGACGACCGTTCTCCGGCGTCACCGGTTCGAGCGTCAGGCCGACACGCTCCAGCAGCGTCGCCAGCGGCAAGTCGCGCGTGCCGTTGATCGCCGTCGCGAAAAATTCCGACAGATCGAGACCCGAGACCGCTTCGAAGAACGGCTGGACGGCGTCTTCCGCAATCCCTTCGGGCGCGCCACGATAGAAGTCGCGACCGTAGCGCTGCCACAGCGCGCGCATCACGTCGTCGAGCGACTTCTGGCCACGGGTTTGCGCGCGGATTGTCAGGTCCAGCGCAAGCGCCACGAGCGAACCCTTCGTGTAATAGCTGACGATGGCATTCGGCGCGTTTTCGTCTTGACGGTAGTACTTCGTCCACGCGTCGAACGAGCTTTCGGCGACAGTCTGCTTGAGTCGGCCACTGCCGCGCAGCACGTTCGCCACCGTCTTCGACACGAGTTCGTAATAGTCCTTCGGCGCAATCACGCCGCTGCGCACGAGCATCAGATCGTCGTAATACGACGTGAAGCCCTCGAACAGCCACAACAGGCGCGTGTAACTCTCCTGATCCAGCGTGTACGGTGCGAACACCGCAGGCTTGATGCGTTTGACGTTCCACGTGTGGAAGTACTCGTGGCTCACCAGTCCAAGGAAGCCGCGATAGGCGTCGCTCATGCGCGCCTGCCCCTGCACCGGCAGGTCGTTACGGCTCGCAAGCAGTGCGGTGGATGCACGATGCTCCAGACCGCCGTAGCCGTCGCCGACCGTCATCAACAGGAAAACGTAGCGCGGCATCGGCACGCGCGAGCGCGAACTGGCGCCCGGCTCGAACAGACGGATCTGCGCTTCGCAGATCTTCTTCATATCGCGCAGCAGACGATCCAGATCGAGATTCGGCACAGGCCCCGTGATGGCGACTTCGTGCGTTACACCACACGCCTTGAACGTGCCGTGCACGAACGTCCCCATCTCGACCGGCGAATCGATGAGTTCGTCGTAATCGACGGCCAGATAGCGTCCGAAATCGAGCGCTGCCGTACCCTCCGCAGGCTCCAGCGCCGTGGCGACACGCCATGCCTTGAACGCAGCACCGCGCGGACGCAGCACGTCGATCTCGCACGGCGCGTGTTCCTGCCCTTGCACGCGCAGGAACACGCTGGTGCCGTTGAAGAAGCCGTGCGTGTCGTCCAGATGCGCGGCGCGCACCGAGAGATCCCACGCGTACACCTCATACGTCACGATCAGCGTGCCCTTGCACGACGCGGCCTGCCACGTGTGCTTGTCGAGCTTGTCCAGCGCGATCTTGCGCCCCCGGCACGTCGCGCCGATGGTCACGATGTTGCGGGCGAACTCGCGCACCATGTAGCTGCCCGGAATCCACGCGGGCAGCGTGAAACGCTGGCCTTCGGGCGCGGGATTCGAGACCGTGACGGTCACTTCGAACAGATGGGCGGCGGGCGACTTCGGAACGATCGCGTACCTAATGGCAGGCGGGGCAGACGGTGCAGACGTGGCTTTCATGAGATAGCGGCTTCTTGTTCTCGGAGGGGGCGTGCGGACGGTAACTTACTTGACCGTGGCCAGCGCCTTTTCCAGTTCTTCGGCAGGCACGGCACCCGGCAGACGGCGGCCGTCGGACAGGATGATCGTCGGCGTGCCGGTGATGTTGAGCTGATGACCCAGCGCGAAGTTGTCCTTGACGGGCTTGTCGTCGCACTTGGCCGTCGGAGTCGGCGGAGCCTTCTTGTCGAGCATCCAGTCGTGCCACGCCTTGAGCTGATCGGGCGCGCACCAGATGGCCTTCGACTTGGCATCCGAATCCGGGCCGAGCACCGGGTACAGGAAGGTGTAGACGGTGACGTTGTCGATCTTCGAGCCCTTGAGCGTTTCTTCGAAGCGCTTGCAGTACGGGCAGTTCGGATCGGAGAAGACGGCGATCTTACGGCTACCGTTGCCCTTCACGTACTTGAAAGCGCGATCGAACGGCAGCTTGGCGAAGTCGACCTTGTTGAGCTCGGACTGACGCGCTTCGGTCAGGTTCTGACGCGTTTTCGTGTCGACCAGATTGCCGCCGAGAATCACGTACTGAGCCTTCTCGTCTGCATAGAGAATCTCGCCGCCGACCGATACTTCGAAGAGGCCGGGAATCGGCGTACGCGCCACTGCCTTGACCGGCGCATCGGCGCCGAGCGTCTTCTGCACGGCAGCCTTCACGCGGTCGAGCGTTGCGTCGGGCTTGTTTTGTGCGACGGCGGACGTCGTGAAGGTGGCTGCGCAGACTGCGGCGAGAACCAATCCGGCGGACGCCGCGGCGCGATAACGTTGCAACATCGAATATCTCCAGAAATGTGACGATCGAGAGGCGCGACCGGCTTGCCTCGCATGTAGCAGGGGTTGCCGGCGCTTGCGCCGAAAGGGTCAGCCCAGGGCGCGGCCGATCAGGAATTTCTTGACGAAGGGCAGCATGTTCACGCCGTCGAGGCCCGCGTTGCGAACGAACTTCGCGAGCGGGCTGCTCGTCGAGAACAGCTTATGCAAGCCATCCGTCGTGAACGCCATGCTGCCGATGTCTTCCTTGCGAGCGCGCTCGTAACGACGTAGCACCGCATCGTCGCCACAGTCGCGGAACGATTCGCGCCCGGCGAGCGCGTCGCCGAGCGACGCCACGTCGCGCAAACCGAGGTTCATGCCCTGTCCTGCGAGCGGATGCACCACGTGCGCCGCATCGCCGATCAGTGCCACACGCTGCGCGATCAGACGCTTGGCTTGCGCCAGTACGAGCGGGAAACCCTGAGCGCGCGCTGAGACAGGCGTCAGTTGACCAAGTTCACCGTTCGAGAACGTTCCGACGCGTTGTGCGAGTTCTTTGGGATCAAGCGCAAGCAGATGCTTCGCGTGATCGTCGCCCGCGGACCAGACCAGCGAGACGTGCTGATCGGGCAGCGGCAGTAGCGCGACGATCTCGCCGTCGTGGAACCACTGGAATGCGGTATCGCGGTGCGGACGTTCCGCGCGGAAATTGCACACGACGCCCAGTTGCTCGTAGGGACGCACTGTGCCGTCAAGGCCTGCCGTGCTGCGCACCCACGAGTGCGCGCCATCGGCGCCGACCACCAGCGAGGTCCGCAGCGTCTTGCCGTCCGACAGACGCACCGATGCAGCGGCAGCGTCGACTTCGAGCGCTTCGGCGCGTGCGTCCAGCCATTGCACTTGCGGGGAGAAACGCAGCGCGGCGTCGAGCGCGCGTTCCAGATTCGACGACTCGGCAATCCAGGCGAGTTGCGGCACGGCGGCCTGATAGGCGGAGAAATGCAGACTGCCGCGCTCGTCGCCGAACACTTCCATGTCATAGACGGGATTGACGCGTGCCGGATCGACGGCCTGCCACACGCGCATGCGCTCGAAGAGCGCTTGCGAACTGGACGACAGGGAGTAGATGCGGGCGTCCCACATGTCGCCGCCCGTCGGGGCGGGGGCTGCGGGTTGCGCGAGTAGCGCGACGGACAGGCGCGCCTGCGAAAGGAGCAAGGCGGCGGCCTTTCCGACCAGTCCGCCACCGACGACGACGACATCGTGCGTCTGGCTGGAGGGATGCGTTTGAGACATGCGGCAAATGCAGCGCCAGCGCCTGAATCGCGCAAGACCGCTGGTTCCGAAATCGAGATGGCGTATTGTCGCACGCCCGCCGCAGGCGCGACGTCCTGCCTCGCTTGCGCGGCTGGGACACAGCGTCGCACTACGATTGCGGGCGCTATACTTCGGCGCATAGCGGCAACGAGATTAAACAGGGAGCTCCCGATGCGCCTCGACAACGAACAAGAAAGCCAGAACGTCGAAGACCGCCGAGGTGGCGGATTCGGCGGACGTACCACCATCGGCATCGGCACGATCGTTGTCGCGCTCGCCGCCTCTTACTTCTTCGGGATCGACCCACGCGTCATCATTCAGGGCTCGCAGATGATTCAGGGGCAGACCCAATCTCAGCCCCAATCCGCGCCGTCGCAGGCGCAGATCAACGACCCGAAAGCCGTCTTTACCCGCAAGGTGCTCGGCAACATCGAACGCACCTGGACGACGGTCTTCCCCCAGCAGATCAACCGTCAGTACGTGCCGCCGAAGCTGGTGCTGTTCTCGGGCGCGACGCCCACGGCGTGCGGCACCGGCCAGACTGCGATGGGCCCGTTCTACTGCCCGGGCGACAGCAAGGTGTACATCGACTTGCAGTTCTACGACGAGCTGCGGCAGCGCTTCGGCGCTGGTGGCGATTTTGCGCAGGCGTACGTCATCGCGCACGAAGTCGGCCACCACATCCAGAATCTGCTCGGCATCTCCCAGAAGTTCGACGAGACGCGCCGCCGTGTCAGCGAGGCGCAAGCGAATGCCCTGTCGGTGCGGCTGGAGTTGCAGGCGGACTGCTTCGCGGGCGTGTGGGCGAACAATGCGGCCAAGGCGAACGACCAGTTGCTTGAGCCGGGCGACGTCGAGCAAGGCCTGAAAGCGGCGGCGGCCATTGGCGACGACCGTCTGCAACAGCAGTCGCAAGGACGCGTAGTGCCGGAGTCGTTCACCCACGGCACGAGCGCTCAGCGGGTGTACTGGCTGCGTCAGGGGCTGCAAACGGGCGACATGCGTAAGTGCGACACGTTTTCGGCCAAGCAACTGAGCTGAACCGGGCCGGGCGGCGCGACGTCGACGGCAGGTGTGAAGGCTCCTGCCGTGGCAAGCGTCCTGTTCAGGCGCTTTTGGCGGCAGAACGGGTACAATAGCGGACTTTCCGCGACGCAATCACTGACCGGCTCCCCGGTATTCACGGTGTATTCGACGGCGCGCACTTACCAAGCCAGACAGGATTTAGCATGAGCCTCAAATGCGGCATCGTCGGTTTGCCCAACGTCGGCAAGTCGACCCTTTTCAACGCGCTGACCAAAGCGGGCATTGCGGCCGAAAACTACCCGTTCTGCACCATCGAGCCGAACGTCGGCGTGGTGGAAGTGCCGGACCCGCGTCTGGGCAAGCTCGCCGAGATCGTGAAGCCTGAGCGCATCATGCCTGCGACGGTCGAATTCGTGGACATCGCCGGTCTGGTGGCCGGTGCCTCGAAGGGTGAAGGTCTGGGCAACCAGTTCCTCGCCAACATCCGCGAAACGGACGCCATCACGCACGTCGTGCGCTGCTTCGAAGACGAAAACGTCATCCACGTCGCAGGCAAGGTGAATCCGATTTCGGACATCGAAGTCATCAACACCGAACTGGCGCTGGCCGATTTGGGCACCGTCGAGAAGGCGCTGCAACGCTATACGAAGGCGGCCAAGTCGGGCAACGACAAGGAAGCGGCGAAGCTGGTGGCCGTGCTGGAGAAGGTGGTGCCGGTGCTGAACGAAGCACGTCCGGTGCGCTCGCTCAAGCTCTCCGAAGACGAACTGGCGCTCATCAAGCCGTTCTGCCTGATCACGGCCAAGCCGACGATGTATGTCGCCAACGTGAAGGACGACGGTTTCGAGAACAACCCGCATCTGGAAGCCGTGCGCAAGTACGCTGAAGCCGAGAACGCGCCGGTCGTGGCGGTCTGCGCTGCCATCGAAGCGGAAATCGGCGACATGGACGATGCCGACAAGGCCGAGTTCCTGGCCGACATGGGCATGGACGAGCCGGGCCTTGACCGCGTGATCCGCGCAGGCTTCAAGCTGCTGGGCTTGCAGACGTACTTCACGGCAGGTGTGAAGGAAGTGCGCGCCTGGACGATCCACGTGGGCGACACCGCACCGCAAGCGGCGGGCGTGATCCACACCGACTTCGAACGCGGCTTCATCCGCGCACAGACCATCGCCTTCGACGACTACATCCAGTACAAGGGCGAACAAGGTGCAAAGGAAGCGGGCAAGATGCGCGCCGAAGGCAAGGAATACGTCGTGCACGACGGCGACGTGATGAACTTCCTGTTCAACGTCTGACGCCAGCGTCTGCCAAAACGACAAACACCCCAGCCGACGTGCTGGGGTGTTTTGTTTCTGACGTTGGAATCGGCGCGCTCTAGCGCGTCAAAAGCCGCATTTCAAGAATGGTCTGCATGTCGCGTCTGCCATCGGCGATGAGGTACACGACAACCTGCTTTCCAACGATTCGGTAGATGACGCGATAGGGCTTGAACGCCACCTGCCTGAATTCGCGGATCCCCAGCGAACTGAGTTCTCTTGGGTAGCTTCCGCGCTCAGGCCATCGCTCCAGACCTGTCACTGCGTCCATCAGTTGATCCAGAGCATAGTCGGCGTTTTGCGGACAATCGAATTCTGCGATGTAGTCGTAGATCCCTTCAAGGTCGCCTTCGGCACCGTCGGTCAACAACACTTCGTACTTGACCACGATGTTCGTTACTCCCCAGCCTTTCGCTTCTTGCGAAGACGAGCGACAACGTCCGCGACCGGTTTAACTTTGCCTGCCGCCACATCCTGATTGCCGAGCGCCAGCAATTTCAGCAAGGCCAAAGTCTCCTGCGTTTCCTCGTATGAGGCCACGTCTTGCAACACAGCCTTGGCCTCACCGTTTTGCGTGATCACTAGCGGGGTGCGTTGCTCGGCGAGCGTCGCCAGCACCTCCGCAGCATTGGCTTTCAAGTAGCTGATCGGCTTCACCTGTGTGGAGTAGCGCATTTCCATATGTCCATTTCCCAGATAGGACTGAATATAGTCCTTTTATGGTCCCACCTCAACGCCGGGACACTTTGGCGGACAAAAGTATGGGATGTTGGAGACCAATAGCATCAGGTGGGTTCGCTCGGAAACATCCTGCCATCCTGCAGCTTCTTGAATCCTGGGCAGTTTCGACAGGAAACATCACCAAGTGGTTGGCGAATTATCGGAAGTCGCTTGCCTCAAATGACGAGCCTGCATAATCCGCGTTGCTCATCTCCTCAAACGCCCCTTCCTCCGACACACCGTTGCCGGTCACACGGAAGCCGTGGCGTTCGTAGAACGTCTTCGCTCTCGTGTTTTGGTTCAGGCATTTGAGACGGTAGGGACGGGTTGGCCAGTCGGGGAGTGCTTGTAGAAGGCGCGTGCCGACACCGTGACCTTGCGACGACGGTTCAACGTAGAGCATGTGGATGAAGTCGTCGGCAGGCCAGACGGAGATGAAGCCGAGGATTTTGCCGTCTGGCGACTTGGCCGTCAGAATGTCTTCGCCAGCGGCGTGCGATGCGAAATCGTCCGCCCGATACAGCGATGGATCGACCCACGTCATCGTTGCCAACCGCACTTCGTAGTAGATACGGGCGAGCGTCGGGACATCGGACGCCGTTGCGAGGGCAATGACAGTCTGGCGACTCGTCATCCCTCCCACCCTTCGCGAATGATGCGCGCGATCTGTTCACCCGTCGCGCGATTGTGGGCCTGCACCAGCGCGACGGCACCCGCATCGTCGCCCGCTTCGCACAGACGCAGCAACTCACGGTGCTCATCGTGCGAGCGCGTCACGTTGTCCTGCTTCTGCCACGTCAGGAACAAATAGCGGCCGAGATTGAGTCGCGCCGTCGCCACCGCCCGTTGAAAGTATGGACGCTCCGCTTTCGCGTACAGCATGCCGTGGAAGGCCGCGTTACGCGTGACGATGTCCGTCAGATCGGTGGCCGTCTCCAGCGCGTCCAGCGCCGCCCGTGCCCGTGCCAGATCCGCGCGCGACAGATTCGGCATCGCCAGCGCCATCAGACGCCCCTCCAGCAACGCACGAAAGTCGGCCAGCTCAAGCGCGTCGTCTTCCGTGAGCGCCGTCACGACTGTGCCGCGATTCGTCCGGCTTGTGGCCAGCCCGTCCGACGCGAGCATCGTCAGCGCCTCGCGCACCGGCACATGGCTCACCCCGAGCGCCGCCGCGAGATGGTCCTGACGTAACGCCTCGCCCGGCTTCAACTCGCCGCGCCCGATCTGTTCCCGCAACGCCTCGTATGTCCGCTCGACCGCCGTTCCCGTGCCCGCTTCCGGCTGCATCAACTGGCGCATTGACTGACTCCCGTCGTTAACTATATATAATCAAGACAAATTATATATTATTTAATGACAGGTGACGTCCATGACTTCCGCCACAGCCTCCACATCGGATGCCTTTCACCCCGGCCACCTCTGGCGACACGGCTTGCTGGCGTCGGTCAGTGCACTCGTCGGATTCGCGTTGTACGCGGCCGGGCTGCATGGCGACACGCTCGCCGTGGCCGTCGTCGTTCTGCTCTGCCTGAGCTACTGGGCAACAGGCTGGTTGCCGGACTTCCTCGTCTCGCTGCTATTGATGTTCCTGCTGGCCACGTGCACTTCGCTCGGCGCGACGGTCGTCTTCTCGGGTTTCACATCGAGCGCGTTCTGGCTGGTCTTCAGCGGTGCGGTCATCGGTATGTCGCTGAGCGTCACGGGGCTGGGCGAACGGGTCGCCTCCCGGCTCGCCGATCACTGCGGTCACGCGTACGGTCTCGCGCTCGCGGGGTTCGTCGGCATTGCGTTCGCACTCGGCATCGTCATGCCCTCGACGCTCGGGCGCATCGCCATTCTTACGCCCATCGTGCTGAGCTTTTGCGACCGCGTCGGCCTCGTGCAAGGCCGCCCGGGACGCACTGGGCTGATGCTCGCCACCGCGCTCGCCAGTTGCGAATTGTCGACGGCAATCCTTCCGGCCAACCTGCCCAACCTCGTCATGGCGGGCACTGCCGAAACTGTGCTCGGACTGCGTCTCGGCTACGGCGAGTACGCCGTGGCGCTAGTGCCTACGCTGGCCATCGTGCGTGGCATCGTGCTCGTGATCGTCGCAAGACGCCTCTTTCCGGACCGTCTGACGGCGCTCGACAGCACAAGCGCATCCGCTTCGTCCATGACGCGGCCCGCGATGCGCCCCGACGAAAAGCGTCTGCTCGGCGCACTCACGTTGATGCTCGCGCTGTGGCTCACCGAGCCGTGGCACCACATCGCGGCTGGCTGGGTGGGCCTTGGCGTGGCACTGCTGTGCCTCGGACCGCTGCGACTGGTGAATCCGGACGCCTTTCTGAAACAGGTCAAACTCGCCCCGCTATGGTTCGTCGCGGCGATCATCGGACTGACGGCCGCCGTCGATCATGCCGGATTGGCCAGCGCCTTGCGACCGGTGTTAGCGCAACTCGATCTGGCGCAGATGTCGACGATGCCCGCCTTTCTGATACTGGTTGCGCTGTCGATTGCGCTGACGTTTCTCGTCACCTCAAACGCAGCACCGGCGCTCTTCACCCCCCTCGTCCCGGCGCTCGCGCTGGGCGCACCGTTGAGCGTGAAGGCCGTGTTGCTCGCGCAGACGGTCGGCATCTCGACCATCGCGCTGCCGTATCAAGCGCCGCCTCTTGTGCTGGCAATGGCGCTGGCGGGCATCGGCATTCGAGATGCCACGCGCTATTGTCTGGCGACGGCCGCCATCGCCCTCGTCACCGTTGTGCCGCTCACCGCGCTGTGGTGGCATACCCTCGGCCTGATTCACCTCTTCGAGTCCTAACATTCCGAGGCTTTATTTCAAACGCTGGTTTGCGATATCCCCGCCGGGATACCATCGGACGTACGCTGGCTACTCAGGTTAGTGCGCATTGATCCTTTCGGAGAACGGCTCGTCTAATATCAATATGTCGTAGAAGCGCAATAGAGCAACGCCGTTTCATGCAGCCAGGGGGAGGACCTTGCATGACATCGAAGCCGTCCGCCGTCGCTAACGTCACACGCCGCGCGCCACGCACGCGCCGCCACTGGTCGGAAGACCCGGCGCGCATTCGTCTGTACAGCGTGGCGGCCATCGTGCTCGCGCTCGCCGTGCTCGGCATCTGGGGATACCGCTATGCATGGAGCGCGACCCCGACTATCAGTCCCATCGGTCTCGACTTCCTGCCGTTCTGGGGCGCGTCGCATTTCGTACTGCAAGGGCATGCGCTGGATGCCTACAACGTCGATCTGATGACGCAGGTGCAGATTGCCGAACAACCGTGGGCGGACAAGATCGGCGGCGTCCTCCCGTGGCTCTACCCGCCAGTCATGATGGTGTTCCTCGCGCCGATTGCGCTGTTGCCGTTCACCTACGCTTACACGTTGTACGCCTGCGTCGGCCTCGGGCTCTATTACGCCGCGTTGCGACGCACCGCCCCGTGGCCGGGCGCACGCTTCCCGACGCTCGGCTTCCCCGGCGTGCTGCTGGTGATCATCGCCGGACAAATCGCGCTTTACACCACCGCACTCGCGGGCTTCTCTCTGGTCATGCTGCGCAAACGCCCGGTGTGGGCCGGTGTGTTCGCGGGCCTGCTCTTCGTCAAACCCCATGTGGCTCTGCTCTTCCCGCTGGCGTTCCTCTGCGCCCGCGAGTGGCGCGCGCTCGGCGCGTGCATCGCGACGGTGATCGGCACGACGGTGCTGGCCGCCGCAGTCTTCGGCATCGATGTCTACGCGACCTTTCTGCACGCCTCGGAATTCGCGCGGCAGAGCATCGTCAACGGGACGGCCCAGATCGCGCGCGTGCCGACGTTCTTCATCACGGCGCGGATGCTCGGCGCGGCCGTCGAAGTGGCCGCTATCGTGCATGGCGTGATCGCGCTGTGTGCAGTCGCGGTAATGATCGACTTCTGGCGGCGTCCGGGGGTCTTTGCCCTGCGCGCGGCAACGCTCGTGTGTGCCACGACGCTCGTCAGTCCGTACCTTTACGACTACGACCTCACGCTGCTCGCGCTCGTTATCGCGTGGTACGTGCGCGACGGCATCGCACGCGGCTGGCTGCGCGGCGAGCGCGAATGGCTGGTGCTGTTGTGGGTCACACCCGCGCTCGGTTTGCTCGGCTCGTTGCAGATCGGCTTCCAGTTCCTGCCGTTCATCACGCTCGGCACCCTCGCGATGCTGTGGCGACGCCGCCGTCGCCTCGCCCACCTGCCCGACGTCCAGCAGGCAAACGACACGAAAACGTCGGGAGACGACCTCCCCGCCACCGCCCGTGCGCCCCGCCCGGACACCACGCCAGCGTTCACGAGGTAATCGCCATGCCCCGCGCCGCCGCTACCCGTACCGCCCTCTCCCACTCGCCGACCGCGCATCGCGGGTCATCGGGCGCGTCGGGCACATCTGGCACGCCACTCATTTCGCTCGTCGTGCCGTGTCACAACGAAGCCCCTGCGCTCGACAAGTTCTACCGGGCCGTTTCCACTGTCCTCGACAGCGTGCCCGACGCGCGCTTCGAGATCGTGTGTGTGAACGACGGCAGCACCGACGACACACTCAGTTGCCTGCTCGCCTTGCGACGTGCCGACGCACGCATCCGCATCATCGACTTCACGCGCAATTTCGGGAAGGAAGCCGCGCTGAGTGCAGGTATCGACGAAGCGCAAGGCGATGCCGTCATTCCCATCGACGCCGATCTTCAGGACCCGCCCGCCCTCATCCCGGTGATGATCGAACGCTGGCGCGACGGCGCGGAGGTCGTGCTCGCCAAGCGGACCAATCGCGCGAGCGACACTGTCGCCAAACGCGTGGCGGCGGGGTTGTACTACCGCGTTCATAACCGGTTGTCGGAGGTGAAGCTGCCGGAGAACGTGGGCGATTTCCGGCTGATGGACCGGCGCGTCGTGACCGCCATCAAGCAACTGCCCGAGCGCCGCCGCTTCATGAAAGGTCTCTTCGCGTGGGTCGGCTTCCATACGGAAATCGTGGAGTACGTGCGCGATCCTCGCGCCGCTGGCGAGTCGAAGTTCTCCGGATGGCGGCTGTGGAATTTCGCGCTCGAAGGCATTACCAGCTTCAGCACGGTGCCGTTGCGATGCTGGACGTACATCGGCGTTTCGCTGGCATTGATGTCACTCGCGTACGGCAGCTACATCGTGATTCGCACGTTGGTGCACGGCATCGATGTGCCGGGCTACGCGTCGCTGCTCGTCGGCATCCTGTTTCTTGGCGGCATTCAGCTGGTTGGCATCGGTGTCATCGGCGAATACGTGGGACGTATCTATTACGAATCGAAGGGGCGGCCGCTCTATCTCGTACGGCGACGCTATCAGTCCAGCGTCAAGGTCAGTCACTTGCCTGCGCGCACGGGCGCGCGGCATGTGGCGGGCAAAACCATCGACAAGCTCACGCGCCTCGATATGTCCAATAACGGTGAAGCAGGAAAGTCGTCGGCGGCACAGTCAGCACCACGGCCGCGATTCCGATCCAGTGGTTCCCGCCAAGGTACTCGACCGTTCGTGCGACGCATGTCGTGAGCAACAGGCCGAAGATCGACACCGGAAGAAACCGCGCGAGACTCGTGCGATGCACCCGCGCGGAAAAGCTCCATAACGTGTTGAGCAGATAAGAACACGGCGTCGCCACACAGAATGCCACGGCGTTCGCAGGCACCGAACCCACACCGAACGCTTCGATGAGCGTGATCGCCACGATCACATGCACCGCCGTCGAAATCACCCCCGAGACGCCGAAACGCATGAGCGGCACGAGCAGCGTGCGCATGAAGGGCGACGCACGCCAGCGTTGCACGCGCGTCGTGGGCGCGTGCCTGTCGGAAGATGTCTGACGCAAATCCGGCATCGGGACTGACTCACTGAGAATGACGACGAAAGCGGTTCGCCTGACAATACCAGCACACGCACATCAGGGTGCCAATAGCTTGCACTGCAACATCGGCGCATGTGCCCGTCAGGGTTGGACGATTAAGAATTTATGCCATTTCTTCTGAATTTGGGTTGCGTGCCTGAATGAGACGTCTAGGATTGCGAGGTATTCCGCGAGGTATGTCGCATGAGATGTCGCAACAAGAAGAAGCCGTCCAATAACAGGAGGAAGACAATGCAACGCCCCAATGCCATTCACGCCGCCGGTGCGCTGGCCTTTGCCGTCACGACGTGGAGCGCGTCCCTGCATGCTGCCGATGCTACGGCATCATCCGCCTCACCTCCCTCGCAAACGCTGACCGTTGTCGGACTGTCGCAACCTGCCGACATTCTGATCGATCGCAACGGCGTGCCGCACATCTTTGCCGCCAATGAGCGAGACGGCTTCTTCGTGCAAGGTTTCAATGCCGCACGCGATCGTCTGTTCCAGATCGACCTCTGGCGACGCCGTGGGCTCGGCCAACTCTCCGAAGTGTTCGGCCGCGCCTACGTGGCGCAGGACGATGCGGCGAGACGCTTCGTCTACCGGGGCGACATGGCGACGGAGTGGCGCCGCTACGGCCCCGACGCGAAACCGGCGGCGGAAGCGTTCGCCGCCGGGGTGAACGCCTACATAGACTGGCTCGCGCGGAACCCCGATCAGATGCCGTACGAATTCCGCAAGGTCGGCTACTGGCCAGCCAAATGGTCGGCTGAGGACATCGCGCGTATTCGCAGCCACGGCCTCACGCGCAACCTCAAGAGCGAAGTGGCACGCGCCAAGGTCGTGTGCCGCGCATCGCTCGATGCCGACAGCGTGCGCGTCGGCCTGCAACCCGCGTGGAAGACGCAGGTGCCTGACGGACTCGATCCCTGCCTGCCGGACGACCTGCTCAAGGTCTTCGACCTCGCCACGCAAGGCGTGAAGATCACGAAGGATTCGCTGCAACGCGCCAACGCCGACATCGTCCAGCTCGCTGAGAGCGGTCCTTACGACGTCTCCACCGAATCGGCGGAAGGCAGCAACAACTGGGTCGTCTCGCCGCAAAAGTCGGCCACGGGGCGCGCCATCATGGCCAACGATCCGCACCGCGCTTATGCCGCGCCGAGTCTGCGCTACATCGTGCAGGTCAGCACGCCCACGCTGAACCTGATCGGCGCGGGCGAGCCTGCGATTCCCGGCGTCGCCATCGGTCACAACGGCACCATCGCCTTCGGTCTCACCATCTTCAACATCGATCAGGAAGACCTATACGTCTACGAACTCAATCCTGCCAACCCCGACCAGTATCGTTACCGTGGCAAGTGGGTGCCGATGCGCACCGTGCACGAGACGATCGAAGTGCGCGACGGCGCGCCCGTCCAGACCGACCTCAAGTTCACGAAGCACGGCCCGGTGATCTATGTGGATGCCGCGAAGCATCGCGCTTATGCGGTACGCACCGCATGGCTGGAACCGGGCATGTCGCCATACTTCGACGCGATGCGCTATATGCGCGCGAAAACCTACGCGCAGTTCCAGACGGCGCTCGACACGTGGGGTGCACCGACCGTCAATCAGGTCTATGCGGATGCCTCGGGCAATATCGGATGGGTGCCGAGCGGCATGGCACCGATTCGCCCGAACTGGGATGGCCTCATGCCCGTGCCCGGCGACGGACGCTATGAGTGGGCAGGCTTCTGGCGTCGCGATCAGTTGCCGTCCGCGTACAACCCGGCAAGTGGCTACTTCACCACGTCCAACGAGATGAACATGCCCGCAGGCTATCCCTACGCGCAGCGCAAGCTCGGCTTCGAGTGGACGAACGGCTCCCGGCATGCGCGCATCGACGAAGTGCTGAAGGCAAAGGACAAGGTCACGCTGGAAGACTCCGAGCAGTTGCAGAACGACATCGTGTCGATTCCGGCGCGGCGTCTGATGGCCTTGCTCGCACCGCTGTCGAGTAACGATCTGCGCACGTCCTCGGCGCTTCAGCTACTGAAGGGATGGGACGCGCACATGGGTGCGGACTCGGCGCAGGCCGCGCTCGAAGAGGTCTGGTTCAGCCGTCATCTGGGTCGCGCGTATAAGAACGCGGTGCTGCCGAAGGCCGCCGCCGACACGTTCGGCGCACCCGACCCGGCATCGATGCTCGACGCGCTCGAGCAACCGGCCGCCCGCTTCGGCGAGAACGCTACCGCCAAACGCGATGCCGTACTGCTCGCGAGCCTTGGCGACGCGTGGGACGAGATGGTCAAGCTGCAAGGGGCCGATCCGAGCGCTTGGCAGTGGGGCAAGCTCCAGACGAACCTGAACGCTCACCCGCTCGCCGACGCCGTGGACGCTGAGATGCGCGCCAAGCTCAACGTCGGTCCGTTGCCGAAGGGCGGCAGTCCGTTTACACCGAATCAGTCGACGTACCGCGTGAGCGATTTCCGTCAGACAAACGGGCCGTCCTTCCGGATCGTGGTCGACGTAGGGAACTGGGACAACACGCGTGCGATGAACTTGCCGGGTGAATCGGGCAACCCCGACAGCCCGCACTATCGCGATCTGGCGCAGAAGTGGCTCGACGGCGAGTACTTCAAGCTGCCGTACTCGCGCGAGGCGGTGGAAGCGGCGACGGAATCGCGTTTGCACCTCGTGCCGGAGACCTCTCGTTGATGAGGTAAGCCAGCCGCATCGCCGGAAACAAAAACAGCCGGTGGGTACGCCCCACCGGCTGTTTCGAGAACTGTCGTTACGAAGTCAGGCCGTTCGGCTCAATGGCCACCGGGCACGAACTCCGGCTTGTCGCGCTTCTTGCCGCGAGCACTATCGACGGCATTCGTCGGCACCAGCATGAACAGCAGCATCACGCCAATGGAGATCGCGAGGATCGACAGGAACGTCAAGTGCAGCGAGTGTTGCAGCACTGCGCGAATCGCCTGATCGGCCAGCGACGACACGCCGCGATCTTCCAGCACGTGACGCAGTTGGTCCGACGTCACCGGTGCCAGTCCGCTCGAATGCGTCAGGCCGAAGTTAAGCACAGCGCCAAAGAGCGTCGCGCCCAGCGTGCTGCCGAGGTTACGCGAGAAGATGTTCGACGCCGTGGCGCTGCCACGCTCCGACGGACCGACCAGTTCCTGAATCAGCACCAGCGCGCTGACGCTGCCCGTGCCCATCGAGAAGCCCATGATCAGCGAGCCGAAACCGGCGAGCATCGGCGAGCTACTCGGTCCGAGCAACGCAAAGACAAGGCCCCCGACCGGCATGAGCAAGCTGCCGCCGACCAGCACGCGACGCAGGCCGAAACGCGTGAACGTCTTCGCCGCAATCGTCGAACCGATCGGCCAGCCGACCATGATCATCGTCAGCGCCATACCGGCGACGACCGGTGTCTGACGCAACACGCCCTGCGCGTACATCGGCAGGAAGGTCGTCAGGCCCATCAGCACCATGCCCGAGAGCAGCGTCGCCGCATTGGCCGCTGCAATCGGACGACGGCTCCACAGTGCGAACGAGATCATCGGATCCTTCGCGCGACGCTCCTGCCAGACGAACAACAGCGACGCCAGAACGCAGGCGAGCACACCACCCCAGACGTGCGTGTCGGTGAAGGCATTGGCATCCGTCAACGCGATCATCAGGCCCGCGACGGCAATCGTGAAGAACACAGCGCCCATGTAATCGATGCTCGGACGCTGACGCGGTGCCTCTTCGTGCAGATACGCGATGAAGCCCGCCGCCGCCAGCAAACCGATCGGAATGTTGAGCCAGAAGATCCACGACCACGACATATCGCGAATGATCAGACCGCCCAGCATCGGGCCAAGCACCGCCGAAATAGCCCAGACGCTCGCCAGATAGCCCTGCACCTTGCCGCGCTCGCTGATCGGGTAGTAGTCGGCAATGATCACCAGACTGACCGGCTGAATGCACGCCGCGCCCACGCCCTGCAACAGGCGGAACGCGATCATCGCAGGCATCGACCAGGCGAAACCGCCGCCCAGCGAGGCGACGAGAAACACGGCGATGCCCACGAGAATGACCGGCTTGCGTCCGTAGATATCGGCAAGCTTGCCGAACACCACGGTCATAGCCGTTTGCGCGAGAAGGAAGGCGGAGAAAACCCAGCTATAGAGATTCAGGCCACCGAGTTGAGCCACGATTTGCGGCATGGCCGTAGAAATGATCGTGGCTTCGATGGCAACCATAGAGGTCGCCGCCATGACGGATGCCACAATCAATGGCCGCACGGAATTGCGTGTCGCAGACATGTGTTTTTTTGAAGTGGGGGATACGGCGTAACAACTTGCGAGAAAGGCGCGACACCCATCTTGGGTGCAGCCGCCGCTGCCAGATGGCGGAAGACGGGGATCGAACGTGGCGGTCGTGCCGCACGCGTAGTCAAGACGACTTGGGCCTGGCGATGGCGACAAGCATAGCTGAATGCGGCAAAACACGTATGACGCTCATCGGTACGGACAAGCGCGCTCCACACAGCCCATGCCCGTTGCGGATTCGCAGGCTGTGCACAGACAAGACCCTGATCCGGTCCAGGGTTTGGAAGGTTCCGGGTGACGAAATTGCGAACACGGCAGCTCGCCACTTCCACGTCACGTCGGCATGACTGGCCTCGTTGCCGCAGAACGACGCGCACCGTCGCGAAATCCGATGCGAACTTGCGACCTATCGTCGCAGCGCAAAGCGCGCTGAATTATCACCCAATGAGAATTTCCGCCCGACGAGGCATCGGGCGGATGGCGCTCACGCCGTGCCGCGATTGCGTTTGATCACGCCATAGATCGCCAGCAGCACAATGGCGCCGATGATCGAAGCGATCCAGCCTGCGGACTGTCCTTCCGAATACAGGTGGAGAAACTGACCGACATACTTGGCGAGCAGTGCGCCCGCGATGCCGAGGATGATCGTCATGATGATGCCCATGCTGTCCCGCCCGGGGTGCAGGGCGCGTGCAATGAGACCGACGATCAGACCGACCACGATAGTGCCGATGATGCCCATGACGAATCTCCAAGGACGGGAACCCGAACGCAGTATAGACCCGATTTCCGAAGACCTGCACTCGATATCCCAAGCCCATGGCGACGTGTCGTCCGGCGACGTCAATGGCCTGATATATCAAGAGAATTTCGCCCTGTCCTCGTCCCGGCGCGGGCCTTCGCTATGCCGGGTATAAGGGATGACTATTTGTCAAAACCCGACGGCTGCGCGATGATGGGGCACGCTGTCCCAATGCGCGGGCACGCGGGGCCAATGAAACGGGCATCGCGTCGACGCGCTATAATCAGGGGCTATTAGATCCCCCACACCATGCAACTGCTCGCTCTCGGCCTGAACCACCACACGGCGCCCGTCTCGCTGCGCGAACGGGTGGCGTTTCCGTTCGAGCGGATCGAGCCTGCGCTGGCAGGCCTCAAGAGTCTGTGGACCGGCAGCGGCAAGTTGAGCGCGCCCGAGGCCGCGATCCTCTCGACGTGCAACCGCACCGAGATCTATTGCGTGACGGACGACGCCGCAGCGCGTGAGCGCGCGGTGCACTGGCTGTCCCAGTTCCACAACATTCCCGCCAGCGACCTCGCCCCCCATCTGTACGCTCTGCCCCAGTCCGACGCCGTGCGTCACGCCTTTCGCGTGGCCAGCGGTCTGGACTCGATGGTGCTCGGTGAGACGCAGATTCTCGGGCAGTTGAAGGACGCCGTGCGCACCGCCGCCGAGGCCGGTGCGCTGGGCACGTATCTGAACCAGCTTTTCCAGCGCACGTTCGCGGTGGCCAAGGAAGTCCGTGGCCAGACCGAGATCGGTGCGCATTCGGTGTCGATGGCCGCTGCGGCGGTGCGTCTCGCGCAGCGTATTTTCGAGAGCATCAGCACGCAGAAGGTGCTGTTCATCGGCGCGGGCGAGATGATCGACCTGTGCGCCACGCACTTCGCCGCACAAAATCCGAAAGCCCTGTACATCGCCAACCGGACGGCCGAACGCGGCGAGAAGCTCGCCGAGCGTCTGGGCGGCACGGCGATCCGTCTGTCGGAGTTGCCGCAACGGCTGCACGAGTTCGACATCGTCGTGTCCTGCACAGCGAGTACGTTGCCGCTGATCGGGCTGGGCGCAGTCGAGCGCGCCATCAAGGCCCGTAAGCACAAGCCGATGTTCATGGTCGATCTGGCCGTGCCGCGCGACATCGAACCGGAAGTCGGTCGTCTGGCCGACGTTTTCCTGTACACCGTCGACGACCTCGGCGCAGTCGTGCGCGAAGGCAACGCGCTGCGTCAGGCAGCGGTTGCGCAAGCCGAAGCGATCATCGAGACGCGCGTGCAGAACTTCATGCAATGGCTAGACGCGCGCAGCGTCGTGCCGGTCATTCGCGATATCCACGGCACTGCCGAGGCCATGCGTGTGGCCGAACTTGAGCGTGCCCAGCGCATGCTGGCGCGTGGCGACGACCCTGCCGCCGTGCTCGAAGCCCTGTCCCAGTCCCTCACCAAGAAATTCCTGCACGGCCCGACGCACGCGCTCAATACGGCGCGCGGCGATTCGCGCGAGCAAATCCTTCACCTCATTCCCGAACTGTTCCGCACCTCGGGATCCGCCGACAAATAGATGAAAGCGAGCATGCAAGCCAAGCTCGACCAATTGACGCAACGTCTGGTCGAGCTTGATGGCCTATTGAGCCAGGGCGACGTTACCCGCGACCTGGACAACTACCGCAAGCTCACGCGCGAACATGCCGAGCTGGCGCCCGTCGTCGCGCAATATCAGCAGTATCGTCAGGCGCTGGGCGATGTGGCGGCCGCACAGGAAATGGCATCCGATCCCGAGATGCGCGAGTTCGCCGAAGACGAAGCCGCGAACGCCCGCACCCGCATGGAAGATCTGGAAGGCACGCTGCAACGCATGCTGCTGCCGCGCGATCCCAACGACGACCGCAACATCTATCTCGAAATCCGTGCAGGCACCGGCGGCGACGAATCGGCGCTGTTCGCAGGCGATCTGCTGCGCATGTACTCGCGCTATGCGGAGCGTCAGCGCTGGCAGGTCGAGATCATGTCGGCGAGCGAATCGGATCTGGGTGGGTACAAGGAAGTCATCGTGCGGCTCGTCGGTCAGGGCGCCTACTCGCGTCTGAAGTTCGAGTCGGGCGGCCATCGCGTACAGCGCGTGCCCGCTACCGAAACGCAGGGCCGCATTCACACGTCCGCGTGCACCGTAGCCGTGATGCCGGAAGCGGACGACGTTGCCGACGTCGAAATCAATCCGGCCGACATTCGCATCGATACGTTCCGTGCGTCAGGCGCAGGCGGTCAGCACGTCAACAAGACAGATTCGGCCGTGCGCATCACGCACTTGCCGACGGGTATCGTCGTGGAGTGTCAGGACGATCGCTCGCAACACCGCAACAAGGACAAGGCGCTCAAGGTGCTCGCCGCGCGCATCAAAGATGCGCAACTGCGTGCGCAGCAAGCGAAGGAAGCCGCCACGCGCAAGAGCCTGATTGGCTCAGGCGACCGCTCCGAGCGCATTCGCACGTACAACTTCCCGCAGGGGCGGATGACGGATCACCGCATCAACCTCACGCTCTACAAGCTCGAATACATCATGGACGGCGATCTCGAAGAGATGATCAACGCACTGGTGACCGAGCATCAGGCCGAACTGCT
Organism: Pandoraea sp. NPDC090278; assembly: GCF_044772185.1. Lineage (NCBI taxonomy): Bacteria > Pseudomonadati > Pseudomonadota > Betaproteobacteria > Burkholderiales > Burkholderiaceae > Pandoraea > Pandoraea sp. NPDC090278. Next base: position 222,913 of record NZ_JBIVYJ010000008.1, on the reverse strand, counting down.
GGCGTCGCTGGGCGAGGCGGCCTGATGACGCCGGATGGGCAGAACACGCAAGACGGCAGCGCAGCGCCCGTCGGGGTGGCCACCGTCGCGACGCTGCTACGCGAGCCGGGGCTGCCCCCCATGGAGTCGCGCATTCTGCTCTCGCACGTGCTCGGCTGGAGCCGCACCCAACTGATCACCCGCGACCGTGAGCCGCTCGCGCCCGAGACGGTCGCCGTCTACCGGGCCTTGCATGCGCGTCGCGTGGCGGGCGAACCCATCGCCTATCTCACCGGCACGCGGGAATTCTTCGGCCTGACGCTCAATGTCAGTCCGTCGGTCCTCATCCCCCGGCCGGAAACGGAACTGCTCGTGGAGCTGGCGCTGGCCCGTATCGAGGGACGCCAGACGCCACGCGTGCTCGATCTCGGCACCGGCAGCGGCGCGATTGCGCTGGCCATCGCCCATAGCCGTCCCGATGCGCGCGTCACAGCGTTGGACCGATCCGCCGACGCCCTCGACGTCGCGCGCGAAAACGCCCGGCAACTCGGGCTGGACGGTCGCGTTCGGTTCCTGGCGAGCGATTGGTATGAGGCACTGCCCTCTGACGAGGCACCGTTCGACCTCATCGTCTCCAATCCACCCTACATCGTGTCGGGCGACGAACACCTCTCGCAGGGCGACCTGCGCTTCGAGCCGGTCGACGCCCTGACCGATCACGCCGACGGCCTCGCCGCCCTGCGCGTCATCGTGGCGGGTGCACCGTCGCGGCTGCTGCCCGATAGCTGGCTGCTGTGCGAGCACGGCTACCATCAGGCAGCCGATGTCCGGGCGCTTTGTACGGCGGCGGGTTTCGCGGATGTAGTCTCCGAGCGCGACCTCGCGGGCATTGAGCGCACCACCGGCGGACGCCGCCCCTGAGCGGACATCGGAGCGGCCGCCGACGGGCGGCGCGGAAAACCGCTAAAATGCCGGATACGCCGACTTTCCGGCATCCCCACGGGCTTCCGAACATGACTACCCAGCAACGTATCCAGCAAATCGTCTCCGAGCACCCCGTCGTCCTTTTCATGAAGGGCAACGCGCAATTCCCGATGTGTGGCTTCTCGGGCCGTGCCGTGCAGATCCTGAAGGCATGCGAAGTCAACGACCTGTTCACGGTCGACGTGCTGCAAGACAACGAAATCCGTGAGGGCGTGAAGGAATTCGCCAACTGGCCGACGATTCCGCAGCTCTACATCAAGGGCGAATTCATCGGCGGCTCGGACATCATGATGGAGATGTACCAGAGCGGCGAACTCAAGCAGATCATCGCCGAACTCGTCTAAGTTTCGTTAGCGCCCGATCTCTCCGATCGACAGTCGATGACCCTATCGACCTCATCGACGGGTGTCGCCCGAACGTCCGCACCGTCGCGTCTGATCGTCGCCATTACCGGCGCGACGGGCGCGGTGTACGGCGTGCGCCTGCTCGAACGCCTGCGTGCGATGGGCGGCGTCGAAACGCATCTGATGGTCTCAAGCGCAGGCTGGCTCACGCTGCGCCACGAACTCGGGCTGGAACGCTCGGACGTTCAGGCGCTTGCCGATCAGTACCACAGCGTGCGGGAGATCGGCGCGAACATCGCCAGCGGATCGTTTGCCACGGCTGGCATGGTCGTCGCGCCCTGCTCGATGAAGACGCTCGCGAGCGTCGCACACGGGCTGTCCGACAATCTGATCGCCCGCGCCGCCGACGTCACCCTGAAGGAGCGCCGCCGTCTGGTTTTGATGGTGCGTGAGACGCCCTTCAACCTCGCGCATCTGCGCAATATGACGGCCGTCACCGAAATGGGCGGCATCGTGTACCCGCCTCTCCCCGCGTTCTACAACCGCCCGGCATCGCTCGATGCGATGGTCGACGACACCGTCGCCCGCGTGATCGATCTGTTCGGAATTGCGCCGCCCGTCGCCTCAAGCTGGGACGGTCTGGGCAAGGACGTCGAAGGCTGAGCGTCGCGCGCGCCGTCTCTTCTGGCACACGCAGTATCCCCCTCCCTCTTTCTTATCTCACGCCGTCGACCCAGCGTTGCAGCGTGTCGAGCGCGCCCTGCGATTGTCCTGCGGCGGACTCGGGTGTCTGCACGCACAACTCCAGCATGATCTCGTTCGGGTCGAGCAGATAGAGATGTTCACCATCGCCATGCCGCTCGATGGCAAACGGCACCTCGTGGGCAGTGAGACGCGCCTTCCAGCGCTCCAGCGCTTCAAGGTCGCGCACGCGTAACGCGACGTGATGGATCTGGGTCGCAGGCGTGTCGGAATGGGGCTCGGGCGCGAGGCCGTCGCAATTGAAAAACGCCAGCGCCTGTCCGGGTTCGATCTGATAGCTGACGAGCAGATAGGGCTTGCCCCACAACCGGCTCATGCCAGTCTGTGCACCTGCGAGTGTGAAACCCATCACGTCGACGTAGAATCGGTGCGTGAGCGTCGCGTCATAGCTGGGATACGCGACGTGATCGATGGCCACCGGCGTGACCGGCGGTGCAGCGGGCGTAGCCCGCCCGTGTGCCGTGGAGTCGACGGCAGAAGTGGGATCCAGCATCGCCTGGTTCATCTCGATCCCCCGGACGGCAAAGTCGTGATGGCATTCGGGAAACTGCGCCTGTAGTGTAGTCCTGCAACCTGCGTGGCATCAACCGAGTGTCAGCAAGACCCGCATGGACTATAGTGAAAACGCCACACTTTGCGTGCCGGACCGCATGGTTGCGTCTCTCCAGGGTGCTTTCTCGTGAATACACTTGCCCTGGACGGCGCACCGCAACACGCATCCCCCCAGTGGTGTGACATGTACGCGACCGGAGTTTGTCATGGAGCCCACCCTCTCGCCTGTTGTCGTCTACGCCGTCGTGACGCTCGTGTTCGTCATGCTGGTTCTCGTTGTGCCTGCGGGCGCGCGCTGGCGCAACGTCGCCTGGCCTGCTGCCGTACCGCCGCTCTCCCCACACCGTCCCGGCGATCTGCTCGGCACGCCGCGCACACCGTACTGGCGTTCGCCGAACGACACGCACGATTTGCGTCGTCCGTCCTACTTCGCGACCTCAGAACGACGCGGTCGCCGTCCGGCAAGTTTTCTCGCGCCGCGAGACCACGAACGCCGGTAGGTCTGCTTACCTTCTTCACCCTTACGCCTTGTTACATCTGTAGTGCCGCCGTAGCACCGGCAGTGCCTCCTCGTCCGTAGAATTTCAACTACGGATCGCGCGCCAGCACACACAGCGCAGCGCTTAATAAGGAGAACAGATGCAACGTCGTTTCTGGATGGCCACCGCCACCCTCGCGGGACTCACCGCAGTCGTCGTGTCGGGTAGCGCTTTCGCGCGCACCGACGTGTCGGTCAACATCGGCATTCCCGGCCCGGCCATCGTGGCCCCGGGTCCGGTCTACGCCCCGCCGCCCGTCTACGCCGCACCGGCACCGATGATGGTCGCTCCGCCTCCCGTCGTATATGGCCCGCCCCCGCGCTACTGGCGAGGCCCGCCGCCGCGCCATTGGCATCACGATCGCGACTGGGATCGCCGTGGATGGGACCATCGCGATCGTCGCGACTATCGCCATCGCTAGAATTCCGGGCCTTTACGGCCACACAGCGTCAAAGAAGAGCCCCGCTGGTCGATTGACCTGCGGGGCTTTCACTTTTAAGCACGTCCATCGTTGAAAACGTCGTTCTGACGAACGTCGCTGCGAACGGATTGCGTCGACCCATGCAATGCACGCATGAAGCTTCGACAATTTATCGACGCTTCATGCGCCATCGCGCATTCAGGCATTCATCGCCATTCGAGTCATTTACGACCTCGTATTAAAGCGACGAATCGCTTCGTAGTTCATCAAACAAAACACTTCCGATGCTGCGAGAAAAAACTTCAGCCGTAAATATTTCAATATCGATAGTACCCATGTCCGTAATAACCCCCTCCGTAATACGGTCGTGCCGGAACGACAACGCATCCGGCAAGCGTGATAGCAAGCAACGCGGCGACGACTAACTTCATGATCTGACTCCACAGGTAAGAACGCGAATCCGTTCGCTTTCTTTATATCGCCGCCCCTGTAGGAAGCCCATCACGCGTCTGTAAGCCGTGTAAGCGAAGGTTGCCAAACGGGGAAAGTGTCGCACTTTGTTACGTAACACGCGCTGCGTGTGGCCGTAACATCGGCCCATCACCGATACCGCGACTATTCGCAAAACCAGCAACGACGCGGGTTTCGCGAGACCCCGTTGTCTGGCATGGCGCTTGCATAGTGATAAGCGTCGCCCTTTCAATTGCCCCGAAGAGTGCGGCTTTGACTCAAACCCTCCTCCCGTTGCAGACACGGGAGGAGGCTTTTTTTCAAATCTTTCCGATCCTTGCGGAGCCCAATCTCCGACACGTGATCGCGACTCTTTCCTGCACCGCGAATGTGCAGGCGCTCAGCTTTTCTCATTTCATCTGTGCGTTTGAAATGTATCGACGCTATAACAGCGTCGACTTCCTTTGTGTTTCATTTATCTTTAAAGCCTTATTGGATGCGCCTTTCGAAGCGATTTTCAACCTTATCGGCATAAACCACATGCGGGTACGCACCGATCTCAAGTTGACTCCTTCGCTGTCGTAATCGCGTCTATAGAGGACTGCGTATTCAATTGGGGGAACGCAGCATCCCTTTCGTGACGGCCGCACGACACGCGCCGGGGCAAGCGTATCAGGGGAAAAGTCATGGAAATCGCCACGCCTGAATTCCAGATGGAACAACAGGAACTACAGGCCGTCACCGCCGCGCTCAACCGCGTGCAGGCCGTCATCGAGTTCGATTTGCAGGGGCGCATTCTTCACGCGAACGAGAACTTCCTGCAGACCGTCGGCTATCGTCTCGATGAAATTCAGGGCCAGCATCACCGCATGTTCTGCGAGCCCGATTACACCGCCTCGAACGCCTATCGCGATTTCTGGGCGAAGCTCGGTCGCGGCGAATTCGATTCCGGCGAGTACAAACGCCTGGGCAAAGGCGGACGCGAAGTGTGGATCCGCGCCTCCTACAACCCGGTCTTCGACGCGAACGGCGTGGCGTACAAGGTGATCAAGTTCGCCACCGACGTCACCGCCGACCGCACGCGTCAGGCCGAATTCGAAGGCAAGGTTCGCGCGATGGACATCGCGCAGGCCGTCATCGAATTCAATCTCGATGGCACGGTCATCACGGCCAACGACAACTTCCTGAAAACGCTGGGCTACTCGCTCGACGAGATTCGCGGCAAGCATCACCGCATGTTCTGCGAACAGGACTACGTCGCCGGTAACGAGTACCGCGACTTCTGGGCCAAGCTCAATCGCGGTGAATTCGATGCGGGACGCTACAAGCGCCTCGGTCGTGGCGGACGTGAAATCTGGATTCAGGCGACGTACAACCCGATCCTCGATGCGAACGGCCGTCCCTACAAGGTCGTGAAGTTCGCCACCGACATCACCCAACAAGTCGAGCTCGAAGCGAGTGTGAAGCGTCGCGCGGAAGACGATCAGCGCAAAGTCGCGCTGCTGCTCGACACCGTCAACCGCGCGGCTGCCGGTGACCTCACTGGCGCCATTGCGGTGAACGGCACCGATCCCATCGATCAGTTGGCCGAAGGCATTCGTCACATGATGGACGACCTGCGCGGCGTGATCGGCAAGGTCGTCAACTCGGCGGGCGAGTTCTCCGGCGCGTCGCGCGACATTGCAGATCGTGCCAATACGGTAGCGACCGGTGCACAAGCGCTGGGCGCGACGGTCGAAGAGATGAACGCGTCCATCGAGGAACTGACGGCGTCGATCAACTCGATTGCCGACAACACCAAGGGTGCCGACCAACTCGCCAAGTCGACGCAGCACGAAGCCGAAACCGGCTCACGCGCGATTGCCCGGTCCATCGAAGCGATGGAGCTGATCAACAAGTCGTCGGAAGACATCAGCGAGATCGTGAAAGTGATCGGCGAGATCGCCGGGCAGACCAACCTGCTCGCCTTCAACGCCGCCATCGAAGCGGCGCGCGCGGGCGAACACGGCCTCGGTTTCTCGGTCGTGGCAGACGAAGTCCGTAAGCTCGCCGAGCGCTCGTCGCAAGCCACCAAGGAAATCTCCAAGCTCATCAACGAATCGACCAAGCGCGTGTCGCAGGGCAGCGACGTGTCGCGTCAGGCAGGCGAAGCGTTCGAGAAGATCGTGAGCGGTGTGTCGCGGACCACGCAGGCCATCTCCGAAATTTCGTGTGCCGCCGAAGAGCAGCTCGTCGCCGCGCGCGAAGTGAGTCTCGCGATTCAGCACGTGGCGGAAGAGACGGAGAAGTCGGCGGGCGCGTGCGAGACCATCGCCCAGGCGACGACTGGCCTCAATCAGGGGGCAGAGGAACTGGATCACACCGTCTCGAGGTTCAAGGTGTAGGCCTTACCCGGCGAGCCCCATTCTTCGCACCCCGGGAATACGCTCGCCGGTATTTTTCCGGTGACGGCCGACCGACTGGCCGCACTGGAACCCACGTCCGCCAAGAGGGCCCGATATGGAAATCGAAGCCGACGCCGACGCCGTCACCCAGCAAGCGCTCCTGCGTGCTGTTCACCGGCATACCGGCATCTCGATGAACGAGAAGAAGTGGACGATGTTGCAGGGCCGTTTGCGCCCGCGCCTGCGCACGCTATCGCTGCGCTGCTATCGCGACTATCTGGCGCTGCTTGAGAACACGCCGGACGAGATTCGCAACTTCGTGAATCTCGTCACGACGAACGAAACCACCTTCTTCCGCACCCCGCGCGTGTGGGATTACTTCGCTCAGCATTACCTGCCGCGCTGGCACGCCGCCAATCCGGGACGCGCCTTCCATATGTGGTCGGCCGCTGCCTCCTCGGGAGAGGAGTCGTATTCCGCCGCCATGATCTGCGAGGAATTTCGGGCGCGTCACACGGGTTTCCATTACCAGATCCACGCGACCGACATTTCGAGCCAGGTGCTGGCCGTCGCAATGGCTGGCAACTACGGCGGTCGCAGCATTGATGGTCTCAAGCAACAGCGTCCGGCCATGCTCGCGAAGTATTTCCGTCCAAGCGCTGGCGGGTTCACGGTCGCGCCCGAGTTGCGTGCACACATCACGTTTGGCGAGCACAACCTCTACCAGCGCCTGGCGCGTCGCGAGGCGTTCGACCTCGTCATGCTGCGCAATGTGCTGATCTATTTCGAGACGGGCGATCAGGAGCGGGTGTTGGAGAACGTACGTCGCACGCTTACCCCCGAAGGCGTGCTGATTGTCGGCGAATCGGAGTCGCTCTCGCGACTGTCCACCGGCTATCAATTTGAGCAACCGCTCATTTACCGCAATCAGGGGGCATCGAATGGGGCCGTCGCATGACATTCAGGTGTTGATGGGCGAGGTGCGCATCGGGCGCGGTGAAGACGTGCTGCGGGCCACCCTCGGTTCGTGCGTCGGCATCGGGCTGATGTGGCGCTCGCGCGGGCTATACGGCCTCGCACACTGCCTGCTGCCGGAAGCGCCGAATCCAACGTTGGCCATCGGTGCGAAGTACGTCACGCAGGCGGTGCCGTCGCTGCTCGCGCTGATGAAAGCGGACGGCGCGCGCCGCAGCGAAATCGAAGCGGTGATCGCCGGTGGCGGCAACATGATGCCGCATCAGCCACCGGCCAAGCATGGCCTGATCGGCGTGGCGAATGCCAAGATGGCGCAGGCGTTGATCGCCGAGACGGGCATACCGATCGTCCACGTCGAAGTCGGCGGGGAAGTCGGACGGCAACTGTTGATCGATTGCGCGCGTCACGCGTTTCACGTGCGCACCATTGGCTCGAACGGGGGTGCCGCCGTGCCGCGTCGCCCCGCTCTCAGACTCGTGGGACGTGAATCATGAATGCACGGACACCGGGATTTCCGTTTCTCCAGCGCGACGCCGTCGCGGGCACGACCGTCCTGCCGCCCACGGTATCGCCCTATCAGGGTTATCAAGGTCTTAAGGGTGGCGGATGCGGCTACGGTCCGCTCCCAGGCGTGACGACTCGCGTGCGTGATGCCGTGCACTCGCCGTCACCGGATGCGCATGCGTTGCCAGATGTGTCAATTGACGACGCGCCGATGGACATGACGCCGCAATCGCTAACGTCTGCCGACGCAACGCCGACGACGTCAGCGACACCAACGAAAGCGCGCAACGCCGCCCCCGACGATATCGAGGTGTTCGGCTCGTTTCATCTGGGCGACGTCGAATTTGCGTTGCCGATTGCGGCGTTGCAGGAGGTCGTGAATTTTCCCGAGCGCATTACGCCGGTGCCGCTCTCGCCTGCCTTTCTGCTGGGGTTGTTCAACCTGCGCGGCACGCTCATTCCCATCGTCGATCTGAAGCCGTTGCTGGCGATCTCTGGCGCAACGAACGTCATGGGTGCCGGGTCCAGCAATGCCGCGCCGGTGACGGAGAAGATCGCCATCGTCGATGTCGAAGGCATTCGCGTCGGGTTGTTGTTCGACAGTACGAGCGAGATTCTGCGTGTGCGGGCGTCGCAGCGCACGGGATTCGAATACGATCCGTCGCACGTTGCGCCGCAGGTGGTATCCGGCGCTATCAAGCTCGATGGCGGCGACCGCATTTTGCAGATCCTCGCGCCGGGTGCGCTCGTTCACATCGAGAACATGCCGCAATTGCTGGCGCGTCAGGCGCTCAGTGCGCCGCAGCGCCGCCAGCAGCGGCAACGGCTGCAATGCGTGTCGTTCACGGTCGAACACTCACGTCTGTCGCTGCCGATGAGCGCGATCCGCGAGATCATCCGCATCCCCGATTTGCAGAACTCGGCGCTGGCGAGTGTCTTTTGCGTTGGCATGCTGAACCTGCGCGGCACGGTCGTGCCCGTCATCGACTTCGCGCATTTTCTGGGGTTGCAGGCAAGCCGTCCGGAGCCGGAGATCGCAGGGACGGCGTCCGACCCGCGCCGCATTCTGATCGTCAAACAGGAGGACGTGCACTTCGGTTTGCTGGTCGACGCGGTGGACAGCATCGTCACCTATTACGCGGACGAGTTGCTGGCGATGCCGTCGTTCAGCGCATCGCACGCGCAGCTCTTTGCGGGATGCATTCCCCGCGAGCCGTCGGAAGCAGGAGGTGCGACCGTCACGTCGAACGACATCGTGCTGCTCAACGCCGACGAACTCTTCACGCATTCGCAGGTGCTCGAACTGACGCGCGGGCATCGCGAGTTGTATCGCGAGACGGATCCGGCGCAACGGGCGAAGGCCGGGGAGGCCGCGTGGCGAGGCGCGAAGTCGTCGCGCGGGACGCGTCACGCGTATGTGTCGTTCCGTTTGCAGCACATGCTCGCGGTGCGTCTCGACCAGTTGCGCGAGATCATTCACGACTCGCCGGATGTGATGCCTGCGCCGGGTGCACCGTCGTTCGTGCGCGGCATGCTCAATTTACGGCGCGAGCTGGTGACCATCGTCGATCTGCGTGCGCTCTACGGCATGCCGATACAGGACGATGCGCAGGCGCGCAAGATTCTGGTCATCGAACACGGCAAGGACAAGTTCGGGCTGCTGGTGGACGCCATCGAGAACATCGTCACGCTGGACGAAGCGGACAAGTTGCCGGTCCCGGCCGTGCTGCTCGGACGTGCGACGCACGAGATGCGCAACGACATGCGTGAAGCGGTGGAACTCCCGACGGCGGACGGCGCTGCGCGCACGGCGATGCTGCTCGATCTTCAGCCGCTCAAGATGCGACTGGAGACGGCGTTGGCGCAATGAGTAGGAGCAACAAGGCAGTTCAAGGGTGAGGAAGCGGCAAGCGCGGGATGTAGTACCGAAGCAAAACCGGTGGATTCGCGAGCGCCGGTGCAGGGCCCTGCGGCGTGTCGGGGGGCACGCCGCAGGGGTGGTATTCCAGAGCCGAACGATTATACTTTCGCCGTTGCCCTAAACTTCCTCTCCCAGCTTCCATACTGGTGATGACGCTAGGTATGTATTTGGCCTCACCCACGTGGGGCCATCCGAATCGCACAAAAAACCCGCTCACGCCGGTTTTTTGTTTTTCGGTGCACTCCCAAGATTTGCTTTCTCGGAGCGCTTCCTCAGATCACTTCATGACGATGAATATCGTGCGTGATGAAGCCTCGGGCGTCATCCGGCATCGCTAGCCAATCTGGATGTGCCAGCGTGCGACGGACATCGTCGAGACCGCTGGCCCAGTGATCGAGCATCGTGGACAGTCCGAATTGATAGTCCTTGTAGTGCCCCTCGTATTCCTTGTTGCGATAAATCAGCTGCACGACGTTGTAGCGCTTGCTGCACGCAATCTCTTCCGCCGCATGACACCACGGATCCCGTGCACGGACATCCGCGGGCACGCGATCCAGCACCTCGCGCAACACGCGTCGATAGTGCTGGGCACGCTGCAAGTTGTCCGTCACCAGACGAGTGCGACTTGAGAACTGGATGTCCTTCTGCCGTCCCGCCACGTCGTTCAGATTGTCCGGCAACGGTCCTCGCGCACTCCACAGGTCGACCTGAAACGCGAGCGTGTCCCGGCGTGGCGACGTGCCCAGCACCTCCGAGAGCGGTGTGTTCGACACGAGGCCACCGTCCCAGAAGTACTGCCCGTCGATCTCCACGGCCGGGAATCCCGGCGGCAACGCGCCCGACGCCATGAAGTGCTCCGCCCGCAATGTCTCGCGCGTATTGTCGAAATACACGAAGTTGCCGGTATGCACGTTGACCGCACCGACCGACACGCGAATCTCGCGCGCATTGATCCGGTCGAAATCGGCGAACCGCTCCAGCGTCCCGCGCAACGCCGACGTGTCGTAGTAACTCGCATGCGCCGGGTCGCCCATTGCGGTCGGCAACGGCTGCGGCCAGCGCGGCGTGAAGAAGCCCTTCTGCCCCTCCGTCATCGCGCGCCACGCTTGCCAGGCGCTGTAAGCAATGCGTCCGGACTCCGGGCCGTTGAGGATGGCGGCTTCGAACGGCGCAGGGAGCGGCGGGAAGACCGCAGGCTCACAAATCGTCCGCCAGAACGCTTCGAGTTGTTCGACGCGACGCTCCGGCGCATTGCCCGCAATGATCGCCGTATTCAGCGCACCGATGGAGATGCCAGCGATCCAGTTCGGTGCGATACCCGACTCGTACAGACCGGCGTACACGCCCGCCTGATAGGCCCCAAGCGCACCGCCCCCCTGCAAAACGAGCGCCACCGTCTCGTACGGCGGTAGATCGATGGCGCGTTTGGGGACTTTGGGCGGATTGGCCGTCATGACCGTTCTCCTGATGCTTGCTGCCTGATGATCAACACCGCCCTGGCAAAGTCGCTGCCAGGACGGCGAACTGCCACGTGCGCTTACTGCATGAACCAGCCGTGGCTCACGACGAACGACTGTCCGGTGAACGCCGCGCTCGGGAACGTCGCGAGGAACAGTGCCGTCTGGGCGACGTCGTCGACCGTGGTGAACACGCCGTCGACCGTGCCGCCGAGCATCACCTTCTTGATGACGTCGTCTTCCGAAATGCCAAGCTCCTTGGCCTGCTCGGGAATCTGCTTGTCGACGAGCGGTGTACGCACGAAGCCCGGGCAGATGACGTGCGAGCGCACGTTATGCTTCGCGCCTTCCTTGGCCAGCACGCGGGCGAGACCGAGCAACGCATGCTTGGCCGCCACGTACGCCGACTTCAGCGGCGACGCCTCATGCGAGTGCACCGAACCCATGTAAATGACGATGCCACCGCGGTCGTCCTTGTACATATGCTTGAGCGCCGCCTTGGTCGTCAGAAACGCGCCGTCGACGTGAATCGCCTGCATCTTCTTCCAATCGGAAAACGCGTAGTTCTCGATCGGATTGACGATCTGAATGCCCGCGTTCGAGATCAGGATGTCGACGGAACCGAAGGTCTCCGCGACCTTGTCGATGCCGCTATTCACCGCCTCTTCGTTGGTCACGTCCATCGCCACGCCTATGGCCTTGCCACCGGCCGCCTTGATTTCTTCGGCAACGGCGTCTGCGCCCTGCTGGTTCAGATCCGCAATCGCGATGGCCGCACCGGCACGCGCCAGCGTCAGCGCAATCTCTTTCCCGATGCCGCTGGCAGCCCCCGTCACCACCGCGACTTTCCCATTCAACTGATTCACCGACTGGCTCATTTGCACACTCCTGATTCGTCAAAATGGCGGACCATGCGACGCGAAGCAACGCGTGCACATGGCTCGTCGAACACTGGCTGATGGCGGACGTCCCCGCATCGATGGGCGGGTCCGGCCGCCGCACAAACAGAAAAGGCGCCTTGCGGCGCCTTTTCCTGCATTACCGCGCGATCGGCTTGTAGCGGATTCGCTTCGGTTTTGCTGCCTCCTCGCCGAGGCGCTTCTTCTTGTCGGCCTCGTACTCCTGATAGTTGCCCGGGAAGAACTCGACATGCGAGTCACCTTCGAAGGCCAGAATATGCGTGGCGATACGATCGAGGAACCAGCGATCGTGCGAGATGACCATCACACAACCGGCGAACTCGAGCAGCGCGTCCTCGAGTGCACGTAGGGTTTCGACGTCCAGATCGTTAGACGGTTCATCGAGCAGCAACACGTTGCCGCCGGAGATCAGCGTCTTGGCCATGTGCAAACGACCGCGCTCACCACCGGAGAGCGAGCCGACCTGCTTCTGCTGGTCCGAGCCCTTGAAGTTGAAGCGGCCGATGTAGGCACGCGACGGCGTTTCGTACTTGCCCACCGTCAGCACGTCGGCACCGCCCGAAATCTCTTCGAACACGGTCTTCGTACCGTCCAGCGCATCGCGGCTCTGGTCGACGTAAGCCATCTTGACCGTCGGACCGACCTTGATCTCGCCGCTGTCCGGCTGCTCGCGACCCGTGAGCATCTTGAAGAAAGTCGACTTACCGGCGCCGTTCGGGCCGATGATGCCGACGATGGCGCCCGGCGGCACCTGGAAACTCAGATCGTCGATCAGCAGGCGGTCGCCGAAAGCCTTCGACACGTTCTTGAACTCGACGACCTCGTTACCCAGACGCTCACCCACCGGGATGAAGATTTCCTGGGTTTCGTTGCGCTTCTGGTATTCCTGGCTGTTCAGCTCGTCGAAACGGGCAAGACGCGCCTTCGACTTCGCCTGACGGCCCTTCGGGTTCTGACGCACCCACTCCAGTTCCTTCTTGAGCGCCTTCTGACGTGCCGATTCGCTCGACTCTTCCTGCTTCAGGCGCTGTTCCTTCTGATCCAACCAGGAGCTGTAGTTGCCCTTCCAGGGAATGCCGTGACCCCGGTCGAGTTCGAGAATCCACTCGGCCGCGTTGTCGAGGAAGTAGCGATCGTGGGTGACCGCGACGACCGTGCCCGGGAAACGCGTGAGGAACTGTTCGAGCCAGTCGACGGATTCGGCGTCCAGGTGGTTGGTCGGTTCGTCGAGCAGGAGCATGTCCGGCTTCGAGAGCAGCAGACGCGCCAGCGCCACGCGACGCTTCTCACCACCGGAGAGCACGCCGATCTTGGCGTCCCATGCGGGCAGACGCAGCGCGTCGGCGGCGACTTCCAGCGTCTGCTCGATGTTGTTGCCGTCGCTCGCAGCGAGGATCGCTTCGTACTTGGCCTGCTCGGCGGCCAGCGCGTCGAAGTCGGCATCCGGCTCGGCGTACGCGGCGTAGATTTCGTCGAGCTTCGTGCGGGCTTCCATGATCTCGCCCATGCCGCCTTCGACGGCTTCGCGCACGGTCTGCTCGGGATCGAGTTGCGGCTCCTGCGGCAGATAACCGATGTTCAGGTTGGCCATCGGGATCGCTTCACCCTCGATCTCCTTGTCGACGCCGGCCATGATCTTGAGCAGCGTCGATTTGCCCGAACCGTTCAGGCCCAGCACGCCGATCTTGGCGCCCGGGAAGAACGACAGGGAGATGTCCTTGAGGATGTGACGCTTGGGCGGCACGATCTTGCCCACGCGGTTCATGCTGAATACGTACTGTGCCATTCGGCTTTCCTGATCCTGAAACGGTTATGACGGCTCATAGGCGAGCGCCAGATAGCGGCAAGTTTATCAAAGCGCGGCACGCACGGCATCGGGCGCGTCGATCACGAGGTCGGCGCTGGCGTACGCGCAGCACGGCAGCAGCCAGCCCTGCATCTTCTCGTCGCGCGACAGACCGGGCCACTCGATCCGATACGTCACCGGCGCACTCGCCCCACCCGTCTGTGCCTGACACAAACAAGCACGACACGTTCCGTTACGACACAGGCTCGGCAGCTTGATGCCAGCAGCCTGTGCGGCGAGCAGGATCGGCGTGTCCGGTGGCGCATCGAATTGCCAGCCCGAGGGCAGGAGTGTGACGCGCGGCGGTGTCAATGCATCGCGCTCGGCGCAGGATCGAGAGATCTGGGAGGAAGAACGTTCCAAGGATGATCACACAGATGCTAAACGGCGTATCTTGCGCCAACGCGCTACCATAACCCACTTCCAAGTTCCGAATCCCATGTCCGCCGAACCCAAGGATCCCACCGCCCGGCTCATCGATACCGCCGGTCTCGCGGCCGAACTGCAAGCCTTCGCCGATGCCCGCGACTGGCATCAGTACCATTCGCCCAAGAACCTCGCGATGGCGCTGTCGGTCGAAGTGGCTGAGCTCGTCGAGATCTTCCAGTGGCATACCGAGGCGCAGGCCAACGCCGTCATGCAGTCGAGTGAGGCGCGGCACGTCGAGCAGGAACTCGCCGACATCACGATGTATCTGGTGCGTCTGACGATGGTGCTCAGCATCGACCTGAATCGCGCGGTCGCCGACAAACTTGTCCTGAACGCGCAGAAGTACCCGGCAACCAAGGCGTGACCTGGCACGGCGGAAATCGTGCCGAAGCGCTGATTTGAGCGTCCGCCTCTTGCAATCGGACGTCGCGCCCGCATAACGGCCAGGTCCGCCCCCGAATTTCGATCCGACAACGCTATGTCCCAATCCTCACAGGCTTCCCAGACGTCAGACGTGCCGCCCGGCGCGAGTCACACGCACGGCAAGCCGTCGAAGCGCACACTCCCCGCACGTCCGCGCTGGTTGATGCTCGCCATCATCGCGTTATTGCACGCGTACATCGGCTGGCGTCTGCTGACACCGTTGCCGGTGGCCATGGGCTGGAAGGTGCTGGGTGGGTTGTGGCTCGCCGTCTCGACCGTCCTGATTCCGCTCGGTCTGATGAGCCGCGCCATCCAGAAAGAACCGCTCGCCACACTGCTGACGTGGACCGGAATGACGGCCATCGGCATCTTCTCGTCGCTCTTCGTGCTGACGCTGCTGCGTGACGTGGTACTCGGCGTCGCGATGGCCTTCTCGGTACTCGACGCGCAGCTCGTCACCCGTTCGGCAGTCATCGTGCTGATACTGACGGCGGCATCGACGGTGCTGGGCTTCTACAACGCACGACGCCTCGCCCGCGTGGTCGACGTCGACGTTCCGATCGCCAACCTGCCGTCCGAGCTCAAGGGCTTCACCATCGTCCAGTTGAGCGACATTCATGTGAGTTCGACGATTCGACGCCGCTATATCGAAGCGATTGTCGAGGCGTCGAACGCGCTCAAGCCGGATCTCGTTGCCATCACCGGCGATCTGGTGGACGGCGGCGTGCCCGCGCTACGCGACCATATCGCGCCGCTCGGCCAACTGACCTCACGCCACGGCACCTACGTCTGCACGGGCAACCACGAGTACTACTCGGGCGCACCGGCGTGGGTCGCGGAATTGCGACGCATCGGTCTGACCGTCCTCGAAAACGAGCACGTGGTGCTCGACCATGAAGGGGCGTCGCTGACGGTGGCCGGCGTGACGGACTTCACCGCCCATCAATTCGATCCGGAAAAGCGCAGCGATCCGCAGGCGGCCATCGCGGGCGCACCGGAAGGCGTGCCGCGCGTGCTGCTCGCGCATCAACCGCGTAGCGCCCCCGCCGCGCAGGAAGCCGGATTCGATCTGCAACTCTCCGGACACACGCACGGCGGACAATTCTGGCCGTGGATGTACTTCGTGCCGCTGCAACAACCGTTCGTGCACGGGCTGCATCGTCTCGGGCGTCTCGCCATCTATGTGAGCCGGGGAACGGGCTATTGGGGACCGCCGAAGCGCTTCGGCGCGCCGTCGGAAATCACGCGCATTCGGCTCGTGCCGGGCAAGGTTTAACGGGATTCGATGCGATGAAGTCTCTTTCCTCCGGCAGCGCTTCGCTGGAAACCGTGGCTGTGCGTCTGCGCGGCAAGATTCTGGGCGTGGGGTACCGTCATGCGGCCGTGCGCGAGGGGCATCTGATCGGCGTTCGCGGATGGGTGCAGGCACTGCCCGAGGGCGACATTCTCGCCATGGTGCAAGGCACGCCCGATCAGGTCGACAAGATGCTCGAATGGATGCGGCGCGGACCGCCCGGCGCGCGCGTCATGGAATTCGAAAGCGAAGTGGAGTACACCGGCCGTCGTTTCGACCGGTTCGAACAACTTTGATCTGAAACCGGCGCGCAAGCGCTTGTCCGTTCCAACCCTGCCTCCGATCCCGATGCCAACGCCTACGCCCAGCACACGTCGCGCCACGCACGACGACGCACCCCGCATCGTCACGCTGCTCGCGCAGTTGGGCTACGAGACACCGCTCGACATCGTTCGTCGCAATATCGCGCTATCGAATGCCGATGGGGATGACGCAGCCTTCGTCGCCGTGGACGAGAACGCACAGATTGTGGGATGTATCGGATTGCACGCGCTCACCATGTTTCATCTGGCGGGGCGGCTGGGGCGCATTACAGCGCTGGTGGTAGAGGAGAGTGCGAGAGGCTCGGGCGTCGGGCACGCGCTGATGGCGGCTGCTCACGCTTGGTTCAACGAGCGGGGATGCGAGAAATTCGAAGTGACGAGCAGCGACCATCGGGTCGCCGCGCATCGCTTCTATGCGCGCCACGGCTATGCCCGCGATGGGCAAAGACTGGCGCGCAAAAGCCAGACGTCGTCGCTGACTTAATTCTTGTGACGGTAGTTGATGCGGCCCTTGCTCAGGTCATAGGGCGACATTTCCAGCGTCACGCGGTCACCCGCGAGAATACGGATGCGGTTCTTCTGCATGCGGCCGCTCGCATATGCCACCACTTCCACGCCGTTTTCGAGCGTAACGCGAAAGCGATTATCCGGCAGCACATCCGAAACGTGTCCGCTGAATTCGATCAGTTCTTCCTTGGCCAATATCGTGTCCTCTTGAGGGTGCCGCTCGCGAGGGGCGCAGCACCGGTGTTACTGTAAGTTCGTTCGCCAATACCGTCCCCGCACCCTGAAAACTAGCGGGGGTGCACATCGAACGCCAAAAGGAGCCTACCCGGTCGACCGGCCACGAAGGCAAACGGTGCACCGAAAGCGGCGATGGTTCGAAGGAACAAGGCACATTGCGGCAGTGCCACAAAGACGAGCAGTGCGTGTCGGGAGGGCGAAGACCGGTTCGGTCTGCGTCATCGGCACAGCGAGTGATCCGGCTCGCAGGACATGGCTGTCAGCGGCGCCGATAAAGCATTTCGCGATCGTCAGGCGATGATCGGCGAATTTTCGCCGATCCGGGAAGGATACGCCTTTCTCCGTCGCCCGTGTGGAAAATATGGCTCGCACAAGCCCATTTGAACGCTTTTGTCGCCTAATTGTGGCGCAATGCACCAATGAGGCTCGTCGGCGGCCAGGTTTCCCTCGGGGTCAACGCGGATGTGACGCGCAGCGCGCACTCAACTATGCTGTAAGTACCCGTAGCCCGCAGGAGAATGACCATGAAAACAGTCGCTCAGATCCTGAAATCCAAATCGGTCGACACGGTATATAAAGTGCGGCCGTCCGATTCGGTACTCGATGCCCTGACCCTGATGGCCGAAGCCCGCATTGGCGCGGTACTCGTCAGCGAAGACGATCGCGCCATCGTCGGCATCTTTACCGAGCGCGACTACGCCCGCAAAGTCGCGCTGATGGGACGAACCTCCGTCAACACGCCCGTGCGCGACGTGATGACCTCCGCAGTGCGCTACGTCAGCCCCGAACAGACCAACGAAGAGTGCATGTCGCTGATGACGGAACACCGTATTCGTCACTTGCCTGTCATGAAGGACGGCGAACTGGTGGGCCTACTGTCCATCGGCGACCTGGTCAAAGCCATCATCTCCGAGCAGCAGTTCACAATCGACCAGCTGGAGAGCTACATTATGGGCGGTAGCGCTGCGTTGGTTGGCAGCTCGCCATCTCGCCCGAGTTAAGGTAGACGCGCGCCAGAATTAACGCCGACAGCGTAATCAGGGGCACGGCGCTTCACGCGAAGCGCCGCTTTTTTTGTCGACGACAAAGAAAAACGCCACGCTAGCCTTTGCGCTAGCGTGGCGTTCCGTTCGTCGCGCTAAATCGTCAGCGCTCAGAAATCTTCTGCGTCGACGTCGTAGTTCGACGGCTCCCAGCGAATCGCCAGCAACGCCAGCAAACCGATGGCCGGGGCAATGGCGATAACCCAGAACACCTTGGTGGCCAGCGCCGCCGCCAGCACCGGGAACAGGAACAGCGAAACGGTCGAGCTCGCGCGCATCAACGTCTGGTTGAAGCCCACGCCGCGCAGCGACGTCGGGTAGCTCAGCGATGCGAACGTCATCGAATGCGCCCCCGGGCCGAAGCCCTGCCCCAGCAGGAACAGCGCAAGGAAACCGAGCGCCCATGCCACTTCACCGCCGCTGCTCGGCTTGCCGACGAGCGCCAGCCCCACGAGGGCCGTCAACTGGAACGCGTAACCCACGACGGTCAGCTTCCACGCACCAACCTTCGGCACGAGACGCACGCCCAGCAAACCGCCCGTGAACGCGAACAACAAATTCAGTGCGAGCGACATCAGAATCGTAGTGAGCATCGACTGCGCGAGGAAACTGGCGATGATCACCGGCAGCCCGAACGCCACTGCGTTATACGCGAACGACGAAGCCACCGCGATGATGGTCGCGAGCGTCGTACGGCGCAGGTACACGCCCTTGAGCAGCTTGCCGTAGTTGCTCCACGCGGCCGGACGCTTCTGCGCGACGCGCTCCGCATCCTTCGCCACGACGGCATCGATCCCGTACGAACGCTTGAGAATCTTCGCCGCGCCTTCGAGGTCGCCCTGATTGGCGGCCCACACCGGCGACTCGCTCATGTAGCGGCTACGTACGGCAATGATGGCCAGTGCAGGAATCGCGCCGAAGCCGAGGATGATCCGCCACAGCAGTGCACTATGCGACGCGGGCAACACCGAGTAGCACAGCAGCACCAGCAAATACGACCCGCAAATCGCCGCGTACCAGGTGGGACACCACATCGCCACCCGCGCCGCCTTGTTGCCACGTCCCTTGAGTTTCGAGAACTCGGCCAAAAACGCCATGGCGACGGGCAAGTCGATGCCGACGCCCAGCCCCATCACGAAGCGCGCACCGGCGAGCACGTACTCGTTCGGCGCCAGCGCACAGGCGATGGCGGCGATGACGAAGCACAGCATGTCGGCCATGAACACGCGGTAACGGCCGATCCGATCGGTGAAGTACCCACCGAGGAAGGCACCGACGATGGCCCCGAACGTGATGGCCGACGCCACCATGCCCGTGCCAGCGGGCGTCAGTTGAAACTCACGGGCAACGTCCTTCAACCCGAAGGCGAGCGCGCCGAGATCGTAAGCGTCGAGGAAGACGCCGCCGAGGGCAATCGCCACGATCCAGCGTGCGTTAGAGACGCGTGCGCCGCCCTCGTTGACGAGTTGCGCGACATCGGCGGCCGAACGGATAACGGCCGGGGCACCGGCACGTGCGGCGGAAGATGCCGCAGAACTCGCCTGCGCAGGCGCGGCGGAAGACAGGGAAACGTCGACTGACATGAGACTGGACCAGAGAAAGCGGAATACCAAAGGTCGCGATGTTACCGCTTGGTACTGAGTCAGCCCAAGTGTTTTCTCGTTATATGCTTAGACGATTCCCGCGTCACACGTCAAAATTCGCTCATTTAGCGCCAAAAACCAACGTGCCAATCCCAAATTTCGAGCGATTCCCACTCACGAGTTAAGCGTTCGCAGAGCATGACACCACGTCTCGCCAGATGGGAATATGATCGAGGAACACTTCGAATCGTCGCGCATGGGCTTTGACGCAGCGGCAAACCCGCTCGCTTCGCCGCGTCCGGGCGGATGCACAGTCTTTACAGTCGCTTACCTTTTCTTACAGCAAAAAGGTCCGCGGAACCCTACATTCCGCATCGTGGTCGTAACAGATGCGCACTACCGGGCACTACTGGGCAGTCACATGTCCTTACTAAACATCAATACCTCACGCTCACGAGGACGAAAAATGAAGATCAAGGCACTTACGGGAATCAGCGCGGCACTGGCCGCCGGTTGCGTGGCTCCGGGCCCGCAATATGGTTATCAGCAACAGGGATATCAGCAAGGCTACCAACAGCCGGGCTATCAACAGGGATACCAGCAGCCTCCGCAACAACAAGGTGCGCTTTACGGCACGGTGCAGTCCATCGAGCAGCTGAACGGTCCTAACAACAGCCCGAACATTCTCGGCACGGTCCTGGGTGCTGCCGCCGGCGGTCTGCTCGGCAACACGATGGGCGGCGGACGTGGACGCACCGCCACGACCATCGCCGGTGCGGCCATCGGCGGTATTGCCGGTAACCGCATCGAAAACAGCATGGGCGAGCCGAACGTGCTGTATCGCATCACCGTGCGTCTGGACGACGGCCGTGTTGCGACCGTCACGCAAGCGCCGCCGCTGCGCGTGCAGCAAGGCCAGCGCGCCGCCGTGTCGAACGATACGGTGTACCCGTACTGATCGGCCTTCGTTGCAAGCAACAACGCCCGCCGGGTTTGCGCCCGGCGGGCGTTGTTGTTTTCAGGCCCGACATTTATGGCGACGGGGGACGCCCGGGGGACGGCGGCCTCCCATAATTGACGGTCAGCGCGCATCATCACACGGTCTTCGCACGTCACACGCAAAGCGAATATGACCTGCTAAGATGCGCGCGCAATCGGTGCGACCATCGGAGGGCCCCCGCCGTTCCGGATCTTTGTCGAGTCCGTCAGTAACCGCTACCCTTCGAATTTCGTCATGTCGACTCAGACGACTTACCACCATCGGCTCTTCATGGCGATGGTCGGCGGCTTCAGCGCAGTGCTTAATGCAGGCGCCTTTTTCACCGTCCTGCGACTGAACGGACACAACCCCTATACCCCATACGGGCTGACCCTCGTCTGCACGTTGGGCGCAGCGGCGTTCATCGTCTTCGCGCGCTTTCATCTGCTCGCCAGTGCCCGCAATCTCGGATGGATGCTCGGACGCGGTGCCATGCGCTGGTGCCGCGTATTGGTCACCGCCATCGTGTTGCTGTTCCTGACGTACGAAAGCACCGAAGACGTTCGCATGATGGTGGCCCAGTGGCTGCTCCTCGCGCTGCCGTTGCAAATGATCGGGCTTGCCGTGCTGCGCGGCATGGCGCACAGCATCAACAACGCGCCCGGCAACCAGCGACGCGCCGCCTTCTTCGGCCTCGGGCCCGAAGCGCGCAAGTTGAATCTGCGTCTGCAACGCTCGCCGATCCTCGGCATTCAGGTCGCGGGCTATTACAACGAAGCGCCGATCACGCCGGACGACGGCGAAGTCCTCCCGCCCTACCTCGGCCGTTACGCCGACGCCGCCGCGCGCATTCAGGCCAACGAGTACGAGATCGTCTTCATCGCCATCGGCCAGCAGGACAACAAGGAACTCACCAGCGAGATCGTCAACCGTCTGTACGATTCGACGGCGGCCATCTATCTGCTGCCGGAGTTCAGCTTCCCCGGCGATCTGCCGATGTCGAGCACCGACATCGCAGGCGTGCCGCTGCTGGCGCTGCACGACGTCACGGTGCAGGGGCTGCTGCGCATGATCAAGCGCGGCATCGATCTGGTCGGCGCATCGCTGATTCTGTTGCTGCTCAGCCCGGTGATGGTCGCCGTAGCCATCGCGGTACGACTCGACTCACCCGGCCCGATCCTCTTCCGTCAGCGTCGCTACGGCGAACGCGGCGAGCCTATCGTCATCCACAAATTCCGTTCGATGCGTGTGCTGCAGCCTGAAGATGCCGCAGCCGCAGCCACGGGCGGACTGCGTCAGGCGCATGCAGGCGACAGTCGCATTACCTCGATCGGCAAGCATCTGCGCCGCACGTCGCTCGACGAATTGCCGCAGCTCTTCGACGTGCTCGCCGGTTCGATGAGTCTCGTGGGGCCGCGTCCGCACGCGGAAGAACATAACGAAATGTACCGGCGCGTGATTCCCGGCTACATGCTGCGTCACAGCGTTAAACCGGGGATCACGGGATGGGCGCAGATCAATGGTCTGCGCGGAGAAACCGACACACCGGACAAGATGCAGCGGCGCGTGGAATACGACCGTTACTACATCACGCACTGGTCGTTGTGGCTCGACATCAAGATTCTGCTCAAGACGATTCCCGTCATGGTGACGGGACGTAATGCTGTCTGAGGCAGTCTGATTCGAACGGGGCGCGAGGCCCGGTTCAGGTCACTCGCGTCCGAGTTCGCGCCACTGACGCCAGCAGATGCCGATGAAACGGCGGTCGTCGACGAGATAGCGACGCCACATACGGCCGGGGTTTTGCAAGATGCGATACATCCATTCCGAACCGGTGCGCTGCATCCATTTCGGCGCACGCTTTTGCATGCCAGCAGCGAATTCGATGGCGGCCCCGACGCAGAGCATCAGCCCGCCGGGCATCGTGTCGGCGTATGCCATCGCCCAGCGTTCCTGCTTCGGCATACCGAGGCAGACGAAGATGAGATCGGGTGCGAGAGCACGAACGCGCTGTGCGACGTCCTGGCCTTCGGCACCGGTCGGATCGAACGTCATCGACGGGATCAGCAGTGTGAAGTCGAGTCCGGGAAAACGTCGCGACAAGCCTTCCGTCAGTTCGGCTTCCTGTCCGGGACGTCCGCCGACGAACACAGCTTTACGGCCCGACGCACGTGCGTTGTCGCACAGCGCGGGCAGCAGGTCGGCACCGGTCACGCGCCCCGGCAGCGGTTTGCCGAACAAGCGGCTCGCCCAGATGATGGGCATGCCGTCGGCAAAGAGAAAGTCGGCTTTGCGGTATTCGCGTTTGAATTCCGGCAGCGTGTCGAGCCGCACAATGTGGTCGACGTTCGGCGTGACGACGATGCGCGAGCGGCCATCGCGAAGCATGGCGGTTTGCGTGAGCACCTCGACGGCAGTCTCGAACGGTACGGCGGCAATGTTCAGACCGAACAGTGCGACGTTAGGCTCGAAGACTTCGCGTACGGAAGATGCCGGTGCAGCTTGCAGATCGGTGTCGCGGCTCATGACGTTTCGTACCCCTGGTATCCCTGCTATTTTGACGTGCGACGTCCGCACGCATTCGAGAGCAGGCACGATAGTAGCAGCGCACTTCGCGCACGTCAGTGACACTTTTCACAACACGTCGCGTATTTTGAACACACGATGATCCTCGACGCCAACGACATTCCTGCCGGTACCGAACTGCAAGCCGACCTGTGCATCGCAGGCGCAGGCGCGGCGGGCATCACGCTCGCGCTGGCGCTCGAAGCCAGCGGTCTCGACGTGATTCTGCTTGAGAGTGGCGGCGACGCCCCCGAGCCCGCCGTGCAGCAGCTCTACACGGGCACCGTCGCGGACGCACGCCTGCACCCACCCGCCGACAGCTATCGCGTGCGCCGCTTCGGCGGCTCGACCACGCTGTGGGGTGGACGCTGCATGCCGCTCGACGCCATCGACTTCGAAGCGCGCGACTACATGCCGCACAGCGGCTGGCCCATCGGGCTCGACGCGCTGATGCCGTGGTACGGACAAGCCAACGCACTATGCGAAGCAGGCGAGTTCGCTTATACCGCCGAGCAGGCATTTCCGCGCGCCGACCATCCCTCGCCCCCGATGATCGGCAACTTCGAGAGCGACGTCTTCTCGACGAACACGTTGGAGAGGTTTAGTTGTCCGACGGACTTCGGCGCACGTTACCGCAACCGTCTCGCCAAAGGTCGCGTGCGTGTAGTGCAGCACGCCAATCTCTGCCATCTGCCTCAGACGAATAACGCAACGCGCCTCGTCGGCCCCGCGCAGGTGAAGACGCTCGACGGGAAGGCCTTCACGGTCGCGGCTCGCGCGTATGTGCTGGCGACGGGCGGGCTGGAAGTGCCACGTCTGCTCCTCAACAGTCCCGGTGTCAGCGGCAACGGACTGGGGAACGCACACGACGTGGTCGGCCGTTACTACATGAGCCACATCGCCGGGACCATCGGCACGCTCGATCTGTCGGGGGCCAGTTCCGTGTGGCACGGCTACGACGTCTCCGACGAAGGCATTTATTGCCGTCGGCGTCTCGCATTGCGCCCACAGGCACAGCACGACCTCCACGCAGGCAACTTCATCGCCCGTCTGCATCACCCGCGCATTCCGGACGCGGGGCACGGCAACGGCATTCTGTCGGCGCTTTATCTCGCACGGCCCATCGTGCCGTACGAGTATGCGAAGCGTCTGTACGGGGATGCGCCGGGTGGCGCAGGCAACTGGCTGGCGCACGCGCGCAACGTCATCACGGATGCGCCCAACACCGTGCGCTTCCTCACGCACTGGCTGACGCACCGCACGCTCGCCACGCGCAAGTTCCCATCGGTGATCGTGCGTCCGGCCAACCTGCGCTTCAGTCTCGACTTCCACGCCGAGCAGGCACCGTGCGAGGACAGTCGCGTCATGGTCGGCGACGAGCGCGATGCGCTCGGCATGCGGCGCATTCACATCGACTGGCGCTACACGCGGCAGGACGTTGAGACCGTCACGCGCTCGCTGGCCGCGCTCGCGCAGGAGATCCACCGAACCGGTGTCGGCAGCTTCGCCTACGATCCCGCCGAAGTCGAGGCCGAGATGACGCGCTACGGTGCTTACGGCGGCCATCACATCGGCACCGCCCGCATGGGCGACGATCCGCGCACGAGCGTGGTCGATGCCAATGGCCGTTTGCACGAGGCCGACAACGTGTTTATTGCGGGCGCGGCGGTCTTCCCGACCTCGGGTCAGGCCAACCCCACGCTGAGCATCGTGGCGCTCGCGCTGCGCCTCGCAGACCATTTGCAGCGGCAGGCGAATGTGACCGCCCTGCCCGTTCCCGTCACCTCGACATCCTCCACCGCCAACTGATTCCGTCCGCCCTATGAAAGCTCGCATTCTTGTTACCGGCGCGACCGGATTCATCGGCCGCCACATTGTGGACGCACTCGCCGCCAGCGATTGGGCGGAGCCTGTCGCCGCATCGCGCCGTCCGGGTTCGGGCATGCGCGTGGTCGACGCGTTGTCTGCCGCCTCGCTGGGTGAAGCGCTCGCCGACGTCGACGGTCTGGTGAACTGCGTCGCCGGATCGCCGGAAACGATCGTAGCGAATGCCCGCGCGTTGCGTCAGGCGCTGGACGCGCGCAGCACACCGCTGCCTGTCGTCTACTTCAGCTCGATGGCCGTGTACGGCGTTGCCGAGGGGCATGTCGACGAATCCGCTGCACTCGCAGGCGCGAGTCCCTACGGCATGGCGAAGGTGGAAGCCGAGCAGGCGCTGGCCGGTCTGCCGACGGTGACGATGTTGCGTCCGGGGTGTGTGTATGGCGGCGGCAGCCCGCAATGGTCCGCGCGCATCGCCGAACTGCTGCGCGCCGGACGCCTCGGCGACCTCGGTGCCGCAGGCGACGCGCACAGCAACCTCGTGCACGTGGACGACGTCGTGAAGGTCGCGCTGAACGCACTGCGCAACCCGGCGGCAGGCGGTCACGCCTACAACCTCGCCATGACCGGCTCGCCGCGTTGGAACGAGTACTTCACCGCTTACGCGATGGCGCTGGGTGCTACGCCCGTGAAGCGCATCGGCGGACGTCGTCTGAAGATCGAAACGAAGCTTGTCGCCCCGGCGCTCAAGATCGCCGAGATCGCGGGACGAAAGATCGGTGTGAAGGGATTGCCTGCGCCGTTGCCGCCGTCGCTCGCGCGTCTGTGGCAGCAGGACATCGTGCTGGACGGTAGCCGCGCGGAGAAGACGTTCGATCTGTCGTGGACGCCGTGGCGCGATGCAGTTCAGGCGGAAGCAGCACGCGACCGTTAAGACGGTCGCTACGACGCAACAGGTGCGCGGCGATGTGTCACATCAATGCCGCGCTTAACCACCGGCCTAACGACGCGACAGTCGCCCCGCCGTCCACCGCCAGAGCGTCGCGAACGGCGACACGCCGAGCAACCGGCGTGCGGCCCATGCGGCGGCGGCACCGTTGACGGCAATCGCCAGCGACGCCGCAACCGACGCGCCGACACTGCCACCCATCGGCGTGAGCGCCGCCAGCCCCACGAGCAGCACCACAACCGACACCACGTTGATGCGCATCAGCGCGCGCGTGTGCGCCGTCATGCCGAGCAATTCGGGCATCGCGGTGAAACACGCAGCAGCGATCTGACCGAGCGCAAGCACGCGCAAGGCGCTCGCACCATCGTCGAACCCGTGACCGAACAACCCCAGCAGGAACTGCGGAATGACGAGCATGCCGAGCGTGACCGGCAACGCCAGACACAGCACCAGCCCGATGGCCTGCGCCGCGCTCCGCTCCAGCCCCGGGAGATCCTGACGCGCGTAAAGACTGGCGAATCGCGGTGCGGCCATGCCGGTCACACCGCTGATCAGAATGTTGACGACCAGCGCCAGACGCCACGCCAGCGCGAACAAACCCGTCTCGCGCGACGACGCCACAATCCCCAGCACGATGGCCGGTGCCGACGTGATCAGCAGCTTGGTGAGTTCGAGGGAGAACAGCGACAGACCCGGCTTGAGCAAGCCGGGAATCGGGCCATGCGGCTCACCCGCAGGCACGTCGCGCAGGAAGCGGCGAAGCAGCACCGCGCCCACCAACGCGGCCACCGTGAAGCTTGCAGCCGTGAGGATCAGCGTGTTGACGACCGTCAGCTTGCCCGTCGCCACCAGCGGAATCGCCGCCACGCAGAAGATCGCAGGCCACAGCCACGAGTAGATCATCTGACTGAAGCCTACGCGCTGCAATCCGGCGAGCGCACCGGCCACCGCCGCGCCCATGTTCTGCGGGATGAACGAAAGTGCACCCAGCATCAGCGGCACGACAAGCTCGGGCTTCTTCAGGATATCGTTGGCAAAGAGCGCTGCTCCGCCAGCAAGCAGCAACGAGACGGCCGCCGACGCAATGAACACATGCATCAGCGCGCGACGGATCGTCGGGCGTACGGCGGCGAACTCGCCCGATGCGATGTCCATCGCCAACTGACGCGTGAGCGCCTGATCCATCCCGAGACGCCCGAAGCCTGCGAGCGCGACCATCGTGCTGAAGACGATGTAAAAGTTACCGGTCTCGACAACGCCCAGCGCCGCCGCAATCAGCAGGTGAAAGCCGTAGCGGCTTGGCAAATCCAGCAGCCGCACGCCGAGGCTGATCACACTGCCGCGCAGCATCGAAGCCCCGGATTTCGCGGACGGCGCGGACGTGTTCGGCCTGTCCGACATCTCAGTTCACCGCCTTGCGAAGCACGAATAGCAGAATGCTCTGCGGCGGCAGATCGGCGCGCAACGCGCCGCCGGAATAGGTGACGTCCGGCTGACGCGTCAGCTTGTTATCCGCCAGTTGCCAGACTTCACCCGTGCCCGACGCAGCGAAATTGGCGAGTGAGATGTTGGCCTGCGCCGCACGGTCGAGTTGCTTGTTGACGACGACGACGGTCAACGCGCCGTCCTTCGGACGCACTGCCGCGAACGCCGACACCGTATCCGGATCGGGGACGGTGGCCGACACGCTGGTCGAGCCGAATTCGCCGCCGTGGCCGTCGTAATTTCGATACAGCTTGATCGCCTTGTAGACCGGCATCGACGGATCGAGCGTGCCCCAACGGGTGGCCATATCCAGCTTCTCACGCCCGAAGATACCGAGGATGTCGGCCTGCGCCGTCGCCCCGTTCATGCGCGTATCCGCGCCCCAGTTGTACTCGGTCAGCGCGATGGGTGTGCCGGGGTAGTAATACGTGTCGACCCACTGACGCATCATCGGAATCAGTGCGACCACGCTGTTGATCCACGTCGGATCCTTGTAATTCGGATCCCACAGATTGCGGGTCGACCGGTTACGCATGAGCGCGATCTCAGTCGAATTGCCGTCGGCCGGTTCCTCGTACTCTTTGCTTTGCGGGTAGAAGTGCAGACTGAAGATGTCGACCGGACGACCGGCTTTCTTCCATTGCGTAAGCAGCCACGGAATGTACGGCATGCCGCCCGTCTCGCCCAGACGGTCCGGTGCTTGCGCGTAACCGTGCGTGACCGAATGCTGCTGGTCGAAACCGCTGTACAGGTAGCCGTTCCAGCCCCACTCTTCCGGCGCGAGCACCTTGGCACTCGGGTCTGCCGTCTTCACCGCACGCGAATACGCGATCACCTTGGCAGCGATCTCGCTGGCGTGTGCGCCCGTCGGATGGGAGTTGTTGTGGATCAACTGCCACAGACTCGGCTCGTTATCCATCGCGTAATACTTCACACCGCCCGTGCGCGCCGGGCCGAACTGCTGCACCAGCGCCGTCACGCGGGCCTGCTGGCTCGCGGGATCATCGGGCACGGTGGCATCGTCCGGATCGTTCTTGACGAGTGTGCCGTCGCGCAGAATGCCGTTGCCCGCGTCGGTCATGCCGTCCACGTCGTGGTTCTGCTGCGGGCCGTACTTGGCGATGGAGAAGCTGGCCAGCCGGTCGCGCGAGCGCGAGAGCGTGGCCACACGGCCGAGCATGGAGATGGTGACGATCGGCTGCGCACCTGCGGCCTGCGTCAGCGCGACAAAACGGTCGCCGAACTGGTCGTTGATGTCCGCCGGATTGACGGGCAGGCTCTCGTAATACCAGTCGCGACCGGCGTTACGCGCGTCGAGCCGCCAGTTGTACGCCGACGCACTGTTGCCGCCCGAGCGGTTCAGCGGCGCGCGCAGATCCTGCAGCATCGCGGTCGTACCGAAATTGATGCCGTAGATCAGCGGACTGATCGGATGCCGGTTGGCTGCCGCGTCCACGGCGATCTCTACGGGCAACGGTCCGCCGGGCGTGGCCTTGGTGCACGCGGCGGACGACAGCATCACGCCCGCGGCCGCAAGCTGAATCAGACGGGGAATGACGCGGGAAAACGAGGAAGACTGGGAAGACGCACTACGGCGCGGCAACACGCGCATGGAGACTCCGGGGGACGGCACGACGGTCGAAGCCACCCACACGCCACACGTAGACGAAGATCGCCAGAATCACGGCGGTCTCACCCGGGGCGAGCGTTGGCGGATAGAAGAAGGACACCAGCAGCACGAAGACCAGATAGTCGTACAGCGCGCCGAGGAAATCGTCCTCGACTTCCGCACGCAAGCGTCGATAGAAGAACAGTCCGCGCAACTGGAAGCACAGAATGACGAACGCGCCGATCAGGCCGTACTCGAACACGATCCCGAGCCACGTAATGTCGGCCAGGAAGAAGAAGTGGTGGAAATAGGTCGTCAGCGTATCGCCGCTCGCCGGGCTGATCGTGCCTACGCCGAAGAGCCAGCGCAGCGAATCGTTGCCAAGGAAGCGTGTCGCCAGCGCCGCCGAGATGCGGCGCGTATCGAAACCGGTTTCCGCGTTGGCGCTGAAGATGGTCGCGAGATACCCCATCGAGAACACGCCCACCAGCACAATCGGGGCCACGAGCATCAGCCCGATGCGCGCACGCGGGCGCGCCCACACGAACGTGTTGATGACGAGCACGCCCATGATGCCGATGGCAAGCGCGCGCGATTTCACGATCAGCAGCGCCACCGCCAGACCGATCAGCACACTGATCAGGTAGCCGACGTGACGCTCGAAGAACGCACGGCGATAGCAGAAAAACAACAGAATGAACGGGAAGTACATCGACATCCGGATGCGATGCCCGCGACTGTCGCTCGTGAAGAACGGCGCTTGTCCGAAAACGTAGGTTTCCTTGTACCAGCTTGCGGGTACCAGCAGCCACATGAGAATCAGCGCGCCGACGATGACCGCGCCGAGAATCACGAAACTGCGTCCCAGCTCATGCAGCGTGGGCTTGAGCATGAGCAGCAACGCGAGAAAGGAAAAGAAATACAGAATCGGCAACAGCTTCACCTGCGCTGTCACGCTGGTGAAAAAACTTTCGTGGAAGTAGATCACCGCCGCAAAGCTCGGCACCAACACGAGCCACGCGAAGCTCAGCAACACCTGACGCGTGATCGGAAAACGCGGCTGACTGCCGAGTCGCAGCACAAGCGGCAGCGTCAGGATCGGGAACGCTTTGGAGAGCGCCCACAGCGGATATAGCGCCGTGATGTAGTGGAACGTCTGACCGAACATGGGCAGCAACACCACAAGCAGGCCGACGACGAACGTGCGCGGCAAACCACCCGAGAAGACTTCCGGCACGTCGTCGACTGTGTCGATCGTGTCGGGCATCTCACCGGGCAGGGTGGGCTTCATTTCGAAAGAGGGCTGCGCAGCTGTCACGAAGCGGTTGAAATCGGTAAGTAGACTTGACGGGTTTGCACTACGCACTCGACACCGTCAGCCGTCGTGAACATCGTGCGACGGCTGACGTCCGGCGATCAGAAGCTGCGAGCGCCGTTGATGTCGTAGTTGACGTTCTTGTTGAACGGCAGTGCCTTGTTGATGTACTGGTCGACCCACAGATCCACTTCGGCGATGGACGACTTCGGCACAAAGATAGTGTCGTTCGATTGCAGAACGATGTCCTGCGCCGGATCGCCTTGCTGCGTGAGCGTCTTGATGTCGACAGTACGCAACATCGGACGACCGTCCGGGCTGCGACGAATCAGCACGACTTCGCCGGTACGTGCGGTATCGAGCAAGCCCTGCGCGGTGATGATCGCCTGCATCACGCTCATACCCGGCGTGAGTGCGAGCTCACCCGGCTTGCCGACTTCACCGCCGACGAAGACGTGCGCAGCCGTTTGCGTGACGGCGACCATCGCCATCGCGTTGGCCGTCATGTGGTTGTTCGCAAGCGCTCGGTTGACCGTATCGCCGAACTGCGCGAGCGTCTGACCGGCCGCAGGCAGATTGCCTGCGAACGGCATCGCGACGGTGCCATCGGGAGCCACACGGCCCTTGTAGTTGAGTTCGATGTTGAAAGGCAACACGACGGAAATGTCGTCACCGGGCAACAACTTGTACTGCGTCGGCGTGGCGTCGACCCACGTCGCGAAGCGATCACGTTGTTGGTATTGAGTGTCGACCCAGGTGTGGGAGCAGGCCGTCAGCGTCATCAGCGCCAGTACGCAGGCCGGGCGGAGCATATTCATGGGACAGATGGCACGAGGCCTAGGTGGTTTCACGGTTTGGACCGTACTCTAGTGCACTTCTGCCGTCTCGCCAAGCACGATAAATCAGCGTCGGATTTACGATAATGCCCGATTTAGGGGGACTTTAAGGGGACTTTCTTGCGTAAGATATGCGCCTTGAAACCATTAACCATGGCCGGGCAACCTTTCCGCTTCTTGCATCCCTATGGCAATTACGACTAGAACAAGGCCTGACCGGCACGCCGCGGTCGTCGACGTGACGATCCGGGACTACCTCAACACACTTTTCTACTACCGCAAGATCGCGACGACGGTGTTCCTCGCCATCGTGGCGCTCGGCGTGCTCATTGCGCTCTTCGTGCCGATTCCGTATCGCGCACAGGCCACGCTGCTCGTGCTCAATGCGGGGTATTACGACCAGACGAACAATCCGAACGGCGGCGTCTCGCTGCAACCGCCGCCGGGGCAGCTGAACGGCGTGGAAGCGCAGATCCTGTCGAGTCCGGAACTGCATCGGGACGTCATTCTCTCGAAGCTCGGACCGGGTGCGACGGCCAGCGACATCGACCGCGAATTGCAGAACTTCGAGAAGCGTCTGCACATTGAGCAGAACGATCTCGCCAACACGATCACGCTGACGTATTCGGATACGGACCCGAAGGCCGCCGCCGATGCGCTGGCGCGCCTGCTCGACAAGTATTTCCGTCAGCGCGCGTCGATCTTCACGCAAGGTCGCGTCAATCTGCTGGTCAGCCAGCGTGACGACGTGGGCAAGCAACTCGACAAAGCCGACGCCGATCTGCTCGCGTTCCAGAAGAAACACGGCATCGTGAAGATCGACGATCAGACGTCGCGCGCCGTGTTGCTCGAATCGCAACTGGTGCAGCGCAAGCTCGAAACCGATGCGAAGCTCGCGCAGGACCGTAGCGAATTGAAGTCGTTGCAGACGTCGACGAAGGATGTCCGCACCACGATTCCGATCTACACGGACGACTCCGAAACCAGCCGCGCGATCAACATTCTGCAAGGCTCGCTGAGCGAACTCGAGAACAAGCGTGCGGACTTCGCGTCGCGCTACATGGCGACGTCGCCATTCGTCGTGCAGCTCGACAAGCAGATCGCCGACATGCGCGCGAACATCGCGAAGCAGCGTCAGGAAATGATGACGGCGACGCGCATGGGGCATAACAACTACTTCGACGTCGTGCAGGAACGTCTGGCCGTACTGAATGCCAGCATTGCCGGTGGTGTCGCACAGCAGACTGCGCTCGAAGCCCAGATCAAGGAAACGCGCGACAAACTGCAAGGCATGAGCGACGTGTCGAGTCAGCTCAGCCAGTTGCAGGCGCGTCGCGACATTCTTGCCGACAGCTTCAAGGACCGCTCGCGCCAGGTCGAACTCGCTCGTGTACAGCAGGGTCAGGTCAGCCAGATCAACGGCACCAACGTGCGCGTGATTCAGGCGCCGTTCCCGCCGTCGCAACGCAGTGTCTCGGCCAGTCTGCTGATCGCTGCATCGATTGCCGCAGGCTTGCTGATCTCCGCCCTGACGGTGCTGATCCTGTCGAGCATGCGTGAGACCTTCCTCAGCCCCGAACAAGTCGAGCGCGCCCTGCTGCTGCCGGTGGTGAACGCCCCGGTGTTGTTGGGCAGCGATCGTCGCGGAGCTGCCGCAGGCGCAGCAGGTGGCGCAGGCGGTGCTGGCGCGAACGTCGAACCGGCTTACGCGCGGCCAGCACATCTGGCTTACGGCCGCATGATTGCCGCGATCAACAGCAGCACGGACGGCGTCGCCAAGGTCGTGATGGCGCTGTCCACCGGCAAGAACGACGGTCTCTCGTCCGTCATTCAGGGCCTGACCAGCGAACTCGAACATCGCTCCAGCAAGCCGATTCTGATTCTCGACATCGCTTCCACGCCGGATTCGCCGATGTACGGCAAGCCGAACGCCCAGGGCCTGCTGGAGTGGCCGTCGAACGGTGGCAGCGGCACGGCCAGCGTCGACGCGGTCAAGCCGACCGGCACGGACGAATCGAGCGTACTGACCGATCTGACGTTCACGCGTGTCGACCGTCACAATATTGTCGTGGCACAGCCTCACAGTGGCGCGGTGCCGTCGTCGTGGCAGTTGGTCACGCGTCTGTTCGACGCCCTGCGTGAGTCGCACGACTACATCGTGGTCCATGCGCCGCCGTCGAGCCAGTCGTTCACCGGCATCGAAAACGCCCCGCTGGCCGACGCTACGGTGCTGGTCGTGCGCGCGGAAGCCACGCGCAAGCCGGTCATCGCCGGGCTCAAGGCGCAGGTCGAAGACGCAGGTGGACGTTTGATCGGCGTGGCGCTCACGCATCGTCGCGGTTATATTCCGAGCTTCATCTACCGGTTCTTCTAGTCGTCGGTTCAGCCCAACATGCAACAAATCAGCGCGATTCTGCCGATCAAGACACGAGGACGTCACTACGCCGACAACATCGGCCGATGCGACATCCTGTTCTCGTCGTTGCGTCACTTCACGACGCCGTCGCTGTTCCATCGGTTCGTGATCATCGTGCCGCACGACGAAGTGGAGGAAGTGCGCGGCTACGCGAAAGCGTGGTCCGACTTCCCCATCGAAGTGATCGACGAATCGCTGTACATGGGCGCGTTCAACGAGTTCTCGCAGCGTCACCAGATTCGCAACTGGCACCGTCAGCAGATCATCAAGATCAATGCGCCGGAGTGGATCGAGACGGAGTACTTCCTGATCTTCGATCCGGACTGCTTCGCCACGCACAGCTTCGACTACGACTCACTGATCGTCGACGGCCGCGCGATTACGCACCTCAAGGGGCGCAGTGTCGAGCCGTACTACTGGGAAGCGTCGGCCAAGCTGCTCGACGTCGATCCGCACCTGGATCGCGAAGGCGTGTGGTGGACCCCCGCCACGCTCTCGCGCTCGCTGTGTGTGTCGTTGCAGGAGCGGCTCGAAGCCGTGAACGGCACCGACTGGAAGCGCGTGCTGCTCGCGAACTACGCTATCGACTGGACGGAATACACGCTGTACTGGCTCAACGCCGAACGGGCCGGGTTGCTCGACAAGTACCACACGCAAGCGGTGCCGCCGCAGCGCACGCTGCACGCAGACGAAAGCGTGTGGTTTGCCGACAAGATGCAGGAGTGGGACGCCGCTCACTACTTCGCGCCCGAGAGCGACGGCCTGTTCGCCGTGGTTCAAAGCAACACGAAGATCCCGCTCGATCAGGTGGTGACAAAACTCTCGCCGTATTTCCCGATCAAGATTCAGCCGTACGACCGTCACGTCGATCCGGTGCTCAAGGGCGCCGAGCTATACTCCGCCGTAGTCCGCAAAGGACTGAAGATGGTCCAGAAGCTGCTGGGCAACGGAACGGGTATCAAGTGACCGGGGTAGTTTGATGGGCAGTCGCAAGACGGGTAATGGCGTGGACAGTGCAGTGAACACGGCAGTAAGCAGCACCAAAGGCCGGATGGTCGGCATCGAGATTCTGCGTTTTTTCAGCGCGTTCGCGGTGCTGATCTGGCATTACCAGCATTTCTTCTTCCGCCCGGAGACGGCGTCCATCGACGTCGTGCGCGGCGCCCAGCCGCTCTACTCGCTGCTGCATCCGTTCTACGATTTCGGATGGCTCGGCGTCAACGTCTTCTGGACGATCTCCGGCTTCATCTTCTTCAATCGCTATTTGTCGAAGATCGTGGCGCGCAAGGTCTCCGGCGGCCTGTTCTTCCTGAATCGCTTCTCGCGGCTCTATCCGTTGCATATCGTCACGCTCGTCGCAGTGGCGCTATTGCAGGCGTATTACGTGCGTGAGAACGCCGCGTTCTTCATCTATCCGTACAACACACCGTACGATTTCTTCGTCAACGTGATCTTCGCGTCCGGCTGGCTCACGCCGTACACCGACTCCTTCAACGGGCCGGTGTGGAGTGTCTCGACGGAAATCGTGATCTACGTGGCGTTCTTCCTGCTCGCGCGCTTCTGCCGTATCGGGCTTGTGTGGACGTTGCTGCTGATGTGCGCGTCGGCGGCGGCGGGCGGATGGCTGATCCATCTGCAGATCAAGGGCAGCGAGTCGAATATCGTCTTCTGCGCCTTCTATTTCTTCATGGGCGGCGCAGTGCACCTGATCTACGAGCGGTTGCGCGACGTGATCGAGCAGCATCGTCGTACGACGGTCGTGCTGTGCTGTCTGGCCTATGTGGCGCTGATCGCGTTCTGCGCGGTCTTCGGCGGGACGAAATATCTGGCGGCGACGGTGATCGCGCCGGTCTCCATCGTTCTGCTACACGCGATCGAGCCGTGGATTCCCGAGCGGCTGGCACGGCCCATCGCCGATCTGGGCAATACGACCTATTCCAGCTACCTCATCCACTTTCCGCTGCAATTGACGACGGTGATCGTGTTGCACCGCCTGGGCATGTCGAGCGCGACGCTCGCCCTGAACCCGTGGTTCCTGGCGGCGTATCTGATCGCGGTGTTCTCGCTCGCGCGCTGGGTGTTCCGTGTGTTCGAAGCACCGGCGCAGACGTTCCTTCGGCGGCGTCTGGCGTGGATCGGCGGGCGCTCGGCGACGAACGCCGCCCGTTAGCCAGCCAACCCGCTAACGCTCAATGATGGTGATGGTGGTGATGCGACCAGAGCGGGTCCATCGAGTCGACGAACGATGCGACCGCGTCCTTATCGCCCGTGGCGTGGCGCATCAACTGGCCGCACTTGCACCAGCCCTGATAGGGCGTGATGTGTGAGCACGCGGTCGTCTTCTGCAAGTACAGCGTGACGGGTTTGGCGCACTTGGTGCACTTGAACTTGAGGGTGAGCGCGGGTTTGCTCATCGAAAACTCCAAAAATACGCAAAAAAGCCGGATGTCGTGAAGACACCCGGCTTTCTGTTTTGCATTACCGACGCTGTGCGAATCTGACGCCGGTCGACTTCGATGTGCCAATGTCACACCGTTGCCGTTAGATGGCGTCCCCTAGGGGATTCGAACCCCTGTACTCACCGTGAAAGGGTGATGTCCTAGGCCTCTAGACGAAGGGGACAAAAATTGTCATTCGTTTGGTGGAGGTAAGCGGGATCGAACCGCTGACCTCTTGCATGCCATGCAAGCGCTCTCCCAGCTGAGCTATACCCCCGTGCGAAGAGGCGTGACTATAGCGCATTTGGGGAAAACCCGCAACTCCACCCGGCAACAGACCCCGGCAACTCGCGTACATACCCCCTACATGACGTCTGGCAAAGTACCTATCAATTTAGATAGGATGTCGACGCATTTCATTGACGGAAAATCGTTAGTAATCCAGTATTCCGCGATCTCGCATCCGTTAGTTGCGGATGCGTAACGGGGAGCATAACAATATGAAAGCCGACGGGTTTCTCTTCCGTCTTGCTGTCGCTATTTCGACGGCATTCTCGATAACGTTTGCGGGGCAGGCTCAAGCCCAGACGACGGATAAGACCGTCACCTTTGCAGGCGCAGCCTACGGCGGCGACGCCGCCAGCATCGACAAACGATTTCCCTATTCGCGTGCTTACGAAGCCAGCCTGAAGGCGACGGGCGACTCGCCCTACAAGCGTCTGCTGGCCGCCGTGAATCAGAATCCTGCGCAGCACTTCAAGCTGACCACGGGTCCCATCGATCAGCTCAAAGGGCGCGATCAGGCACTCGTTGTGTCGCTCGTCGTCAATACCGAGACGGTCTCCGTCGAACGCTTCGGTGCGAT
The DNA here is from genome assembly GCF_044772185.1 of Pandoraea sp. NPDC090278. Lineage (NCBI taxonomy): Bacteria > Pseudomonadati > Pseudomonadota > Betaproteobacteria > Burkholderiales > Burkholderiaceae > Pandoraea > Pandoraea sp. NPDC090278. The sequence goes on along the minus strand of NZ_JBIVYJ010000008.1, from coordinate 185,758 downwards.
TCGCAAACTCTTCGTGCTCTTGCGCGGTCAGGTGCTGTTCTTCGACTTCAAGTCGATGACGGTGCTGCGCTCCTATCCGGTCAGCTTCGGCTACGTCGACAACCTCGACCACGAGCCGACGCGCGCCGAGGTCCTCGACCGGGTGCGCATGGTGTACGACGGCGCGAACGGCAAGCCCGGACTGTACGCGCGCTTCGCGTCGTCCGTCGCCGAGGCTCAGTTGCCCGATCAGGCCCCGCGCTACCTGCAAGTCACCCACGTCGACGTGACGCCCGAAGCCGCCGCATTCCTGCCCGACTATCTGAAGGCGACGCCTGCCGCCGCCCAGACCTGGGTCGCCGACATGGTGAGCGAAGCCATCTCCACGCGCATCGGCGTGCCGGTCGTGCCGTACTCGAAGGGCTACGCCATCGGCAACGTGATGTCGATGCAGATCATGGACGGCACCATCTACAACCTGAAGCTGCCGCAGCCCGATTACGAAATCGACGTCTCGCTCAAGAACTTCAAGAAGATCAAGTACAGCGAAAACGCCGTGGGCACCGCGTACATCTACGGCAGCTATGCGGATATCGCCATTCGCGAGCCGCTGACCGGCGCGACGTACCTCAACACGTCGCTCAAGAACGGCGAAGTGAAGCCAGTACCGGCGTCGCAAACGTGGGTGGACGATTTCCCTGCGTATTACGACTCCGTCAACGGACTGTTCGTGAAGCTGGCCGAATCGGTGGCCGGTAAGGACACGTCATGGGTGAAGTCTGCCGCTTCGGCGTCGGACATTTCGTCGCAAATCGACAAGACGATGGGATTGATGAAGCTATGCAAGTGATGAAGAAACTGATGCTGATGTTCGCTGCGGCGCTGTTCGCATCGAGCGCGATGGCCCAGGTGCAGCAAGCCCGCGGCAAGGCGACCGTGACCTACGAAGGCTGGTCGATCTCGCGTGACGACAAGGCGCGCGCCCTGTCGGCCGCGCAACTGAAGGCCGTGGAGTTCTACTACGCCGAAGCGGGCGAAGCCGAGTCGGAGAACTTCGACGCGATTCGCCAGAAGATTCTCGCCGAGCCGGATCGCTACATTCTCGATTCGACGATCCTCGCCGAAGACGAGAACTCGGACAAGAAGCAATACACGGTGGCCGTGCGCGTCTCGCTCAACGTCGCCAACCTGCGCAACGCCGTGAAGTCGAACTCCGCCGTCGTCAAGGGCGGCCCGGCCGCACGCTCGCCGCTCGCGTTCATCTTCGTTTCGCGCGAAGTCGGCACGTCGCGCGCTTACGACGACCGCGTCTACAAGCGCATCGACCGTAAAGCGGACGTGAATGCGCAAGTCAGCGCCTCCGAGCAAGGCGTCGAAGGCGAGAACATTCGCGGCAATTCGATTGGCACGAATGCGTCGACGAACTCGAAGGTCGCAGCGTCGGTGCATAGCTCGGCGTCGGTCGAGACCGGCGGCAGCACCACGCGTCGCGCCACCGATTCGACCTACCACCTCATTCCGAGCGCCAACCTGTCGCAAGTCTTCACGTCGACGTTCGCGAAGGCGGGCTTCAAGGTCAACGAAGCGGCGCTGGTCGAGCCGTACACCGGCGGGCAGTTCAAGGTCGCCAACGTCGAGAACGACTACAAGAGCGGCATGGATCTGAAGCCAGCAACGCTCGCGTCGATGGTCAATGGCATGCGCGTGGCGAAGATGGCTTACATCGCGCTGGGCACGCTCGACGTCGGCCTCGCCGACCGCGATCCGAACTCCGGCCTGATGCGCGTGGCCGTCACGGTCAACGCGAAGCTGCTCGACATCGGCCAGACCATTCCCGACACCGTGGCGTCGGTCGGCCCCGTGCAGTACGCGGGCACCGGCCCGACGGAAGAAGAAGCACGTACCAATGCGCTGCGTCTGGCGGCCAACAACGCCTCGCGCGAGTTGACCAGCCAGATCACCAATCTCAGCTTGCGTTAATTGCACGACTCACTAAACCGTTTCATTCATCCCCTGTGGAGAAGACGTTCATGAAGAAGATCATTGCCTGCGCCGTTGCAGCCGCATTCGTTGGTGTTTCGGGCGCTGCGTACGCCCAGCTCGGCGGCCTGACCAGCCTGGTCGGTGGTGGCAGCAAGTCGGACAGCTCGGTGGACCTGAGCGGCCAGCAAGCCACGCTCGTGAAGAACTACGTCGCCGCTAACGTCGACGTGCTCAACGCGAACGCCAAGATGGGCGAAGCACTGGGCCTGAAGACGCAAGCCGAGCAGGCCGCTGCTGTCGTGGCGCAACTGTCGTCGGGTTCGACGCAGGATAAGGATTCGGCGTCGAAGGCCGTGAATGCCGTGGGCGACACGAGCGGCGCGATCGCTGCAAAGCTCAAGGAAAAGCCGGTGCTCGACGACGCTTCGAAGAAGACCTTCGCACAGGGCCTCGGCCACCTCGCGCTGGGCATGGTGCACTACGCTGGCATGCGTAACGACGTCACGTCGATGGGCACGAACATGAAGAGCGCATCGCCGATGGCGCTGACGTCGCTGGGCGGCGCAGCTTACGTCGTGTCGAACTTCCCGGGCTCGATGACGGAAGCTGGCAAGGCGCTCAAGAACGCCATCGACTTCGCGCGCAGCAACGGCATCGAAGTGCCGTCGGACGCCACGAAGGCCCTCGCCGCTCTGTAAGCACGGCAAGCCGACATCACACATAACAACGACATGATGCGTAAATCGCTCACGGGGGCCCTGGTGGCCCTCTTTTTTATGGCGGGCTGCTCCGAAAAGGCGGCTGACAATTCTCAGACGCAGGCCCCTGCCTCGACACCCTCCGCCGCGGCTTCGGTGCCGGATGTAGGCAAGGTCGAAACCGAGAAGGTGACGGCCTCGGGCTTCGGCGACACCGCTGGCGAAGCCACGACGGAAGCCATGAAGCTCGCGCTGTTGCAGGTCAACGGCGCGGTCGTGCAGGCCCAGAGCGTCGTCGCCAAGTATGGCCTCGACGTCAGCCTCGGTCAGGATTCGGCATCGCTGCGCGCGAATGCCTTTGCCGAAGTCGTCGCACAGCGTTCGGGCGGTGTGATTCAGCACCTGCGCGTGCTGAGCCTCGATGAACCCGGCGTGCTCAACAAGCGCTTCAAGGCCACCATCGAAGCCGACATCGCGAAGTTCAAGCCGTCTGCCGACATGCAGAAGCTGAAGGTCGTCGTCGGTCCGGTGCTGTTTACGCAGGATCGTCTGCCGATGGGCGACATCGCCGTGCCGTCGAGCGAAGTGGCGGCCGTGCTGCGTCAACGCGTGAGCGATGCGCTGGTGCAGACCGGACGCTTCGCCGTGCTCGATCGCGAGATGAGCCCGGAGATCGAGCATGAACTGGACATCATCGCGTCCGGTCAGGCCCCGAGCGCCGAACTGACGAAGCTCTCGCAGGCAGCCAGCGCGGATCTGGTGTGGAGTGCGCGCGTGAGTGCGTTCAACTACACCCGCATGGCCCGCCAACTGCGCACGAGCGATCGTCAGCTCGTGAGCTATTCGGGCGGCTGGGCACTCTCGCAGAAGATGGTGAACGTGGCGACGCGTCAGGTCACGGCGGCCGGTTCGCTGAGCAACGCGATGCCTGCGACGGCCCCGACCACGCTGAGCAACGGTGTCGACAGCCAGCGCATTCTCACCGAGATGACCGATCAGGCCAGCAAGGCGATCGTGAGCGCGATTCTGCAATCGACGTTCCCGATCACGGTGCTCGCCCGCGACGGTACCAATGTCGTCGTCAGCCAGGGCGGTCAGGCGCTGCGCGAAGGCGGCCGTTACGCGGTCGTGGCGATGGGCAACGAGTTCAAGGATCCGCAGACGGGGCAAAGCCTCGGCCGCACCGAGAACCCGTGCTGCGAACTGATCGTGGAGCGCGTGACGCAGAATCTGTCGTACGGCCATCTGGACAGCGTGCGACCCGGTCTGAACCTCGATTCGCTGCCGATTGCCGGTCTTCAGGTGCGCGGCGAGTTGACGGGACATCCGGCACAAGCGTCGCAGCAGGCTGCGGCGCAAGCCGGGACGCAGGCCGTAGCATCGGCCGGTCCGAAGGCTGCGAAGAAGTCCACGCCGTCGGCTGGCGCTCAGGCAGCGCCCGCGCAGGACGACAAGTGGTAAGACCCCATGCCCGTCGCGTCCGTCCGATACAAGGGCGCGCGACGACGGCGTATGAGCGGTTCCCGTAAGGGCTGGAGCGGCGATGGCCGCCCGTCACGCGACGCGAGTAGAATCCGCAACGCGTATGGCTGGCGATCGTCGCCGCTTCCGCAGTTTTGACGGGACACACGCTCATGAAGAAAGTAGTCGCGCTGGCGCTGATGCTCGCCGCGAGTTGGGCCCATGCCGAGAAGATCGGCGATGTCAGTACCGCATTCAAGTTCCTCGGGCCGGATCATAAGATCGTCGTCGACGCGTTCGACGATCCCAAGGTAAAAGGCGTGACCTGCTACGTCTCGCGCGCCAAGACCGGCGGCCTCAAAGGCATGGTCGGGCTCGCCGAGGACAAGTCGGAGGCATCGATTGCGTGCCGTCCGGTCGGGCCGATCTCCTTCACCGGCCCGCTCCCCAAGGAAGAAGAAGTCTTCTCCGAAGGGCTTTCTCCCCTCTTCAAGAAGCTGCGCATCGTGCGCATGGTCGACAAGGCACGCAATACGCTCGTCTATCTCACCTACTCCGACAAACTCATCGACGGCTCGCCGCAAAACAGCGTCACGGCCGTGCCGGTAGATCGCGCAACGCCGATTCCGATGAAGTGACGCTCGCGAGGGCGGGCGTTGACGTCGAGGCCGTGCTGCGCGACGTCACCCGCGCAGCAACCCGAAGCGCCTGAGCTTGCGATACAGCGTGTTGCGGCTCACGCCGAGCCGTCGCGCTGCGGCGCTCACCTGTCCCTGACAGGCGTCGAGTGCCGCACGCAGCGCCTGACGCTCCGCTGCCTCCAGCGGTGCCTCGGACAGTCCGTCGCCCGGTGAATCGGATGTTGAAGCATCCGCCATCGCGATGTCCGCTTCGCGCAGTTCGTTCGGCAGATCGTCAACGGTGACGACGCCGTTCTCGCTGAGCGCCACCAGCGTGCGGATGACGCTGCGCAACTGACGCACATTCCCCGGCCACGCGTAATGGCACAACCGGTCGAGCGCGGTGGGCGTCACATGCATGGCGGGGCAATGGCCCATTGATTCCGCCTGTGCAAATAGCCGCTGAATCACCTCTGCCTTGTCCTCGCGCTCGCGCAGCGGTGGCACCGTGACTTCGAGTCCGCTCAGGCGATAGAACAAATCCTCGCGAAACAGACGTTCGTCGATACGTTCGGAGAGATCGCGATGCGTGGCACTCAGCACGCGAATGTCGAGCGGCACCGGTTCGCCACCGCCCAGCGGAGACACCATCCGGTCCTCCAGCACCCGGAGCAGACGCGTTTGCATCGCGAACGGCATATCACCGATCTCGTCGAGGAATAACGTGCCGCCGTTCGCCTGCCACAGCTTGCCCGTCATCCCTTCCTTGCGCGCACCGGTGAAGCTGCCGCCCACGTAGCCGAACAACTCGCTTTCAATCAGCGACTCGGGAATCGCCGCGCAATTCAGTGCGACGAACGGCCCGGCCGAACGTGCGCTCGCCGCGTGTACCGCGCGAGCGAACACTTCTTTGCCGCTTCCCGTTTCACCGCGAATCAGTACAGGCACGTCGTGTGCGAAGACGCGGCACGCCCTTGAGAACGCGCGCGCTAGCGTGGGATCGGAGAACGGCTCCGTGACAACTTCCGGCACAGGGCGCGACACACTGGGCGCGCGCCGGAGTGCACGCGCAGGCGCGCGCAGCATCGCCAGCAACGACTCACCGGCGTTCGCGCCGGTGTTGGCGTGCAGCGGCCAGCATGTGCTCGGCGACGGATGCGCCTGCGCGAGCAAGGTGTCGAGCGTCTGCATGAACCATTGGTCGACGCGCGTGCCCACCAGCGCGTCGCGCGTCACCCCAAGACAGTTCAATGCGCTTTGATTGGCGGCGAGCACGCGCCCCGCATCGTCGAACGCGAGCAACGCCTGCGCGAACCCGCCAAGATGGTCGGCCTGCTCCTGCCATTGCAGCAGCCATTCGTCGCGATAGTGCTGAAAGAAATACTCGCTCTCGACGACCTTCGCCGACAGATTGACGAGCGCCAGCGTATGAAACTGGCTCTGACGCGTGAGATCCGTACTGGTGGACGACACATCGATCACCGCCAGCAGCTCACCCTGCGGCGCGAACACCGGACTTGCCGTGCAAGTGAGCGGCGTATGCAGCGCGCGAAAGTGGTCCTGCTGACAGATGATGACGGGCGCGCGCTCTACGGCACACGTCCCGATACCGTTGGTCCCCTCGCACGATTCGCTCCAGTCCGCGCCCGGCCACAGCCCGGCGCGATGGAAGTCGTCGCGGGTGCCGTCATGCAGACGCGAGTCGACGATCACGCCGTCCGGGGCCGTGAGCAACACAGCCTGACGCGGGTTCATCAACTGGCGTTGCAGACGTTCCAGCACCGGCATGGAGACGTTGCGCAAGCGCTCCATCGCGCTGCGGCGTTCGCGCAATTGCGAGGATTCGAGCACGCGCGGTGCCATGCGGGCGCCCGGGTCGAGCGCATGCGTGTCGAGACAGCGCCGCCATGAACTGGCGATGTTCGGGTCGGTCGCCACCGAGCCCGATGGCAAATGGCCCTGCGCGACGTTCAGCACACGGCGTGCGTGTGCGGCTTCCGTACTGGCTGGCATTGGTCGTCTCCCCCGTGCCGGATGATCTGATGATCTCGTATCGTTCACGAAGCATCCCCTATGCGCGAAGCGATTGCAATGCGCTGTATCAATCGGAAAACGCAAAGCGATTGACGCAGGTTCTGAAGCTGACGGCGCTGTCACAGTCCTGAGACAGCGTGTGCCACACCGCAGGACACAGGTGTCACGGAATCGATACACACCGCGCCGTCCAGCTCGCCGCCAGGGCGCGTCGTTGCGCGGATTCGGATGTCTGGCCCACGACTTGCTTAGTAGCGTCTTGCGCAGCCAACGTCCGCGCTACAACGATATCCGGAGACACAACATGAAATACGCCCCGCCCGGCACGCCCGGTGCCCTGTTGTCCCTACAACCGCGTTACGAGAACTTCATCGGCGGCAGGTTCGTGCCACCCGTGGAGGGCCAGTACTTCACCAACACATCGCCGGTCACCGGTGCGGTCATCGGCGAATTCCCCCGCTCGAACGGCGCAGACATCGAACTGGCGCTCGACGCAGCGCATGCGGCAGCGGCCAAGTGGGGGAAGACGTCCGTACAGGCCCGCTCACGCATTCTGTTGCAGATCGCCGACCGGCTGGAATCGCAACTGGAGCGCTTCGCCGTGGCGGAGACGTGGGACAACGGCAAACCTGTGCGCGAGACGCTCGCCGCAGACTTGCCGCTGGCCGTCGATCACTTCCGTTACTTCGCCGGTTGCATCCGCGCGCAGGAAGGCACCGCCGCCGAGATCGACGAGCACACTGCCGCGTATCACTTCCATGAGCCGCTGGGCGTGGTCGGTCAGATCATCCCGTGGAATTTCCCGTTGCTGATGGCGGCATGGAAGCTTGCTCCCGCGCTCGCGGCAGGCAACTGCGTGGTGCTCAAGCCCGCCGAGCAAACGCCGCTGACGATCACGCTGTTTGCCGAACTGGTCGGCGATCTGTTGCCGCCCGGCGTCCTCAACATCGTGCAAGGCTTCGGTAAGGAGGCGGGTGAAGCGCTGGCGACGAGCAAGCGCATCGCAAAGATCGCCTTTACGGGTTCGACGCCCGTCGGCAATCACATCCTGACGCGCGCCGCCGCCAACCTGATTCCGAGCACCGTCGAGCTGGGCGGCAAGTCGCCGAACATCTTCTTCGACGACATCATGCATGGGGAGCCGGAGTTCATCGAGAAGGCCGCAGAAGGCCTCGTGCTGGGCTTCCTGAATCAGGGCGAGGTCTGCACCTGTCCGTCGCGTGCGCTCGTCCAGGAGTCGATTTACGAGCCCTTCATGGAGGTGGTGATGAAACGGGTCGAGCGCATCAAGCGCGGCGATCCGCTCGATACCGAGACGGCCGTGGGCGCACAGGCGTCGCAACAGCAGTTCGACAAGATCCTCACGTATCTCGATCTGGCGCGTAAGGAAGGTGCACAGGTACTGACGGGCGGCGGCATCGAGATGCTCGACGGACCGCTCGCGTCGGGCTTCTACATCCAGCCCACCCTGCTCAAGGGCGAGAACCGCATGCGCGTGTTCCAGGAAGAAATCTTCGGCCCGGTGGTCGGCGTGACGACCTTTAAGAACGAAGCCGAAGCCCTCGCCATCGCCAACGACACGGAGTTCGGTCTGGGCGCTGGCGTATGGACGCGCGACATCAATCGCGCCTATCGCATGGGCCGTGGCATTCAGGCGGGGCGTGTGTGGACGAACTGCTATCACCTCTACCCGGCCCACGCGGCGTTCGGCGGCTACAAGAAGTCCGGCATCGGCCGCGAGACGCACAAGATGATGCTCGACCACTACCAGCAGACGAAAAATTTGCTCGTGAGTTACGACGTCAATCCGCTCGGTTTCTTCTGAGCAATCCCTCTAGTCGTATGTGACCTTGCAGTAGATCAAAGACGCATCGCGCAGCGAGTGCGATGCTGTCTTTGATGCATGCAAAAGATGATTCTGGACACCCCGTCGCGCCATTGGCGCGCGGGGCGTACCCCTCACAGAACAGATAAGGAGCATGACGATGAGCACGACTTTCTTCATTCCCGCCGTCAACATGATGGGCGTGGGCAGTCTCGACGAAGCGATTGCCGCCCTGCGCCAATACCATTTCCGCCGCGCCCTGATCGTGACCGATGCCGGTCTCGCGAAGGCGGGCGTCGCCGAGAAAGTGGCGAAGCTGCTGACGCAGCAGGACATTCAGGCCGTCGTCTTCGATGGTGCCAAGCCGAACCCCACGGTGAGCAACGTCGAAGCGGGTCTGGCAATCCTTAAACAGAACCAGTGCGACTTCGTGATTTCGCTGGGTGGCGGCTCGCCGCATGACTGCGCGAAGGGGATTGCGCTGTGCGCGACGAATGGCGGTCACATCTCGGAGTATGAAGGCGTCGATCAGTCGAAGAAGCCGCAATTGCCGCTCGTCGCGATCAACACGACGGCGGGCACCGCAAGCGAGATGACGCGCTTTTGCATCATCACGGACGAAAAGCGTCATGTGAAGATGGCCATCGTTGACCGCAACGTCACACCGTTGTTGTCCGTCAACGATCCGGCGCTGATGGCGGCGATGCCCAAGGGGCTGACGGCCGCGACCGGCATGGATGCACTGACGCACGCCACCGAAGCTTACGTGTCGACGGCGGCCACACCGATCACCGACGCGTGTGCGTTGAAGGCCGTCACGCTGATCTCGCAGAACCTGCGTCGCGCGGTGTCGCACGGCGACGACATGACCGCGCGCGAGAACATGGCGTATGCACAGTTCCTGGCGGGCATGGCGTTCAACAACGCATCGCTCGGTTACGTGCACGCGATGGCGCACCAGTTGGGCGGGTTCTACGATCTGCCGCACGGCGTGTGCAACGCTGTGCTGCTGCCGCACGTGGAAGAGTTCAATGCGAGCACCAGCGCGGCACGTCTGAAAGACATTGCGCAGGCGATGGGAGAAAAGGTCGAAGGGTTGAGCGACGAGGAAGGTGCGAAGGTCGCCATCGCCGCGATTCGCCGGTTGTCGAAGGACATCGGCATTCCGGCTGGGCTGGCCGAACTCGGGGCGAAGAAGGAAGACGTCCCGACGCTCGCTGTCAACGCAATGCAGGACGCCTGCGGGTTCACCAACCCGCGTCGCGCTGAGCAAGCGGAAATCGAAGCGATTTTCCTGCGGGCGTTCTAATCAGGCGCCAATAAAAAGGCGTCGCCCGAAACAGGGCGACGCCTTCACTGCCTAACGGTTGGTCAGCGGGCCGACTTAAACGATGCTGCGAATTCCGGCAGTTGTGTCAACAGCGCGGTATCGAGACCCTGCACCGCTGTCGGGAGGTCCTCCACCATGCGTGCGTACGTGTTGTAGTACGGCGCATCGTGCGGCAGTTTGGTATGCGAAGACGAGTAGATGACGTCCTTGGCATCCGGCCCGAGAATCTGCACGCTCAATTTGACGGTCCGCATGAATGCGGCAAGAGAACTCGCTGCGAAATAGTTCTCTGCGAGCGTCGATTGCACATACGCATCCACTTTTTGCTCCGGCGCAGCGCCATCGCGAACCGCCTTGAATTGCTCTGCGGAAATTTCCACGACGTTATAGCCCTGGCGACGGAAGACGTCGATCACGCCGTCCGTCACCTTGCGGTTCACCCCTGTGTCACCGACCCGCTGCGTCACAAGTTCATCGAAGCTCGCTGTGTTCTTCTCCCGATTCGCGTTTCCAACGGCCCCCGCGACGTTAGCCACCGCGGCCACAATCAGGTCCGTCGGCGTAAAACCGATCATCCGCGCGCTGTCGACCGAATTGGCGCGGTACACCGGCTTGTCCGCCGTGACGACTGCCACGGTCTTCACCGACGCCAGTTTGTCCTTGTTCACCACCGCAGCCGGTGCGCATGCCGACAATATTCCGGCAGCGACGACGCATGCCCCCACCAGCCTGACCCAACCCGCAAGCGCTTTCGTAGCGTTAAGTTTCACGTGTTATCCCAATATCTGATCTGTCGTTTTGTCATTTGAGGGGAATCTCGCTGAAGTTCTCACCCAACGAGAATTACTCCTGACAGAGCATTACGGATAACTACGCGTGTTTCTTTAGCGTTCCGATACAAATATTCACGCCGCCGCAGGCACCCCCGGCACTCGCTCACGCCGATTCATCCGCCACCAGATCAGGATGGCGACGAACGCTTCGAGCGCCGCCACGATCCAGAGGCCGCCGTTGAAGCTGCCCGTCGCATCCTTCACGATGCCCAGCAGATACGGTGAACCGAACCCGGCAAGGTTCGCCACCGAGTTGATGAACGCCACGCCCATCGCGGCAGCACCGCCCGCGAGATAGGCATTCGGTAACTGCCAGAACACCGGAATCGCACCCATCGTGCCGGACACGGCGATCACAAGACACAGGAACGCCGCCACGCCGTTGCTTCCGGCAAACACGCCAACGCCCGCCAGCCCACACGCCCCGATGAAAACCGGAATCGCACAATGCATGCGCGCTTCGCGACGCTTGTCCGCGCTGTAGCCGATGGCGATCTGGAAGATCGCGCCGAAGACGTACATCACACCGACGAGCAACCCGATATGCAACGGATTCGTCGGCCCCAACGCGCGCACGATGGTCGGCGCGAAGAACGAGAGCGTTGCGTTCGCGGCCACGATGCCGAAGTAGATGCCGGTAAGCAGCCACAGCTTCGGGCTGCGCACGGCGAGCATGAAGCTATGCTCCCGCTGTCCCGCGCCCTTGCGGTCGTTGTCCAGATCGGCTTGCAGCAAGCGCTTCTCGTGTTCCGACAACCAACTGGCCTGCTCCGGCTTGTCGACGAGGAACCAGACTGCCAGCGCGCCCGCGAGGACGGTCGGCACGCCTTCGAGCAGGAACAGCCATTGCCACGCCGCCCAGCCGTTCACGCCATGCATGCCGTTCAGGATGGCGCCCGCGAGCGGAGCACCCACCACAGACGACACGGCCGATGCCGAGATGAACCACGCAAATGCCTTCGCGCGTCGGTGCGCCGGGAACCAGAACGTCAGATACAGCAGCACGCCCGGCTGGAAACCCGCTTCGAACGCGCCGAGCAGAAAGCGCATGACATAGAAGTACGCGGGCGAGTGCGTGAACATCATGAGCACGCAGATCGTCCCCCAGCCCAACGTGATGCGTGCGAGCGTGCGTCGCGCGCCAATGCGCAACAACAGCCAGTTGCTCGGGATTTCCAGGAAGAAGTAGCCAAGGAAGAAGATGCCAGCGCCAATGCCGTACACCGTCTCGCTGAAGCCGAGGTCCTGCTGCATTTGCAGCTTCGCGAAGCCGACGTTCACGCGGTCGATCCACGCGAGCATCCACAGCACGAAGATGAACGGAATGATCCGCCACATGATCTTTCGGTAGATGGGATCGAGCATGCGGTCCTGCGGATTGGCGAACGCGTTTGTGCCGTCGCTCGTACGCGACGTTGGCTGTTGGTTCATATCTTCTCCTGCTTTGTTTTGTATTGACCGTTGACGTTGCGACGCACGACGACTTTGGAGGATTTGAATCAGGCGGCTTCGTCCAGACGCATTGCCTGAAGCAGTGCGCGGCAGGCCGCTGGAACCGGACCGATCACCGGCAGGGTAAACCGCTCGCCGAGCGCCTGTGCCGCCTCGCCCAACGGGCCGCCACCGATCACGACGGCTTGCGCGCCGTCCAACCGCACGCATGCGTCGACGGCACCGGCAAGGCTGCTTTCCAGTTGCGCAGGCACGTCGCCGAGCGCAAGTGGATCGCCGGTCGTGAAACGCGCGCCCGTGAAGCTCGCGGCGAGGCCCAGCTTGCGGACGTTCGACGCGATCGAGTCGGCCAGTTGCGGTGTCGTCGTGGCGATGCCGAAACGACGTCCGCCCTCGCCCGCTTCACGCACCGATGCGGAGCCGATCCCGACCACCGGCACGTCCAGACGCGCGCGCAGCGCCTCGATGCCCGGGTCGCCGAACGCGCCGACGATCACACCGTCCGCCTGCGCCGCGAGTGCGACGATTTGCGGATCGTTCACGGCGTCGGCTGCCACCGCGAGGTCCTGCTCGTCGACGATCATCGGCGCGCCGCGTGTGACCGTCGCACCAACGACCGTCGGTGGCGATGTCATCACGCTGGCGAAATACGTGCGGGCGATGTCGACCATCATTTGCGTCGTCGCCGTCGACGTGTTGGGGTTAATGAGCAGGATGTGAGTCATGGAAATCTCGGCGAATCAGGAAATCAGGAAGCATGCGAAGCGGATGGGGCGGAAGCGGACGACGACGCAGACGCGTCATCTGCCGCTTGCGGATCGCTGTCGCCCGGCGCGTCGGGGCCGTCAATGGGCTTGCCGAACGTCTCCGGCGCAAAGGTCAGTGCGATAGCGAACACGGCGTACATCGCGGCCATCATCCCGAACATGCCGCCGATGCCGTACTGGTCGAATACACGGCCCGCCACCAGCGGCATCGCCGCACCGGCCAACGTGCCCAGCGCCAGAATGAACGCCGTGCCGAACGCTCGCACTCGTGTGGGATAGAGTTCCGGCGCGTAGATCCAGATGGACGTATTGAGCAGCAGCACGCAGAACTGGAAAGCCGCACCGAACGCGAGAATCAGCGGCTGCGACTTCGACAAGAACCCAAAGCACAGACCGATCACGCACGCGGCGATAGCGCCGAGCGTCAGCACGCGTTTGCGCGGGAAGCGGAAGCCGAAGTACGACGCCGTGATCGCACCGAGCAGACTGCCCGACTGCATCACGATGGTGAACACGAAGCTCTTGCTCAGCGTGTAGCCCTGCGCCATCAGAATCGTCGGCATCAGCGTGAGCACCGAAATCTGGGCGCCATAGGTCATGCACACTGCTATGCCGACGGCCACCGTGCGACGCGCCAGCGGTCCGACGAACACTTCGCTCAGCCGCACTTTCTCCGCACGGTGTGCGCCGTTCGACGCTTCACTCAGGTAACGCTTCGTGCCGCCACCGGCGGACTTGCCCAGCTTGCCGGAGGCGAGAATGTTGAGCACCCGGTTGGCCTCTTCCACGCGGCCTTTGGAGAGCAGAAAGCGCGGCGTCTCCGGGATAAAGCGGCGATAGAGCAGCACGAAGAAGGCCGGAAGCACGAGGCAGCCGAACAACCAGCGCCAGCTATCCGGCCCGGGGAAGAAGGCGAAGACCGCCAGCCCGAACGCCGGTGCGAGCATGTTGCCCAGCCCACCGCCCGCGACGTTGATCGCGCCCACGGCCACACCACGGAAGCGCGACGAGCAGAACTCCGCAAGCATGGTGACGGCAATCGAGATTTCGCCGCCGAGGCCGAAGCCGACGATGAAGCGTCCGGCGGCGAGCATCGTGTAGTTCGTCGCCAACGCGCAGATCAGTGCGCCGAGCGTGAACAGCATCAGGTTGATGCTCAGCATCGTGCGACGCCCGAAGCGGTCGGCGATGTAGCCCGAACCGAGTCGGCCGATGGCAGCGGCACCGAACGTCAACGTGTTGAGAAAACCAATCTGCGCGGCGGAAATCCCCCAGTACTCGCGCAGCAGCGGCCCGACGAGGCCGACGGCATTCTGCTCGAAGACGTCGAACAGCACCCCAAACAGAATCAGTGCGAGGATCTTCTTGTGTGACGGCGTCACGCCAATGTCGTCGAGCGCCCGTTCGAGCTGCTGCAACCTGGGTTCCGACGACGATACGACCACTTCTGCGCCCATCGTAAAACTCCCTGCGCCACGATTGGCGCCTATGCGACCGAATTGCCTCGCCCTCTGATGAACCTGTTCGGTTAATATTTTTTCAGATTATTTGTTTTTGAAAATTATTTTTCATATCAGGGTTTAGCCTGACGATGCGGACGACGCGGACGAGCGTCGGCCTTGGCGGGAGATGCCAATGATGGGGAGGTTTGAGGCGGAGCGCCGTCGGACGACGGCGGTGGGTCAGATTTCGTCGAGTGCGTCGTGGAACGCTTCCACGAGGCCGAGGTGACGACGTCCCGGATTGCCTGCAAGCGTCATCACCTGCGTGACGATCAGGTGGCACAGGCCGATCACCGCCGTGTGGTTATCGAGCACGCCGGGGCCTTGCACGTCGCACTGCAACGACCACTTTGCGGGCGTCTTCGTCGCGGCATTGCGCTCGGTGATGTAGACGAGATTCGGGCACGCCTTGGCGAGTTGCGCGACGATCGTCGGCATCTGACGAACGCGACGACGCAGCGCGAACACGATCACGATGTCGTCTGCGCCGATGCCTGCGAGATGCTCGCCGAGCGTCTCGCCAGCGCCGGGGATGACTTGTGCGCTGGGGACGATTTGCAGCAACTGCCAGCGGAAATACATCGCGAGCGGCAAGCTGGAGCGAAAGCCCACGACCCAGACTTTGCGCGCCGACAGGATGGCAGCGGCGATCTGTTCGATCTCGTTGGACGAGAGACGACGGTAGGTCGCGTCGATGTTGGCGAGGCTTTGTTGACGATGCGCGCCGACGACGTTGTCGGCCACCGCTTCGGTTGTGTGGGTGGTCGCAGCCATCGCGAGCGGGGAGCCAGCGCGTTGCTCGGAGCGCACGTGTTTGCGCGCGTCGTCGAACGACTCATAGCCCAGACGTCGCACGAAGCGCGTGACGGTGGCATTCGACACCTGAGCCAGTGTGGCCAGCTCGGATGCCGAATAGCCCGCCAGATCGCCCGGCAGATCGAGCGCGAATTCGGCCAGACGCCGCTCTGACGGCGAGAGCTGATCGAGTTGATCGCGAATCCGGCCGACGAAAGACTTCTTCACGTGAGATGCCATGAGCGTTTGTGCGGTTAGGGGCGGGCTATTGTCGCCCGATTTTGCCCTAACCGGTAGCGCCCTGACGACTCAACCCCGTCACCGCCTGCAAGATGGCCACGCGTGCCTGCCCGAGAATCTGGCCCTGCCATACGCCGTCGTCAAAGCAGAATGCCGCCAGTACCGAAGCGCGGATGGCCGACGCTTGTGCATCCGTCGCTTCCGGGTGACGCCTCAACCACGAATCCGCCCGCAGCATGTGCAGCATGTCGATGAGCGGCACCGTGCCATATTCGATGGCGATGGCGGTCACTTGCGCGTGCTTCGCCGTGTTGCGCAGCGTGTCGAGCAATGGGCCACCGACGTTCGACGCCACGGTCGTGCCGTCGATAGGGCTGGCCAGATCGGCACCCCACCAAGCGCGAGCGCGTGCTAGCTCTGCGGTGTCGAGACCGCCCACGCAGATCTTTTCGCCATGCCCCGGCGGACCGAGACCCGTATGGAAGTCGATCCAGCCGATGGCTTCACAACGCTGTCCGTGCGTCTCGATTAACGTGCGCATCAGCCGCGTGCTCCACACGGGTTCTCGTCCCCCGTAGAACAGTCCGTCGGCGAACGCGTACTGTCCGATCGTCAGCGCGCGCTGATACGCCGCTTCGCCGTGCGTCGCGATGTAGTCGGCGATGGCCCGCACGTTGTCGTCGGACGGCGGCCACTCGGGCGGCACGAGCAAATCATGCAGATCGGCATAAGCCGCGTTGACCGGCAGCGTCTGCGTGAAGTCGATGCTGTTGCGGTTCAGATCGACGTTGTCCTCGTTCGTGCGGGACAGCCACGAGAAGCCGTACGGATTGATCGCGTGCACGACGAGAATGGCGACGTCCGCCGCTGCGAGACGCGACTTCAGCCCTTCGTCGCCCAGCAGCGCGATCTGCGCAGCGCTGCCGCAAAATCCCTCCACGCCGTGCGTGCCGGAGGTGAGGATGAGCAAGCGTCGCGCATCGGGTGAGCCGAGACGCACGACGTCCGTCGCGAGCGTCTCACCCTCACGGCCGACGATGTCGGGAATGGCGTGGCTCGTCACATCGACACCGGCCTGCCGGGCCGCTGTCGCGAAACGCTCGCGCGCCTGAAGATAGCTGCTGGAAAACGGACTCGGGGTCATCGCGTCTCACTCCGCCAGGAAGGCTTCGGTCAGGCGCACCCAATAGGTCGAGCCGAGCGTGAGGACATCGTCGTTGAAGTCGTAGCTCGTGTTGTGCAGCATGCACGGACCGAGACCGTGACCGTGCGCACGATGGTCGCCGGTCCCGTTGCCGATGTAGGCGTAGCAGCCCGGACGCTCCAGCAGGAAGAACGAGAAATCTTCGGCGCCCATCGTCGGATCGATAGGATCGACGACGTGATCGCGTCCCACAATCTCCTTCATGACGTTGAGTGCGAACTGTGTCTCGGTGGCGGTGTTGACCGTCGGCGGATAGTTGCGCAGGAACGAGAATTCGACCGTGCAACCGTACGCCGCAGCCGTCGATTCGCAGAACTCGCGCATACGCTTCTCGACCAGGTCGAGTACTTCGAGCGAGAACGTGCGCACCGTGCCCGCGAGCGTCGCGGTATTCGGAATGACGTTGATCGCTTCGCCTGCTTGCATCTGCGTGATGGAGAGCACGGCGGCGTCGATGGGGCGCTTGTTGCGCGTCATGATGCTTTGCAGGCCGGTGCCGATTTGCATCGCCGTGAGGACAGGATCGATGCCATCGTGCGGCATGGCGGCGTGTGCGCCCGTCCCTTTGACGACGATGCGGAATTCATTGCTCGATGCCTGTGTCGCGCCCACACGCGCACCAAAGCTGCCCGCCGCGAGGCCGGGCCAGTTGTGCAGCGCAAAGACCGCGTCGACCGGAAATTTCTCGAACAAACCGTCTTCGAGCATCGCCTTCGCGCCACCGCCGCCCTCTTCCGCCGGTTGGAAGATGAAGATGATGGTGCCGTCGAAATTGCGATGTGCGGCCAGATGCTGCGCTGCGCCGAGCAGCATAGCGGTGTGGCCATCGTGACCGCAGGCGTGCATCTTGCCCGCGTACTGCGACGCATGTTCGAACGTGTTGAGTTCCTGAATCGGCAGCGCGTCCATGTCTGCGCGCAGACCGATGACTTTCTTGCCCGTGCCGTTTCGCAGCACACCGACGAGGCCCGTCCTACCCAGCCCGCGCGTGACTTCGATGCCCCACGATTCGAGCAGCTTCGCCACGATGTCCGACGTGCGCGCCTCTTCGTAGCGCAGTTCGGGGTGGGCATGGATGTCGCGTCGGATAGCTTGCAGTTCGGCCGAGCGTTCGGCGATTTCCGGAATGATGGACATGAGAGTCGTCTCTTGAGAATGCCCCGAAAGGCGCGACGCTCGCCGACGCTGTCAGCAGGTCGCGCGCATTGGACAGGGGCAGGTTTGGGGAGGCAGTGCAGTGGTGCACCGGCGAGCCATTGAAATGGCCGCCGGATACCGTGGTTTTTGGTGTCTTAGAGCAGAGGTTGCCGCGAGCGATCCTTGAGCATCAGGATCGTGACGAGGCCCACGGCTGCGCCAAAGAGGCCGTAGTAGACGACGGCAAGCTTGTCGCCCGTCCAGCCGATGAGCAACGTTGCGATGGCACCGGCGAAGCCGCCGAAGATCATCACGGCAAAGTTGTAGCCGATGGCCATCGACGTGGCACGCACGCGCGACGGGAACAGTTCGCACACGAAGGCGCAATACGATCCCTGGAACAGCCCGAGCGAGAGCATCAGGCAACATTGCACGAAGATCAGCATCGGGAGCGTCGGCACGTGGCTGACGGCGAGGAACAGCGGGTACGCGATGATCAGGCTGATGAGTGCGGAGGCCGTCATCGGCTTCTTGCGGCCGATGGCGTCGGAGATGCGGCCCGAGGCGAACGTCCCCACGATGTAGGCGACGGCTGCGCACAACGACGCGATCACGCTGCTCTTGAAGGGGATGCCCAGCGACTTCGTCGCGTAGCTCGGCATGTAGTAATAGAAGATGTACGTGCCGATGGTGCCGTACACCGTGAGGCCGAAGCCCGCCAGAACCTGACGCCAGTGCTGCGTGACCGACTCGATGAACGGCGAGCGCTTTTCGGCGTCTTGTTTGCGGGCGTCCTTGAAGACCGGCGACTCATCCAGACGCGAGCGCACGTAGAGACCGACCGGCACGATGAGCAGGCCGATGACGAACGGAATGCGCCAGCCGAAGGCGTCGATCTGTTCCGGTGTGAGGGTTTGCGTGATGCCGACGGACACGATGGCACCCAGCAGCATGCTGCACGCCTGCGCGATCATCTGGAAGCTGCCATACACGCCACGACGCTCGACCGGTGCGTGCTCGACGAGGAATGCCGTGGCACTCCCCACTTCGCCGCCTGCGGAGAAGCCCTGAAGGAAGCGACCGACGAGCATGAGCACCGGAGCGGCCATGCCGATTTGTGCGTAGGTCGGCGCGAAGGCGATGACGGCGACGCCGAGCGCCATGAC
Organism: Pandoraea sp. NPDC090278; assembly: GCF_044772185.1. Classification (NCBI taxonomy): domain Bacteria; kingdom Pseudomonadati; phylum Pseudomonadota; class Betaproteobacteria; order Burkholderiales; family Burkholderiaceae; genus Pandoraea; species Pandoraea sp. NPDC090278. The sequence goes on along the minus strand of NZ_JBIVYJ010000008.1, from coordinate 166,732 downwards.
GGTGATCGTCAGGAGCAGTGCGGCTTTTCGTCCATGTTTGTCGGCGTAAGCGCCGAGCACGATGCCACCGAGCGGACGCGTCAGAAAGCCGACGCCGAAAGTCGTCCATGCCGCGAGCAGTGCGGCGGTGGGGTTATCGCTGGGGAAGAACTGACGCGCGATGTTCGCGGCGAAGAAGGTGAAGACGGTGAAGTCGAACCATTCGAGCGCATTGCCGACGGTGGACACCGCAATGACCTTGACGTCGATACGTTTGCTCGATCGCTCGGTTTGCGCCGTATTTGCGGTATTCGAGGCGCCGTCGCGCCCGACCGAAACTTCCATGGGGATACTCCTCTTCTATGAAGTGTTTTCGTGGCAAGCCGACCGCACTCGCTTCGCCCCATTCTGCTTGTGCCAAAAAACCAATAAAAGCTAGAATTTGTGATTCGTCATCGCAAGTTTTTTGATGAGTTGATGGCGGTTTTCAACGAGCCTCTCCGGGGCTTTCTTTCGAATATTCAGATGTTTAGCGTGAGTCACCCATGAGCAACCTGCGATTTATGCGGACGTTTGCGGCGGTCGCGAGATACGGCTCGTTCGCTTCGGCAGCCGAACATCTCGCCATGACCCAATCGGCGGTCAGCATGCAAATGCGCGCGCTGGAGGAAGAATTCGACCATCCCTTGTTCGATCGCGTGGGGCGCTCCGTGGCGCTCAATGCGATGGGACGGTTGCTGCTGCCGCACGCGGAGCAGTTGCTGGCGCAGTACCAGACGATGCGCACGCTGGCCGCTGGCATCGAATCGACGGCCGGGCCGGTGACGATTGGTGCGGTGGAATCAGCGGTGAGTGCGCTGGCGCGGGCTGTGTCGCAGATCAAGCACGCGCAGCCGCATCTGGAGATATCGATTCAGACGGCACGGTCGATTGAGCTAACCGCAAAGCTCGACGCCGGGGAGATCGATTGCGCAGTGCTGGTGGAAGCATCTGGAAGACGCCCGGCAGGGGTGCGGTGGACGCCGTTGTATCGGGAGCCGTTGGTTCTGCTAGCGTCGTCGGCGTTGAAGTCTTCGTCGGTGGCGAAGCTGCTGGAGACGGAGCGGTTTCTGCGGTTTGATCGGACGCAGCGGACTGGGGCGTTGATTGATCGTGCGGTGCGACGTCAGCACGTGAAGGTCAGCGACTTTCTGGAGCTGTCGTCCATCGAAGGGATCGTGGCGCTGGTGCGGCAACGGGTCGGCGTGGCCGTGGTGCCGATGCTGAGAAGCGCAAGCTGGGCGCATGAGGATGCGTTGCGCGTGATTCCTCTTCCCGGGGTGACGGAGCAACGGAGTATCGGGCTGCTGGAGCGGACGCGGCACGATAAGGCTGGAATTACTGCGGCGATTGCGCAGCAGGTGATGGCGCAGGGGTGAGGTCTTTCAAAAATCCTCCGTCAACCAAAGATGCGTTAAATCCATTTATATATTCAGGATTCCACGTGACTACTAACGCTCTCGTCAGGAATCACTTTCACAGTACGATCGAATAATCACACGTGAGATAAGGATGAATAAGGATGATGAAGAAAATACTGCTCAGCTTGGCAATCCTGATGTTCGGGGTGTCGCGTCCAGCCTTCTCCCAGAGCTGTGGAAACATCAACGATAGCGATCAACGTGCTTACTGCTACGCGACGCAGAGCGGTGGCAGCTGTGGGAACATCAATAACCACGATTTGCGAGCAAGGTGCTATATCGAGAGGGGAAGTGGCAGTTGTGGTGATATCAACGATCACGATCAACGTGAGTACTGTTACGGGAAGAAGGATGCCAGCAGCTGCGGACTCATCAATGACCGCGACTTACGAGCACAGTGTTATATGAAGAACGGAAGCGGCAGTTGTGGTGATATAACCGATCACGATCAGCGTGAGTACTGCTATGGAAAGAAGGATGCCAGCAGTTGCGGACTCATCAATGATCACGATTTGCGCGTGCAGTGCTACGCATTGAAGCGATAGGGGCGCGACGGGACTGGACTAGGGACGAGTAGTGCGTCACGCAAAAAGCACGAAGGGTTACGTGAAATCACGCAACCCTTTTTTTGTTTGGTGCAGCGAGAAGTAGAACGTCGTCGTGCTCGGTTGTAGCAACGCACAAACTCTTCCAAGTCAGCACCACTTAAGCTAAACCCTTGCCGACCTGCCGGTACGATTTACCACAAGCCGACTTCGTCAACAGGCAATTCACCCGCAACCGTTTGAATGTGCTCTGCGAGCGTGTGGTCAAAAATCCTATGACGGGTGGTCCCGTTACCGATCCTGATAATCTTCAAACTCCCATGCACCAACTCGGCTCAACTTTGCGGCGATGTCCGCCCAATCGTCACCGTCGACAGCTGCTACGTAACGTTCAATAGCCGTCTTAATGGCGTCGTAATCGTAGACTTCGACAATCAGCATGTGCCTGCCCCAAAGCGGACTTTGAGTGGCACACTGCGCCTTGAGCCATTCCGGCGTGCAAACGTGAATGTCGAACGATTCGGAACTCACCTCACCTCGTGGACCAATGTAGGCTCGAATCCATGTGCCGAAGTTCGACACATCATCTGGCCAGTAGTCGATCAACCTGTCTTCCAACAGCAAGGAATGCAACGATTTGATTTCAGCTTTCATGGTGTGATATTCAGACGTCCGTTGGCAATCGGCCTACAACCGGGCGTGAGCTTCGCTTCGAGATTTTCCTGCACGCGGGTTGTGGCATACGAACTGATTAGGGCCGCTTGCTGGAGTTGGATCGCTTCTTGTTGCGGTGAGAAGTAGAACGTCGTCGTGCTCGGTTGCAACGACGCTGGCAAGTTCGAGATCAGCACTTGCGGGGAGACGGGATCGAGCGTCGCGCCCAATCCACCCACAACATAGCTCGGGCCGTTCTGCTGGCCGGTGGCTCCCGTCAGGATCGACGAACCCGCGCCGCCCAAGCCCGCGGGGATCGTCAGATTCAGGCCACCGTTCGCCGGAGCCAAGCTGATCACTTGCGGCGCGTTGCCGACTTGCGGCGTGTACGTGTTCGCCGTCGTGATGCCGTTGACCAAGCTCGTACCGGTCAGCGACACCGACTGCCCAACCACGTTACCCACGTTGACGATCTGACCGCCCGACGTCACCGTCAGGTTTGGCGCTTGAATCGTCGCCGCGATGTTGCCCACCGGCGTAGGCGGGTTGATCACCCCACCTACGCTCGTGTACGCGTATCCATACAGCGACGTACATTCCGTAGGACTGCAGGTTCCGGTAGGCGATGAGCGCCTGCTCGCGGTTTACCGCACGACCACAGGCATTGGTCGTCGCGTTGTGGCACTGCCGAACAACAATCACAGTTCAACACTTGAGCCCCTCAAAATCGACCTCAGTCTCAGTTGATGGTCGATCCAACCTGCGAGACGTTAGGTCTTATCGCGCTCGGGCAACCAGCCGTCCTCGATTCTTTTGATTAACAAGGTGTCATTCCATATTTGACGAATCGGCAATTTTCTCTGGTCGTCCGTGATCTCTCCCACCATCCACTCTTTTTCACCATCCCACAGCCACCAATTTTCAACTCTTTTTGTGACTGAATTGGCGTTACCCGCGCGAAAAAGTGGCATCCCTCGAGAGTACTTCGGAATTTCAAAATTCCCGACTTTGCTAATGATCCCTAGCTTCAGCGCCCCCGCAACCGGGAAGAAGACAAAGAAATTTGTCACCTCATTAACGAGAGACGTCACATTTCCCGGAGCTCCTTCAAAAACCCCCGGCAAAACCCTGATCATCGACCCCATAAACTTATGCTTTAAAACATATTGAAAATACGCCAACCCTTTCGAAGTTTTTATTGAAAATACGTCACCAATCCTAATCATTTAACGAACCCCTCATATTTAATATCCTCCAGCAATTTTACGCCCCCCTTTAGAGATTCAGCATAAATCGGATTTTTATTTGATATGCTATTTATTTTATTCATCAATGATCCGGAATTTTTCCCCAGACCATTATACTCAATCAAAACCTGCTCAATTGCCCTTGCGTCTTCACGCGCAATTCCTTGAAGACCAGCTATTGGCTCAATAAATATGCCTTTTTGAGCCAAATGGGCTCGAGCTCTGGCGCCCAGATCATCCGTAATACCTACATACTGCGTATTCCCGTTCTCATCTCTCGAAATATAAACGGTTGTCTCGCCAGGCCTCACGCCGACGTCAGAACCACCGGTACCGAGAAGCTTTGAGATTTTGTCGGCGCCATCTCGGACCTGCGCCATGATCATAAGACCGGCGCACAGCCCCGGTACCAAGAGACAACCGGGATTGTCCAAAATCGTAGGCGTCAGTGGACCGCCCAGCGGCGTCTCGGTCACAGTTACACCACGGACTCCATTATTCGGCGTCGTCATGATGTTGCCGTCATTCGCCGCTTCAATCGGATTGACCAGCGGGTCCGTTCCTTTGGGTCCGTTGTTCGGCGTACCGATTACCGGATCGTCGGTCAGCACAGGGACGAACATCAGCATCGGGCCCAATGGCGTGGGAACCATGATCGTCATCAGTTTTGCGCTCAAAGCGTTATTTACCGCTTCGTTCTGCGCCGCCGTCACACCTCCATTCGGATTCTGACCGAGCACTCCCGATAGGCCAGCACCAGAAAGTGCAGCGATTAGCGCGATGCTCGCATTAATTGCAGGGTTGTCATAACTCGTGGTCTTCGTGACGGTTCCGTCACCGTTATCCGTGTACGTAACGGTTTCCGACCCGTTATAAAGCGCGTCACGCAACAATGGGGTGAGCACGGCGCTGGTAGCTGCGCCAATAGCGCCACCACCGCATCCGGTTCCCAGCGCAGAAGAACTTGCACAGCCTAGCGCCGCATGTGCTCCCACGTACCCCAACTGTCCGAGGCCTTCCGGACCAAGCGAACCAATCTGGTAGGCCAGTGCTGCACTCAAATTGCTAATCCCACTGCCCTTCAACGCCTCAAGGAAACTCCCCCCTTGAATCGCCGACTGCACACCAGCTTGGATTGCCGACACTCCGGCCATCGCAGCCAGTTGTCGGGCGAAGTCGCTCGCTGTCGAACTTACTGCGTTGCTTGCTAAGCCTTGGGCAATACTCGGATTCGTCCCAGCAATGTTCGCGAGGGTGTCTGATGAGCCTGCCGTCGAGAAGCCAAATCCGTCGGCTTCGCTGAACGTGATGCCACGCGTGAGGCCCGCCGTCAGGCTCGAAACTACGCCCGCCTTCAGTACGTCTCCGAAGTTCAGCGAGCCATTCGACATCACTTGTGACGCAGCCGAAGCGAACGCGCTTGCGGCAAACGCCGATGCCATCGCATTGCCCAACGTACCTGCTGCAAACAGTCCGCTGGAGAGCAACCCACCTGTGACGCCCGCAGCGGCGGTCTCGGCTGCGGCTGCCGTACCACCTTCAATGATCGCCGTCATCGCTGCATCGAGTGCGGCCTGCTGTGCGGCGGTTTCCGCCGTCGCCAGTGTTAGCGACGAGCCATACGTCGCGATAACCGTCATGGCCATGATGACCAGCATCCCAACCTGCTGAATGCCAAAGTCACCACCCTGCTTCACAAAGTCCGTGTGCAGGTCGTTTTGCAGCGTCTGCTGGACGAAGTTGTCGCCCAGTTGTGCAGCCACACCCGCGATAAACGCTTGCGTTGCTGCTTGGTCGACTTGTCCGTTCTGACCCAGTAGCTGGAGTGCGCCGCCGATCTGGTTGAACTGGTCAACGTTGAGAGTCAACCCGCCCGCTGCGGCGCTCATGAAGCCACCGGGCTGCACCATCGTGCCGGTGGTCTTCAGGTAACCCGCGTCCTTGATGTAGCTCCAGATTTCGCCGACGTCCACCACGTTCGCGCGGTTTTTCAGCGTCCCGGTGTTCACCGTCAGCGTCCCGCCTGAGGTGATTGAGCCCGTGTTCAGGATGCTGCCGCCTGTCGCCGTGCTACCGAAGTTCAACGACAGGTCGTTACTCGCCAGAATCTGTCCGCCTGCGGACAACGCCGTGAAGTTCTCCGGCAGGTACACCTGCGGCATCAGGGCCGTGACCGTCGGGCATTTCGCGTTACCCGTTGCCGCGCATCCCGGCTCCGGAACCGTCTGCTCGACGTACCACAGCATCGGTTGCGACAACCCTGCGATCTGCTCAGGTGTCAGGGCCTGACCCAACTGGATGTTGTTCGTCTTCGCATACTCGACCGCGTTGCCGTACATCACCAGCTTCTGCTGGTCGTTCACGCTCAACTGCGACGTGCTATCCGTCGACAACCCATTGATGAAGCTCGCCTTGCCCGTTTGCATCAGGGCCGCTTGCTGGAGTTGGATCGCTTCTTGTTGCGGAGAGAAATAGAACGTCGTCGTGCTCGGTTGCAGCGACGCAGGCAAGTTAGAGATCAGCACTTGCGGGGAGACGGGATCGAGCGTTGCGCCCAATCCACCGACGACATAGCTCGGGCCGTTCTGCTGGCCTGTGGCTCCCGTGAGGATTGACGAACCTGCGCCACCCAAGCTCGCTGGGATCGTCAGGTTCAGGCCGCCGTTTGCCGGAGCCAAGCTGATCACTTGCGGTGCGTTGCCGACTTGCGGTGTGTAGGTGTTCGCTGTCGTGATGCCATTCACAAGACTCGTGCCCGTGAGCGACACCGACTGTCCAACCACGTTACCCACGTTGACGATCTGACCGCCCGACGTCACCGTCAGATTCGGAGCCTGAATCGCTCACTAACCGAGGTTCGTCTCTCAGCTACTTACACGCACCAAAAAAACACCTTCATCCGTATCGAGTTGACACCCGTCCACCAAAACTACCGAATAATCACTGAGCCGTAACGCCAGGTTGCCACGGAACCGATATGGGAATTCAATGTGGCAATGGGGACATTTGACGTTACTCCACAAGGAATACTTCGACCGCTCCGCAGTTGCAGGTATCAGCAAATCTTCAATGGCATCTAGGAGCATCGCGTCCGTGGCACCGGCGAGACGCATCTTTTCAAGATTTTCGAACCATTCTCGCCTGATCAGAACATCGTTATTCTCAATAGCGTATACATGAAAATGAGGCCCTCCCATACCCGTCAACCATGAATACGCGACGTCGCCGTGACAACTTGGGCACTGCGTGATTCGCCCGGGGAAAATCCGAGTCGGATTCATATCGTCACTTAACCTTTACAGTAATTTGTCGAATTCCTGCACCACCGGCACTGGGTATCGAGTCAATGACCAACTCCTTCCCACCGCCCGGAAGTCCCTGTCCACCGCCAAGGAAGTGATCGTTGCCCGAGAGTGGGGATCGCGGGGCTCTGGAACTTATGTTGCTGACGATTGAAAGCAAGTTCGATGCTCCTAATGAGCCCGGATTAAGTCCGAGAGCACCTTCTAGCGCCGTTGCTTGGTTTCTAGAAATCGTCACTTCCCGAGCCATCGACCCGATCGGTCCAATCACTGACTCAATGCTCGCCAATGGTGTCACGAAAGTACCATTTGCTCCAATGAACCGATATGCGTTTGCCGTCGACATCGGAGTTATGTTCGCTCCGACCTCAAAGACATATTGCGGGGCAACCGTCTGCGGCGTCGAACTACTCGAGGAGCGATGTAGCCATCTGACAATGGGGGATACACCGAGCGACGTGAGACCGCCCCCCACTCCCTCCACGGCCTGCCCCAGTTGCGCCCCCTCCAAGGCTGTCTCTGTAGAACCGCCCAGCGCAACGACTAAGGCTGAGAGAATCGCCCCCAGCGGGCTACCCAACTGCTTGTCCAGCAATGTCGCCTTGGAATTCAAGTCTCCCGACAGGATTTGAGAGTCAGCAGGATCGACTGCAAACATTTGCCCATTCGAAGCACGGACAACGATGTTGCCATTTGCTTTGGCGTCTGCCACCGCGAGCATGCACGCTGCCGAGCTGGCGTCGGTACAAGCACTCGTCAATGCTTGATCGCGAGCTAGAGACACCGCCCTCAATTCATTGAGCTTTCCGCAACTCTCAGAGCTGAGACTTCCGCTAGCACTACAAGCTAACGCTGCCGCCTTGAGTTGATCCGCCTCCGATGGCTTGTTAAATGCTTCGGCCTTATGTTTAAGCCAGTTGTTCTGCGTCTCGTTCTGTGCTGCGGTTGCCGCAGCATTCGCGTCCTGCCCCAATACGCCAGCAACTAGTGCACCGGCCAGCCCCATAAGGCCAACATGTAGCTCAGGCGGGAGTACCTGGCTCGGGTCGAATATCGAATTTAGTGCAGAACCAAGCGCGCCACCAATCGCACCACCCGCACAACCATTGCCCAACGCAGCCGCACTTGCGCAGCCCAAAGCGCCGTGCGCAATTGTGGACACAATTTCGCCGCCGTTCTGCCCGAAGATTTGACTGAGATCACCCTTTGCATCGCCAATCTGGAACGCCAATGCCGCGCTCAGATTACTTACTCCACTTGCCTTCAACGCATCAAGGAAACTTCCACCCTGAATCGTTGACTGCACGCCTGCCTGAATCACAGACTGGCCGAAGATCGCCATGCCTTGAGTGATTGAGAGACCCGCAGAGGCCGTGCCAGCTTGGCTCGCCGTACCTTCGACGAAGGACGGCTTTACGCCAGCCAGACTACTCAAGCTATTCGGAGACGCTGTCGTCGAGAATCCCAATCCATCCGCGCTCGAATACGTGATCCCGTTCAGCAATCCAGCCGTAACCGCCGCCGACAGGCCCGTCTTCAGCACTGAGCCGAAGTCCAACGAGCCGGTGAACATGGCCTGCGTGAGGGTCGAACTCGCCATGGCGGTGAGTGCTGCGCTCGCCATCACGTTGCCCAACCCGCCTGCTACGAATGTCGCTGCGACCGATCCAAGTTGCGCCGCAACCAATCCGGCCATCAGCGGTGCCAATGCTCCGGCCAGCATGGCCGAGGCCATGATCATCCCAACCTGCTGAATCCCGAAGTTCCCGCCCTGCTCCACGAAATCCGTGTGCAGGTCGTTTTGCAGCGTCTGCTGGACGAAGTTGTCGCCCAACTGTGCAGCAACGCCTGCGATGAAGGCTTGCGTTGCCGCTTGGTCGACTTGTCCGTTCGGGTCTAAGAGTTGGAGTGCGCCGCCGATCTGGTTGAACTAGTCAACGTTGAGAGTCAACCCGCCCGCTGCGGCGCTCATGAAGCCACCCGGCTGCACCATCGTGCCGGTGGTCTTCAGGTAACCCGCGTCTTTGATGTAGCTCCAGATCTCGCCGACGTCCACCACGTTCGCGCGGTTCGTTAGCGTCCCGGTGTTCACCGTCAGCGTCCCGCCTGAGGTGATCGAGCCTGTGTTGAGGATGCTGCCGCCCGTCGCCGTGCTGCCGAAGTTCAGCGACAGGTCGTTACTCGCGAGAATCTGTCCGCCTGCGGACAACGCCGTGAAGTTCTCCGGCAGGTACACCTGCGGCATCAGCGCCGTGACGGTCGGGCATTTCGCGTTACCCGTTGCCGCGCATCCCGGCTCCGGAACCGTCTGCTCGACGTACCACAGCATCGGTTGCGACAACCCTGCGATCTGCTCGGGCGTGAGGGCTTGACCCAACTGGATGTTGTTCGTCTTCGCGTACTCGACTGCGTTGCCGTACATCACCAGCTTCTGCTGGTCGTTGACGCTTAACTGCGAGGTGCTATCCGTCGACAACCCATTGATGAAACTCGCCTTGCCCGTTTGCATCAGGGCGGCTTGCTGGAGTTGGATCGCTTCCTGTTGCGGTGAGAAATAGAACGTCGTCGTGCTCGGTTGCAGCGACGCAGGCAAGTTGGAGATCAGCACTTGCGGGGAGACGGGATCGAGCGTCGCGCCCAATCCACCTACGAGACAGTTATTAGACTTTCAATTTCCGAGAATAAATACCCTATCAAATCGATGGAAAAACCTTCACCTTGGAAAAATCGACCTTCCACAGATCCAATTCATACAGATCCCCCAATTGGTCCAAATTAATTGCCACGGAAATCTCCACACCATCAGAATCAAAAAACTCACGCTCCGCTATTTTTCGACCAAATTTTCTAATTTCACAACCACCCCAAAAAAACCTCAAACTTCCCATCCCACCATCAGACAACTCTTCGACGGGAGCATCGCGAGCCGATTCGATCAATGCGCTTTTTTTATCCTCGCCAAGATCTGATCGAGAAATCAAACCCACCACCAGCGAGTACTCACGAGCGCTTAACTTTCTTCTTTTTCCCATCATTACCTCGGAGAAGTTATTCTTCCAACATTTATTTTTCCATTCGGAAATTTGAAAGCGCTGTAGTTAAACTCCACGCCATCAACAAAAACGGTACCGTTATACAAACCTTCTGGGATCATTTTTCCAATTTTCCCAAGATCATCCGACACCGATTTTTGCACCGCAGCGGCGTCATAACCACCATCAATTACATGACGAAATGCATGATCAGTTTGATTCTTATTTGCACCAAATTGAACGTTCGAAGTGGGATTGGCAACTGTGCCGTCAGTCGTGCTCTTATCCGCACCACCATCGCCACTCGAAAATGTCCAATTACTAGGTGGCGGAGAAGCCGGTCGAACCAATGATCCTAATATGGCAGCGACCACACATCCTACCGGGCCCCCTGCCAAACATCTCAAAACAACTGCAGGTGTAACCGGGGACGGTGCACCAGGTCCATTATTGCGCGGGCCGTCGGTCGGATCAATTTGACGGTTAGGGTCAGACTCTGCCTTGTTGGCATTCCTGCTCCCGATCGAAAAGAAGTTCCGAAGCCATTGATCAGGGTCTTGAGCTAGCAAGTTGTCCACGGCATAGAAGGCGCCGCCGTTCTTCGCGGCATCTTCCCGATGCTTCGAAGATCTAGAATCGTTATTCAACGCTTGGTTCTGCGCCCAGAACGCTCCAGCATTAGCGTCTGCTCCCGCTGCCCCCGACAGCCCCGCCCCCATCAAGCTCGACAGCATGGAGAGCGCGGCCAGTTGGCCCTCGTTGAGTGGCGCACCGCTTGGATCGATTCCTTTAATGAAGTCCGGTGTAAATGCCGCACTTGCTGCCCCACCGATTGCGCCGCCTGCGCATCCATTTCCGGACGCCGCACTTCCCGCGCAACCCAGCGCTGCGTGTGCCGCGATAGAAAGGATGTTCTTGCTTAGACCGTCCCCAAATAGACCGTCGGCTTTCGCTTCGCCAATCTGGAACGCCAACGCTGCGCCAAGGTTGCTGATCCCGTTTGCCTGCAACGCATCCAAAAAGCTGCCACCTTGAATCGTTGATTGCACCCCGGCCTGAATCACAGACTGACCGAAGATCGCCATGCCTTGAGTGATTGAGAAGCTCGCGGAGGCCGTGCTAGCTTGGCTCGCGGTACCTTCCACAAAAGTTGGCTTTACGCCAGCCAGACTACTCAAGCTATTCGGAGACGCTGTCGTCGAGAACCCCAAGCCATCGGCGCTCGAATACGTGATCCCGTTCAGCAATCCAGCCGTAACCGCCGCCGAGAGGCCTGTCTTCAGCACTGAACCGAAGTCCAACGAGCCGGTGAACATGGCCTGCGTGAGGGTCGAACTTGCCATCGCGGTGAGCGCTGCGCTCGCCATCACGTTGCCCAACCCGCCTGCTACGAATGTCGCGGCGACCGATCCAAGTTGCGCCGCGACCAATCCGGCCATCAGCGGTGCCAATGCCCCGGCCAGCATGGCCGAGGCCATGATCATCCCAACCTGCTGAATCCCGAAACTGCCGCCCTGCTTCACGAAATCCGTGTGCAGGTCGTTTTGCAGCGTCTGCTGGACGAACTTGTCGCCCAACTGTGCAGCAACGCCCGCGATGAACGCTTGTGTTGCCGCTTGGTCGACTTGGCCGTTCGGATCGAGTAGTTGGAGTGCGCCGCCGATCTGGTTGAACTGGTCGACGTTGAGCGTCAACCCGCCCGCTGCTGCGCTCATGAAGCCACCCGGCTGCACCATCGTGCCGGTGGTCTTCAGGTAGCCCGCGTCCTTGATGTAGCTCCAGATTTCACCGACGTCCACCACGTTCGCGCGGTTCGTCAGCGTGCCGGTGTTCACCGTCAGCGTCCCGCCTGAGGTGATCGAGCCCGTGTTCAGGATGCTGCCGCCCGTCGCCGTGCTGCCGAAGTTCAACGACAGGTCATTGCTCGCCAGAATCTGTCCGCCTGCGGACAGCGCTGTGAAGTTCTCCGGCAGGTACACCTGCGGCATTAGTGCCGTCACGGTCGGGCATTTCGCATTACCCGTTGCCGCGCATCCCGGCTCAGGCACCGTCTGCTCGACGTACCACAGCATCGGTTGCGACAACCCTGCGACCTGCTCGGGCGTGAGGGCTTGACCCAACTGGATGTTGTTCGTCTTCGCATACTCGACGGCGTTGCCGTACATCACCAGCTTCTGCTGGTCGTTGACGCTCAACTGCGACGTGCTGTCCGTCGACAACCCATTGATGAAACTCGCCTTGCCCGTTTGCATCAGGGCCGCTTGCTGGAGTTGGATCGCTTCCTGTTGCGGTGAGAAATAGAACGTCGTCGTGCTCGGTTGCAGCGACGCAGGCAAGTTAGAGATCAGCACTTGCGGGGAGACGGGATCGAGCGTTGCGCCCAATCCACCCACAACATAGCTCGGGCCGTTCTGCTGGCCTGTGGCTCCCATCAGGATCGATGAACCCGCACCGCCCAAGCTCGCCGGGATCGTCAGATTCAGGCCGCCGTTCGCCGGAGCCAGACTGATCACTCGCGGTGCGTTGCCGACTTGCGGCGTGTACGTGTTCGCCGTCGTGATGCCGTTGATCAGGCTCGTACCAGTCAGCGACACCGACTGCCCCACCACGTTACCCACGTTGACGATCTGACCACCCGACGTCACCGTCAGGTTCGGGGCTTGAATCGTCGCCGCGATGTTGCCCACCGGCGTCGGCGGGTTGATTACGCCACCCACGCTCGTGTACGCATCGCCATACAGCGACGTACATTCCGCAGCACTCCCACAGCTCCACACGTCATGACGCTTGTCCGACTCGAACATGCCCGTCTCTTGCACCCAGTGCGAGTGCCAGTAGGCATTGAGCGTCTGTGCGCTGTTCACCACCGGGCCACTGACGTTGATCGTCGCATTAAGACCCGCCGTGATCAAACTGCCGACGTTCGTCAGCGACCCGGCGTTGATCGTCAGATTGTTCCCTGCGCCGATGATCGACGAGTTGCCCGACTGCTGATCGACGTACGCCTCGCAGTAGCTCTCCTTGTAGCCACCCGCCGTCATACAGCCCGAATACTTTTCCAGCTTGCCGTAGTTCTCATGCACCTGAACCGGCGGCGGCAACGTGTTGGTGATGCCGCCCGCGACGTTCAGAGTCAGGTTGTTACCCGCGAGGATGTTGCCCGACGTGTTGGTCAGCGAGTCAGCAGCAGTCGTGCCCGTCGCCGACGAGCCGACACCGCCGATCACGAGATCGTGACCCGCAATCAGATCGCCGTACTTGTTGTTGATCGTCCCCGCAGCAATCGTGAGGTTGTTGCCCGCGATGATTGCCGCGTTGTTCTGCGCGAAGGTGAATGAAGTGGTGTTCGGGTTCTGCCCGCGAACGTCGTTACCCCGGTAGCAGGAGGCGTTACTCGTGCCCGCAGCACATCCGGCCTGCGACGTGAATTGCTGCGTATTGCCGCCCTGATTCGTGACGCTCGACGCGAAGATATTGACGTTGTTCTGGGCATAGATCATGCCCTCGTTGACGAGATTGCCGCCGTACAGATTGATCGTGTTAGCGGCGGTGATCAGGCCGAGAGGCGTCGACCAGCCAATCGTCGATGTCGAGGTGGGTGCCGCCGATCCTGTCGCGATGTTGAACGACACCGTCTGATGCGCGAGCTGCGCGTCGGACAGATTCTCGTTTTGGTATGTAGGAACCTCGATAGCCCCCAGCGACGCGAGCTGAGCGAGGAACGCGGAGTACTGCCCTTGATCGACCGCATTCACCACCGAACTGGTGGTCGTCGGCGATACCGCGCCGTTTGCCATCGATCCGACGTTGAGCGTCAAGTTGCGTCCCGCTGCAATCTGTCCGCCGCGATTCGACAGGCTGGACGTCGTGACCGAGATGTCGCCACCCGCAATCATGACGCCGTTCGCGCCCATTTGCGTCACGGTGGACGTTTGATTGACTGTAGGCAAGTTAATGGCCACAGACGTCAACGCGTTCGGCATCGGCGACGCACTCGCCTGCCAATAGTCGTAATCGACAGGGTTATCGCCGACCATGCGACTTCCCCTGAACTTGTTCATGTAGAACGTTCCGGAGCCGGTCGTCGGTGCAGCAGTGCCCGCATTACACGACAGCGGAGAGATTCCGCCGTTGCAGCGGTCCCCCGTCCACGGATTGACGCCGTCCGGCTTACCTTCCAGCGTCACGCCCGTCGGCGACAGCAAATCTCCGAGCGTTGCAGCGGATGTCACATCGAGCCACCGCACGTTCATGTCGCCTTCACCGCCACCAGCGCCCAGGCTGAGCTTCGAGCCACGGGTTCCGATAATCGCGCTCCAGATCAGACTCGGATCGACGACCGTCGTCGTAGTTGTCACGGCGCCCGACCCTGCCGCCTGATCATTAATCACCGCGCCCGCATTCACCGTCAGGTTGTTGCCTGCGATGATCGTGCCGCCGATGTTGTTCAGCGTGCCCGGCAACGAGAAGGTGATGTCGCCCGCCGCCTGTGTCTTCGCACCCGCGTTCGTGAAGTTGCCGCCAGTGGCGCTCAGGTTGCGGTTCGCCTCGATGAGGCCGCTGTTGATGACGTCGCGGGTCAGCGACAGATCGCGGTCGGCGTGAATCGTCGCGCCTACGCCGTTGATCGTTGCCGCGTTGATCGTCACATCGCTGCCGCCCACCACGCTGCCGCTGTTCGTGAACCAGCCGTTGCTCGCGAGCGTCAGCGCGCCGTTGCTCTGGATCGTGCCGCTGTTCAGGAACGACGCCAGCCCCGTCAGCACGGTGTTCGCGCCGCCAAGTTGCAGCGACCCGGTGTTGTTGATGACGTTGGCCGTGATCGACATCGTGCCGCCAGCCTGCAACGCGCCGCCCGTCACATCGAACGTCGCCGCGCCCATCGACGCCGCGAGGTTGCGCGTCGCGGCCAGCTCGCCACCCGCCGTCGTGACCGTGCCCGCGCCGTTGACCGTCAGCGCAAGATCCGCGCTCGCCGGTGTCGCGCCCGTCACGTCGCCCGCGAGGATCATGCCGCCGTTGTTGTTCAAACCGCCGACGTTGAGCGTGACGCCGTTCGCGCCAAGCACCGTCCCGGTGTTGGTCAGTGCGCCACCCGCCGTGACCGACGTCGTGCTGCCGTTCATCAGCCCGTTGTTAGCGATGTTGCCGGTGGACGTCAGCGTCAGTGCCTTCGTCGACGCCAATTGCCCGTTCGCCTCGTTGACGATGCCGCCCGCCGTCACCGACAACGGCCCGGCGCTCAGTACCGATGCCCCCGCCGAGTTGGTGAACGTTCCTGCGCCTGCGTTGAAAGTCGTCGCGCCATTGATGAGCGCGAGGCCGTGCGTCTTGATCCACTGCGTCGCCGTCACATCCAGCGCACCACCGACGATCATCGCGCCCGTGTCGATGCGTGCGCCGCTCAGCTTCGCGTCTTGGGTGACGAAGAGCTGCCCGCCGCTCGCGTCGAGCGCACCGCTTGCCGTGACCGTGAAGGATTTGGATGCCGTCGTCGCACCGGTGATAACGACGTTGCCGCCATCGAGCGTCATGTCGCCGACGACGGTGTTGGTGCCTCCCAACGTGAGTGTCTGTCCTGCACGCAGCGCGACCGTATCGTTGCCGGAGACGTTCGCGACGCTGAGATTGCCGTTTTGCGCGGTCAACGTCATCGCGCCCATGCTCGACACGCCTTGCAGTGCCGTCAGGTTCGTCGCAGCAGCCATATCGAGCGTGCCGCCCACGAGCACCTTGTCCAGCGTCAGACTGCCCGACGTGCTGATGAGCGACGCCTTACCCATTGAGGTCAATGCGCCAAGCAACGCGTCGCCTGCCGACGTCACCTTGACGTCGCCCGCCGTATCCACGCCGCCGAGCGTCAGCTTGCCGCCGGACGTAATCGCGACGTCCTTACCGAACGTCAGCGCACCGTTGCTTCCCGTGATGTCGCCGCCGGATTGCAGCGTCGCCGTGCCCTTACCGATGAGATGACCGCCCAATGCCATCGTGGTGCCGGACGTCAGCGTCGTGTCGCCGTTGACTTGCGCAGCCCCCATCGTCAGCGCACTGCCCGCCTTCGCCGTGAAGTTCTGAATCGCAGTAACGGGGCCGGTCAGCGTGACGTTGCCTTGCGTCGCGGTCAGTGCGATGTCCTGATTCGCCGACAGCGCGCCAGTCACTGTCAGGTCGCGCGCGGCCGTGACGGTCACGCCCTCGCCTGCCGTCACTGCGCCACCGAGCGTCACATCGCGCCCTGCATTGACGGTCAAGCTCGTGCCCGTGCCGACGTCGCCCGCAACGCGAACGTCTCCCGCGCCACCCGCCGTGAGCGTGGCCGACTTGCCCGCCTGGATAGAGCCCGCCGTCAGGTCGCCTGTCGTGGTCATCGTCAGGGCATCGCCTACGACGATGGCGCCCGTGACTTGCGTCGCGCCACCTGACACCGCGGTGAGGCCACCATTGCCGAACGTGAGCGACGTAGCGCTGAGCTTGCCACCTGCCGTCAGCAGGCCCGCGACAGCGTCTGCGACGACGCTGCGCACATTGCCCAGCGTCATGTCGCCACCGGACGTCAGACGCACCAGACCGTTGGCCGTCGTGTCGCCTTGCATCGTCAGCGACTTGCCCGCATTGACGGTGACGTCGCCCTGCGCGCCCGCGTTGCCCGTCGCGATCGCGCCGTTCGCCGCCGTCAGCGTGAGGTTGC
Organism: Pandoraea sp. NPDC090278; assembly: GCF_044772185.1. Classification (NCBI taxonomy): domain Bacteria; kingdom Pseudomonadati; phylum Pseudomonadota; class Betaproteobacteria; order Burkholderiales; family Burkholderiaceae; genus Pandoraea; species Pandoraea sp. NPDC090278. The sequence continues at coordinate 149,825 of NZ_JBIVYJ010000008.1, read as the reverse complement.
GCTCGGAAGCCGTGTCGCCTTGCAGACGAATGTCGCCCGCCGCTGCGGTCACCGTGACGTTGTCGCCACCGACCGTCTTGCCGGTCACGGCGACGTCGCGTGCGCCAGTCAGTGTCACCGTGCCGAGTGCGACGGCGTCGCCAGTGATGGCCACATCGCCGCCGTCCGCCGTTACCGTCAGTGCCTTGGTCGCCTGCACGTTATGCAGACCCGCGTTGTTCGCGGCGTGGACGTCGACGTTCTGGCCAGACAGTGCGCCCGTCAGCGCTGTGTTGCGCCCCGCATCGAGCGTGACGTCGCCACCGAACAATGCCGTGCCGTCCCCGAGGATGTCGCGACCGGCGCGCAACGCGCCGATGCCCTGCACGTTGGTTTGCCCCGTCAGCGTGAGATCGTTGGCAGCAGTTGCACGCAAATCGCCCTGCACGCTCAGCTTGCCGCCGAGCGTTGCGTTGCCTGCGCTCGTCGCCAGTAGCGCACCTGCTGTCGTCACCTCGCCACTGATGGCAAGGTCGCCCATCTGCGTGATCAGTGAGAGGTCGCCCATCGTGAGCGCCGTGCCCGTCACCGACAGATTGCGTTGTGCGGTCAGTTCGCATGCCGCACCGCACGCCACGCTGCCTGCAAGGAGGATGTCGCGTGCGGCCGTCGCCGAGAATGCGTTCGGCGAAGACACTGCGCCATTGAAGACAATGTCACCCGGACCGCCCAGCGCACCCGCCGTGCCGGTCGTCGTGACCTTGATGCCGGTGGCCGAGTTGAGGACGCCGAGCGTTGCATTGCCGCCCGCCGTCACGTCGATGGCATTCGCCTGCACGCCGCCCGAGAGGCGCGTGTCGCCCGCCGACGTGAGTGTGGCGTTGCCCGTGAAGACGGCCTTGCTGCTGCCGTCGCCTGTGTCGAGCAACGTGCGCCCCGCCGTCAGGTTCGCATTCACCCCGAGCAACACCGCGCCGAGTTGCAGATCGCGCCCGGCGCTGATCGTGACGTCGCGCAACGCACTCGTCGATTGCCCCAGCGTGACGTCTTGCGCTGCGTTGAAGAAGAGATTCGCCCCGCCGCTCACGCCGCCCGTCGCGCGAATGCTGCCCCCACGTGCCGTCAGGTTTGCGTCGCCTACCGACTGGATCGCGCCACCCACAACGATGTCGCGTCGCGCGTCGAGCGTGGTGCCAGCGCCGCCGCCGAGCGTGCCCGGTGCGCCGGATTCGCCATTGACGACGATGTCGCCGCCGCCTGTGAGGCCCTTGGCAGTGAGCGCCAATGCGCCGGTCGACTGTGCGTTTTTGACGGTCACGTTGTTGCCCGCGACGACCGTCAGACCGCCGCCTTGCAACAGGCCGCTCTGGTCGACATCGCGCGCTGCGCTCACGTCGAGCGCGCCAGTGAACGAGGCCGAACCTGCGCCGCTGACATCGCGGCCTGCATCGATGCGTCCGGTGCCCTGACCGTTCAATGCGCCCTGGATAACGGTGTCGCGACCCGATGTGAGCGTCGTGTTGCCCGCAACAGCCGTCTGCCCGTTCATGACGACGTCCGTCCCCGCCGACACGGTCAGTTGTCCGTTGACGCCGAGCTTGCCTTGCGCGTCGACGTTGACACTGCCTTGCGTCGCCGTCAGCGTCGCATCCTTGGCCGTGCGGACCGTGCCCGTGATGTTGACGTCGCGTGCGCCGGAGAGCGTGGCGTCTTCGCCCGTCTGCAAAGTGCCTGCGACGGTGACGTCGCGCGCGCCCTTCAGCGTGATTGCACCCACCACACTCGACTCGCCGTTGACGACGACGTCACCACCGCCCGCGTTGCCGTTGGCCGATACGGAGAACAGTCCATTGGACGTGACGCTGGAAACAGTCGCGCTGTTGCCCGCCGTCACGCTCACACCGTTGCCCTGCAAAACGCCGGACAGGTTGACGTTGCGGTTCGCGCCGAGCGTCGCGGTGTTGGTGAACGCCGATGCCCCTGTGCCGACGAGATCGCGTCCGGCTTGCAAGACACCCGCGAGTCCGACGAGCGCGCCGCTCAGCACGATGTCCTGCCCTGCGGTGACCGTGGCGTTGCCGATGGCACTCGTCTGCGGTGCGCCGAGCGTCACCGTTTGCCCGGCGGTCAGTGCGAGCTGACTATTCGTGCTCAGGTTCGCCGTCGTGGTCAGATTGCCGGACGTCGCGGTAATCGCCACGTCGCCGACGGCCGTCACACCACCGTCGAGTTGTGCATCGCGCTGTGCCGTGACGACGAGCTTGTCGTTCGCTTCAATCTTGCCAGTGCTGGTAATGACAACATCGCGCGCGGCATTCAACGTCGCCACGCCGAACGACGCCAACGGTCCGGCCACCCGGATATCGCCGCTGCCGTCGAGACCGCGCGCCAGCACGTCGAGCGTGCCGCCAGTCTGAACATCGCCCAGCGTGACCACATTGCGGCTCGTGACGACGAGGTTCGCCGTCTGCAACTTGCCGCTCAGCGTGGCGTTCGCACCGGACGTCAGCCAGGTGTCGCCAAGGAAATGCGCGCCGCCGCCGATATCGAGATTGCCACCGGCATCGAGCTTTCCGGTGCGTTGGCCGGACACGTTGCCCGTCACGCGCATGTCGCCGCCGGATTGCAGGGCGACGTCGCCCGCTGCGGTCGCGGTGCCCGCTACGTCGAGCGTCGTACCGGCCGTCGCCTTGAGGTCCGCGCTCGCCTGAATCGTTCCGGGGACGGTGACGGCATTGCCCGCCGTGATCGTCAGCGGATTCGCGGTGCCTGCCGTCTGAAGCGAGCCTGCGACGTTGACGTCGCGCGAGGCGTTCAGCGTCACGGCATCCGCACCGGCCGTCGTGCCATTCACGAGAATGTCCCGCGCTGCCGTGAGCGCCGCCGCACCGTAGAACGAGACTTTGCCTTGCAGCGCGATGTCGCCACCGCCTGCATTGCCCAACGCGCGCAACGCGGCGACACCGGTGCTTTGTACATCGGCCAGTGAAATGCCGTTCGCCGCTTCGGCGTCCAGTGCGCCTGCGAGCAACGCCCCGGTCAGCGAGATGTCGCGCCCGGCGCGCAATGTGGCATCGGTGCCGAAAGCGAGCTTGCCTTTGCCCGTGATGTCGCTGCCTGCACGCAGCGTCGCGTCGGCTTGTCCGAGCAACGTGCCGTCGACGTTCAGCGTCTCGCCCGCACTCAGGCGTGCAGTGCCGCTCGACGCCACATCGCCCTGCACGTCGAGACGGCGATTAGACGTCATGTCGAGTTGTGCGCCGGATGCCAGCGTGCCGTCGATGCGCGTATCGCCGCCCGATTGGGTCGATACCGCGCTGTGGCCCGTCAGACGTGCGCCCTGTGCGATCTGGAAATCACCGCCAGTGACGATGGACACATTGCCGTTCGCGCCCGTGCTGTCGGTGACGACAAGACCGCGCGCGGCGTTTGCGACGAGGGTGCCGCCCACCGTTACCGGGCCCGTCAGACGGATGTCACCCAGCGCATTGTCATGCGTCGAGAGCGACAGATTGCCGCCGATTTGCGCCTCCTTCAGCGCCAGCGCCTTCGTTGCACTCAACGCGGCATCGCCGTTCGACTGAAGGTTCGCGAGCGTAAGATTGCCGCCCGCCTGCACGTCCATCGCCTTGCCCGATTGCAGCGATCCGGCCGACGTCACATCGCCAGTCGCCGTCAGTCGATAGCCGGTCTCGCCGAGACCCGTGCCGCTGAGCGCGACGTTGCCCGCGCTCGTCATCTGCACCTGCTGCTGCGCCGCGTGGTTGGCCACGGTCAGATCGCCGCCCGACGAGAGCGTGAGGTCGCCCGTCGTCGACGCGAGATCGCCCGCCATGCGAACACCGAGACCCGCCGTCGTGCCGATGACCTGAATCTGCCCGGCCGTCATTGCGCCGAAGCGCGTCGCGTCGATGGCGAACGCCTGCGCATTGCCCGTCGCGCTCTGGATGGCCTGCGCCGTATTGGCCGCACCGTTGGCCGACGTGATGTAGCGCGTGCCTGTGCCGTCCACCGCCCCCGTCAAGACCTGCTGATTGCCGGTGATGACGTTGATGCGCGTGCCCGCGTACAACGGCGCGTTGATGCCAACCGTCTGACCGATGAGATCGATCGCGCCGACGGTGCCTTCGATACCGCTGCCGGGGCCGTTCATCCCGGCATTCCCTTCCAACTGGATATGGCCGCTGTTGACGTTGTAGCCGAGCGCGTTGGCGTTCGCGAAATCGGTGGGCGTACCGCCCGGGCCCGAGAGGAACTGCGGTGTGCCGGTCGTCAGTGTGACGCCGATGGTGTTGGTGAAGCCCGCACCGCGTACGGAGATGCCGTTCGGGTTTGCAATGATCACCGTCGCGGGCGCGCCGAACACTTCGAGCGGACCGTTGAGTGCCGTCGCGTAAGCGCCTCCGGATGACGTCACCTGATTGACGATGGTGCTCGCGGTGCGGCCTGACAGATTTGGGTTGGCAGCAATCGCGCCGCCGTTGAGCGACGTGCCGTTAAGCAGGCTGTTGTTGAGGATCAGGCCCGCAGCGTCAACGTTGAAGCTCTGGTACTGGTTGAGCGAGATACCCGCCGCGTTCGGCGCCGTGATGTTGACGACGGGGATGCCGTTGCCGCTCGTGGTGATCTTCGGTGCGAAGACGACCGGTGCGGTCGGATCGGTGATCGGCGCGGCGGACGCCGTCTGCATGCCGACGTGCACACGCAACGACGCGAGCGAGCGCATCACCGTCAGAGCGGTCTCGTCGAAGCCCGCTTTCCCGGCGGTGTTTACCGCCAGTTCACGTGCGGCCGACTGGCTTATTTCGAACGTCACCGAGATCGGGCTGACAAGCAACGTCAGCGCAACGCACGCCGCAACGGCACGCTGCCAAAGACGAATCGCAGGCTTCTCCGGGAAGTGGAAATCCATCGCCTCGTCGTCGATGTCCATCGACTGACGTGCGTTTTCTCCAGCTTCGGTGATGCCTCGCGAAGATGTGTTCATGACGTGACCTGTTCGTTTTTGACGTGCTTAGCGCGAGACCGCCACACCACCTGCGGCGACTCGATGACCTGCGGACTGCTGAGTACCGAATACGGCTAACTGCGGATCGTCGAAGGCCGACGATGTCGAGCGATGCCGTGCGCCTCAATCGCGCCCGGCTTCGCTCGATGAATTACCGATTACTGCTGGATGCGTGCGTTCTTGACGAGATCGCCGATCATTTGTGCCGTGGCCTTTTCCATCGCCACCTGTTCGAGTTGCTTGCGCAGCAGCGGCGCGCTTTCCTCGAACTTCGGAATCTGCGTGGCGCGCTTGTCGTCGACGCGCAAGATCCACAGTTGCTCGCCGATCTGCAACGGCTCGCTCGACACGCCGCCCTTGGGCAGCTTCACCAACGCTTCGGCAATCGGCTGCGGCCAGTTCTGCGTGTTGCCTGCCGTGATCGGCGTCTTGAAGGACACCCAGTTCAACTGACCGCCCTGCGCAGCGTTCGGCCCCTGGCTGTACTGACGCGCCAACGCTGCGAAATCGCTACCCTTCTTCAGTTGATCGAGCACGGTTTGCGCGGTGACGGCGTCGCGCACGGCGATCACACTCGCGTGGTATTCGTTCTCGCCGAGCGTGGCGACGACCGCGTCGTACTTCGCCTTGACGTCGGCGTCGCTGACCGGTGCAGCGTTGAGGTGCTCCGTCATGAATGCGCGCGTGACGATCATCGTCTTCGCCGCTTCGACGGCCGCCTGCACTTCAGGACGCGTGTCGTAGTGCTGCTTCTGTGCCGCCTGCTTGAGCAGCTCGTTGGCGATCAGTTGCCCTTTGAACAGCTCGCGCAGTTGTGGGCTGTCGGGCTGGCCACTTGCCTTGACCATCGCGTCGACGGACACCTTCGAAATCGCCACGCCGTTGACGCTGGCGACGGCATCCGCCGGTAACGGCTTCTGTGCGTTCGCCTTGCTGTCGCCCTTGGCATCTGCCTTCGCTGACGACGGCGCGGCCGCCGACTTCGCTGCCATCGCCGGTAACGTCACCACGCCCAATGCTGCGCATACGCCCGCAGCCATCCACATACGGCTGAACTTCGCTTTCATCGATACCTCTCCCACAACGTTGACGGACGCTGCGAGCCGGTCGCCCACACGTCCGCGTCTTCGGAATTCATCCCGCCCAGTTGAGCGTGACGAGAACGACACTGCCTTTCGGCCCCATCGACGACGGCTGCACGAGCGCGCGGCCCGCCATCAGCTCGCCGGAGAACGTCTGTCCACGGAACTGCCATTGCGCGCGGACCCCGGCACCGGCGCCGATCAGCGTCGGCCACCCGGCTTCGGCCACCAGATGCGCTTTGCCGCCGTCGAGGAACACGTACGGCTCCCAGCGCAGGCCTTGCCAGACAGGGGCGTTGGCCCACACGGCTTCGTTGCGGACGTAGAAGCCGCTGTCGCCCGCGATGCCGCCTTGCATGAAGCCGCGCACGGAGTCCGTGCCGCCGAGGAAGATCTGCGCGTTGCCGAACAGAGCGACGGCGCTGTACTGGCCGGTGAGCGTGGTGCGCCACGTCCAGACCGTCGGGCCGATCTGCGCGAGCGGCATCTGGACGGTCGTGCTGGCGTCGAGCTTGGTGAACTGTGCGTGGGCGTCCTGCTTCTGAATGCCGTCGAAGTCGCGCGAGGCGTCGAGCCACGGCAAGCCCTGCGACACGCCGAGCGACGCCGTCAACGCACCGGACTGACCGTTGCGCGTGAAGCGCCAGAGGCCGGAGACCCCGACGCGAAGGATCGTCAGGTCTTGCGGCGAGAGCGGAATGTCGTTGACGTCGCGCTCGGTCGAGAGCTTCGTGAGGGTGACGTCGAGACTCACTCGCCCCGAGGACGAGCGTCTAAGGACGTTGTTCCAGCCGAAAATCTGGCTCAGCGTGCGGCCGTAAAGCAAGGCCGTGCCGCCGATGATCTGCTGGTATTCGGAGAGGGCTGCGGTGTAGCTGAACGTCTGAAAACCGTAGGGGACGGCCGCCGATACGACGAGCGCATTGCTGTCACGCGTGCCTACGTAGGAGAAGCTCAGCGATTCCTGCAAGCCGATGACGTTCCCCGCCTCCACCGACGCGCGTGTGCGCCATTTGCCGGTCGTCGTGCTGCCGTAGTTGTCGAAGCCGACGTTGTAGTTCAGACGGCTGCCGAACGGGTTCTGGATCGCCACAATCGACTCGCCCGCCGCCTGCCCCGGAAGAATCTGAATCTGCGCCTGATTGCGACGTAGACGGTTGATCTGGTCGACACCTTGTTCGAGCGCCGGGAGTTCGAGGACGTCACCGACCGATGCGGGGAAGGCCCATGCCGTCCCGGCGTCCGTCAGCAGGCCGCCGCCATCGCCTTGTTTGCCGTCGCCCGTGGCCGAGGGACGCAACGCGCCGCCGTTCAACGTGAAACCGCTGATGCGGCCTGCGACGACCGTGATCGCCAGCGTGCCGGACGACAGGTTCTGCGGCGTAGCGAGGTAAGCGCGCGTGGTGATGAGTCCGCGTGCGACGAAGGCTTCCGTCAGGCGACGCATCAGTAAGTCGATGCGGCGCCGCCCGAGCGATTTGTGCAGGAACGGTGCGGTGATCCGGTCGAGTTCGGAGGCGCTGAGGACTGTGTCGCCTTTGAAGACGATGCGGTCGATGCGAAACGTCGGCTCCGGGTCCGGCAGCGTGTCGATGTCGGCGTCTGCCGGGAGATCCGGCACCTGTGGCGACGCCGCCGGTGCCACTTCGATCTGTGCGGGCTGACGGTCGAGTTCGCGCTGCAACTCGCGGCTGCGTTGTTCGTCGAGCAGGCGCTGCGCGGGGTCTTGTTGTGGCGTGATGCCCGCGGGAGCGGACGGTATCGGCGGCAACCCGGGCGGTGTTTGCGCGAATGCGTTGTGCATCGTCCCGGAGACGACCACCAGCGACGCAGCAACGATGCATGCGGGATTAAGGAGGCGCATCGTCATAGTCCGAACCACGTCGTCAGACCGAGATGCGTGCCGATCCTGACCGGGTCGCGATACGGCACGAAGGCCGTCTCGATGCCCTGCGCGGCGCGCACGCCCTTTGCCCCGGCGATGACACCGCCCTTGATCACACCGCGCCCGGTCAGCACAACCTCACCCGAGGCCGCCGAGAACAAGCCGCCGTCGTTCTGCGCGTAGATCGCCGCCCAGCGATTGCCGAACCACGCCTTCAGGCCACGCGTGCCGTTGTAGGCGGTGTATCCGAGCAGGCCCTGTGCGGTGACGAGTGGCGCGTCGACCGTCAGATTGCCGCTCCAGGCTATAACGTTGCCGCCGATGTTCGTTGCGCTTTGTCCGGCGGCGAGCGAAATGTTGCCCGATGCCTGCATCTGGCCGCCGAAGGACGCTGTCGTGCTCGACGCCTCTGCCCGACAGAAGATGAAGCACGAGCGCTGATACGACGCCTGTCCCGTCATGATCGCCTGATTGACGAGCGTGTTCGTCGCCGTCACGCGGATATCGCCGCCGTTGGTCAGCACGGTGCCGCCCGTGTTGTAGACGTTACGTCCGGAGAGGGTGACGTTGCCAGCGTCCGCAATGATGTAGGAGAGCTGGCTCGGCGCGGGAAGCGAACCGTAGTCGACGGAGAAGCCTTCGTCGCGGGCGGAGAAGAACAACCAGCGTCGGCCACTGTTGGCGTAGGCGGTCGAGACGCCGCCGTTCGCGCCTTCGGTGTGGGAGATGACGTTGCTGAGATCGCCTTGCGCCGCCATCGTGACCGACTGGTTCGATTCGACGCGCGCGTTCAGGTTGACGATGTCGCGTGCGGCACGCATGACGACGTCGTCGCTCACACCAAAGACGACGCCGAACGCACCGCCCGGATTCGTAGGGTCCGAGGTGTTGGTGATCGTGCCGCCAGCGTTGAACGTGATTGCGCCTTCGGAGGACGTCAACGCACGCTCGCGCGTGACGCCCTGAATCAGGCTGCTGATGTTCGTGATGTCGCCCTGAGCGTTGACGACGATGCCGCTGCGCGAGGACACGAGCGTCGACTGAATCGCGCCCGCGTTCGCCACGAGTACGCTGCCGCTGGACAGGTTGATCGAGCCGCCGGTGAGGATCGACGCGCCGCGCATGGCGGTTTGTCCGCTCGCCTGCCACGACAGATTGTTAGCGACGTTGATCTTGCTCGACGGGGCGAGGAGCACGTCGCCTGCGGAAGTCAGGGAGAAGTCGCCCGCGTTGGCCATCATCGCGCCCGCGTGACGCACCCCCGCGCCGAGGTCCGTCGTCAACAACTGAATCCGGCCGGATGTGATGCTGCCTGCGGGCTCGATGTCGAGCGCGATGGCGTTCGGGTTGGATTGCTGGCTATTGGCGAACGTCACCCAGTCGTTGTTGTTGTCGTCCGGCGAAAAACTCGTGTTAAGCGAGACTTTGCTGCTACCGGCGATGACGCGCACATACGCCGTGGGCGATGAGAAGTCGTTGGTGATGGGCGCGCTGACCTTGACCGTCTTGGCGATGAGTTCCAGACCGATCAGCGTGCCCGCGAGCCCGCCGCCGGTGATCTCGATGGTGCCCTGGCCGGTGTTGAGCACAACGTTGCGCTGGTACAGGCCGGGGGCAACGAGGACGTCGTTGAACGACACTTGCCCGGTGCTGAGCGCGACGTGGCCGGTGTTGACGAACGATCCCCCGTTGACGGTAATGCCGTTCGGATTCGCGAGGATGACGTTCGCGCGCGGCCCGGCCACTGCGATCTGTCCCTGAATCTGGCTAGGGGCAGTTCCCGTCACCTCGTTGACGATGGTCCGTGCGTTCACCCCTGTGTTGTTCAGGGTCGCACCGGCGCGGTCGACGTTGAAGCTGGTATAGGTGTTGTGTGAGACGCCGTAGACGGGGGCTGCGATGTTGACGTTCTGGCGTCCGTCCGCGCCAACGGTGACGGAGGTCGCGGTGCCGCCGTCCGGGACAATGCCCGCGGCATGGCAATGCGCGGCCGCAGCGAGCAAAGTCGCCAGGCCGTACCTCGATACCCGTTGAAACTGTTGAAACCGCTGAATCCCCGAACTGCGATTGCTGCGTTTGCTGTGCCCGCCAATCCCGCCGGCCAACGGCGAGACTTCGCGCGTTGATTGCCAAGGCATCTGATCTTCGTTCTTTTGATTGTGATACTGCTCGCAACATCCGAAGGCCGCGTCGAACGTGACCTACGGTCACATCGTCTGCGTTCCCCGAAACGGCTTCTCGTGCGCCGGCTATCGTGATGTGCCAGCTTTGCGCAAGACGCCGCGCCCCTCGGATTCCTAACTGGTGAGAACCAGCCCAGACAGAGCATTACGGATCGAGATGTAGATTTCTTTAGGGTTTCGACGTTTTTATTTGTTTTTATTTACTCCGATGCTTTTTTCGGGACGAATAAATGCATCAAGCTATCACTCTAGACGTCGATTTATATCGAACTACGTAGGATCACGCAGCTTATTGATTTCTTGGGTTGCATCGGGCACGAAGTAGCGCATTCATGGCTAAATAGTTGTGAAAGCAACGTCTAACAGATATAGGAATTCATCCAGATACTTAGGATTCCATGTAGTAATTGAGGCTTTCTCTATGAATTGCGATCATGGCGTGGTTGAGCAAAAAAACCTGAAATGAACATCATGAAGAAAGTCCTGATCTGTTTCGCGATGCTGATCTGTAGCGCATCGGGTTCAGCCTTTGCGCAGAGTTGCGCAAACATACGCGATAGCGACCGTCGTGCTTTCTGCTACGCCAGACAAGGCAACGGAAGCTGCGCAAACATCGGTAGCAGCGATCTCCGCGCGGAGTGCTATGCCGAGAAGGGCAATAGCAGTTGCGCCAACATCGGTAATAGCGATCAGCGCGCTTATTGCTATGCCAAGCAGGGCAAAATGAGCTGCGCAAACATCAACAACAGCGATCTGCGCTCGCAGTGCTATGCCGAGAAGGGGAATGTTAGTTGCGCGAACATCGGGAACAGCGATCAGCGTGCTTATTGCTATGCCAAGCAGGGCAAAGTGAGCTGCGCAAACATCAACAACAGCGATTTGCGTGCGCAGTGTTACGCGGAGAAGAGATAGGAGTACGGGGATTGGCTCGGGATATCGAGCCGTCCCGGTGCTGAAGGGACAGCGGCCACGCAGGTCCCATCATCCCCCAGAAAGCACAAAGGGTTACGTGAAATCACGTAACCCCTTGTCTTGTTTGGTGCCGGCTGCAGGACTCGAACCCGCCACCTGATGATTACAAATCAACTGCTCTACCAGATGAGCTAAGCCGGCGAAGTCGCGTAGTATAACCGATTCGTCGGTCACTGCGACCACCTGTCGGTGCGAAATCGTTCGATATTTCGCAGCTCGACGCGACGCCCGAAAGCCTCGCGTCTCACCGCCGTCACGAATTACTTCACGACCTTCAGATGCGCACGTCCGGCGTTGCCGCCAGCCGCGCCATTACCACCGGGCCGCGTCGGATCCGGGTCGTCGCCTTCCGGCTCCTGCGCCGTCGGCACCGCTTCCAGCTCGGGGCCCTCGTCCGCAGACGCCTGCTTGTCGACCGGGAACGCCATGCCCTGACCATTCTCGCGAGCATAAATCGCAAGCACGTTCGGCACCTGCACTTCCACCTTCTGCGAGATGCCGCCAAAGCGGGCGCTGAATTCAATCGAGTCGTTGCCCATCTGCAATCCGCTCGTGGCATCGAAGCTGATGTTCAGCACGATCTCGCCATCTTTCACAAACTCGCGCGGAACACGCGTTCTGGCATCGACATGCACGGCCAGATACGGTGTGTACCCATTGTCGGTACACCACTCGTACAGCGCGCGCAGTAAATAAGGCTTGGTAGACGTTTCAGGCATATAACCAACTTATCCCGCCGCGAAACCCGTTCGCCATTCCCCGGCAAACCAGCCTCGCCAGCGGGCATATCGACACATTAGCGACGCATGACCTTTTCGGACGGCGTCAGTGCTTCAATGTACGCCGGACGGCTGAAAATCCGCTCGGCATACTTCATCAACGGTGCAGCGTTCTTCGACAGTTCGATGCCGTAGTGATCCAGACGCCACAGCAGCGGTGCAATCGCCACGTCGAGCATCGAGAACTCCTCGCCCAGCATGTACTTGTTCTTCACGAAAATCGGCGCAAGCTGCGTCAGACGATCGCGAATCGAAGCACGGGCCCTCTCGTGCGTCTTCTCCGCCGCCTTGCCCTTTTCGTTCTCGAGCGAGCTCACATGCACAAACAGCTCTTTCTCGAAGTTGAACAGGAACAGGCGCGCACGCGCACGCTGCACCGGATCGGCCGGCATCAGCTGCGGATGCGGGAATCGCTCGTCAATGTACTCATTGATGATGTTCGATTCGTACAGAATCAGGTCGCGCTCGACAAGAATCGGCACCTGACCGTACGGGTTCATCACCGCAATGTCTTCCGGCTTGTTGAACAGATCGACGTCACGGATTTCGAAATCCATGCCCTTTTCGAACAGAACCAGCCGGCAACGCTGGGAGAAGGGGCACGTCGTGCCCGAGTACAAAACCATCATAGCGCGTCTTCCTTAAAAACCAACGGGGCCGGGGCGGGAAACCGAGCTTCCCAAACCCTGGCCCCGTCGTACAGACGTTATTTTACTTCACGTCCTTCCAATAGGCCGAATTCAGGCGCCAGGCAAGTACCGTAAAGAGTCCAAGGAACAAAAGAACCCAGACACCCAACTGCCGACGCGTCCGTTGCGCCGGCTCCGACATCCAATCCAGATAAGATACCAAATCCGCCATAGCAGAATCAAATTCCACTGGCTTCATCGTCCCTTGAGTGATCTGCACGAACTGTGCCGGGCCATGTTCCGCCCCCTCCGCATGCTTCAGACCCCGCTGTCCCTGCAACTGCCAGAACGGGTTCGGCATGCCCACATTCGGGAACGCGACGTTATTCCAACCGGTCGGACGGGAATCGTCCCGGTAGAAGGTACGCAGGTAGGTGTACAGCCAGTCCGTGCCCTTGGCACGAGCCTCGACCGACAGATCGGGCGGGGCCGAGCCGAACCACTCCTTGGCGTCCGCCGTGCGCATGGCGACCGTCATCGTCTCGCCGATCTTGTCGGTCGTGAAGAGCAGATTGTTCTTGATCTCCACATCCGACAAGCCCAGATCCTTGAGCCGCGAATACCGCATCGACGCCGCCGAGTGGCAGTTCAGGCAGTAGTTCACAAACATTTTGGCGCCCCGCTGCAGCGACGCCAGATCGTCAATCCGGTTGGGCGCCGTGTCCAGCGCTCCACCCTCTTCAGCCAAAGCCGGCGCCGTGAAGCCACTCAGGAGCGCCAGGATAAGCAACAGTTTTCTCATCTTGATATCCCTAGTCGTCGTTTGAGTGCGCTCAATGCGCCGCGAAGGTCACGCGATCCGGCACCGGCTTGAAGGTGCCGCGCTTGCTCCACAGCGGCATCAGCCAGAAGAATCCGAAGTAATACAGCGCGCCAATCTGCGAGATGGCCGTCTTCACGGGCGTCGGCTCCTGGATCCCCAGATACCCCAGCACCGCAAAAACAACGACGAGAATACCCAGCAACACCTTATGGAATCCCGGACGGTAACGAATCGACTTCACCGGGCTATGGTCCAGCCACGGCAGGAAGAACAGCGTCACCACCGCGCCGCCCATCACCACCACGCCCCAGAACTTCGCCTCGGTCAGGTACATCGCCAGCAGCAGCAACACCACGCCGCCCGACGCGGCCACCTTGGTGGTCACCGCCGCTTTGCCCTTGATCCACCAGACTGCCGTGACCAGCACCGCAATGCCCATCAGCAGATGCTTGAAGTCATCGGTCGTGGCGCGCAGCATCGAATAGAACGGCGTGAAATACCATACCGGAGCGATGTGCGGCGGCGTCTTGAGAGGGTCCGACGGGATGAAGTTGTTCGCTTCCAGGAAGTAGCCGCCCATCGTCGGCGCGAAGAACACGATCGCCGAGAAGACCATCAGGAACACGCCCACGCCCATGATGTCGTGAACCGTGTAGTACGGATGGAACGGAATTCCGTCGAGCGGACGGCCGTTGGCGTCCTTCTTGTCCTTGATCTCGACGCCGTCCGGGTTATTCGACCCGACTTCGTGCAGCGCAATGATGTGCGCGACGATCAGCCCGATGAGCACCAGCGGAATCGCGATCACGTGGAACGCGAAGAAGCGGTTGAGCGTGGCGTCCGACACCACGTAGTCGCCGCGAATCCACAGCGAGAGGTCCGGGCCGATGAACGGAATCGCCGAGAACAGGTTCACGATCACCTGCGCGCCCCAGTAGGACATCTGGCCCCAAGGCAGCAGATAGCCCATGAACGCCTCGGCCATCAGGCACAGGAAGATCAGGCAACCGAATACCCACACCAGCTCGCGCGGCTTACGGTACGAGCCGTAGAGCAGCCCGCGGAACATGTGCAGATACACCACGACGAAGAACATCGAGGCGCCCGTTGAGTGCATGTAGCGGATGAGCCAGCCCCACGGCACCTCGCGCATGATGTACTCGACCGACGCGAACGCGAGGTTGGCGTCGGGCTTGTAGTTCATCACCAGGAAGATGCCGGTGAGAATCTGGATCACCAGCACCAGCATGGCCAGCGAGCCGAAGAAGTACCAGAAATTGAAGTTCTTTGGGGCGTAATACTCGGATGCGTGGTCTTTCCAGAGCTGCGTGAGCGGAAACCGGCGATCGATCCAGCCCAGCAAGCCCGTCGTGTCGACTTGTTTGTCGGCGGCCATTTACGCTTCTCCTTTTTCGTCTTTACCGATCACGATCTTGCTGTCGCTCAGGAACATGAAACGAGGAACGTCGAGATTCTTTGGCGCCGGCTTGTTCTTGAAAACACGACCAGACATATCGTAGGTCGAACCATGGCACGGGCACAGGAAGCCCGGGTCCTGGCCAAGGGCCGGGATGGTATTCGCTACGTAAGGGCCGGAAGGGATGCAGCCGAGGTGCGTACAGACGCCGATGACGACGAGCAGATCCTTATGCTCGACGCGCGTGCGGAACTCGTTCTTGGCGTAATCCGGCATCGGAAAGGAAAACGTTTCCTTGGAGTCCGGATCGGCCAGTTCGGCGGTCACTTTGGACAGCGAAGCCATTTCGTCCGGCGTGCGGCGTACGATCCACACGGGAAGGCCGCGCCAGGCGACCGTCATCTTCTCTCCGGGCCGCAACCCGCTGATGTCGGCTTCGACGGGCGCTCCGCCAGCCTTGGCGCGCTCCGAAGGTTCGAGGGAACTGACGAAAGGAACCACGGTTACAACGCCGCCTACGCCTCCTACTACGGACGTTGCAATCAAAAGGTTCCGGCGGTTGCTGTCGACGGCACGTTTCTGATTGTTACTCATCACAAGCCCCACACGGTTGAATTTGTATTTCCGTCAACCTTAAATCATACGCGAGCGTAAATGCCTGAAACAACGGCAAAACGCCTCAGTCTCCTAGTGGTTTTCGCGTATTTTCAAAGGATTAACGTACCCTGCGGGTGGCTACCGCCCACCCGGGGTTTCGCTTTTGGGATGCTGCTCGAGAACCGCTATCATCGCCGCTTTCGTTGACGCGTGCACGACATTTAGTCATCATTTTCCCTGTCTCGCCCCGGTGACATCGTGCGCGACGGCGATGCTCCCCTGGCCACTCATTAAAACAGCGGAGGAATGGCATGAGCTTCATGTCGGAATTCAAGGAATTTGCCGTCAAAGGCAATGTGATCGATCTGGCCGTCGGTGTGATCATCGGCGGTGCCTTCGGCAAGATCGTCGACTCGGTCGTCAAAGACCTGATCATGCCGATCGTCGGCGCGATCTTCGGCGGACTGGACTTCTCGAGCAAATTCATCCTGCTCGGCACCATTCCACCTGACTTCAAAGGCAACCCCACGTCCTACGCCGACCTGACCAAGGCCGGTGTTGCCGTGTTCGGCTACGGCAACTTCATTACCGTCGCCCTGAACTTCCTGATTCTGGCGTTCATCATCTTCATGATGGTCAAGCAGATCAACCGCCTGAAGCGTCCGGAGCCGGAAGCCCCGGCCGCCCCGGCAGCGACCCCGGAAGACATTGTTTTGCTGCGCGAAATCCGAGACAGCCTCAAGAAGCAGAACGGGTAAGGCAACCGCCAGAACCGCTTGAAGCCGCCGCCCCTCGGGTGGCGGCCTGTGCTGCGCTCCCCGGTCTCAGGCCGGGTTCGGCATATCGAAGAAGCGATGTTCGAGTCCGAAGCGTTCGGCGACATGCTCGCCGAGTGCGCGGGCACCGCCGCGTTCGGTCGCGTGATGCCCCGCCGCCAGATACCCCGCACCGCTTTCCATCGCGAGGTGCTGCGTGGGTTCGGACACCTCACCGCTGATGTACACGTCCGCCCCGGCGGCAATCGCCGCTTCGAAGAAGCCCTGCGCCCCGCCGGTACACCAAGCCACCCGGTTCACCTGACGGCTGGGGTCGCCCAGCACCAGCGGTTGGCGTCCCAATTGCGTTTCGACGTGTGCCGCGAGGGCCGCGAGCGTCATCGGTTGCGCGGGCGCGCCGAGCCATCCGAGCTGATCGGGGCCGAAACGGCCGCCATCGTCGGCGAATCCCAGCAGCTTGCCGAGTTGGGCGTTATTGCCCAGTTCGGGATGTGCGTCGAGCGGCAGGTGGTAAGCGAACAGGTTGATGTCGTTACCGATCAACAACCCGAGACGCTTACGCTTCATCCCGGTAATGCGGGCTTCTTCGTTCTTCCAGAAATAACCGTGATGGACGAGCACGGCATCCGCGCCCCAGTCGCGGGCGGCTTCGAGAAACGCCAGGCTGGCGGTCACACCGCTGGCGATTTTCTTTATCTCGCTGCGCCCTTCGACTTGTAGGCCATTCGGGCAGTAATCGCGAAATTGCGCGGTTTGCAGGGTATCGTTCAGATACAATTCGAGTTCAACACGATTCATATAAGGCCTCGCTTCTTCATGCTCAGACGCTTCTGGCTACTGTTCGCGCAAGCGGTCACCGTGCTGCTTGCGTTGCTCTTCATCATCGCCACTCTCAAGCCTCAGTGGCTGCAACGCCAGGGTTCATTCGGCAAGCAACTCGCCAATCCGATCATCGCCTTGCAGGAAGTCGCGCCGAGTCTGTCCGACAAACCGGCAGCAGGCTCCTATGCGGATGGCGCACAAAAAGCCATGCCCGCGGTCGTCAGCATCTTTTCCAGCAAGGAACAAAAGCAGAATCGCGACCCGCGCCTCGATGATCCGCTGTTCCGCTATTTCTTCGGAGACGGCGGCGGCACGGTGCGTCAGGACCCGGTGTCGAGCCTCGGTTCTGGCGTGATCGTGAGCAGCGAAGGCTATATTCTCACGAATCATCACGTGGTGGACGGCGCCGACGAGATCGAAGTCGCCCTCGCCGACGGCCGCAAAGCCCGCGCCAAACTGGTCGGCAGCGACCCGGAAACCGATCTGGCCGTGCTCAAGATCACGCTCGACAATCTGCCCGCCATCACCCTCGGCCGCATGGAGCAGGTGCGCGTGGGCGACGTGGTCCTCGCCATCGGCAACCCGTTCGGCGTCGGCCAGACGGTCACGATGGGCATCATCAGCGCGCTGGGCCGCAATCACCTCGACATCAGCACGTTCGAGAACTTCATTCAGACCGATGCCGCCATCAACCCCGGTAACTCGGGCGGCGCGCTGGTCGACGTGAACGGTAATCTGCTGGGCATCAACACGGCAATTTACTCCCGCAGCGGCGGCAATATGGGCATCGGCTTTGCGATTCCCGTGTCGACGGCGCGCTCAGTGCTCGAAAGCATCATCACGACCGGCGGCGTCACGCGCGGCTGGGTCGGTGTCGAGCCGCAGGACATCACCTCGGACATCGCCGAGTCGTTCGGCCTGCAACAGGATTCCGGCGTCATCATCGCGGGCGTCGTGCAGGGTGGTCCGGCCGATAAGGCAGGCGTCCAGCCGGGTGACATCCTGACGAAGGTGAACGACGAGTCGATTCGCGATACGACCGAGTTGCTCAACGTCATTGCCCAGATCAAGCCGGGCACGCAGGCCAAGATCCACGTCACCCGCAAGAAGAAGGAACTGGATCTGACGGTGACGATCGGCAAGCGTCCGCCGCCGCCCAAGCGCGCGGTGCAGGACGAGGACGACGGCAGCGACGATAACAACGCTGACTGAAGTCCCGGTCCCGGTCCAAGAAACAACGGCTGCGCCTCGGCGCGGCCGTTTTTCTTTATGGCCAACAAAAAAGCACGGGACGAAACCCGTGCTTTTCTGTGTTGACCCGGCACGCTGCGATTAAGACGTCGCCTTGCCGTCCTCTTCGCTGTTCTCGCCGTTGGGCGCTTGTCCCTGTTTGACGAAGATCCGTGCAGCAATCAGACCGAGTTCGTAAAGGATACAGAGCGGCACGGCCAGCAGGAGTTGCGAAAGAATGTCCGGCGGCGTGACGACAGCGGCCAGCACGAACGCACCGACCACCACATACGGACGAATCTGCTTGAGCTTGGCGATGCTCACCACGCCCATGCGTGCGAGCACGACAACGACGACCGGCACTTCGAACGTCACGCCAAACGCCATGAACATCGTCAACACGAAGCTCAGGTAATTATCGATATCGGTGTTCATCTCCGCGCCCAACGGTGCGTTGTAGTGCGCGATGAAGTGGAACACCGTCGGGAAGACGAGGAAATACGCGAACGCCATGCCGATCAGGAACAGCGAGTAACTGCTCACGACCAGCGGCATCACCAGCTTCTTCTCGTGCTGATACAGCCCCGGCGCGATAAACGCCCACACCTGATACAGCACGATGGGCAGCGCAATCACGAACGCGACCATCAGCGTGACCTTCATCGGGACGAAGAACGAACCGGTGATGTCGGTGACGATCAGCTTGCCGTCTTTGGGCAACGATTGGGTGAGCGGGCGGGCGAGCAGCCGGAAGATGTCCGGGGCCCAGTAGACCAGCGACAGAAAGACCACGATCACGGACGTGCCCGCACGAATGATGCGGTTGCGCAGCTCGACCAGATGCGAGATGAAGGTCTCTTCGGTGCCCCCGTCGGGGATTTGTTTCTCGTCGCTCACGTCGACTTATCCAGGAATGAAGCCAGCACAGTGCCCGATGGCGGGAAGTTCGGCGCGATTATGCCTCGGAAGGCCTCAGAAGAACTTGATGGGTCGACGCAGCTTGGCCGGTGTGTGACGCGCCACGCGCGCCGCACCCGACTGCACCTGCGTGCGCGTCGTGCTGGCCTGCTTGAACCACATGGGCGTCGCGGCCCGGCGCACACGCCAGTTGCGGCGCTTGGGCTTCGCGCGGAGGCTCGACGTCACCACCGGTTCGGACAGGTAGCTGTCGGAGTACCCGGTCGCGGCATCGGTGCCGCCCCCGGCGATCTCGTTCGACGACGTACCGGTGGCGCTCGCCCAGGCGTCGTTGAGCGACGCCTCCTGCTCATGCAACTGCTTCTGCACGGTGTTCTGCGCGCTGCGGGCCGCGTCTTCGAACTGGTTGCGCATGTTGCGCAGCTCGTCGAGTTCCATCTCGCGGCTCACTTCGGCCTTCACATCGTTGATATAGCGTTGGGCGCGACCAAACAGCGCGCCCGCCGTGCGTGCCACCTTGGGCAGGCGTTCGGGACCGATCACGACCAGCGCAACCACGCCGATCAACATCAGTTTGGAAAGGCCGAGATCGATCATGTCGACGCCGACTTAGCCTTGCTTGTGATTGCTCGCGTCCTTGGCCTGCACGTCGATGGTGGTCGAATCGCGCAGTTCCTTGGCAGCCGCCGGATCTTCCTTGGACGGGGAGGCTTCGCCTTCCTTCATGCCGTCCTTGAAGCCCTTGACCGCACCGCCCAGATCGCTACCCATGTTGCGCAGCTTCTTGGTGCCGAAAACCATCATCACGATCACCAGCACGATCAGCCAGTGCCAAATACTCAACGAACCCATGACCACTCTCCTTGCGTTTACCTACCTCTGCCGCGTCGCGACGAGGTTTTATCGAGCCCCACTGCGCAGGCCTTCCGGCCCTCGGCGCAGTGCGCTATGTCTGCCCCGTGTTACTCATGCGACGCAACCATGTGCCCCATTGTGGCACATTGCGCGTCACGTCCAGCATCGTAACCGGGCGCGACGCCGGGTAGAAATAAATGTTTCGTGAAACCTTTCCCGATGCGGGAGCGTTGCACCATTCCATCACATAACGCGGCAAACCGTCGCGATATTCCCGGACTTCGCAGTCCCTCGGACTTTACATGCGCTTCCACGGCCGCGGTCCGGCCAGAATGTGCATATGAAGATGATAAACCTCCTGCCCGCCACCCGGTCCGGTGTTCATCACCACGCGAAACCCATTGCCGTCGGTTTTCGACGCGTCGCCATCAAAGGCGTAACCCGCGTCGCGAGCCAGCTTCGGCGCGAGCAGCATCATCTTGCCGAGCAGCGCCTGATCTTCCGGCTGGCAGTCCTGCAACGTGGCGATGTGCTTGCGCGGAACCATCAGCAGGTGCAGATCGGCGGCCGGATTGATGTCCTTGAACACCACGACGTCGTCGTCGCTATACACCTGCGCGCTCGGGATCTGCCCGGCGACGATTTTGCAGAAGATACAGTTGTCGTGCGTCATGCTTGTGTCTTCCTCTCGAATGCTCTGATGAATCGAAGCGCCGCCCAGCGTCCGTCAGGCGCGCGCCGCGTACATGGGTTTGTTGTCGTTCAGATACAGCCAGCCCTTGACGATCCGGTACAGCGTCCAGATGCCGAGCACCCAGAGAATCGCGAACCCGACCACCACGACGGCAAGCGCCACGCCCAGCACCGCCCAGACCACCGACCACCAGAAGGTGCGGATTTGCCAGGTGAAATGCGACGCGTACAGCGTGCCGGCCGCGTCGTCGCGCTTGATGTAGTTGATGATGATGGCCACGATGGCCGTCACGCCACCGGTGAGCCAGAACAGCGCATACAGCGCGTAGAGCACGTGCGTGAGCTTACGCATCGCACGCTCCTGCTCCTCGCTCGGGGCGTTCGTGACCGTCGTCGTATTGACGGTATAGGGATGGCCCGGGCCGCCGGATTGTTGTGGGTCGTTCATGAAGCGTCTCCTCTTGAGAGCCTGCGTGATGTCTCGTGATGACTCGGCAGTGTCGGACAAATGGAGTGCAGGGAGCAAAGTGGGCTGGGTGTGCTGCCGCAAGACAGCGGCAGCCGTCAATGTCAGTCCGCGTGTTCGCCGCGCGTGCCGCGCTGTGCTTTCTCGACGAGGCCCGACAGCCCTTCGCGACGCGCCAACTCGGCGAGCACTTCGTTCGGGCTCAGATCGTGGTGGGCCAGCAGCACCATGCAGTGGAACCACAGATCGGCCGTCTCGTTGACGAGCTTTTGACGCAGATCGTCCGCCCCGCCAATGCGAATGTCCTTGGCCGCGAGCACGACTTCGGTCGCTTCTTCGCCGATCTTCTTGCAGATGGCGTCGTCGCCCTTGTGAAACAGACGGGCAACGTAAGACTTGTCGGGATCGGCGCCCTTACGCGACGCGATCACTTCGGCAACACGCTCGAGCGTATCGTTCATGGCAATCACTTGTAGATCTTGTTCGGGTCCTTGAGCACCGGCTCGACGGTGGTCCACTGACCTTCCGCGGCGTTGCCCTCGAACTTCTGGAAGAAGCAGGAATGACGGCCCGTGTGGCAGGCGATGCCATCGTTCTGCGTCACCTTGAGCAGCACGACGTCTTCGTCGCAATCGAGACGGATCTCGTGCACTTTCTGCACGTGGCCCGACTCCTCGCCCTTGTGCCACAGCCGCTTGCGCGAGCGCGAGTAGTAGACGGCCTCGCCGATTTCCACAGTGCGCGCGAGCGCTTCGCGGTTCATCCAGGCGAACATCAGCACGTCGTTGCTGCCGACTTCCTGCGCGATCACGGGCACGAGGCCCTGCGCGTCCCAACTTACTTTATCCAGCCAGTCTTGCGTCATGATGCGTCGAGTCCCGTTCAGAGGCCTTACAGACGTACGGAAATGCCCTTGTCGGCCATGAAGCGCTTCGCTTCGCCGACGGTGTGCTCGCCGTAGTGGAAGATGCTCGCGGCCAGCACGGCATCCGCATGGCCTTCGGTCACGCCGTTGGCCAGATCGGCCAGCGAACCCACGCCGCCCGAGGCGATCACGGGAATGCTCACGGCGTCGGACACGGCGCGCGTGAGCGCCAGGTCGAAGCCGCTCTTGGTGCCGTCGCGATCCATGCTCGTGAGCAGGATCTCGCCAGCGCCCAGCGCCTCGATCTGTTTGGCCCAGGCCACCGCATCGAGGCCGGTGTTCTTGCGACCGCCGTGCGTGAAGACTTCCCAGCGCGGGGCTTCGCCGTCGGCCGAGACACGCTTGGCGTCGATGGCCACGACGATGCACTGCGAGCCGTACTTGGCCGCCGCGTCGGCGACCAGTTGCGGATTCGCGACCGCCGACGAGTTCATGCTGACCTTGTCCGCACCGGCGTTGAGCAGACGGCGAACGTCTGCCACTTCGCGCACGCCGCCACCCACCGTGAGGGGGATGAAGACCTGCGCGGCCACCGCTTCGATGATCGGCAAGATGAGATCGCGTCCGTCGGAGGTCGCGGTGATGTCGAGGAACGTCAGTTCGTCTGCGCCCTGCTCGTCATAGCGGCGGGCGATCTCGACGGGGTCGCCAGCGTCGCGAAGTTCGACGAAGTTGACGCCCTTGACCACGCGGCCGGCCGTCACGTCCAGACACGGGATGATGCGTTTAGCGAGAGCCATGATGTTGGCACGCGAGACGGCCGCAGCCGGAGTCCCGCTTATGCCGCTCCTTCGGAAAGCTCGTCCGCGCGCGTTTGCGCCGACGAGAAATTCAGATCGCCCGAGTAGATGGCACGGCCGCAGATGACGCCTTCGACGCCTTCGTTTTCGACCTTGCACAGCGCATCGATATCGCCCAGATTCGACAATCCGCCGCTGGCGATCACCGGTACGGTCACCGCCTGCGCGAGGCGCACCGTCGCTTCGATGTTGATGCCCTGGAGCATGCCGTCGCGGCCGATGTCGGTGTAGATGATCGATTCGACGCCGTAGTCCTCGAACTTGCGCGCCAGATCCACGACTTCGTGGCCGGTGAGCTTGCTCCAGCCGTCGGTGGCGACTTTGCCATCCTTGGCGTCGAGGCCGACGATGATGTGGCCGCCGAACGCGCTGCAGGCGTCGCGCAGGAAACCGGGGTTCTTCACGGCTGCCGTACCGATGATGACGTACGACAGACCGGCGTCGAGAAAGCGCTCGATGGTGCCCAGGTCGCGAATGCCGCCGCCCAGTTGCACGGGGATGTCGGCGCCGACTTCCTCGATGATGGCGTGGATGGCCGCTTCGTTACGCGGCTTGCCAGCAAATGCACCGTTCAAGTCCACCAGATGGAGGCGGCGCGCGCCTTGCTCGACCCAATGTCGAGCCATGGCGGCGGGGTCCTCCGAGAATACGGTGGCTTGATCCATGTCGCCTTGTTTAAGGCGAACACATTGACCGTCTTTAAGGTCGATGGCCGGGATGAGCAGCATAGGCAATCGTGAAACGTCGCTAGTGGGAAGTAAAAGGAATTCGCAAGTTACGCGGACAACATAAAACCGACCCCGGTCTTGCCGGACTTCGGCGCGTCGGGATCGGGTTCATCAACATGACACAGTATAAGCCGTGATGGAGAGCACGCTCGGGAAGGAAACCGGAGTCCGGCGCGTCGCACGGGTCGTCATCAGGGCTTCCACTGTGCAAAATTGCGGTAAAGCGCAAGGCCCGCCTGGGCGCTCTTTTCCGGGTGAAACTGAGTGGCGAAGATATTATCTTGGGCCACTGCGCAGGTAAAGGGCACACCGTAGACCGTCTCACCGGCCGTCAGTTCGGGCTTCGCAGGCACAACGTAGTAGCTGTGCACGAAGTAAAAATAGCTGTCGTCGGGCACGCCGGCCCAGATCGGGTGAGCGCCCTGCGTCTGACGCACGCGGTTCCAGCCCATCTGCGGCACCTTGAAGCGCGAACCGTCATCCTGCACCTGACCTTCGAGATCGAAGCGCACCACGCGGCCCGGCAGCAGGCCCAGCGCAGGGGTGTTGCCTTCGTCCGACATATCGAACAGCATCTGCTCGCCCACGCACACGCCGAACATCGGCTTGGTAGCGGCCGCTTCGACGACGGCCTCGCGCAGGCCCGACTCGTTCAGGCAGCCCATGCAGTCGCGCATCGCGCCCTGACCCGGCAGCACCACGCGGTCGGCGGCGCGAATCTCGGCGGCGTCGCTGCTGATGCTCACGTCGGCCTCCGGGGCTGCGGCACGCAGCGCCTGATAGACCGAGCGCAGGTTGCCCATTCCGTAGTCGACAATCGCAATCTTATTCATCTCAAACCCGGCAGCAGTATTTTCAAACCATCGATAATGAATTCAACGGCGAGCGCCGAGAGGATCAACCCCATCAGGCGCGTGCCGATGTTGATGCCCGTGCGCCCGAGCCAGCCTTCGATGCGACCGGCACTGCGCAACGCCACCCAGCACACTGCACCCACCCCCACGCCGATCGCCATAAGCGCCAGAATCTGCGCCCAGCCATGCGCGCGGCCGGAGTAGATGATCACGGTACTGATCGTCCCCGGCCCGGTGAGCAGCGGAATCGCCAGCGGCACCACGGCGATGTTCGGCCGCTCCTCCGCTTCGTGACGCTCTTCCGCCGTCGCCCGCGTGTTCCCGGTCTGCGCGTTGATCATGTTCACCGCCATCAGCAGCATGATCACGCCGCCACCGACTTCCAACGACGCAATCGAGATGCCGAAGAAGCGGATGATGGCCTCGCCGAACAGCCCCGAACCCGCCACCACCAGCGCGACGGCAATCGCCGCGACGTTGATCGTGTGGCGCTTCTCCTCCCGTGTCTGCGAGGACGTCAGGCTGATGAACAGCGGAATCGCCCCGAGCGGATTGATCAGGGCCAGCAACGAAATGAAGAACTTGAAGGCGTCGAGCGTCATAAGGGGCACACGGCGCCGGCGTCCGGCCGGTCGATGAATCTTCGCAGGGGCGCCGGACTCGCGTCCGGCGGGCTATCCGGCTGGCGACACCGGTCAGACCGGCGTCACGAGCGCTACAGATCCGTCAATGTCAGAGGCTTCCCTTCGTGGACGGCACGACACCCGCCGCACGCGGATCGATCTCGACCGCCATGCGCAGGGCACGACCGAACGCCTTGAACACCGTTTCACACTGGTGGTGGGCGTTGATGCCGCGCAGGTTGTCGATATGCAGCGTGACGCCCGCATGATTCACGAAGCCGCGGAAAAATTCGATGAGCAGGTCGACGTCGAAGTTGCCCACGCGAGCGCGCGTGAAAGGCACATGGAATTCGAGACCGGGACGGCCCGAGAAGTCGATCACCACCCGCGAGAGGGCTTCGTCGAGCGGCACATAGCTATGGCCGTAACGCACGATGCCCTTCTTGTCGCCGATGGCCTTGGCCACCGCCATACCCAGCGTGATGCCGACGTCTTCCACCGTGTGGTGATCGTCGATATAGGTATCGCCCTTGGCTTCGACATCCATGTCGATGAGGCCGTGGCGCGCGATCTGGTCGAGCATGTGGTCCAGAAACGGCACGCCGGTATCGAGCGTCTTCCGGCCGGTGCCGTCCAGGTCGATCTTGACGCGTATTTGCGTTTCGCTGGTATCGCGAACGACTTCCGCAATGCGCATGATGGTGAGTTCTCGTCGTATAGCTTGTTAGAGTGATGCCGCCAGAGCCTTGGCCATTGCGGCATTCTCCGTGGGGGTGCCGACCGTCAATCTGAGGCAATTGGCCAGCAATACGTGCATTTTACCCACGTTTTTGATCAACACCTTGTGCGCGAGCAGGCCGGCGTGGGTTTTGTCGGCATCCAGTACCCGAACGAGCAGGAAATTCGCGTCGCTGGCGAACACCGTCACCCCGGGAAGCGCCGCCACGGCGGCCGCCAGCCGGGTGCGCTCCGCGCGCAACTCGGCCGCCTGGGCGTCGAGCACGTCGAGGTGGTCGAGCATGAATTCGGCGCACGCTTGCGTCAGCACGTTCACGTTATAGGGCGGACGCACCTTATCGAGCTGATCCAGCCACTCGGCGCTGCCTGCCACATAGCCCAGCCGGATACCGGCCAGTCCGAGCTTGGAGACGGTGCGCATCACCAACAGGTTGGGGAATTCGGGCAAACGCGGCATCCACGTCTTGCGCGCGAACGGCTGGTACGCCTCGTCGATCACCACCAACCCGTTGCCTGCCGCGCGCACCAGCGTCTCGATATCCTCGTCGGCAAACAAATTACCGGTCGGGTTGTTCGGATACGCCAGATAGACCACCGCGCCGGGATGCGCCGCAATCGCGTTCAGCATCGCAGGCATATCGAGCGAGAAGTCGGCCGTGAGCGGCACGCCGACGAACTCGACACCCGCGAAGCGCGACGAGATTTCGTACATCACGAAACCCGGCATCGGTGCGATGACCGCCGCGCCCGGGCGCGCCGTCGCCATCGCGATCATGCTGATGATTTCGTCCGAGCCGTTGCCGAGCAGCAGCTTCGCGCCAGCGGGCACGCCCATCGTGCGCGAGAGCTTCTCGAGCAACGCCTGCGGACGCGGCGCCGGATAGCGATTGAGCGCCACATCCGCCAGACGCTGCGCCAGCGCGGTGCGCAGCGCATCGGGCAGACCGTAGGGGTTCTCCATCGCGTCGAGCTTCAGGAAACCGCTGGCATCGGGCACAGGATAGGTGCTCATGGCGAGCACATCGGGGCGAATCACTTGGTCGACGGACATGGCGAATCGAAGGCGATGGGTGTTGGGTTAGGAGCGAATGAACGGATTCAGTTGAACGCAAACGTCAGCAAGCCTGCGTCGGCCCCGTCGATCTTGACGGTGCACCTGCGGCCGGTTTCCACGCTGCCAAGCGCGTCGGTGATGCGCTGCACGCGCACGCCGGTCTGCCACGACAACGCCTGCGCCACGGCCGGACTCACCCGTGCGGGCGACTCCTCGGCCTCGCAGCGCATCGCGACGAGCCGGTTGCCGACACGGCCGAACACGCCATGCGCCACTTCGTCATCGGTGCCGCGCAGCGCGGTCTTGCCGTCCAGACGCAGCACGTACACGTCGTTATCGAACGCCTGACGTCGCACACACACCGTCATCTTCTCGACGGATGCGCCTTCGAATCTGGCGTGCTGGCAATAGCTGCCTGCAGCGTGCGCCGCCGTGGCCGCCGTCAGTCCGATACCGAACAGCACGACCGTCCGTACGACAGCACGCAGCGCAGCCCGCGAGACGCGGGCTGGCAGCGAAACCAACAGAGGGAATGCGAGTGTGGCGTTTGCGCGGGTCCGACGCCGGGCAGTGGCCGGCGTCGAAGGACAGTACGCGGGCCGCAGGGCGTCGTCGCGCATGTCAGGACTCGTGATGCAGACGGTATTCGGCGCTGCGCGCGTGCGCTTGCAGGCCTTCGCCGTATGCCAGTTCGGCCGCGATCTCGCCGAGCATGCGGGCACCGCCCTCGCTCACTTCGATGAGGCTCGAACGCTTGATGAAGTCGTACACACCCAGCGGCGACGAAAAACGCGCGGTGCGCGAAGTCGGCAGCACGTGGTTCGGACCGGCGCAGTAGTCGCCGAGGCTTTCGCTCGTGAACTTGCCGAGGAAGATCGCACCGGCGTGGCGGATCTTGTCGCCCCACTGCTGCGGTGTCTCGGCCGAGATTTCCAGGTGCTCGGGCGCGATCACGTTAGCGATCTCGCACGCTTCGGCCATGTCGCGCACCTTGATCAGCGCACCACGGCCTTGCAGGGAAGCCGCAATCACCTCACGGCGCGGCATGTCGTCGATCTGACGTTCCAGCGACGCGTACACGCGCGCGATGTACTCGGCGTCCGGGCACAGCAGGATGGATTGGGCGAGTTCGTCGTGCTCGGCCTGCGAGAACAGGTCCATCGCCACCCAGTCGGGATCGGTCGAACCGTCGCAGATCACAAGGATTTCCGACGGACCGGCGATCATGTCGATACCGACAGTACCGAACACGCGACGCTTGGCCGCCGCCACGAAGGCATTGCCCGGACCGACGATCTTGTCGACAGCCGGTACCGTCTCGGTGCCGTACGCCAGCGCGCCGACCGCCTGCGCACCACCGATGGTGAACACGCGGTCCACCCCGGCGATGTGCGCCGCCGCCAGCACCAGCGGGTTCTGCACGCCGTCCGGCGTGGGCACCACCATGACGATTTCCTTGACGCCTGCCACACGCGCCGGAATCGCGTTCATCAGCACCGACGACGGATACGCCGCCTTGCCGCCCGGCACGTAAATGCCGACGCGATCGAGCGGCGTCACCTTCTGGCCGAGCACCGTGCCGTCCGACTCGGTGTACTGCCAGCTATGGCTGCCGCATTCGATGCGCTGCTTCTCGTGATAGGCGCGCACACGCGCAGCCGCGGCTTCGAGGGCAGCACGACGCTTCGGCTCAAGCCCTTCGAGGGCCGCCGCCAACACGTCGGCAGACAGCTCCAGCGCGCCCATGTCGGAGGCGCTGAGACGGTCGAACTTGTTGGTGTATTCAATGACGGCAGCGTCGCCGCGCGCTTTCACGTCGGCGAGAATTTCGGCGGCCGCACGGTCGATGGCGGCGTCTTCGCTCGCTTCGAACGCCAGAACGTCGCGCAACTGCGCGGCGAATCCTTCAGCGGACGAATCGAGTTTGCGAATATCGAGTTTCATGCTGTTTGCCGGGACGCCTGCTCGAAGGCATCCAGAATAGGCTGCAAAGACTCACGCTTCAATTTGAGCGCAGCCTGGTTGATCACGAGGCGGGACGAGATATCCATGATCTCCTCCACTTCCACCAGATTATTGGCCCGGAGCGTGCCGCCGGTGCTCACCAGATCGACAATCGCGTCGGCCAGACCCACGAGCGGGCCCAGCTCCATCGAGCCGTACAGCTTGATCAGGTCGACGTGCACGCCCTTGGCCGCGAAGTGTTCGCGCGCGGTTTGCACGTACTTGGTCGCCACACGCAAACGTGCGCCCTGACGTACGGCATTCGCGTAGTCGAAACCCTTCGGTACAGCCACAGACATGCGGCAACGCGCAATGTTCAAATCGATTGGCTGATAAAGACCGCCACCGCCGTGTTCGATGAGCACGTCCTTACCGGCCACGCCGAAGTCGGCGGCACCGTATTGGACATACGTCGGCACGTCCGTCGCGCGCACGATGATCACGCGCAGATTCGGATCGGTCGTCGGCAGGATCAGCTTGCGCGAGGTTTCGGGATCTTCCGTCACCTCGATACCGGCCGCTGCGAGCAACGGCAGCGTCTCCGTAAAGATACGCCCTTTCGAGAGCGCCAGCGTAAGCGGTTGGGCCAGCGGCTGGGCCGACTTTGCCGGCTTCACGGTACTCATGCAATCTCTCCCTGGCATGCTTCGACACGCCGGATTCGCGCGCCCACGGCGCACAACTTGGCCTCGATACGATGATAGCCGCGATCGAGGTGATGAATGCGGTCGACGAGGGTGCGGCCTTCGGCCGTCAGACCCGCGACGATCAGACTGGCGGACGCACGCAGATCGGTCGCCATCACGTGCGCGCCCGACAGACGATCCACGCCCGAAATCCGCGCCGTGTTGCCTTCGATGCCGATATTCGCGCCCAGACGCATCAATTCCTGCACGTGCATAAAGCGGTTCTCGAAGATCGTCTCCACAACCTGCGACGCGCCCTGCGCAATGCAATTCAGCGCCATGAACTGCGCCTGCATG
Source organism: Pandoraea sp. NPDC090278 (assembly GCF_044772185.1). Taxonomy (NCBI): domain Bacteria; kingdom Pseudomonadati; phylum Pseudomonadota; class Betaproteobacteria; order Burkholderiales; family Burkholderiaceae; genus Pandoraea; species Pandoraea sp. NPDC090278. The sequence goes on along the minus strand of NZ_JBIVYJ010000008.1, from coordinate 120,002 downwards.
TCGGTCGGGAACGCCGGATATTCCGACGTCCGGAAACTCACGGCCTGCGCGCGACGATCCATCTGCACGCGCAGCCAATCCGCACCGCCGGTCACATTCGCGCCGGTCTCGCGCAATTTTTCGATGACGGCGTCGAGCGTGCCAGGCACCACGCGGCGCAGCGTAATGTCGCCGCGCGTGACCACAGCTGCGCACAGGAACGTGCCCGCTTCGATACGGTCCGGCACGACATCGTGCGTTGCACCATGCAAGCGCGCGACACCCGTGACCACCAGACGGTCGGTCCCGATGCCATCGATCTTCGCGCCCATCTTCACAAGCAGATTCGCCAGATCGGTCACTTCCGGCTCGCGGGCGGCGTTGGCCAGCACGGTCACGCCGTCTGCCAGCGTGGCCGCCATGAGCAGGTTCTCGGTGCCCGTCACGGTGATCATGTCGGTGACCAGCGTTTCGCCGCGCAGACGTGAAGCCCGCGCCACGATGTCGCCATGCGTCAGCGTGATCTCGGCGCCCATCTTTTGCAGGCCCTTGATGTGCTGATCGACGGGGCGCGCGCCGATGGCGCATCCACCCGGCAGCGACACACGCGCTTCGCCACAACGAGCGAGCAGCGGGCCGAGCACCAGAATCGATGCGCGCATGGTCTTCACCAACTCGTAAGGTGCGGCAGGTTCGGTAATCTGCGACGCGTCCAGCGTCACCGACTCGCCGTTGCGCTCGACCTTCACACCCATGCGCGCGAGCAGCGTCAGCATGGTGCGCACGTCGTGCAGATCCGGGACGTTGCCCAGCACCAGCGGCTCAGCCGTCAACAGGCTGGCACACAGAATGGGCAGCGCAGCGTTCTTGGCACCCGAGACGGTAATCTCGCCTTCCAGCCGCTCGCCGCCTTCGATTTCCAGGTGGTCCGCGGCCACACGCTCGCCGGCGAGAACCTCGCCGTTGCTGGCAGCGCCAGCGCTTTCTTGCGTAATCCTCATTGCGCCTGATACTCCGCCGGCGTGAGCGTCTTCATCGAGAGCGCGTGGATTTCGGCCTTCATGCGGTCGCCCAGCGCGCCGTACACGAGTTGATGACGTGCAATGAGGCGCTTGCCTTCGAACTGCGCGCTGACGATGGTCGCGAAGAAGTGCTGACCGTCACCTTCGACGGCCACATGATCGCAAGCCAGACCGGCTTCGATGTACTGTTTGATTTGTTCGGGGGTAGGCAGCATGGCTGATCCTGGAGAAGTTCAGTGACGCAGTTTGTAGCCACGGCGCAGCAAATTCAGCGCCACGGTTGCGAGTATCAGGAAAGTCACGCCGACGACGGCGAGACTCGTCGTCGGGGCCACATCGGACACGCCGAAGAAGCCGTAACGGAACCCGTCGATCATGTAGAAGAACGGGTTGAAGTGCGACACGGCCTGCCACAGCGGCGGCAACGACTGAATCGAATAGAACACGCCTGCGAGGAACGTCGCAGGCATGATCAGGAAGTTCTGGAACGCCGCGAGCTGGTCGAATTTCTCGGCCCAGATGCCCGCAATCAACCCCAGCGTACCGAGGATCGCCGCGCCGAAGAAGGCGAAGCCCAAAATCCACAGCGGTGCGGCAAACGTCAGATGCGTGAACGCGACCGTCACGAGGAAAACGCCCAGCCCGACTGCCAGCCCGCGCACAACCGCCGCCAGCACGTACGCGCCATACATCTCCCAATGCGAGAGCGGCGGCAGCAGCACGAACACGAGGTTGCCCGTGATCTTCGACTGGATCAGCGACGACGAGCTATTGGCGAACGCGTTCTGCAACACGCTCATCATCACCAGTCCCGGCACGAGGAAGGACGTGTAGTTGATCTGGTCGTAGACCTTCACGCGGTCTTCGAGCACGTGGCCGAAGATCATCAGATACAGCAGCGCGGTGAGCACCGGCGCGGCCACGGTCTGGAAACTTACCTTCCAGAAGCGCAGCACTTCCTTGTAAAACAACGTGCTGAAGCCGGTCATGCTGCCACCTCCTGCGCGCGCGAACCCGACATGATCTGCACGAATACGTCCTCGAGGTCGGCCTTCTGAATGTCGATGTCTTCGACGATGCCGCCTGCCGCACGGCAGGTGGCGAGAATGGATTCCACTTCGTCGCAGCCCGACAAACGCAGCGCGAACTGATGGCCGTTCGTGTCCTGACCGTCGACCAGCAACGGACGCAGCTCAGCCGGCAACGTGCCCTGCTTGAACCGCAGCACGAGACGCGTGCCCGCAAAGCGCTGCAATAGCGACGCCGTACGCTCCAGCGCCACGACTTCGCCGCGCTTGAGCATGGCGATGCGGTCGCACAGCGCTTCCGCCTCTTCCAGATAGTGGGTGGTCAGCACGATCGTGTGACCTTCGCGGTTCAGACGCGAGATGAACTTCCAGAGCGTCTGACGCAGTTCGACGTCGACCCCGGCGGTCGGCTCGTCGAGCACGATCACCGGCGGGCGATGCACCAGCGCCTGCGCCACCAGCACGCGTCGCTTCATGCCGCCCGAGAGCTGACGCATGTTGGCGTCCGCCTTGTCGGTCAGATCGAGGTTAGCCATCACTTCGTCGATCCAGTCGTCGTTGCGCTTGAGTCCGAAGTAGCCGGACTGGATACGCAGCGTCTCGCGCACCGAGAAGAACGGATCGAAGACGAGTTCCTGCGGCACCACGCCGAGCTTGCGGCGGGCGTCGCGGTAATCGCGCACCACATCGTGACCGAGCACGCTGATGTTGCCCGAGTCCGCGCGCGCGAGGCCCGCAAGAATGCTGATCAGCGTGGTCTTGCCCGCGCCGTTGGGGCCGAGCAGACCGAAGAATTCGCCTTCTTCGATCGAGAAGCTGACGCCCTTGAGCGCCTGCAACGCCTGATAGCGTTTTTTGACGTTACGGATTTCGATGGCGGCCATGACTGCACGCACCCGTCTTCGCGGGTACGCCATTATTGTTTTCCGGGTCGGGGGATTGCACCCACCATAATGGCGGTGCCGGAGTCCGGACGGGGGTCACTGCCCAAAAGTCGGCAGAAAACCCCTGATTATAAAGGAAGCCGGTGGCGGCCGTGCTCGCGCCCGCCTTAACCCACCTTAGCCCGTCTGTAACCTCGGTAACGCACCAGCGGCACGGCACCGAAGGCCTATGGCCTCCGCTGCCTTCCGCTCGGCCATAAAAAAAGCGCCGTCACATGACGGCGCTTCTTCAAGGGCGGCAGTCCGGCCGGACGAATCAGCTCGAAAGCAGATGGTCGACACCGTACACCAGTGCAAGACTGGCCAACCCCGTCGGCAAGTTAGTGAACGCCAACATCGCACCACGCCGACTCGCGTGACGGCGCAAAGCCAGCAGCACCGCGAGCGCCGACGAGTCGAAATGCGTGAGCCCGGCGCAGTCGATCTGGGTCTCGCCCGCGTCGATGCGATCGATGGCCTGCGCGAGGACGTCGCCGGCAGTGTCGTGAGTCAGGTCGGTTTGCAACGCGAGCATGGGCTTACTTGCCGCCTGCGAGTTGCTGGTTACGTTGCGTCAGGAACTGGATCAGACCGTCGACGCCCGATTGATTCACCTTCTCGGCGAACTGATTGCGGTACGTTTGAATCAGCCACGCGCCCAGCACGTTCAGGTCATAGAGCTTCCATTCGCCGCTTGCCGTCTTGTAAAGACGGTAGTCGAGCTCGATCGGCTGACCGGCGTTGACCACGCTCGTGTACACCACGGCATCGGTATCGCCGGGCTGGCCGCGGAACGGCTTGTACTCAACCGTCTGGTCGCGAATCTGGGCAATGGCACCGGCATAGGTGCGCAGCAGCAGCGTCTTGAACTGTTCGGTCAGCTGCTTTTTCTGCTCGGGCGTGGCCTGACGCCATGCGGCGCCGCTCGCCAGTTGCGTCGTCTTCGTGAAATCGGCGTGCGGCATGATTTTCTGCTCGACCAGACGCGTAATGCTGTTCAGATCGCCCTTCTGGATGTTGGGGTCGCTCTTGGCCGCAGCCATCACTTCGGTCACGGTCTGTTTAACGAGTGCGTCCGGGGACTGCGCTTGCGCCATGGCAGAGCCAGCGGCGGTGTACGTCATGAAAGCCATGACGGGAATGAGCCAGAACTTCTTCATTGTGGACTTCCTCTTTCGAGTGACGAGTGTTGCGGGTTTGGATACCCGCGCGGCGTCTGGAGTTCTCGGATTGCCGGGAGTGTCGTGTAACAAACTGTTGCCCGGACACGACGCAGCTATCGCGTGGATAGCGCGCCGAGCCCCGTTTCAACAACAGTCGGCGACAGTCGCCGACGATCGGTGACGATTAGCGACGGAAAGGCAATCCGCCCGGCACCATCTTGCCCGGCACGGGTGAGCCTTGCGGCGCGTCCGGTTCGGCCTGCGCACCTGAGGCAGCCGCCGGAGCGCTCGCGCCCGAAGCGGGCTTGGCGGCAGGCATCGGCTGCGCACCGGCACCGCCAGCTGCGGCAGCACCTGCGGCACCCGCAGCGCCCGCACCATCTTCATCTTCGTAGTTCGGCAGCGACGTATCGCTCGTCGCCCCGCCGTTCACCAGATACTTGCGACGTGCAAGATACGCATCGCGTGTGAACGAGTACGGATCGAGTGCGGCGGCTTCAAGCAGGTTGGACGCGTCGAGCAGGTTGGCGCGCGTATTCACGAGACGCACACCGTACAGCGAGTAGCTAATCCAGTCCGGCTTGATGTACGACGTCGGGTCGATGAACATGTTGCCCGCCATGCCGACGCCGTCGCGCACCGTGCTCGGGCCAAGCAGCGGCAGCACGAGGTATGGGCCTGCAGGAATACCCCACTTGCCCAGCGTCACGCCGAAGTCCTGACTGTGCTTGGGCAGGCCGGCCGGCGTGGCGAAGTCGAACAGACCACCGACACCGAAGAAGGTGTTGATCGTCAGGCGCATCAGATCCTGCGCGGCGGCCGTGATCTCCAACTGAAGCAGGTTGTTGGCGACGTTATACACGTCGCCCACGTTCGAGAAGAAGTTCGTAACCATGTCGCGCGCCGGTTCCGGCACGGTGAAACGGTAGCCCTTTGCCACGGGCACGAGCACGGCCTTGTCGAGCGTGTCGTTGAACTTGTACATCGAACGGTTGAAACCTTCGATGGGGTCAGCGGGGTTGGGGTTCGTGACAGTGGCACAGCCTGCCAGCGCCAACGCGCCAGCGGCCAACACTGCCGAAGTACGGAAGCTGGTCATTTTCTCTTATTTTCCTTGGGTTACCGGTGCTGCCCCAGCCGCCGGCGCTGCCGCCGGTGCTGCCGATGCGCCGCCCGCCTGGGCGCCGCCGGCATCTGCTGCCTTGTTGTACAGGAACTGGCCAATCAGGTTTTCCAGCACGATGGCAGACTGCGTGAGCGTGATCGTATCACCGCCCTTGAGCATCTGATCATCACCACCCGGCTCAAGTCCGATGTATTGCTCGCCGAGCAGACCCGACGTCAGAATCTTCGCCGACGAGTCCTTCGGGAACTGGTACTGCGAATCCAGATTGAGCGTGACGTCGGCCAGATAACGCTTGTCGTCGAACTTGATCGACGCCACGCGCCCCACCACTACGCCGGCGCTCTTGACCGCCGCACGCGGCTTGAGACCGCCGATGTTATCGAACCGCACCGTGACCGGATAGGTATTCGAGAACGACAGCGAACTCATGTTGCCCGCTTTGAGCGCGAGGAACAGGAGGGCGGCAAAGCCGAGGACCACGAACAGGCCGACCCAGAAGTCGAGAGGGTGTTTTTTCATTGTGTCAGTGTGCGCAAACTGTCTGTCTATGTCTTGGCAGGCGAGCCGGCCTCTTAGCTGAACATGAGTGCCGTAAGCAGGAAGTCGAGGCCGAGCACGGCCAGCGATGCCTGCACGACCGTACGCGTCGTAGCACGCGACACGCCTTCCGGCGTCGGCTGTGCTTCGAAGCCCTGATAAAGCGCGATGAAGGTGACGGCAATGCCGAACACGATGCTCTTGATGACGCCGTTCGCGACGTCCGACCATACGTCCACGCCGCCTTGCATCTGCGACCAGAACGCACCGGAATCCACGCCGATCATCTCGACGCCGACGAGGTAGCCCCCGAAAATACCGACTGCCGAGAAGATCGCAGCCAGGATCGGCATGGCGATCACGCCCGCCCAGAAACGCGGCGCGACCACGCGGGCGATCGGGTCAATTGCCATCATCTCCATCGCGGTCAGTTGTTCGCCCGCCTTCATCAGGCCGATCTCGGCGGTGAGCGACGTGCCCGCGCGCCCGGCGAACAGCAGCGCCGTGACGACCGGCCCCAGCTCACGCACCAGCGACAGCGCCACGAGCAGACCGAGGGCCTGCTCCGAGCCGTACTTGTTGAGCGTGTAATAGCCTTGCAGGCCGAGCACGAAACCGACGAACAGGCCCGAGACGGCGATGATGACGAACGAATAATTGCCGACGAAGTGAATCTGGTCCGTCACCAGACGCGGACGGCGCAGCAGCGCGGTGCTCGATCCGAGCATGCGCAGGAACATGCGCGCTCCGTAACCCAGGCGCTCGACGTGGCCGCGAACAAAACTGCCGATGGTGGTAATCATGCACGCGCTCCGATACCGAAGTCTTCCGCGAGCGGCGGCGCGGGATACTGGAATTTCACGGGGCCGTCCGGCTGCGCGTCGATGAACTGGCGCACCGTCGGGTCGTTCGAGGCGCGCAGCGCGTCGGGCGCGCCCTCGGCGGCGATACGGCCTTCGCTAATGAAGTAGATGTAGTCGGCGATGGCGAACGTTTCGGCGACATCGTGCGAGACGATGATCGACGTCGCACCCAGCGCGTCGTTCAGCTTACGGATCAGATTCGCCGTAATCCCCATCGAGATCGGGTCCAGACCCGTGAACGGCTCGTCGTACATGACGAGGTCCGGATCGAGCGCAATCGTGCGAGCCAGCGCCACACGGCGCGCCATCCCGCCCGAGATCTCGGCGGGCTTCATGTCGCGAGCGCCACGCAGGCCCACGGCATTGAGCTTCATCAGTACGAGGTCGCGAATCAGTTCTTCGTCGAGACGGGTGTGTTCGCGCAGCGGAAACGCCACATTGTCGAACACCGTCATGTCGGTAAACAGCGCGCCGAACTGGAACAGCATGCCCATGCGGCGACGCAGGCGGTACCAGCCGTCGCGGTCGAGCGTGGAAACGTCGGTCCCGTCGAATTCGACCTGACCTTTACTGGCGTGCACGAGACCGCCGATCAGACGCAGCACGGTCGTTTTACCGCAACCGGAACCGCCCATGACCGCAATGACCTTGCCGCGGGGAAACCGCATATTCAGCCCGGAAAGCACCAGACGTTCGCCATAACCAAAGCTGACGTCGCGCAGTTCGAGCAGATTTTCCGGATTCGGGGTAGGCACGTTTCGGGTCTTATAGTGCGGCGCAAAACGCCAATTATAGGGGGGTTTACCAATCGATGCCGTCCACGCCGGATCGGCGAAAGCAAGGAATGACGCTGCCCCGCGGGATTCTACAGGCCCCAGACGTATTGCTGCGATAACGTTCCAATAGCCGCAACGCCGCAAAAACCCAACGACACCAAGGACTTATCGTCTTCCGGCCCCGCGCTGGTGTTGCGCCGTTGCTACAATACGACGTTTCGCCCTTGTCAACGTTCCTCGGGATGTCTTCCGCTACCCCTCCCTCTTTCCGCCCCGTCGCGCCGCAGACTACGGCGACACCGGACTTTCGGATTCGTCCGATGCAACCGGGCGATCTTCCCAATGTGCTGACGGTCCAGGCCCTGGCATACGCCGACCTGATGCTGGAGTCGGAAGCCACCCTCGCCTCGCGTCTGGCCTTGTCGCCAAAGACTTGCTGGGTGGCGGTGGATGCGTCAGATGCTGAAACGACCGGGCGCACGGACGCGGGCATCGCAGGCTACCTGTTCACGCACCCCTGGCGTCTCGCCGCACCGCCGCCGCTGGACACCGTCCTCGACACGCTGCCTGACGCCCCCGACTGCTGGTACGTGCACGACATGGCACTTGCACCGCGCACACGTGGCGCGGGCGTGGCCGGTCAGCTTTACGCCGCCGCGTTGTCGGCGGCACAATCGCTCGGCCTGCGCGCCTCGGCGTTGGTGGCAGTACAGCAATCGCAGGGGTTCTGGGCCCGCTTCGGGTATCGGGTCGCCGCGGATGTCTCGCCGCAGATCGCCGCCAAACTGGCGGGCTATGGCGATGGCGCAGTCTTCATGACGCGCGAACTGTAGCCACCGCTCACGGCGTCTCGCAAACTCACGCGCGCCGCGCGAATTCCTGCTGCATCGAACGGACCGCTGCTGCCACGTCGTCGGCTTCCGTCACGGCGCGCACGACGGCCGTGCATCCCACACCGGTTTCGAGCACCTGCGGCAGGTTGGCGGCGTCGATACCGCCAATCGCCACCAGCGGGTAATGCGGTGCAATGAGCTTCACGTAACGCGCCAGCTTCGCCAGCCCTTGCGGTGCCGTAGCGATGACCTTGGTCGTCGTCGGGAACACCGCGCCGACGGCCAGATAGCTCGGACGGAAGTGATGCGCCGCGAGAATCTCGTAATAGCCGTGCGTGCTGATGCCCAGCCGCATGCCGCTCGCATGCAGCGTCGCGACTTCGTCGGCCGAGAGCGCCGCCATGTCTTCCTGACCGAGATGCACGCCGTAGGCGTCGGCCTGCGCCGCCTCGCGCCAGTGATCGTTGATGAACCACGCGCTGTCGTGCGTCACGCGGCGACTGGCCGCCACCGTGCGTTCGATCTCGCTGCGCAGCCCCAGGTGCGCCGGGTCCTTGATGCGCAACTGCACGGTGCCGACCTGAAGATCGGCCATCCGCTCGCACCAATCGGCGTCGGGCAGCACCGGGTAGAGACCCAGTCGCGCCGGGCATGCCGGAAAGCGTCCCGGCGACGACACCTGACCCAGCACGGCGGGGAACGTCTCCAGCACAGTCGGCCATGCGCCCAGCGTGTCGACGTCTTCCGCGCGCGCATGACTGCCGTCCGTGCGCCATGCGCGACCGAGGACCAGTGCGTCGTGCGGGGCAAATCCGCAGTCCAGAAAGGCCGCGAACGCGGGAAAGAATGCATGATCGTCCACACTCGCCACACGATAGACGCCGTCCGACGTGTACAGCGTGTCTTCCACGTGCCCCTGCGCGAGCGGGTGCGAGCAAAGCACGACCGCGCCATTCGCGCGCCATGCATCCACGCGGACGGACGCTGCCGTACCTAATCCATGCTCAGGCACGAGCGGCATCCAGACGACATCGCCCTGTCCTGCGCTAACCGGTGTCTCAGCATGCAGACGCCATTGCGGCGAGGTCGCCGTATCCGGCCAAGGTGCAAGGCGCGCGCGGATCGCGTCGGCGGCCTGCTGCCAGGCCACTGCGAGCGGTGCGTCGGCGGGCAGGCATTGCACGTGCTGCATAGGCACAGGCCCGGCGGCACCAGCGTGCGTCGTCATGGAAAATCCTTGTTGATCCGGCCCCGCATCGCGCGGCCGTTAGTCATGAAATCAGGCGCGCTCAGCTACCGGACTGATGCCAGAACGGCACGCCGACGACCGGGGTGCTGGCTTCGGCGCTCTCACGCTCGGCCATCGGACCCGCGAGCCACGCGGCGCGCCCTGCCTTGATCGCACCGGCGAACGCACCGGCCATCTCCACCGGTTGCGCGGCGAGCGCAACGGCGGTGTTGAGCAGCACGCCGTCGTAACCCCATTCCATCACCTGACAGGCGTGCGACGGCAGACCGAGGCCCGCGTCGACGATCAGCGGCGTATCCGGCAGACGATCACGCAACAGACGCAGACCGTACGGATTGATCACGCCCTTGCCGGTGCCGATCGGCGCACCCCACGGCATCAGCGCCTGACAGCCGACGTCGAGCAGTCGACGGCACAGCACCAGATCTTCCGTGCAGTACGGCAGGACCTTGAAGCCCTCGCGAATCAGTTGCTCGGCGGCCGTCACCAGACCGAACGGATCGGGCTGAAGCGTGTAGTCGTCGCCGATGAGTTCGAGCTTGATCCAGTCGGTCTCGAAGACTTCGCGCGCCATTTGCGCCGTCGTCACCGCTTCCTGCACCGAATGGCAGCCCGCCGTATTGGGCAGCACCGGCACCGCAAGGCGGCGCAGCGTGTCCCAGAAATGACCTTCCGACGCTTGCGCCCCGGTGCCCGAGAGTTGACGGCGCAATGCCACCGTCACCATGCCCGGGCGCGCCGCGTCGATGGAATCGTTCAGCGCTTGCAGCGACGGATAACGCGCCGTGCCGAGCAAAAAGCGGCTGCCGAAGCGGGTGTCGTAGAGCGTGAGCGCGTCACGCGTGCTGCTGGCCGCCACGTTGTTCGATTCGGTGAATGCGTTCATTTCAGCCTCCGGCCACCGGTTGCACGACATCGATCTTGTCGCCCTGCGCGAGCGTGCGCGCGGCGTACTGCGTCTTGGGCACGAATTGCCCGTTGATCGCCGCCGCGAAAGGCGGCTTGGCGCCGTAGGCGGCGAGCGCCTCGGCCAGCGTCGCCGTATCGGCCACGCTCAGCATCTGTTGATTGATATGGATGTCCATTGACTACCGCTTCCTCTCATGCCTGACGAAACAGGTCCGGCCACGGCCGGCTGGCTCGCCACGTCTCCCAGTCGAACGCGTCCGCCGATCCCGACGGCGCGTCCTTCGTTTGCATCAATGCCTGCGCCAGTGCGCACGCCTCGCCGGTGACCGCCGGGGCGAGCAGATAGCCGTGACGGTACAGACCGTTCACGCGCAGCAACCGTGCGCCGTCCCACTGCACGCGCGGCAGATGGTCGGGCAGCGCCGGGCGGCAATTGACGTTCAGCTCGACAATGCGCGCTTCGCCGAACGCCGGGTTCAGCGAGTGCGCCGCCGAGAGCAGTTCGAGCGCCGAGCGCACGGTCATCGGCGACATGTCTTCCGATTCGAGTTCGGTCGCCCCGATCACGTACAGATCGTTTTCCTTGGGCGCGATGTAGATCGGATAGCGCGGGTGCAGCAAGCGCACCGGGCGACGCAGACCGATCCCCGGCGCGTGAATGCGCACAACCTCGCCACGCACACCGCGCAGTTGAGTGAGCGCTTCGCGCGCGCCCAGTCCGCGACAGTCGATGACCAGACCGGCATCCGGATATGCGCCCTCGGCAATTTCCGTGTTCCAGTGCAGGTCCGCACCCGCCTTCGCAAGGCCTGCGGCCAGCGCACGCAACAACTGACGGTTGTCGAGCTGCCCTTCGTTCGGCAGCAGCCAGCTTTCCTGGAAACGTCCCGCGAGCGCCGGCTCCACATCCTTCAGTTGTGCGCCGGAAATCCGTTCGACGCCGCCACGCAGCAGTTCGGGCGGCGCATTCGCGCGCATCCGACGATCGAACATCACGGCCTCGGCGCGGTCGGGCTGATGCCACACGACCAGCGTGCCGTTGCGTTGGAAGAAGACGTGTTCGGGAAGGCCGTCGATCAGCGCGGGCCAGCGCTCAAGTCCGACCGCGCCCATCTCGACGATGCTCGGCTCGGCCACGGCGGCCTCGGCCAGTGGCGCGAGCATGGCGGCAGCGACCCAGCCAGCAGCGGACGAGCCATCGGCATCGCCCCGCTCGTACAGCGCGACGCGCGCGCCTGCGCGAATCAGTTGCCACGCCAGCAGACGGCCGGACAGCCCGCCGCCCAGCACGGCAATGTCAGGACGCGACGTAGAAATAGCAGCCGTCGCGCTCATACGCACATTGCCGCGCAAGCCATCACGGCGCGCAGGCACTCAGGGGAATACGAAGAATGTTGTGGAAGGCAACGCATGGGGCCCTTTCCTCATGAAAGCAAAAGGACGAAACGGTGATGGCCACCTTACCCCAATGGAGGAGTCGGAAACTTCCCACGCCGGTATTACCCGGGTCGGGTGCAAAGGGTCTCTCTCAGCCCCGTGACTTCTTTGACGTGACTACGCCAGTTACGGAGCACCCCTGTTTCGCCCGCAGCCATTACAACATAGATGCCGACGCCCGTGCAAGCTGGCTTCCCGGGCGATTGCACGCTCGTCGCGTCTCGTTTTTTGAGATCCTCAGCCCCTGATTCGGGCCGCTTGTAACGGTCCGTAAACTGAAAATCCCCGTCACGCGCGGCTCAGGACGCAAATCGTGCAACGCACCATCGGGAACTGCGGTCAAATGGGCCATATGTGCGAAACGTATAGATAACAACGTTGCCCCACTGCGGCCGCGCCGCCCGACGATCATGGCCAACACGCCGACCCACACGCCACTCGCCCCGCACCCCTCGGGCGACACCGCCGCACCGCCGCCCAAACCACCCAAACATCCCACCGCCTGGCAACTGATCCGTCCCTACTGGGTCTCGGAGAAGCGTTGGGAGGGCCGACGCTTGCTTGCGCTCGTGATCGCCCTGAACCTTGCCGTCGTGTTCATCAACGTGCGGCTCAACGCGTGGAACGCCAGCTTTTACGACGCGCTCGACAAGCGCAACTGGCCGGTCTTCAAGTCGTCGCTCGTCGAATTTGCGGTGCTGGCATTCAGCTTCATCATCATCGCGACGTTTCGCACTTACTTCCGTCAGATGCTGGAGATCCGCTGGCGACAGTGGGTGACGGACGCGAACCTCACGAAGTGGTTCGCCCATCGCGCCTACTACCGCATCGAGCGCGATCACCTCGCCGACAACCCCGATCAGCGTATTTCCGAAGACATCCGCACGCTCGTCAATTCGTCGCTCGCGCTGTCGCTCGATCTGTTGACGACGCTCGTCTCGCTGTTCTCCTTCATCACGATTCTGTGGACGATCTCGGGCGCGGTGTCCTTCGCGCTGGCAGGCATGAATGTGACGATTCCGGGCTACATGGTGTGGGTCGCGGCGCTGTACGCCATCGTCGGCTCGTTCCTGATCTTCAAGGTCGGCCGCCCGCTCGTCGGACTCAGCTACCGGCAGCAACAGGTCGAAGCCGACTTTCGTTTTCTGCTGGTGCGGCTGCGTGAATCCGCTGAGCAGGTCGCGCTCTATCGTGGCGAAGGCGCGGAGTTGTCGCGACTAAAGTCAGCGTTCGGCGCGGTGCGCGACAACTGGTGGCAGATCATGGTCGTGACGAAACGCCTGATCTTCGCGAACTCGATCTACGCGCAGATCGCCATCGTCTTTCCGATCATGGCGGCAGCACCCCGTTACTTTGCAGGCGCATTCACGCTGGGTGTGCTGATGCGAATCATCGACGCCTTCGGACAAGTGAGCGATGGATTCTCCTGGTTCGTGAACAGCTTCTCGACACTGGCCGACTGGAAGGCGACGATCAATCGTCTGCGCGAATTCACACGCGTCATCGACGCCACACCGCACCCTGAAGGCGGCATCGCCGTGGTGACCGCCAGTGACGTCCCCGCCTTCACGGCCGCCGACTTGCGGCTGTCGTTGCCTAACGGTGTACCGCTCGCCGCCACCGGATCGTTCGCCTTCGCGCCGGGATCGCGCTGGCTGGTGCGCGGTCGCTCGGGTTGCGGCAAGAGCACGATGCTGCGCGCACTTGCCGGTCTGTGGCCGTTCGGCAGCGGACGCATCGAAGTCCCCGCCAACGCCCGCGTGTTGTTCCTCTCGCAGCAAAGCTATCTGCCCATCGACACGCTCAAAGCCGCGCTCGCGTTCCCGTCGTCGCCGGACACGTTTTCCGACGCCGAGTGTCGCGACGCCCTGAACGCCGTGAACCTCGGGCAATACGGCGACGACCTGCTGACCTCGGCGCATTGGGCCCGACGTCTCTCCGGCGGCGAGCAACAGCGACTGGCAGCCGCGCGCGCACTGCTGCAAAAGCCCGACTTCCTGTTTCTTGACGAAGCGACGAGCGCACTCGACGTGGAGACCGAAGAAGCCGTGTACGACGCATTGCACGCGCAACTGCCCGATACAGCCATCGTCAGTGTGGCGCATCGCGACACGCTGGCCCGCTTCCATCAGCACACGATGACGTTGCACTCGGTGAGCGAGATCGAGCCGCCCCGGGTGGTCGGCGCGGTGTAATGACGGTGCAAGGGGCGGACGATCCCACGCCGCCCCGCACCATTCCCACCGGGCGATTCTTCCACTTTGTTCACTTCGTAAATAATATTGACGCGGCTGTTCCGGCACCGAGGCGGTTTGGCATAATCACGAGCACCCCATCAGGCAAACTCCGGGCTTATCGTGACTACTTCAGCTACCTCGTCCGGCCAGTCGCCGAATTCACCTCAGCGTGACGGACGCACCGTCGTGGTTACCGGTGCCGCTTCCGGCATCGGCGCGGCCATCGCCCGCCGTCTCGCCTCCCCTGACACCCGCTTGCTGCTCCACACACGCGGCGCGTCCGACGCCAGTCAGGCGCGGCTCGCCGAAGTGCGTCGCGCATGCGAAGACGCCGGTGCGCAGTGCGCCACATGGTTCGGCGACCTGACGGACGCGCAGTCCGCCGCACGACTCGTCGACGCCGCGCATAACGCCTTCGGTCCCGTCGACCAAATCGTGAGCAATGCAGGCTTCGCTACGCGTCAGTCGCTGGCCGACATCGACGACGAGGCCTTCGCACGCACGCTCGCCGCCATGCCCGGTGCATTCGCCGCGTTGTTGCGCCACGCGCTGCCCGATCTCCAACGTTCGTCGCAAGGCAGCGTGGTCGCCGTCAGCTCGTTCGTGGCGCATCGTTTCGCGCCGAACCAATCCGGTTTTCCCGCGACGGCCGCCGCCAAGGCGGCTATCGAAGCGTTGGCGAAAAGCACCGCCGCCGAATACGCGCGCGCAGGGGTGACGATCAATTGCGTCGCGCCGGGCTACACGCGCAAGGACAGCGGCCACTCGGCCATCGATCCGGCCGCATGGCAACGCGCAGCCGACGCCACACCGACCGGACGCCTCTGCGAGCCCGACGACATCGCCGCCCTTGCCGTCTTCCTGCTCGGGCCGCACGCACGACAAATCACCGGTCAGGTGATTCACGTCGATGGTGGCCTGACACTCTGATGCTGCCCTGACAACTCACTGATCGCCGAACACCGGGTCAGACGTGGACCCGACCCTCGATGCCCGACATCGATACACAACAACCACACGTCGCACACATAACGACAAGCACACGATCCACCGAGGAGTCTTCATGGCGTTTTTTTCCTGGTTCCAAGAACTCAACACGAAGGAGCGCAAGGCCCTGTATGCGGGCTTTGGCGGCTATGCCGTCGACGCGTTCGACTTCATGATCTATTCTTTCCTGATCCCCACGCTCATTGCCGCATGGGGAATGACGAAGGGCGAGGCGGGCATGATCGCGACCAGTTCGCTGATCTCGTCTGCCGTCGGGGGATGGCTCGCGGGCATTCTTGCGGATCGCTACGGCCGCGTGCGCGTGCTGCAATGGACGATTGCCACCTTCTGCCTGTTCACGTTCCTCTCGGGCTTCACGAATTCGTTCTGGCAGTTGCTCGTGACGCGCACGTTGCAGGGCATCGGCTTCGGCGGCGAATGGACCGTCGTCACGATGATGATGGGCGAGATGATTCGCTCGCCGCAGCATCGCGCGAAAGCGGTCGGCACCGTGCAAAGCAGCTGGTCGGTCGGCTGGGCCGCCGCCGCATTGCTGTACTGGTTCTTCTTCGCCGTGCTCGATGAAGGCTACGCATGGCGTGCGTGCTTCTGGATCGGGATTCTGCCCGCGGTGTGGATCACGTATGTGCGTCGCAACGTGTCGGACCCGGAGATCTTCACGCAAACGCGCCGCAAGATCGCCGAGGGCCAGTTGCAAAGCAACTTCACGCAGATCTTCGCACCGGCGCATCTGAAGACGACGATCCTCGGCAGCCTGCTGTGCACCGGGATGCTCGGCGGCTATTACGCGATCACGACGTGGCTGCCGACGTATCTGAAGACGGTGCGCGGCCTGTCCGTGTTCAACACGAGCGCCTATCTGATCGTGCTGATCGTCGGCTCGTTCGTGGGCTATATCGTCGGTGCGATTCTCTCGGACAAACTGGGACGCCGTGGCGCGTTCATCTTCTTCGCCATCGCGTCGTTCGTGCTCGGCATGGTGTACACGATGCTGCCGATCACCGACAGTGCCATGCTGCTGCTCGGCTTCCCGCTGGGCATCGTCGTGCAGGGCATTTTCGCGGGCATCGGGGCGTATCTCACGGAGCTGTATCCGAACCACATTCGCGGCTCGGGTCAGGGCTTCTGCTACAACCTCGGGCGCGGCATCGGTTCGTTCTTCCCCATCGCAGTGGGCACGCTCGCGCAGACCGGCTCGCTCGTGAAGGCCATCGGGATGGTCGCGGGCGGCGGCTATCTGCTCGTCGTCGTGTGCGCGCTGCTGCTGCCCGAGACGCGCGGCAAGTCGCTTGTCTCGACCGACTTCGTTCATTAACGGTCAGCATGGCAAAACGGGACGCCGGATCGAACACCACGATCGCTCCGACGTCCCGCCGCCTCACCGGATGGCCATTGTGTAAGCCAGCCAACCCGGAACCGCTTCAGTGCGCGCCGCTTATGCACTACTGCGCGGCGTCGCCACCTTCGTACCCCCGCCTACACTCTTGCCACCGGCAGCACGCCTGAATAGGGCACTTCCGGTAATCCTTGCACACCGCATCGCACGGCGAAGACATGACCGTCGTGTTCGTTCGCATTCGCGCCGGGGCGAATCGACGTGACGAACAACGTGTCGAAGTCGCGCCCGCCAAACGCGCACATCGACGGCTTCGACACCGGCAACACGATCTCCCGGTCCAGCACACCCGCTGGCGTGAAGCGCAGCAGACGGCCACCGTCGTTGGCGCATGTCCAGTAACACCCGTCGGCGTCGACGGCTGCGCCGTCGGGGCGTCCCGGATACTGGTTCATGTCGACGAACAGACGGCGGTTGCGGATCGCGCCGCTGTCCGCATCGAAATCGAACGCCCACACGCGACGCACCGTCGGATGCGAATCGCTCAGATACATCGTGCGGCTGTCCGGCGAAAAGCCGAGACCGTTCTGCGTGACGAGTCCGTCGACGAGCGGTGCGGACAGCCCGTCCTTTGCGTCGAAGCGATAGAGCGAACCCGCGTCGCTTGCGAGCGACATATCCGCGACCATCGTGCCCGCCCAGAAGCGGCCCTGACGGTCGCAACGTCCATCGTTAAAGCGCATGCCCGAGGCCGGAAATTCCGGTGCGGCCAGACGCGTCAACGCGAACGCAGCCACGTCGCCCGGTGCGCCCAGCCGTACGGCGAACACACCTGTTTCACACGCGGCGAGCAACGTGCCCGCCGTGTCGAACGAGAAGCACGCGACCTGTTCGGGGAACGTCCACTGACGGTGTTCGCCGTCGGCGGGCGTCACGCGATGCAGCTGCTTTGCCGGGATGTCGACCCAGTAGAGCGCCTGTTCGTCAGCGCGCCAAAGCGGGCTTTCGCCGACCGCATGCGGTGTCTCGCGCGACGGCTCCAACCGTTCGATGGAGACTGCGGCCACACTCACGCCTTGGGCTCCATCGGCCCCATCAGCACGAACGGGCCGCCCTGGAAGCGTTGCGTCCAGTCGTCCATTTGCGGATCGGGGGCCTTGGCCGGGAACAGACCGGCGAATTCGGCCGAGCTGTCTTGCGGACGGAAGCCGAGGAACGCCGCCTTGGTGTTGTCGACCCACAGCGTCGGGTTATCCGACACGCCGTAAATGATCGCGTGGCCGACGCGATTCGTGAACAGCGAGCAACGTACGAGTTCGACGAAGTCGCGGTAGCTCAGATACGTCACCATCATGCGCGGATTCTTCGGCTGCTCGAACGACGAGCCGATGCGCAGACACACGGTCTCCAGACCGAAGCGGTCGAAGTAGTAGCGTGAAAGGTCTTCGCCGAAGCACTTCGAAATGCCGTACATGCCGTCGGGACGATGCGGGGCGTCGACGTCGAGCACTTCCGTCACGGGATGGAAACCGACGGCGTGGTTCGAGCTGGCGTAGACGATGCGCTTCACGCCTTGCTTCTGCGCGGCGCTGTAGACGTTGTACAGCCCGAGGATGTTCGCTTGCAGGATGTCGTCGAACGGCGCTTCGACGGACACGCCGCCGAGGTGCACCAGCGCATCGACGCCTTCGAGCAGCGCATGCACGGCCGCACGGTCGGCGAGGTCGACCTGCATCGACTCTTCGTGCGCAGCGGTGTCGGTGATCGGCACGATGTCGCTCACGCGCACGATGTCAGCCCACTCCGCGAGCTTGCCGCGCAGTTGTTTACCAAGGTTGCCCGCAGCGCCGGTCAGCAGAAGACGGCGGAAGGGTTTGCCGGAAGTCTGGCTCATAGTGATCCTTATTGCTCCTGATTCATCGGTACAACAAAACCGACGCCGCGCCGCACACCCAAGGGGGAGTGTGCAGCGCGGCGTACGCTAAATCATCAAACGTCTTGGTCGCTACGCATTCGCGGTCCGGTTCACATCCATACCGCTGCTGCCTTGGCGAGTCTGCACCGGTGACGGCGTGGCCGTGCCCGTGATGTGCGGCTTGACCACCGTCCACAGAATCACCGCGCCGATCAGATCGCCCAACCCCAACGCCACGAAGAACGGCGCGTAGCCGACTGCCGTCACGAACGTGCCGATCACCAGCGTGAAGAGCAGGTTGCCGATCCCGGCGGACAGCCCCGCCAGACCGGTGACTGTCGCCACTTCGTTACGCGGGAACAGGTCGGCCGACATCGAGATCACGGTGACGGAGAGCGTCTGGTGCGCGAAGCCGCCAAGGCACAGCAGGAAGATCGCCATCATCGGGTCTTTCACGAAGCCCACACCGCACATCGCCGTCATGATGATCGCGCCGATGGTGAACACCACACGCTTGCCGTTGAAGATCGTAATCTTGAAGTGCTTGTTCAGCCACACCGACACCGTGCCGCCCATCAGGCACCCGATGTCGGCCGCGACGAACGGCAGCCACGCGGTCGCGGCAATCGTCTTCAGATCGAAACCGCGCGCCTGATTGAGGTACAGCGGCATCCAGAACACGATCGTGCCCCACACCGGATCGGCGAAGAAGCGCGGCAGCGCAATGCCCCAGAAGTTGCGCTGACGCAGGATCGAGCCGAGGTTCGGCTTGCGGGCATCGGCGGCGGCATCGACCACGCGGCCTTCGTTGATGTAATCGGATTCGGCCTGCGAGAGCGCCGGGTGATCGGTCGGGTGACGATAAAACGCGAACCACAGCACGCCCCACACGAGCCCGAGCGCACCGGCGATGACGAATGCCGTCTCCCAGTTGTAGCGCAGGATCGACCACGCAATCAGCGGCGGCGCGAGAATCGCGCCGATGGACGTGCCGATGTTGAAGATACCGGCCGCGAGCGCACGCTCCTTCGACGGGAACCAGAACGCGGCGGCACGCATGCCCGCCGGAATGAACGACGCTTCCGCCAGACCCAGCAGACCACGCAGCACGAACAACCCGACCCAGCCGTCGGCCAGACCGTGCAGCATGCACACTATCGACCACATCACACCGCACAACAGGAAGCCCAGACGCAGGCCGATACGGTCCATCAGATAACCGGTGATGGGGGCACCGATCGGATACAGCACAAGGAAAGCGCCCGTGATCCAGCCGTACTGCTGGGTCGTGATGTGGAGATCCTTCATCACCGTGGGGGCGGCTACGGCAAGTGAGCTGCGTGCGAGGTAGTTCATGACGGTGCCGAGCGTCAGCAGTCCGATCATCCACCAGCGCAGGCCTTTGATCTTCAGTGCCATGATGGTTGTCTCTCTTTCGTGGATATTTTTATGGCAAGCATCGCGCTTGCTTGGAGAGGCATCCTACGTGAGACGATGTACGATGACAATGAAAGATTACGTGGTTTACGGATAATCCCTAGTCTTTGACCGGATTCATCACCGCAGCGTCATAAGCCTTATAGGTGTTGAAGTTTGCACATGTTGGGAGAGTTATCTCACATGTGAATGTGACGAAATGACGTCTTGTTGTATGACGTCTTATATTTAGCCACCTACAGAATTTCGGCGGCAGATGGGATCGCGACGGACCAGGGGGAACACAGGAGGAACAGGCAAGAAAAAACCGCCCGGACGTTTCCATCCGGACGGCTTCTTCACAGTGACGCAGATGCCTACCTCCGCGCCCCCTCCTCTCAAATCACAACCACCCCGTATTTGTGGTTTTGGCAGGCACAAACCTGCGCGCACCCGAAGGTGCGCGTATCCAACTTAGCCAGACTTAGCGCGGCAGTTCCGAATGGCCCATCAGGAACTCGTCCACGGCACGGGCGCACTGACGGCCTTCGCGAATCGCCCACACCACCAGCGACTGACCGCGACGCACGTCACCGGCCGCGAACACCTTCGGCAGGTTCGTCGTGTAGGCGCGTTCGCCTTCGGTCGAGGCACGCACGTTGCCGCGCGCATCCTTGTCCACACCGAACGCGTCGAGCACCGTTTGCAGCGGCGAGACGAAGCCCATCGCGAGCAGCACGAGGTCGGCCTTCAACTCGAACTCCGAACCCGGCACTTCCTGCATCTTGCCGTCCTTCCATTCGAGACGTACGGCGATCAGCTTTTCGACCTTGCCGTTCTTGCCTTCGAAGCGCTTCGTGGCTACCGACCAGTCGCGCTCGCAGCCCTCTTCGTGGCTCGACGACGTGCGCAGCTTGGTCGGCCAGTACGGCCACACCATCGGCTTGTTTTCCTGCTCCGGCGGTTGCGGCAGCAGTTCGAACTGCGTGACTGCCTTCGCGCCGTGACGGTTCGACGTGCCCACGCAATCCGAGCCGGTGTCGCCACCGCCGATCACGATCACGTTCTTGCCCGTCGCCAGCATCTGGTTCGCCAGCTTATCGCCCGCGTTGACCTTGTTTTGCTGCGGCAGGAATTCCATCGCGTAATGGATGCCTTCGAGCTCGCGGCCCGGCACCGGCAGATCGCGCGGCTGTTCCGCACCGCCAGCGATGACCACGGCGTCGAACTGCGCCTGCAACTGGTCCGGCGTGATCGTCTCTTTCGAGAAGTTGTTGATGTGCGCTTCGGGGGCGTCTTTGCCCACGTAGACGCCGGTGCGGAACGTCACGCCTTCGGCTTCCATCTGGCGCATGCGGCGGTCGATCAGCCACTTCTCCAGCTTGAAGTCGGGGATGCCGTAACGCAGCAGGCCGCCCACGCGATCGTTCTTCTCGAACACGGTGACGTCGTGACCGGCGCGCGCGAGTTGCTGCGCGACCGCCATGCCTGCGGGGCCGGAGCCGACCACGGCGACCATCTTGCCGGTCTTGTGCTTCGCCGGTTGCGGCTCGACCCAGCCTTCGCTCCAGGCCTTGTCGATGATCGCGTGCTCGATCGACTTGATACCCACTGCGTCGCTGTTGATGTTCAGCGTGCAGGCCGCTTCACACGGCGCGGGGCAGATACGTCCCGTGAATTCCGGGAAGTTGTTGGTCGAGTGCAAGACCGAGATGGCCGACTTCCAGTCCTGGCGATACACCAGATCGTTGAAGTCGGGAATGATGTTGTTGACCGGGCAACCGTTGTTGCAGAACGGAATGCCGCAGTCCATGCAGCGTGCGCCCTGCACCTTTGCCTGATCGTCGGAGAGCGCGAGCACGAACTCCTTGTAGTGCTTCACGCGTGCCAGCGGTGCTTCGTAAGACTCGCTCTGGCGCTCGAATTCGAGAAAACCTGTGACCTTGCCCATGTTTCTTCAGTCGGAAAGTTTTGTGGTTACCGTGCCTCACCCGCGCGCGGCACGCCTGCGGGGCCCTCACCCCGCGCGGCGTGACCGCGCCAACGGTTTTAGGCCGCCAGTGCTTGTTTGTCGCCCGCCTTGGCCATTTCGCCCAACGCGCGTTTGTATTCGCTCGGGAACACCTTCACGAACTTGCGGCGTGCGCCGTCCCAGTCTTCGAGCAGCGCCTTTGCACGCGTGGAGCCCGTGTACTGGAAGTGACGCTCGATGAGCTCGCGCAGCTGTGCCTCGTCCGTCTGGCCGCGATGCCACAGACCCTGGCTCACCGTACGCTCCTGCTCGCCGTGCGGCAGCACCGGATCGAGCGCGACCATCGCCGTGTTGCACTTGGCGGCGAACGTGCCGTCAGCGTCGTACACGTAGGCCACACCGCCCGACATACCTGCCGAGAAGTTACGGCCGGTCTCGCCCAGCACGACCACCGTGCCGCCCGTCATGTATTCGCAACCGTGGTCGCCCGTGCCTTCCACGACCGCCGTGGCGCCCGAGTTACGCACGCAGAAACGCTCACCGGCCACGCCGTTGAAGAACGCTTCGCCTTCGATGGCGCCGATCATCACGGTGTTGCCCACGATGATGTTGTCTTCGGCATTGCCGCGGAAGTCGTTGGTCGGACGCACGATGATGCGGCCGCCCGACAGCCCCTTGCCGACGTAGTCGTTACCGTCGCCCACGAGATCCAGCGTGATGCCGCGTGCGAGGAACGCGCCGAAGCTCTGACCCGCCGTGCCCTTGAGCTGCACGTGGATCGTGTCTTGCGGCAGACCTTCGTGACCGTAGCGCTTGGCCACTTCGCCCGAGAGCATCGCGCCGACCGTACGGTTGCGGTTACGCACCGGCTGGATGAACGAGACGTGCTCGCCCTTCTCCAGCGCAGGCATTGCCTTCTCGATCAGCGCGTGATCGAGTGCACCGGCCAGACCATGGTCCTGCGTCTCGACATGCAGACGCGGCACGTCGGCTTCCATTTCCGGCAGGTGGAAGATGCGGCTGAAATCGAGGCCCTTCGCCTTCCAGTGCTCCACACCCGACTTGGTGTTGAGAAGATCGGCGCGACCGATCAGGTCGTCGAACTTCGCGATGCCCAGTTGCGCCATGATTTCGCGCACTTCCTCGGCCACGAAGAAGAAGTAATTGACGACGTGTTCCGGCTTGCCCTGGAATTTCTGGCGCAGCACCGGATCTTGCGTCGCGACGCCGACCGGGCAGGTGTTCAGATGGCACTTGCGCATCATGATGCAGCCCTCGACGACGAGCGGTGCCGTCGCGAAGCCGAATTCGTCTGCGCCGAGCAGCGCGCCGATCACCACGTCGCGGCCGGTCTTCATCTGACCGTCGGCCTGCACGCGGATGCGACCACGCAGGCGGTTGAGCACCAGCGTCTGTTGCGTCTCGGCCAGGCCCAGTTCCCACGGCGTGCCGGCGTACTTCACCGACGACAGCGGCGATGCACCCGTACCGCCGTCGTGACCGGCGATCACCACGTGATCGGCCTTGGCCTTCGCGACACCGGCAGCCACCGTGCCCACACCGACTTCCGACACGAGTTTCACCGAGATCGACGACGACGCATTCACGTTCTTCAGATCGTGAATGAGCTGCGCCAGATCTTCGATCGAGTAGATGTCATGGTGCGGCGGCGGCGAGATCAGCCCCACGCCCGGCACCGAGTAACGCAGCTTGCCGATGTACTCGGTCACCTTGTGACCCGGCAACTGACCGCCTTCGCCCGGCTTCGCGCCCTGCGCCATCTTGATCTGAATCTGATCGGCGGAGACCAGATAGTCTGCCGTCACACCGAAGCGGCCCGACGCGACCTGCTTGATCTTCGAGCGCAGCGAGTCGCCATCTTGCAGTTCGATGTCGGTCTCGATGACGTCGCGGCCCACGATCGAGGCGAGCGATTCGCCCTTCTTGATCGGAATGCCCTTGAGTTCGTTGCGGTAGCGACGCGGATCTTCGCCGCCTTCACCCGTGTTCGACTTGCCGCCGATACGGTTCATGGCAACGGCCAGCGTGGCGTGCGCTTCGGTCGAGATCGAACCGAGCGACATGGCACCCGTGGCGAAACGCTTGACGATGTCCTTCGCCGACTCCACCTGATCGAGCGGGATCGCACGTTGCGGATCGACGCGGAACTCGAACAGGCCGCGCAGCGTCATGTGACGCTTGCTCTGGTCGTTGATCAGATTCGCGTATTCCTTGTACGTCTGGTACGAGTTCGAGCGGGTCGAATGCTGGAGCTTGGCAATGGCGTCCGGCGACCACATGTGGTCTTCGCCACGGATACGGAACGCGTACTCGCCACCAGCGTCGAGCATGTTCGCAAGCACCGGGTTGTCGCCGAATGCGTCGCGATGCAGACGCACCGCTTCTTCGGCCACTTCGAAGATGCCGATACCGCCGACGTTCGACGCCGTGCCCTGGAAGTACTTCTGAATCAGTTCCTGCGACAGACCGATCGCTTCGAAGATCTGTGCGCCCGTGTACGACATGTACGTCGAGATGCCCATCTTCGACATGACCTTGTGCAGACCCTTGCCGACGGCCTTCACGAAGTGCTTGATGGCCTTCTCGGGCGTCAGGTCGCCGCCTTGCTTGCGCGCGATCTGCGCGAGCGTTTCCATCGCGAGGTACGGGTGAACGGCTTCCGCGCCGTAGCCCGCGAGCAATGCGAAGTGGTGCACTTCACGCGCCGAACCCGTTTCGACCACGAGGCCCGTGCTCGTACGCAGACCCTGTGCGACCAGATGCTGGTGGACGGCCGACGTGGCGAGCAACGCAGGCATCGCCACTTGTTCGCGGTTCGTCAGACGGTCCGAAACGATGAGGATGTTGTAGCCCGACTTCACGGCATCGACCGCTTCCGCGCACAGCGAGGCGAGACGCGCTTCGATACCTTCCTTGCCCCATGCGACCGGGTAGCAGATGTTCAGCTCGTACGAGCGGAATTTGCCGCCGGTGTACTTGTCAATGTGACGGATCTTCGAGATTTCCTTGAAGTCCAGCACCGGCTGCGACACTTCTAGACGCATCGGCGGGTTGATGTTGTTCGTGTCGAGCAGGTTCGGCTTCGGGCCGATGAACGACACCAGCGACATCACCATGTTTTCGCGGATCGGGTCGATCGGCGGGTTCGTCACCTGCGCGAACAGCTGACGGAAGTAGTGATAGAGCGTCTTGTTCTTGTTGCTCATGACCGCGAGCGGGCTGTCGTTGCCCATCGAGCCCGTGGCTTCTTCGCCGTTAATCGCCATCGGCGTCATCAACAGCTTCACGTCTTCCTGCGTGTAGCCGAACGCCTGTTGCAGATCGAGCAGCGGCGTCGCCGTGTCGTGATGCACGCCAGCTTCCTCGACCTTGGAATCGATCTCGTCGAGCTTGATGCGCACGGCGTCGATCCAGCTCTTGTACGGCTTCGCGTTGGCGAGGTTGTCCTTGAGTTCCTTGTCGTCGATGATGCGGCCCTGATCCATATCGATCAGGAACATCTTGCCCGGCTGCAGACGCCACTTCTTGACAATCTTCGACTCGGGGATCGGCAGCACGCCCGATTCCGAGGCCAGGATGACGACGTCGTCGTCCGTGATCACGAAACGCGCCGGACGCAGACCGTTACGGTCGAGCGTCGCGCCGATCTGACGGCCGTCGGTAAATGCGATGGCGGCGGGGCCGTCCCACGGCTCCATCATCGCAGCGTGGTACTCGTAGAACGCGCGGCGGTTCTCGTCCATCAGCGTGTGCTGTTCCCAGGCTTCCGGGATCATCATCATCACGGCGTGGGCGAGCGGGTAGCCTGCCATCGTGAGCATTTCGAGGCAGTTGTCGAACGATGCCGTGTCCGACTGGCCCGGGTAGATCAGCGGCCACAGCTTTTGCAGATCGTTGCCGAGCACGGCCGACGAGATCGCACCCGTGCGGGCGTTGATCCAGTTGACGTTGCCCTTCACGGTGTTGATTTCACCGTTGTGCGCGACCATGCGGTACGGGTGCGCCAGTTCCCATGCCGGGAACGTGTTCGTCGAGAAACGCTGGTGAACAAGGGCGAGTGCCGAAACCGTGCGCGGATCGGACAGATCGCGGTAGTAGCGGCCGACCTGATCGCACAGCAACAGGCCCTTGTAGACGATCGTGCGCGCCGACATCGACGGCACGAAGTATTCCTTGCCGTGCTTGAGCTTGAGCGCCTGAATGCGGTGGCTGGCGGTCTTGCGGATGACGTACAGCTTACGCTCGAGGGCGTCCGTCACCATGATGTCCTGACCGCGACCGATGAAGATCTGACGGATGATCGGCTCAGTGGCCTTCACGTTGGGCGACATCGGCATGTCGCGATCGATCGCGACATCGCGCCAGCCCAGCACGACCTGACCTTCCGCCTTCACGGTGCGCTCGAGTTCCTGTTCGCAGGCCAGACGCGACGCGTGTTCCTTCGGCAGGAAGATCATGCCGACGCCATATTCGCCAGCCGGCGGCAACGTCACGCCTTGCTTGGCCATCTCTTCGCGATAGAACTGGTCGGGGATCTGGAGCAGGATACCTGCGCCGTCGCCCATCAACGGATCGGCGCCCACGGCACCCCGGTGATCCAGGTTTTCGAGAATCTTCAGACCCTGTTCGACGATGGCGTGGCTCTTCACGCCCTTGATGTGTGCCACGAAGCCGACGCCGCAGGCATCGTGTTCGTTGGCCGGGTCGTACATGCCCTGTGCGTCCGGCGCCAAGTACGCCTCACCCGGCAGCGCTGCTGCCGTCGCAATCGGTTGCTGTTTCTTTTCCACGAGTTACACCGTCTCTTGGCGAGGCCGCCGCGCGCATGATCGTCGCGGTCGACCGGGTTAAGTGGGGTTGGCCGGGCGGGCCAGAACTGCGGATTCGCGCGCGTCGAAGGTCGTTCTCGGGCGTCGCCACAGGGCGCCGACTCAGCGCGCACGGTTTTCCGCATCGCACCAATCGGCCGAAGTTGGAATATACGCCATGAAATTCACAATGACAAAAGAATTTAATGGGGTCAGATTTCAATTAAAAACCGCACCAAAAGAAGGCTTGTTTTTATTGGGGTCAGATTAATTTCATGTAATGAAGATATGACAGAAAAATCCGTAATTTCAAACGCTTGGAGAACTTCTTAGGGAGAGCGACAGGCCTGAACCGGCCTGTCGGGTTCTTGCATCAGAGGGTGTTGGGTGCCGGTTTGCGGGGACGCCCGCGTGTGAGTGGACTCACCCGACGATTCGCGGCGAGCGACATTCTCGCCTGATATTCGGGACCGCCGAGGAGCCATCCCTTTTGCGTCGCTGTACGCAATGCGTCGACTTCATATGCCGGTAGCGGGATCGAGAACCCCTCCGCGTAAGCGCGCTGACGCTCGAACGGCGTGTTGCCCAATTCCCAATAGAGCGCGTGGTCCGTCACGAGGCTGTCGACCGTCAAACCGACGTGATGGTTGTAACTCGACCACAGGTAATTACCCGGAGCGTCGACCAGACCGGCACGAACGGGATTGAGCTCGACATAGCGGCTGGCGAGTAACAGATAGTGCTCCGCCTCGATCACCGTGGCGCGATATCGGCCCTCCCACAACGTGCCCGTGCGCTGATGGCGCCGGTTGAAATAGAGCACGTAGTAGCGGCCGACCGCCTGCAACGTGGCGGGAAGGCTGCGCTCGTCGGCGGGCGTCGCAACCAGATGCAGATGGTTAGGCATCATGCACCAGGCGTGGATGGCCAGGCCGTTGGCGCGTGCGGCGTCGCGCAGACGGTCGTGGAACACGCGCCGATCCTCGTCGTCGACGAAGATGGCTTGCCGGTTATTGCCCCGCAGAATCACGTGCTGCGGCTGACGCGGAATGAAGAGTCTCGGTAATCGGGCCATGCTGATTCAAATGTAATGCTTTAAAGCTGGACATCACGATTTGCGAGAGAGTTTCACCATGAAAAATCTCTTTAAATACTGATATCTAGCTAAACCCCGTTGATTCGTACAAAAGTTCTAGATCCGACGATTGCGCACCGAAATCCCAAGCGCATAATGCATCGAAAAATAAATAAATAATCTTGGGAGGAAAGACAAATGACAACTCGGACCTATCGGTCCGCGGCGTGCTTATGCGCGCTCGGACTCGGCATTTCCCTGGCGTCCACCAGCGCCAGTGCACAACAAGCAGGCGATAACGTCGTCAACCTCGGTTGGTTCCACATCGCCCCGCAGGACTCCAGCAAACCGATGACCACCAGCGTCACTCAGGAGGGCTTAACGCCCACCCTGGTGCCATCGAACTTTACTTCACCCGGCAGCGGCGCGAAGGTCAGCAACGCCGACACGCTCGGGCTCGTCATCACGCACTTCTTCACAGACAACATCGCCTTGCAGACCGTGGCTGGCGTGCCCGCCAAATTCAAGCTCACCGGACAAGGCGTGATTGCGCCACCGGGACTGGCCGGCGCGCTCACGAGTATCGACCTCGGCGCGGCACAAAACAACCCGATCGTGCAAAGTGTGCGCCAGTGGAGCCCGGCGCTCGTGCTGCAGTACTACTTTGGACAAGCCAATTCGACGTGGCGCCCTTTTCTGGGTGTCGGCGTGAGTTATACGTTCTTCACGAACGTCAGTCTCAATCCGAATTTTGAAGCGGCGCTGAATCAGAATTTCGGCAGTGTGCTGGCTTTTACTTCCGGACATAACGGGCCGACGACGGTCGAAGCCAAATCGTCGGCGTCGTGGCAACCGGTTTTCAACGCCGGTGTTTCTTATGCATTCGACAAGCACTGGGTTGCCAGCGCGTCGGTCTCCTACCTGCCGCTCAAAACCACTGCGAACATCAAAATCAAGGCGCAGGACGGCACGGTACTCTCGTCGTCCGACGCCGAAATCAAGCTCAACCCGATTGTGACCTTCGTATCCGTCGGCTACAAGTTCTAAACCCAGCAGGCGGGACGCTAATTGCGTTCCGCTAGCTGCGGCCAGAATATCGGACTCCGCAGTTATTTCCGAAAGCGTGCCTGACATATAAGGGCACGCTTTTCTTTCGTCCAGCGCTTTTTTCTAAGGGCATTCCATAGGTCGATGCGTGGATACAACACCTTTAGAGCGACACCTCCAGAGTCGCGCTATCCGCGAATTTGCACGGTCGGCATAATGGCCCTGAATTTCATTTAACGAAATTCTCGACAATAAAGAATCTTGAGCAGGAGACGAAATCGATGAAGTTGAAGCATTTGACGATTGCTGCCGCGGCTATGCTGACGGCATCGGGGGCCGCCTTCGCACAGCAAGCCGGGGATACGATGGTCAGCGCAGGCTGGTTCCATCTCTCGCCCCAGGTTTCGAGTGATCCGCTGCATGTGACGGGATCGAATGTTCCGGGACTGGCAAATCTGGTGAACAGCCGTCTGGGCAACACGGGTGCCAATGTCGATGACGCCGATACGCTCGGCCTCACGTTGACCCACTTCTTCACCGACAACATCGCCGTCGAAGGCGTGTTCGGCGTGCCGCCCAAGTTCCGCCTGTACGGCACGGGCAACCTGGCGCTGCCGGGCGGAAGCTCGCTGGCTTCGGCCAAGCAGTGGAGCCCGGCCATCTTGCTGAAGTACTACTTCGGTAAGGCAGGCGATACGTGGCGTCCGTTCGTCGGTGTCGGTGCGAGCTACTTCTGGTACTCGAACATCGAACTGACGCCGGGCTTCCAGCAGCTCGCCAGCGCAAGCCTGACCGGCGGTGCCGGCGGCAACACGACGGCTCAACTGACCAACTCGTGGGCACCGGTGTTCAACGCAGGTATTAACTGGAACGTCGACAAGCGCTGGACGCTGGCGTTCTCGGTGTCGTACATCCCGGTGAGCACGACGGCCAAGCTGACGACGACGCGCGGTCCGATCACGACGACCAGCGAAGCCAAGGTCAAGCTGAACCCGGTCGTGACGTTCCTGTCGCTCGGCTACCGCTTCTAAGTCGCCGCACGACGCAAGTTACACCGAGTCGCATCAAGCTGTACTGGAAACGCCGCCTTGTGCGGCGTTTTCGCATTTCTGGGTGGGATAACCGCCATCTCAGCGCATGTCAGCGTATTCCGACACCATCTTCAGCCAACACGCCGCAACTTTCCTTTTTCCAAAACTGTCTGTCCAGGTGTACGCACGCAAGTGGGCGGGCCATAATGGCCGCTCGCCTCAGGGTTCCACCGACGTTCGTCCTCCCGGGTTTACCGGACGTCGCATTTCAATACCACCTCTTGGGAGTCTGAAAATGGGAATTGCCTCGAAAGCGGAAACGGCACTCAACAGCAGCATGGAAGACGCACGCTTTGCCGGTCGTCGTACGGCACGCGCCGCGCGGTTGGCAAGTGGCGACGTGTCGTCGCGAGTCCGCGATCTGCTCGACGATCTGGACCACGCGCTGTCCAACGCCAAGTCGGCGTCGGATGTCGAAGCGCTTCGTGCGGAGATCGGCGATAAGCTGCGTCAGGCGCGCGACGACTTCGGCGATGCACGTGCGAATCTGCGCCGTCGCGCCAATGAAGTCTGGGAAGAGGCCGATGGCTACGTGCATGAGCGCCCGTGGCAGACCGTCGGCACGGTAGCCGCAGCCGCACTGGTACTCGGCTTTATCCTCGGCCGCAGTTGAATCAGATTTGAAATGAAAACAGCCGGCAAATGCCGGCTGTTTTTTTGTTTGTTCTCGTCCCCTCGTCGCCAGTCTCGTCACCGAACGCCAGGGAACGTCCGACATCCGTGACTCAAAGCGTCGGCTCAACGCTGAACAGTCTGCGGTATTCCTTAATCGCATAGCGGTCGGTCATACCGGCCACATAGTGAGCAATCCAGCGCGGCTGATCTTCCGGATTCTCCGGACGGTAGTTCGGCGGCAACAGGCGCGGCTCGGAAATGAAGGCCTCGAACAACTCCTGCACGATGCGCTGCGCCTTGGCAGCCATCCGCATCACGAGATAGTGGCGGTAAAGGTTATCGAACAGGAACCGCTTGAGACTGCCCGCCTGTTCGCGCATCTCGGCACTGAATGCGACGAGCGGCCCCGAAGCGCGTACGTCATCCATGGAGAACGGTGAGGCGTCGGCCACGCGCTGACGTGTCGTCGCAATCAGATCGACGATCAGCGCGTTGATGATGCGTCGCGTCGTCTCATGCACCAGACGTCGACCGGAGATGTCCGGCCATGCTAGCTTCGCTTCCGTGCAGTACCGGTGCCAGAGCGGCACCTCGTCGAGCTGTTCGAGCGTCAGCAGACCGGATCTCACACCGTCGTCGATGTCGTGGTTGTTATAGGCGATCTCGTCCGCCAGATTCGCGATCTGCGCCTCGATGCCAGGCTGAAGCCCTTTAAGGAATCGCTCGCCCAGTTCGCCAAGCCCGCGCGCGTTCGCTCGCGAGCAGTGCTTCAGAATGCCTTCGCGCGTCTCGAAGCATAGGTTCAGCCCGTTAAAGCCGCCGTAGTGCTCTTCGAGCTCATCGACCACGATGAGGCTCTGCAAGTTGTGCTCGAACCCGCCGTAGTCCTGCATGCAGACATTCAACGCGTCCTGACCCGCATGACCGAACGGCGTATGGCCGAGATCGTGCGCCAACGCGACCGCTTCGACCAGATCTTCGTTGACGCGCAGATTTCGCGCGATCGACCGCCCGATTTGCGCCACTTCGAGACTGTGCGTGAGGCGCGTGCGGAACAAATCGCCTTCGTGATTCACGAAGACCTGTGTCTTGTATTCGAGACGCCGAAATGCCGTCGAGTGAATGATGCGGTCGCGGTCGCGCTGAAACTCGGTGCGTGTCGTGGGCGCGCTTTCCGCGAAGCGACGGCCACGTGACGCAGTGGAGCGCGCCGCGTAGGGGGCAAGCGACGCTTCGTAATCGATCATCGCCAGCCCTCTTGTCTCAGACGTTAGCGCGCAGCGTGGCGCGAAGTTCGGCGTCGGGCACGCTCGTCATGAACGCCTGCCCCAACCGGTTGAGCAGCACAAAGCGGATATCGCCGCCTTCCGCCTTCTTGTCGACGCGCATCAGATCGATATACCGGTCCTCGCCGAGGTCCGGTCCCGTCACGGGCAGCTTGGCCGCCGCGACCAGCGCCTTGATTCGCTGCACCATCGTCTCGTCGATAAAGCCCAGACGCGCCGACAAGTCAGCCCCCATCACCATGCCGCAGCCCACGGCCTCGCCGTGCAGCCATTCGCCATAGCCCAGGCCGGATTCGATCGCGTGACCGAACGTGTGACCGAAGTTGAGCGTGGCGCGCAGCCCCTGCTCGCGTTCGTCGCTGGCCACGACCTGCGCCTTGATTTCGCAAGAGCGTTGCACGGCATACGTCAGCGCCGCCGTGTCGCGACCGTTCAGGGCATCGATATTGGCTTCGATCCAGTCGAAATACTTCTCGTCTGCAATCGCGCCGTGCTTGATCACTTCGGCCATACCGGCGGCCAGCTCACGATCCGGCAACGTCGACAGCGTGCCGATATCGGCCAGCACGGCGCTCGGCTGCCAGAAGGCGCCGATCATGTTCTTACCGAGCGGGTGATTGATACCCGTCTTGCCGCCAACCGAAGAGTCGACCTGCGAAAGCAGCGTCGTCGGCACCTGAACGAAGGGCACGCCGCGCATATAGCACGCTGCGGCGAACCCGGTCATGTCACCGACCACGCCGCCACCCAGAGCGATCAGCGTGGCCTTGCGGTCCGCCTGCGCGCCGAGCAGCTCATCGAAGATCAGGTTGAGCGTCTGCCAGTTCTTGTAGGCCTCGCCATCGGGCAGCACCGCCTTCACCACGCGCTTACCGAGACGTTGCAACGTCGCCGCCACCCGTTCCGCATAAAGCGGATCGACGGTCGTGTTCGTCACGATCACGGCATGCGTGCCACGCACGTGCGGCGCAAACAGCGCGTCCTGCGTCAGCAGATCGGTGCCGATATGAATGGGATAGGCGCGCTCGCCAAGGTCGAGTTTCAGGGTAATCATGCCGCTTGTTGGCTTGTTGTCATGTTCAGCGAAATTGGTCCGTGCGGGCCACTGTCAGCGAGGAAAGGTATCACGGCCAGGCGTCACAGGCGCGGTCGTTACCGCCTCGCCGGTGTCCACGGGATGCGTCGCGTCGACATCATCCGGAGGCAGCTGTTCCGCTTCGGCATCGCCATGACCGCTCTCTGAGGTGTCCGTCGCATCCGCTGCATCCAGCGCATCCGTCGCATCAGGCAATAGCGCAGCGTTGCTCGGTACGATGCCCGCCATTTCCAGTTGCATCAGCACCATATTGACGAGTGCATTGACGCTTGGCCGCCCGGTTTCGATGACGAACGTCGCGCATTCCCGGTAGAGCCCGTCGCGCTCCTGATACAACTGTTCGAGTCGCGCACGCGGATCTGCCGTTTGCAGCAACGGACGATTCTTATCGCGACGCGTGCGTAACCACAGATCGTGCGGATTGGCGCGCAGGTACACCACCGTGCCGCGCGATTTGATGTACTCGCGGTTTTCTGCGCGCAACACCGCGCCGCCGCCGGTGGCGAGCACGATTCCGCTGCGTTGGGTGAGTTCGTCGATGGTCTGGGTTTCGCGCTGACGGAAGCCGTCCTCGCCTTCGTGCTCGAAGATGACCGGAATGCGCACGCCCGTGCGCGCCTCGATCTCATGGTCGGAGTCATAGAACTGCCGTCCAAGACGTCGTGCCACTGCGCGTCCAACCGTGGTCTTGCCCGCCCCCATCAGTCCGACAAGTATTACGTTTTCCAGCATAAATCGCTGATATTTGGGTTCCAATCCCTGATGATACCGGTATCTGCGTCGGGCGTGCGGAACGCGTCGCCTCGGGGAACACCCCGAGAAGCCGGGGATGGCCCGGGGGAAGGTCATAACGCAGGTCACCACGCAGGTCGTCCGACAGACGCGGCGACGCCGCGCTGGCGCTCACGCCGGGCCCATCGGGCTCCCCGGACACGTCAGACATTGCGTCCGCGTCTGTCGCGGCTTCCGCCGAGGCTGTCCGCTCCGGTGTGCCGTCGCCCAACGCGCCGGGAGCACTGACCGGCGCGCCGTCCGGCACCACGCTAGGCGTCAGGAACACCAGCAACTCCGTACGCCGGTCCTCATTGGCGCGGTTACGGAAAAGTGCGCCCAGCACCGGTACGTCTCCCAGCCAGGGAACGCTTGCGCGGCTGCCCCGCTTCACCTCCTGGTAAATCCCACCGATCGCGACCGTACCGCCGCTTTCGACTTGCACCTGTGTCCGGACATGCCGGGTATCGACGGCGAAGCCTTCGGCGACGGCCTGCCCCACGCTGTCCTTGCGCACATCCACATCCAATATCACTTGCCCGTCCGGCGTAATCAAGGGCGTGACCTCGAGTCTTAGGGTCGCCTTGCGGAACTGCACGGATGCCACGTTGCGCCGACCGTTGCGCGTTTGGTATGGCAATTCCGTGCCTTGCTCGATGAGCGCCTGCACCTTGTCTGCCGTGACCACGCGCGGGCGGGAGACTACTCGCCCTCGTCCACTGGTCTCCAGTGCGGAGAGCTCCAGTTGCAGGAAACGGCTTGCGGACCGGCCGAACAACGTAATCGCAAGACTCGGCGGCGCCACGCCCGCCAGCGCCGCCGCTGAAAGCCCAACATCCACCGCGCTGCCGGGAGCGTTCGTGTCGCCGCCCGTTCCGCGGGTGCCACCGTTCGCGACGCGCCCGCCCGCTGACACATCGAACGATCCCGCATCCGGTGTCGGACGCTTGTCGCCGCTACGGTCCGTACTCGCGGCACTGTGTTGCCCCGCTAGGCGGACGCCGAGCGACTCGCTGAACCGGTCGTCGGCTTCGACGATGCGGGCTTCGATCAGCACCTGTCGAACGGGCACATCGATGCGCTCGATAAACGACGCCAGCGCATCGAGCTTTTCAGGCAGGTCGGTGACGAATAGCTGATTTGTCCGGGGATCCGCAATGAGACCGCCGCGCGCGGACAAGAGACGCTGCCCTTTGCTGTCCTTCTGTCCGAGAATGATCTCCCGCAACGCCTCGGCCCGCGGATAGTTCAGCCGGAACCGGCGCGCGGCCAGTGGCTGCAATGCCTCACGTTTCGCCGCAGCTTCCAGTTGCGTTCGCTCGTCGGCCAGCAGATCGGCGCGCGGCGCAATCCAGTCGACGCCGTTCACGGATTGCACCCCCAGGCCCGCACTTCGGATCATGACGTCAAACGCCGTCGCCGCAGGCACCCCCGTCACCTCCATTTCGAGTCGCCCCGTGACGCGCTCGCCAATCGCCACGCTCCGGCCGGTCAACCTCGCAAACACCCGCAGCGCATCGGCTGCGTCAGCACCGTGCAACACCACGTCCACCGTCGAAGGGTCGGAAGGGTCACGATTCGACAGCGCCTTACCCGGCAATGCCCCGTCATCGCTCCAGGTGGCCGACAGCCCGGCCGTTGCGGTCCGGCGCAACACGACGCGACGCGCCCCCGCACGCATTGCCCCCACGGGCTCGGCATTCTCGACGGGCACGTGAGGCATCGATTGGGCCATGATCACGGCATCTTGGGCAGACCGACGTGTCATGGGCGTGCGAAACACGTCGACGGTATCCGTCGGCATCTCCCATCGCGGTGGCGGTTCCGGCAACGCAGGGAGCGCATGGGTCATCGACATGTCGAGCGACTCGGCGGGTGCGGCCGTGCGGCGCCACCGATACGCAGACACGGTGGCACTTAACGAAGCTTCTGCGCTGTCGGGATGCGTTGCGCTGCCGGTTGTACCGGTTATGCCGGTTGGCACGCGAGGGCCGTCCAGCGAAAACTGCTCGACCGCCAGATGCCGTGGAAGCTGGTCCACCTCGGCAAGCCAGCCGAGCAAATTCGCGACTGTGCCTCGAACGCGCAACTCGGCGCGCTCGATTTCCAGTTCGCCGGATACTGCCGCCGGACCCGGTCGCGAAAACGCCAACGTCAGCCCGCTCCGGGAAACCAGCCGCTCAAGATCGGCACGCCATGCCGTAAGGGTCTCATCGTCAGCCTCGGAAGCGTCGCTTGCATGCTTTGACATGGTAGACGAGTCTGACGACTCGCCTGCGGTCGCCCCTGCAACCTCCCCTGACCCCGGCTCGACGACGGGCAGCATGCGTTGCCATGTTCTGGTTTCTGCCTCTTCGTTCCGAAGTCGGCGCATGAGCGCGGGTACACGGTCGGCAGCATCGTTGGCACGCGCCAACATCTGCTGCTCGACTTCGAGCCCTTGTTTCAGGGCTGCACGCGCCGGGAGACTCATCAACCACCCAATCGACCACGCAAGGCAGAAACCCGTCAGGGCCGCAGCAACCGCGAGACCCCACCGTATACCCGGCGACCATTCGGTGGGTGAAAGGGAAAACCATGTCACCCAGCGCGCCCGCCAACGCGCCTTCACGTCATGAAACATGTCACGCACATCGTCTGGAGGGTGATTTTCACCGTACATCCGGCACCTCCTCCGTCGTTTGGCCGTCGAGATCGGCGACACCCGCCAGCACGACGGGTGTTGGTGCGGGTTTTAACTCAATGCGTAGCGTAAAGCGACGAACGTTCAGTGCCCCGGCCTGCGTCTGTGCGTCAGTCCATTGTCGCCGGACGCTCTCCGGCACCACACTCGATTCCACCTCGGTAACCTTGCGCACCCAGGGCAACGCGCGCAGCCGCTTCTGCGTTTCGCGCACCCGTGATTGCGTCGTCGCATAGCCTTCGATTCGCAGATGCGCGTCGACCGTCTTCACCATCGACAGCCGCACGCCATCGGCGCACGCCCGCATGATGTCGAGCAAACGCTCGGCCACAGCAGGCCGACGCTCAACCAGCGCAACGACGGCTCTGCGGTGAGCCCGCAGTTCGGCGAGCTGCCGCCGCGTCATGTCGAACGCTGCCACCTCACTGGCCAGCCTCTCGTTCGTCGCGCGCAATGCCGTTTGCTGCGCCTGCATTTCGCGGCGCTGGTGAAGGTCCCACGCAATGGGCACCAGCGAAACGGTGGCGCCGCACGCCGCAACGCACGCCCAGACTCGCCATTGCCGACGCATATCGCGGCGTCGCCACTGTGCCAGCGTGGGAAGGAAATCGAGCGGCGGAAGTGCCTTCGTCACTCGCATGCCACCCCCTGCATCGACATGGCTCGCAGCGCCAGCCCACAAGGCACAGCGAGCGCCGCACGCGGCACGAACGTCTCCTGACGCTGCGCGGCGGGGTCGGAAGCCTCGAATGTCGCGAGCGGGTCGAAAGGACGCACAGCCATGTCACATGCGCTTGCCACAGCGTCACAGATCGCCGCCAGTTCCGCCGGGCTGGCCCCTTGCGTCGCGATGTCGATGACGCGCGGCGCGACCGGCAATGCTCGCGTCAGATCGCGAACCACGCTTGCCAACGCCTCCGGGTGCCCGCGAACGCCGTCAAAGCGCTCACGAACATCCCCGACGCAAACCGCACCATCGAATACCGCCAGATCGAGTGTCTGGGCATCGATCTGCAAGAACGCACCTGGCCCGCCTGATCGCGCTTTGCCGGTGGAGGCGTCAGGCACAAAGGTGTCGCGCTCGTTGGATGTGGACGTTCGCCGTGCTGCACGCTGCGCCCACAGAAACGCACGCCGCCCCGCCTGATGCGCGGCATCGATGGCTTGTGCGCGTAGCCCTGACATTTCAAGCACGGCCATCCTGTCGTCGACCGGCGTCGCTTCGCATGCATACAACCGGAGACGATGGCTGCCCGGTTCAGCCCACGCCACGCCGACACGGCTGCGCAAATCGGGGTCGCCATCGCCGGGCAGCAAAAGCGCCGCGCGATGCTGGCACCACGCCCGCAGCGCGCGCGGTGGCAGGTCCGCCGGACAGTCGATCACCTGCGTTTTCAGTCCGTGCGATGGCAGTGCCAGGACGATGGCGTCGTCCTGCAACGCCGCCGCCCGCGTGCCCAGACGCTCCAGCAATTCATCCAGGCGACGCGCCACAGCCTCCGGCTTGACGATCAGTGCGCCACGCAGCATGTCGTCTTCCAGCGCGGCAGCGCCATACGCGTCCAGACGCAATCGATCGCCTCCCGGGGTACGTGTGACGCGAACGAATTGCATGCCATTGGCGTCGAAGTGGATACCACAACCGCCACCACCGTTGCTCACCCCCCTCGCCGCCCACTGCCTTCCCATGTGACGCATCCCGCGCAAAACCGCTGCGATCATGACTTCCTCCCGCTCTTCGTCGTATCGATGCGATCGATGCTATCGGGCACGGCAAGGCGGTCCAATCGGACGATTCCGAATACTGGCGAGGGAAAGGCGAACGAAAGGCGCTTTCGGAATTCATGCCGTTTTTGGCTCGGACGATTCCTAGCCCCCATAGGCTCAAACTCCGATTTCGGGGGCTGTCGAGGGAGGTTGCGGGGCGTTCGTTATAATCGGCCCATCGTTTTTTCCGGTTCTCCCATGGCAAGCACTCCCCAAACCGAGACACCCCGCGACAAGCGTCCGCCCAAGCCGCGCCGCTCCATCTGGCTGCGCATCGCACTATGGTTCGTAGGCCTGATCGCTGCGATGGCCGTCTGCGGCGCGTTGCTCGCGGGGTACATCCTGGTGGTGATGACGCCACAGCTGCCGTCGCTCGACACGATCGTCGACTATCGGCCGAAGATTCCGCTGCGCATCTACACGGCCGACGAAATCCAGATCGGCGAATTCGGCGAGGAGCGTCGCAATCTCGTGCGCTTCGCCGATATTCCCGACGTCATGAAGAAAGCCGTCCTCGCCATCGAGGACGACCGCTTCTATCAGCACGGCGGCGTCGACTTCATCGGGATCTTCCGCGCGGGCCTCGCAAACTTCACCCGCGGCGGCTCGTCGCAGGGTGCGAGTACGATCACCATGCAGGTGGCGCGCAACTTCTTCCTGTCCAGCGAGAAGACGTACACGCGCAAGATTTACGAAGCGCTGCTCGCCTACAAGATCGAATCGCGCCTGACAAAAGATCAGATTCTCGAGCTGTACATGAATCAGATCTACCTCGGAGAGCGTGCCTACGGCTTCGCCAGCGCAGCGCGCGTCTATTTCGGCAAGGATCTGAAGGACATCACGCTTGCCGAGGCCGCCATGCTTGCCGGTCTGCCGAAAGCGCCGTCGGCCTATAACCCGATCGTCAATTACAAGCGTGCACGCGTGCGTCAGGAATACATCCTGAAGCGCATGTACGACCTCGGGTACGCATCCAAGGCCGAATACGATCAGGCAATCGCACAAGAGCTGGTAGTGCGCGGGCTGGGCAGTGAATTCAGCGTGCACGCCGGTTATGTTGCGGAAATGGTGCGTCAACTGCTCTACGCGCAGTTCAAGGACGAGATCTACACGCGTGGCTTTAACGTCTACACGACCATCAACTCGGCGGATCAGGAAGCGGCATACGAAGCGCTGCGCGCGGGTGTCATGGCGTACGAGCTGCGCCACGGCTATCGCGGCCCCGAAGCGAATATCGACTTGCCGGACGGCAAGGACGAGCGCGAACAGCTGATCGACGACACGCTGGTCGAGCATCCGGACAGTGGCGACATGGTCGCGGCCGTAGTGCTCGCCGCGTCTCCCCAGCAAGTGAAAGCCGTGCTTCTGAATGGCGACGATGTCACCGTGACGGGCGACGGACTGCGATTCGCGGCCGCCGGGTTAAGCGCTAAGGCGCAGCCGAAACAGCGGATTCGTCCGGGCTCGGTCATTCGCGTGACGAAGGATGCGAAGGACAATTGGCGCATCGTACAGATGCCGGACATCGAAGCAGCCTTCGTGTCGCTCGATCCGCAGAACGGCGCCATCCGCTCGTTGGTCGGCGGGTTCGACTTCAACCGCAACAAGTTCAACCACGTGACGCAGGCATGGCGTCAGCCGGGGTCGAGCTTCAAGCCGTTCATCTACTCGGCCGCGCTGGAGAAAGGCTTTGCGCCAGCGACCATCATCAACGACGCTCCGCTGTACTTCTCGGCAGCACAGACCGGCGGACAGCCGTGGGAGCCCAAGAACTACGGCGGCGGCTTCGACGGACCGGAACCGATGCGCGTGGCGCTGATGCGGTCTCGCAACCTCGTGTCGATCCGCATTCTGCAAAGCATTACGCCGGCCTATGCCCAGAAGTTCATCGGGCGATTCGGCTTCGAAGCAGACAAGCATCCGGCCTATCTGCCGATGGCGCTGGGCGCGGGTATGGTGACACCGCTGCAAATGGCGAGCGGTTTTGCGGTGTTCGCCAACGGCGGCTTCCGCGTCAATCCATTCATTGTGGCCCGCATCACCGATTCGAAGGGCAACGTGATCATGGAAGAGAAGCCGGTCGCGGCAGGTGACGAGTCGATTCGTGCCATTCCGGCGCGTAACGCCTTCATCATGAATTCGATGTTGCACGACGTGGCGACGCGCGGCACCGCAGCGAAGACCAATGTGCTCAAGCGCAGCGACCTCGCGGGCAAGACGGGCACGACGAACGATTCGCACGACGCATGGTTCGCCGGGTATCAGTCTCAGTTGGTGGGGGTTGCCTGGATCGGTTTCGATCAGCCGCGCAATCTGGGCGATCGTGAAACCGGTGGCGGTCTGGCGTTGCCAATCTGGATCGACTACATGTCGAAGGCGCTGCGTGGGGTGCCGGAGTCGCCTCGCGCGATGCCACCGGGCGTCATTCAGGCGAATGGCGATTATTACTACGACGACTACCCGCCGGGTCGCGCCGTCAGTACTGTCGGCCTGAGTGCCGAGACGGCACCGGACGGCTCGGCAGCCCCAGGTCCGTCGACGGGCGCCCTGCCCGGTCAGATGCCGGCGCAGCCGGGAACAATGCCGGCACCCGCACCGGCCCCTGTGGACCGCCAGGAGCGTCAACGCATCCTGGACATGTTCAACAGCAAGCCCTGACGAACTCAGGGATAGCGGGACGTTCGATCAGGCCGGCTGAAGCGTGACCGTTTCTCCGGCCTGCTGCGACGCAAAGCGCGACAAGGCTTCGAACAACTCGGAATCGTCGCGCGTGTCGCGCCACTTGTCGCCCTTCAGGCGGAAGTGGAAACCGCCTGAGCGTGCGGCAATCCAGATCTCGCTCATCGGCGTCTGGACATTGACGATGATCTTGCTGCCATCGTCGAATTCGAGCGTCAGGACATTCCCCGTACGCTCGCAATCGATATCCACATCGCTGTCGTCGACCACCGCCTCGACCGCCGCCTCCACCTGCGTCAACACTGCCTCGGCGAGCGCCAGGAATTCACTTTCCGTCATGCTAAACTCCACGGTTTGCGTCATCGTTAGCATGCCGCACCACGCGGCGATACCCCCATGACTGCACCTATTCGAACCTGCGCGATTGTAGCGTCGATTGCTCTGTTGAGCGCATTGGCTGGCTGCGGCCAGGCTGGCCCGCTTTACTTCCCCGCCAAGCCGGTGAAACCGACGCCGCCCCCGGGCGCGCCGCTGCCTCCGCCGCCGCTCGTGCCCACGCCTGAGCGTGGGCCGTCCGTCGATGTGCCCCCGGCCGCGTCGCGCCCCGCAGCAAAACCGGAATAAGCGTAAATTAGCCGATGTTGGCCGAATTCCGGCGGATGTGCCCTCGACATTCGGGGTACATCGCCTTCGGCCCGTCTTGCGGCCCCTTGTTTTTCCCGTTGATTACCGAGCACCTCCGATGTCCGACGCCATCTTCTCCTACCGCGACGACGTACTTCACGCCGAAGGCGTAGCGCTGCCCGCCCTCGCCGAGCGCTTCGGCACGCCGCTGTATGTCTACTCGAAGGCGGCTCTGACGAACGCCTATCAGGCCTATGCAAAGGCCTGCGAAGGTCGTAACGCCGCAGTTCACTACGCCGCCAAGGCCAATTCGAACCTTGCAGTCCTCGGCGTGTTCGCCAAATTGGGCGCGGGCTTCGACATTGTTTCGGCAGGTGAGCTCGCACGCGTCATCGCGGCAGGCGGAGATCCGAAGCGCGCTGTGTTTTCCGGCGTCGGCAAGCACGCAGACGAAATGCGTTTCGCACTGGAAAAGGACGTGTTCTGCTTCAACGTGGAATCGCGTCCGGAACTGGATCGCCTGAACGCGGTGGCCGGGCAAGTCGGCAAGCGGGCGCGCGTGTCGTTGCGCGTGAACCCGAACGTCGATGCAAAGACGCATCCGTACATCTCCACGGGCCTGCGCGGCAACAAGTTCGGCGTAGCGTATGAAGAAGCCTTCGACGCCTATCGCGCGGCGGCCGCCATGCCCCACCTCGAAGTCGTCGGCATCGACTGCCACATCGGCTCGCAAATCACCGAAATCTCGCCGTACCTCGACGCGACCGACAAGGTGCTCGATCTCGTCGAGAAACTCGAAGCGGCTGGCATTTCGCTGCATCACATCGACGTGGGTGGCGGCCTGGGCATCACCTATACCGACGAGACGCCGCCGGACATCACGGCGTTCGCCACGACACTGCTCGACCACATCGCCAAGCGTGGCCACGGCCACCGTCAGGTGCTGTTCGAACCGGGCCGCTCGCTGGTCGGCAACGCCGGCGTGCTGCTCACGCGCGTGGAATTCCTCAAGCATGGCGAGACGAAGAACTTCGCCATCGTCGATGCCGCGATGAACGATCTGGCCCGTCCTGCCATGTACGAGGCGTACCACGGGATCGATCCGGTGGTGCGTCGCGCCGGGGATGCCGCAACCTTCGACGTCGTCGGCCCGGTTTGCGAGAGTGGCGATTGGCTCGGCCGTAACCGCGTATTGGCGATCGACGCTGGCGACCTGCTCGCCATTCGGTCCGCCGGTGCCTATGGGTTCACGATGAGCTCGAACTACAACACGCGTCCGCGCGCCGCCGAAGTCATGGTCGACGGCAATGAAGCCTATCTCGTGCGCGAACGCGAGACGGTCGAATCGCTCTTCGCAGGCGAACGGCTGCTCCCGGCCTGACCCTCGCGATCGGCCGGATACACCGCATCCCGGCCTAAGACTGCCGCCGCGACGGCCTGCGCAGCGCCCAGATCACACGGGCGCCCAGCAGGCCTGTCATCACGATCGCGTAGATCAGCGGCTCGGCAAGATCGTTCTTGCCCGCCTTCATCCACCAGTAATGCAGGATCGAGAGCACGGCGATCGCATAAATCGCACGATGCAGCCGCTGCCAGCGCCGCCCGCCCAGACGACGCATCACCGCTTGCGGTGACGTTATCGCGAGCAGCGTCATCAGGACAAACGCCACAAATCCCACCGTGATGAAGGGCCGTTTGCCCGTCACGTCGCGCAAAATGCTGGCCCAGTCGAACCATTGGTCGAGCCAGAAATACGTCGCGAAATGCAAGGCCGCGTAAAAGCACGCGAATAGCCCGAGCATGCGACGAAATCGCAGCAGCCACGACATGCCTGTCACGCGTCGC
The DNA here is from genome assembly GCF_044772185.1 of Pandoraea sp. NPDC090278. Classification (NCBI taxonomy): domain Bacteria; kingdom Pseudomonadati; phylum Pseudomonadota; class Betaproteobacteria; order Burkholderiales; family Burkholderiaceae; genus Pandoraea; species Pandoraea sp. NPDC090278. The sequence continues at coordinate 76,865 of NZ_JBIVYJ010000008.1, read as the reverse complement.
ACTGGCGTGACGGCGAGGGTGATGCAGAGCATCACGAGCGTCCACGTGCCCGTCGAACGCGTGATGAATTCGACCGGGTTCGCGCCTAGCTGGTCTGTCAGTCCGTAGACGACGAGCCGCAACAGAGGCGCAAGCGCGAGCAGGAAGACAACGACCTTAGCCCACGGCACCCACCGATTCGGACGGTTCGCTGAGCGACTGCCGTCTCGGGCATTGGACATCGAGGTAGCGTTGCCGGGTGTCGACGTAGGAGGCAATCGAGAAGGGGATGGCAGCACGGCGCGTCGATTCAGAAGAATTTACGTAGATCCATGCCCTGATACAGGCTGGCGACCTGGTCGGCGTACCCGTTGAACATCAGCGTCTTGCGCTTGGGCGTGAAGATGCCGCCCTCGCCGATTCGGCGCTCCGTGGCCTGACTCCAGCGAGGATGATCGACCTCGGGATTCACGTTCGAATAAAAGCCGTATTCGTTCGACGCCGCGCGATTCCAGCTCGTGAGCGGCATCTTCTCGACGAAACGGATCTTCACGATGGACTTGGCGCTCTTGAATCCGTACTTCCACGGCACCACCATGCGCACCGGCGCGCCGTTCTGATTCGGCAGCACTTCGCCGTATAGGCCGAACGTCAGCAGTGAAAGCGGGTGCATGGCTTCGTCCATACGCAGTCCCTCCACGTACGGCCAGCTCAGCACCGGATACGACAATCCTGGCATTTGCTTCGGATCGGCCAGCGTCACGAACTCCACATACCTGGCGTTGCCTGTCGGCTGCACCTGCTTGATGAGCGCTGAGAGCGAGTAACCGACCCACGGAATCACCATCGACCAGCCCTCGACGCAGCGCATCCGATAGACACGCTCTTCGAGCGGCGCGAGTTTCAGCAACGCATCGAGATCGTAGATCTTCGGTTGCTTGACCTCGCCCTCGATGGCCACTTGCCAGGGACGCGGCTTCAGCGTGCCTGCGCGACGTGCCGGATCGGACTTGTCGGTGCCGAATTCGTAGAAGTTGTTGTAAGTGGTGACGTCCTTGATATCGGTCGGCTTGTCGGTCACGACGTACTGTGCGTTGCGCGTCGCCGCCAGCTTGGCAAGCCCGGTGCCAGGACTGTCGGCCGCGAAGGCTCCACCGGATGGAAGCAAACCGAGTGCCGCACCGCCCATCCCTGTCAAGCCAATACCGGACGCCTGCAAGAAACGCCGCCGACCTGTTGCCACTTCCCGCGGCGTAATGCTGCTCGCCGGGATATCTGCCCCGCGCAGACGCGCTTTGCTCGTACTCATGATGCCTGCCTCCCGAACGTATCCGAGTTGTCTACACCGACCGACGTGCCACCAAGTTGCGGTCTACGCGCCGCCCAATTGTCACCTATAGGCGATGTGACCGACATCCAAAGAATGCCGTTCCCGGCGCTGCGTTGTGAAAAATCACATATGAGGATGAAAAAAGCCGCCTGCACGTGAGTGAGGCGGCTTTTCAAACGCGATGGCCCTTCAGGCGCCCCCCCAAAGTGAAGGGGGCGTTGCGGCATCAGAGCTGTCCGTAACTATGCAGTCCGGAGAGGAACATGTTCACGCCAAGGAAGGCGAACGTCGTGATCAGCAGGCCGGTCAGCGACCACCATGCCGCCACCACGCCACGCAAGCCCTTCATCAGGCGCATGTGCAACCAGGCCGCGTAGTTCAACCAGACGATCAGCGCCCAGGTCTCCTTCGGATCCCAGCTCCAGTAACCGCCCCAGGCATCCGCCGCCCACAGCGCCCCGAGAATCGTGGCGATCGTGAAGAACGCGAAACCGACCGCAATCGCCTTGTACATCACGTCGTCGAGCAATTCGAGCGACGGCAGGCGCGAGGAGAAGAATCCGCTGTCGAGCGGCTTGCCATTGGCCGCCAGACGCTTGTTCTCCCCCGACTTGAGCAAGTAGGCCACCGCCACCATCGCAGCGAGGGCGAACGTGCCGTAGCCGATGAAGTTCGCGGGCACATGAATCTTCATCCACCAGCTTTGCAGCGCAGGCACCAGCGGTTGAATTTCGTAGGCGCTGCGCGCCACGCTGTACCAGAGGTTGAAACCGACCGCCGCACTGATCACGAGCAGCACGAACGGGCCGAGCGAGCGCGTCTCGTAGCGCTGCTCGTAGTACAGATAGAACAGCGATGTAATCAGGCAGAACAGGACGAAGACTTCGTACAGATTCGAGATCGGAATATGGCCGACGTCTGCACCCACCAGATAGGACTCATACCAGCGCACCATCATGCCGGTGAAGCCGAGCAGCACGGCCGCCCAGCACAGCGACGAACCGACGCTCGCACCGAACGGCGAGCGGGCAAGGAGGCCGCCCCAGTAGAAGAGTGTCGACAGGAAGAACAGCGCGCTCATCCACAAAATGGCGGACTGGCTCGACAGGAAGTACTTGAGGAAGAACGCCTGATCGGCGCGCGCCAGATCGTGGTGATACATCCCGATGCCCGAGAGCGCGAGAATCGCGATCCCCGCCATCAGCCAGCGCACCGAGCGCCAGTGCCAGCCGAGCAGCGCAAACGTCGGGACGGAGAGCACCAGAATCGTGTGCTCGTAATAGTCCATGAAGTGGCCGTAGCGGTTGAGCGCGAAGCCCGCGCCAAGCGCCAGCGCCAGCGCGAACAACCAGTCGCCGATGCTGCGACGGCGCAGCCACGAGACCTCTGAATAGCCTTGGGATAACTCCATCTGTCTCACCTTCATCGTTTTGTGACGATCTCGTTCATCTCCGCCTTCGTGCGGGCGAATTCCTTTTCGAAATCCAGGGTGCGACGCGTCGTCGACACTGCCATCAATACCGAACTGCCACCTTCCGGCGTGTCCTTGACCCACAGCCACAGACGCCGCTCACGCACGTAGAACATCGAGAAGATGCCCAGTACGAGCAGCAAGCTGCCAAGATACACGATCTTCTTGCCCGGCGAGCGCGTGAGCTGGAAGACGCTCGCCTGGATCTGCTCGAACGAATCGAGTTGCAGGAACACCGGAGCGTCATACAGGAAATTGTCGGACAGCGCGTTAGTGGCCGTGTGCACGAAGCGCTCGGTCTCCGGCGACGGTACCGCCGCCGGCTGCCCCGCCTGCTCGCGTGCGACCTGCCACAGTTGCCAGATCGTGCCGTCCAGAATCCGACGGAACATGTCGGCTGCACTCGACTGCTGTTCCTGCGGCACCTTCTCGTTCACGAACTCGGCAATCGCCTGCAAACCGCCCGTCGCGTGGCCGTTCTTGCTCGCGGGCATCGCACCGGCGAAAAGGTCCAGTTCGCGCTTGGCGCTTTCCTGCAGTTGCCCGCGCAATTCGGCGGACGTCTGCGACGGCAGCGATTGCATCGCAAAGCGACGAGCCGCTTCGGTCCGCGCGCCGTCGTCCTGAAGCGCCGCACGCAGCAACATCCATTGCTTGACGGAGCCATCGGCATCCGCCGGAATGCGCAGGTACTGGAACGGACCGTCGGGCGTATCGCGTACGCCCGTCATGAATACACGCTCGCCGTCTTCCACCAGAATCGGCAGCATGTAGTTGCGGTACTCCTTGGCCTGACCGCTGCGGTCGCGCACCTTGTATTGCACAGACGGACCGACGTTGCGCAGATCCTTGCCCACGTCGGTTCGCGCACCGGAACCCAGTTGCGCCCCCAGTTCGTCGCGCAACGATTTACGGGCAACGCCGCGCACGTCGCGCTCGCCGCCGCCGTTGCTGATGTTCTCGACGTTGATAGCGCGGAAGTCGCTGAACTCGACGGTGTAGGCGTCCTTACCCGCCGCGCCGCCGCGCAGTTGGGTCGACCCGCCGATGTCGCCGGAGAATGCGAACGGGCGATCGGTGGCACCGCGCATCGGGTAGCCGGTCAGCTTCAATTTGCTGCCGCCGTCCTCGAAGCTCGACTGATAGATCGCCACGCCCTTGAAGATGAACGGTTCGTTAACCTTGACCGTCGCATCCATCGACTTACCGGTTTCGGGGTCCGTCACCACGATGTCACTGGCGAACAGCTTCGGCATGCCCGTCGAGTAATAGTCGACGTGGAATTTCTTCAGCTCGATGGAGAACGGCAGATCCTGCACGACCGAGCCATCCTGAAAATTCAGAATCGCCGTGGTGGACTTACCGCCTTCCGGTACGAATGCGTAGCCGCGAAACGCGGGGTTGTTCGCCGACAAACGATGGTTCTCGGGAATCTGTGCGATGACGGCATTGCCTTGCAGCGGCGACTTGCCGAACAGCGCCATCTGGACGCGGATCAGCAAGTCGCTGTCGACCAGACCGCCCAGACAGATGATCACGATGGCGCTGTGCGCGAAGATGTAGCCGATCTTGTTGATGGCCCCGGCCTTGGCGGCCACCAGCGTCGCCCCTTCACGCTCGCGCACGACAAAGCGGTAGCCGCGATGCCCGAGATAGCCCGTCACACGCTTGAGCAGATCCGGGCGAGAGAGGGGCCCGACATACTCGGCCTTGTGACCGAACGCGCGCAAACTCCCTTCGCGCACGTGATCGCGCCAGCTGCGGATATCCGCGATCATCTTCGGCGCATTGCGCACGATGCACAGCGTCGTGGACGCCATCAGGAAGAAGAGGATCAGCAGGAACCACCACGAGCTGTACACCGTGTACAGGCCGAGCGAGCGGAAAACGTCGGCCCAGAACGGGCCGAACTGATTGACGTAATTGGGGTAAGGGTCGCCCTGCTTGAGCACGGTGCCGACGATGCTGGCAATCGCGAGCACGGTCAGCAGACTGATGGCGAAACGCATCGAACTGACAAGCTCGACGCCATCGCGCACCCAACGCTGCGCTCCCTTGATCTGCATTCCGGAGGTACTGATGCTCATTCTGTTTCCGACAACAAAAAAGGGCGGGGACGCGTATCTCACGCGCCCGCCACCCTGTGTATGCTAAACCAGTTACCCCCGGTCGCTCTGCGGCACCGTGGTGGGTTTCGTTATAAGTCAGCGAATATACCCTGACGTTCACATGATGTCAGGGCAGGGCTCCCGATCATCACGCTTAGCGCAGACCGGCCACGTAATCGGAGACGGCCTTGATTTCCTTATCCGAAAGACGTCCGCCAATCGTATGCATCGGCGCGTTGTTGCCGCGCGTCTCGTTACGGAAGGCGATGAGTTGTGCCTCGGTGTATTCCGCCCATTGCCCGGACAGGCGCGGGTATTGCGACGGCATGCCAGCACCGGTCGGGCCGTGGCATGACGCACACGCCGGCACGCCCTTCTCCGCGATGCCGCCACGGTAGATCTTCTCGCCGAGCGGCACGGTGTCCTTGTTGCGGGCGACGCCCGGCTTTTCGGTCTGCGAGGCGAAGTAAGCGGACACGTTACGCATGTCCTGCTCGTTCAATGCCGCGACCATACCGGCCATGATGGGGTTGTTACGTGCAGGGGTCTTGCCGGGCTGCGCCTTGAAGTCGACGAGCTGCTTGTAGAGATATTCGGCATGCTGACCGGCCAGCTTCGGATACGCGCCGCCAGGGCTATTGCCGTCTGCCGCGTGGCAGGCCGCACATACTTGCGTGGCGATGGCCTGTCCCCGGGCCAAGTCCGGCTTTGCGGGCGTCTGGGGCTCGGCGGCTTGTGCTGCACCGCTCAGAAGAATGCATGCCAGCGCCAACGGTGTTGCAGCGAGAGACTTCCACACTCCTCGGTTCATTCGCACACCTTATATCTGTTTTGTCGGGAAATCGGTCGTTCGAACTCACCGTCCGACGCCGCGTTTCTCCTCCAACCTCACGGCGCGCGAGACGTTCGGGCAAGCCTTGGCAAGGCCAAGGTTAACTTTCATATTGTACAATAAAGACTTTCCCCGGCTTTAGGGGATTTCCATGTAGAAGGCCGCAGAACGGGGCTTCCCGGCCTGTCGCCGGTGAGTGTTCAACCCCACCGTCTTGCGTGCCTGCGCCCGCGTTGCGGCCCGATTCCAGTGGCTGCGGCGCTCCCCGGTTTCCGTCATGTCCCTACTTCATCAAGCCCGCTTCTTTACGACCGTCAATCATCTGCGCGATCTGCCGCCTACGGCCGTGCCCGAGGTCGCCTTCGCGGGTCGCTCGAACGCGGGCAAATCCAGCGCGCTCAACATCCTGTGCAATCAGAAGCGGCTGGCCTTCTCGAGCAAGACGCCGGGCCGCACGCAGCACATCAACTATTTCGAGATCGCCCACCTCGAACACCTTTACGGCTACCTCGTCGATTTGCCGGGGTACGGCTATGCCGAGGTCGGCGGTGGTGTGAAGGTGCACTGGCAACAGCTTCTCGGCGACTACCTCGTCCAGCGTCCGCAATTGCGCGGCCTCGTGCTGGTGATGGACTCGCGCCGCCCGTTCACGGACCTCGATTGCGAGCTGATCGACTGGTTCATGCCCACCGGACGTCCGATCCATGCCCTGCTGACGAAAGCCGACAAGCTGACGCGTCAGGAAGCCACGAACGTGTTGCGGGAGACGCAGAAACGCCTGTCCGCACTGCCGCGTACCGATGGACTGCCGTCCGACGATCCGACGATTGCACCGCAATTCACGGCGCAACTGTTCTCGTCGCTCAAGCGCACCGGCGTCGATGCCGCGCAGCGCATTCTCGAAGACTGGCTTGCCATTCCGGCGCGCGAGAAGGCCAAGAAATAAACGCCTGTTGGCAACCCGTTCGCTGGATCAGCTTCCAAAGGTAGACGTTCGGCACCCCGGCCGTGCGCGACAAATCGTCGCGGCGATGGCCGGTGGGTGACCGACGTTTCGGGATCGTCTCGGGGGAATCGAGCGGGCCGACGCTGCGAGTCGTCGTATCGGCCGAACGGATGATGTCTGCGTGAACTCACCGGAAAGCGAGACGATCCGGGCGGTTGCCGTGCTGTTATGACACGATTCGAGCGCACATAAAAAAACCGCCGTGTAGGCACGGCGGGTTTAAATAAGCCTTATCGTAGAACGACAGGCGCCCGCTCAGGGAGGAGAAGCGGGGGACGTCACACGCAGTGCGAACATCCGGTTGGTATGATATACCATGCGTTCGAAAGTTTCCCGGCAAGCGCCCTTTTTTGCGCGCCTTCCCTCTTACGGAATCGTTGAGCCAGTCGCAACGACAGCACCGTTTTCGGGACACGTCAAAACGTCCGATTCACGGGAATTTCCGACGCGCCATTCTTCGTCCAAAGGACCGATCGCATGAGTTCCTACCCCCTGCTTCGTCCGCGCCGCATGCGACGCGATGACTTCTCGCGCCGTCTGATGCGCGAAAACCGCCTGACTTGCGACGACCTTATCTACCCGGTGTTCGTGCTCGAAGGTGAGAACCGCCGCGAGGCTGTCGATTCGATGCCCGGCGTCGAACGTGTTTCCGTCGACGAATTGATGCGTGTGGCCGACACATGCGTCACGCTCGGCGTCCCAGTCATAGCGCTGTTCCCGAACATCGAAGCTTCGCTCAAGACGCCGGACGGCATCGAGGCGACTAACCCCGACGGCCTCATCCCCCGTGCAGTGCGCGAGCTCAAGCGCAACTTCCCCGATCTCGGCGTTCTGACCGACGTCGCGCTCGATCCGTACACCAGCCACGGACAGGACGGTGTGCTGGACGAGAACGGCTACGTCATCAATGACGTGACGACGGACCTGCTCGTGAAGCAAGCGCTCACGCAAGCGGAAGCGGGCGTGGATATCGTTGCGCCTTCGGACATGATGGACGGACGCATTGGTGCCGTGCGCGAAGCCCTGGAGGCCGGTGGCTATATTCATACGCGGATCATGGCGTACGCGGCAAAGTACGCATCGGCGTTCTATGGTCCGTTCCGGGACGCTGTCGGCTCGGCCGCGAACCTCGGCAAGAGCAACAAGATGACCTACCAGATGGACCCGGCCAACTCGGACGAAGCGATCCGTGAAGTGGCGCTCGACATCGAGGAAGGTGCCGACATGGTGATGGTCAAGCCCGGCATGCCGTACCTCGACATCGTGCGGCGCGTGAAGGACGAGTTCCGTTTCCCCACGTACGCCTATCAGGTCAGTGGCGAGTACGCGATGCTCAAGGCCGCCGCACAGAACGGCTGGCTCGATCACGACAAGGTGATGATGGAATCGTTGCTGGCGTTCAAGCGAGCCGGTGCGGACGGCATTTTGACTTACTTCGCACTCGACGCCGCACGCTTGCTTCGTGCACAGGCGTAAGGTGTTTCGCTAGGCGCCAGTCGCTTCGGATCGATTCGGGTCGGTGCCTCAGGCAGCCGGCCCGAATGCTTTTTCGAGGCTTCGCAGGAACAGATCGGCTGACTGCGCGCCGATCACGCGCGTTCCGGTGACTTCCTTGCCACTGCCATCGAAGAAGATGATGCCCGGCGGCCCGAACAAACCGAAGCGCTTGAGTAGCGCCTGATCGTCTGCATTGTTGGCCGTGACGTCAGCCTGTACGAGCACTACCCGATCGAGGCGGGCTTTCACTCGCGGATCTGTAAAAACGAAACGCTCCATCTCCTTGCAGCTAATGCACCAGTCCGCATAGAAGTCGAACATCACCGGACGCCCGGCGCTCGCCACCACCTGATCCAGCTCCGCCACACTACGAACGCGCTGGAATTTCACGCCTTCGACAGTGGGTGCGCCAGCATTGGCACTCCCCGACGCCACGATCGACAAACCAGCCAGCGGCGCTAACGGATCGCGCGCTCCGGCGGCTGCACCGACGAGCGCAACGGCACCCAGCAACGCCACGGCAACGCCGAGACCTTTCAAAAGACGTCGCGCGCCGCTAACCCCATCGGGCAAGTTGTCGAACACGCGCATGAACGTGGCCGCGACCAGCAAGAGGACGCCCGCGCCGAGAAGCAGCACCGGCGTCGACAGCAGGGGGCGAACGATCCACAGCGCAACGCCGAGCAGCAGGAAACCGAAGAACCGCTTCACGCCGTCCATCCATGCGCCCGCGCGCGGCAACAACGTCCCTCCACCACCAGCAAGGATCACAAGCGGCAGTCCCATCCCCAGCGACAGCGCAAAGAGCGTCGCGCCACCGAAAACGGCATCCCCGGTTTTGGCGATGAACGCCAACGCCGCTGCCAGGGGCGCCGTCACGCACGGACTGACGATCAGCCCTGACAGCACGCCCATCATTGCCGCACCGACCCACTGTCCCGACTGCTGTTTGCGCGCGGCATTATCGATTCGGTCACGCAGCGCGGCAGGCAGTTGGATCTCGTACATCCCAAACATCGAAAGGGACAGAACCACCATCAGCAACGCGAACAAGGCAAGCACCCAAGGGGCCTGCAAGAAGGCAATCAGGCCCTGCCCGAGCAATCCGGCTGCCACACCAATGACGGTGTTCACGATGGCCATACCGAGGACGTACGCGATGGCCAGACGCACCGCCTTCCCACGACTGGCTTCCTGACCTGCGACGATCGACAGAAGAATCGGCACCATTGGCAAAACGCACGGGGTGAAAGCGAGCCCGAGGCCTAGCACGAAGAAAATCCCCAGCGCCAACGCAAAGCTACCACCCGAGAGAATCCGCTCCGCTTCGTTGTAGTCGTCTCGCGCGGACAACCATCCGCCTGCAGAGCCACCCGCGGGAGCGACCACGGCGGGGGACACGAGCGAAGCGCTTCCAGCCCCTTGCGCACCACCGCCCAGCAGTGCCTGCGTCGCTGGGCCGACGGCAGAACCGGCGCTCGAAGTACCGCCGCCCGCATTGCCAATCGCCGCAGCGGAAATCTTCAGCGGCTTGTCCATCGGCGGATAGCACAGGCCCTTGTCTGCGCATCCCTGCATCGTGACGTTCAGCGTAAACGGTCCGTTCGCCTGATCGACCGGAATCCGAACATCAATCGGCTCGTGATACACCTCCATGTCCTTGCCGAAGGTGTCGTCGTGCTTGACCTCGCCTTTCGGGAACACCGGCGCACCGAGTTTGACGGCGGGGTTATCCGCAGCGAAGGCGAACCGCTCACGATAGAGGTAATACCCCTTCGCTACGTCGAAACGCAGCACCACGACTCTGGGCTGCTCCGATTTCGACACCTTGAAGGCGACGTCAGGATCGAGGAAGTCGTCGGCTGCATGGGCACGGCCTACCCCCAACGTCAGCATGATCGCCAGCACAGTCAGTGCAAGCATCCAGAGTCGCTGAACACGATGCGACACGGTCGCTCTCCCGGTGCCGCTAGAAACCGTCAATTCCGGCTCGGCCAACGTCTTCACATCAAACATGCAGTTCCCCCCGCGTTTCATTCTCGACCCATCGCGCGTAAGCAGGCAGTGCAGCCGTGGCAGGCCACGCCACAATCTCCGGGACGTCGTATGGATGGTGTTCTTTGATGTACTGCTCCAGCGCGCCATAACGCGCGGCAGTCGTCTTGATCATGAGCGGCACTTCCACGCTCGTTTCACGCTTGCCTTGCCAGCGATAACTCGACCGCACCGGCGCCATTTGCTGCACGCAGGCCGCCAGACGTCCGGCAAGCATGCCGTCGATGGCCGCTTCTGCGCTGGCCTCGTCGGGAAAGGTCGTCATGACGATGAGAAGGGCGTCCATGGTGTGCTGTAGACCGTTCAGGCGTGAGAGTTGTTCACTGTACACCGACACAGGCAAAGATGTACGCGCGGCCAACGATTTCCGGACTGGCTCCGATGCCTGCTCGGACGATGCCCAGAAACAAAAAAAGCCAGGTCAATGACCTGGCTTCTTTCTACGGCTGACGGCCTTCAAAAGACCGTTGCGCGAATCGCTTACTCAGCGACTTCCGGTGCTTCCGTGTCGACTTCCGGACGATCCAGCAGTTCGACGAAAGCCATCGGAGCGTTGTCACCCACGCGGAAACCCATCTTCAGGATACGCAGGTAGCCGCCCGGACGGTTGGCAAAACGCGGGCCGAGTTCGTTGAACAGCTTCGTGACCATTTCACGATCGCGCAGGCGGTTGAACGCCAGGCGACGGTTAGCGAGGGAGTCCTTCTTGCCCAGCGTGATGAGGGGCTCGACGACCTTACGCAGTTCCTTAGCCTTCGGCAGCGTGGTCTTGATGGCTTCGTGCTGGAGCAGCGAATTCGACATGTTACGCAGCATGGCCAGACGGTGGCTGCTGGTACGGTTCAGTTTACGCAAACCATGACGGTGACGCATTTTAACTTTCCTTTAAACAGAGTTTTCGACCAAGCTCTTCTATCGGTGACAACCACCGCGGGCCGGTACCTTCGCAATCGGCCGTATCGGACATCCCGACGTGCCGCACTTACGTAGCAACACGGCCGCCCGAAGGCGGCCATGTCGTTACATTACTTCTCGAGACCAGCCGGCGGCCAGTTTTCGAGCTTCATGCCGAGCGTGAGACCACGCGAGGCAAGCACTTCCTTGATCTCGTTGAGCGACTTGCGACCCAGATTCGGGGTCTTGAGCAATTCGTTCTCGGTACGCTGGATCAGGTCGCCGATGTAGTAGATGTTTTCGGCCTTCAAGCAGTTGGCCGAACGCACCGTCAACTCGAGATCGTCCACCGGACGCAGCAGGATCGGATCGATCTGCGGCGCACGCGACGGCGCTTCGCTGGCAGCTTCCGTGCCTTCCAGCGCAGCGAACACCGACAGCTGGTCGACGAGGATGCGAGCCGATTGACGGATCGCTTCTTCCGGCGACACCACACCGTTGGTTTCGATGTTCATCACGAGCTTGTCCAGGTCCGTACGCTGTTCCACACGGGCCGATTCGACCGCGTAGCTCACACGCTTGACCGGCGAGAACGACGCGTCGAGGACGATGCGGCCGATAACCTTGGCCGATTCGTCGCCATAACGGCGCACGTTACCCGGGACATAACCACGACCCTTTTCGATCTTGATCTGAACGTCGAGCTTGCCGCCCTTCGCCAGATGCGCGATCACGTGATCGGGGTTGATCAGTTCCACATCATGCGGCACTTCGATATCCGAAGCGCGCACCACACCTTCACCATCCTTGCGCAGCGTAACGGTGACTTCGTCACGGTTATGCAGCTTGAACACGACACCCTTCAGGTTCAGCAGGAAGTTGACGACATCTTCCTGGACACCATCGATGGTGGAATACTCATGCACAACGCCGGCGATCGTCACTTCGGTCGGCGCGTAGCCCACCATCGACGACAACAGCACGCGGCGAAGCGCGTTGCCCAAGGTGTGGCCGTAGCCACGTTCGAACGGCTCCATCACGACTTTGGCGTGATGCTCACCGACCGGCTCAACCGCAATAATCTTGGGCTTCAACAAACTGGTTTGCATAGGTTTCCTTTTCAATACCCTCGGCTCGTTACACCGATAAGGCTGATGGGTGACAACCTGCACGGAACGCAAAACGCGCCGTGAGGCGCGTCAAGCATCATACGGATTAACGCGAATACAATTCGACGATCAGGCTTTCGTTGATGTCGCCCGCGATATCGCTACGTTCCGGCAGTGCCTTGAAAGTGCCTTCCATCTTCTTGGCGTCAACCGAAACCCAGATCGGGAAACCGACTTGCTCAGCCAGCGTCAGCGCTTCTTGAATACGCACTTGCTTCTTGGACTTTTCGCGAATGCTGATCACGTCGCCGGCCTTGACCTTGATCGACGGGATGTTCGAAACGACACCGTTCACCACGATGGCCTTGTGGCCAACGAGTTGGCGCGCTTCAGCGCGCGTCGAACCAAAGCCCATGCGGTACACGACGTTGTCCAGGCGCGACTCGAGCAGTTGCAGCAGGTTTTCACCCGTGTTGCCCTTGACGCGGTCGGCTTCCGCGAAATAACGACGGAACTGACGCTCAAGCACGCCGTAAATACGCTTAACCTTCTGCTTTTCGCGCAGCTGGTTGCCGTAGTCCGACGTACGAGCACCCGACGTGCGGCCATGCTGACCCGGCTTGCTATCCAGCTTGCACTTGTCGGCGAGCGAGCGACGTGCGCTCTTCAGGAAGAGGTCAGTACCTTCACGACGGGAGAGTTTGGCCTTCGGGCCGATATAACGTGCCACGGTTGTTCCTTTATCTCAAAATTTGACGCAGCGAACTTTGTCCACTACGCAAGTCCGGTACCAATGTACCGGACGGTGGTCTTAGAAATTACTACGCGCACGGCCGAGACCGTGCGCGAACCCGCGATTATAGCAGGATTTTCTAAAGCGTCTTAGATACGACGACGCTTCGGCGGGCGGCAGCCGTTGTGCGGGACCGGCGTCACGTCCGAGATGGCCGTGATCTTGATACCCAGCGCATTCAGCGCACGAACCGCGGATTCGCGACCCGGGCCCGGGCCCTTGATGCGAACTTCGAGGTTCTTCACGCCGTATTCCAGTGCCACGCGGCCAGCCGACTCAGCAGCAACCTGGGCAGCGAACGGGGTCGATTTACGCGAACCCTTGAAGCCCTGGCCACCCGACGTCGCCCATGCCAGCGCATTGCCCTGACGATCGGTGATCGTGATGATGGTGTTGTTGAACGAAGCGTGGACGTGCACGACGCCTTCGGCAACGCTCTTCTTGACCTTCTTGCGAACGCGCTGCGAAGCGGCGTTGTTCTGTTGCTTAGCCATGAGTTCCTATCCTCTGGTTACTTCTTCAGCGAGACGCCGGCCTTACGCGGGCCCTTACGGGTACGCGCATTGGTACGGGTGCGCTGACCGCGAAGCGGCAAGCCCTTGCGGTGACGCATACCACGATAGCAGCCCAGGTCCATCAGGCGCTTGATGCTCATGGTCGTCTCACGGCGAAGGTCACCCTCAACCGTCAGTTGACCAACTTGATCACGCAGCTTTTCGAGATCAGCGTCGTCGAGGTCCTTGACCTTCTTCGAGTGAGCCACACCGGCTGCGTCGCAAATTTGGCGAGCGCGCGTGCGACCGACACCGTAAATAGCCGTCAGGCCAATGACAGTGTGCTGGTGGTTCGGGATGTTAACCCCTGCGATACGAGCCATTCGTAATTCCCCAACTAAATAGCGTTAAAGGCCGATTAGCCCTGACGTTGCTTGTGGCGCGGATCCGAGCTGCAGATCACGCGCAGCACGCCTTTGCGCTTCACAAACTTGCAATTGCGGCAGATGCACTTAACAGATGCCAAAACTTTCATGACAATTCCCTCTCTCTAATCACTTCGCCCGGAAGACGATCCGCGCACGCGACAGATCGTAGGGCGTCAACTCTACCGTCACCTTATCTCCGGGAAGGATGCGGATGTAATGCATCCGCATCTTGCCGGAAATATGTCCGAGTACTACATGGCCATTTTCCAGCTTTACCCGGAAGGTGGCATTGGGGAGGTTTTCAACGACCTCACCCTGCATTTGAATAACGTCGTCTTTCGACATGATCCTGGATGATCAGCGAAGCGTCATGTTATTGCCGCCCTTGAAATTCGCCTTGCGGAGCAGCGACTCATATTGTTGCGACATCACATACGACTGCACTTGCGCCATGAAGTCCATCGTCACCACCACGATAATCAGCAGTGAGGTTCCACCGAAGTAGAACGGGACATTCCAGCGCAACACCAGGAACTCAGGCAGCAAACACACCAAGGTGACGTAAGCTGCACCGGCCAGTGTCAATCGCGTCAGGATCTTATCGATATAACGCGCGGTCTGGTCGCCCGGGCGGATGCCCGGAACAAACGCGCCGCTCTTCTTCAGGTTCTCGGCGGTCTCCTTGCTGTTAAACACCAGAGCGGTGTAAAAGAAGCAGAAGAACACGATCGCCAGTGCGTAGAGCATCACGTAGATCGGCTGACCCGGCGACAACTTCGCCGCGATATCCTTGAGCCAGCGCGCGTTATCACCTGCGCCGAACCAATTCGCGATCGTTGCCGGGAACAGGATGATCGACGATGCAAAGATCGGCGGAATCACGCCTGCCATATTCAGCTTGAGCGGCAGGTGCGAAGCCTGACCACCGTACACCTTGTTGCCGACCTGACGCTTCGCGTAGTTGACCAGTATCTTGCGTTGACCACGTTCGACGAAAACGACGAAGAACGTCACGAGCACCACCAGGGCACAGATCACGATCGCCGAGAACGGACCGATCGAACCGGTACCGACCAACTCGAACAAGCCACCCACAGCGTTCGGCAAACCTGCCGCAATACCACCGAAGATGATGATCGAAATGCCGTTACCGAGACCGCGTTCGGTGATCTGCTCACCAAGCCACATCAGGAACATCGTGCCGGTCACGAGCGTGATCACCGTCGTCAGGCGGAACAGCATGCCCGGATCGACGACGAGCCCCGGCTCGCTTTCCAACGTCACAGCAATTGCAGCTGCCTGGAAGAGCGCAAGCACCACCGTGAAATACCGGGTGTACTGCGTGATCTTGCGTTGTCCGGCCTGGCCTTCCTTACGCAATGCTTCCAGTTGAGGCGAAACCATCGCCAGCAACTGCATGATGATCGACGCCGAAATGTACGGCATGATCCCCAGCGCGAAGATCGTGAAACGCGACAACGCACCGCCAGAGAACATGTTGAACATGCCCAGGATCCCGCCCGACTGGCGCTGGAACAACTGCGCCAGCTGATCGGGGTCGATGCCCGGCACCGGGATATGCGCACCAATACGGTAGACGATCAACGCCAGCAGCAGGAAAACCAGCCGCCGGCGCAGATCCGCATACTTCGGGCCCTGCGTACCAGGCTTAGCGAGATTAGGAGACTTGGCCAATGATGGCTCCGGGGCGTCCTAACTTACTCTGCGACCGAACCGCCAGCCGCTTGAATTGCCGTGAGCGCACCCTTGGTGACGCCCAGACCCTTCACAACGACCTTGCGGGTGATCTCGCCAGCGGCGATGATCTTGGCCGAAAGCGACAGCTCGCTCACCAGACCGGCCTGCTTCAGAACCAACAGATCGATCTCGTCGACCGGCAGGTTGTTCAGGTCCGACAGGCGAACTTCGCCCACGAAACGACGCGTCAGCGACTTGAAACCACGCTTCGGCAGACGACGTTGCAGCGGCATTTGACCGCCTTCGAAGCCCACCTTGTGGAAGCCACCCGAACGCGACTTCTGACCCTTGTGACCACGGCCGGCGGTTTTACCCAGACCCGAACCGATGCCACGGCCAACGCGGCGCTTGGCGTGCTTGGCGCCTTCTGCCGGCTTAATCGAATTCAATTCCATTTTGCCCTCGCTCAGTCGACGATCTTCACAAGGTACGAGACCTTGTTGATCATGCCCCGCACAGCGGGCGTATCCTGCAACTCGCTGACCGAATTGAGGCGACGCAGGCCGAGGCCCTTCACGGTGGCGCGATGTTCTTCGCGCGTACCGATCAGGCTCTTGACCAGCTTAACTTTCACAGTTTGCTGCGACATATTGATCACCCTTAGCCGAGGATCTCTTCCACCGACTTGCCACGCTTAGCGGCGATGTCAGCAGGAGTCGATTGTTTCTTCAGGCCGTCGAGCGTGGCGCGGACCAGGTTGTACGGGTTCGTCGAGCCAAGGCTCTTCGTCACCACGTTGGTCACGCCCATCACCTCGAACACCGCGCGCATCGGGCCACCGGCGATCACGCCAGTACCGTCCTTCGCCGGCGACATCAGGACACGCGAGGCGCCATGCTGGCCGAGAACGTTGTGTTGAAGGGTGCCGTTCTTCAGAGCAACCTTGAACATATTGCGGCGGGCTTGTTCCATTGCCTTTTGAACGGCAACCGGGACTTCCTTCGCCTTGCCCTTGCCCATGCCGATGCGGCCATCGCCGTCACCAACCACGGTCAACGCGGCAAAACCGAGAATACGGCCACCCTTCACAACCTTCGTGACACGGTTGACCGCGATCATCTTCTCGCGAAGGCCGTCGTCGCGTTCGTCAGCCTGAACTTTCGCTTGCATCTTTGCCATGACGGATCCTTACTTAGAACTTGAGGCCGGCTTCACGGGCTGCGTCGGCGAGAGCCTTAACGCGACCGTGATAGCGGAAGCCCGAGCGGTCGAAAGACACGCTTTCGATGCCGGCAGCCTTCGCCTTTTCGGCGATACGACGACCGATCAACGCAGCAGCGGCAGCGTTGCCACCCTTGCCTTC
Source organism: Pandoraea sp. NPDC090278 (assembly GCF_044772185.1). Lineage (NCBI taxonomy): Bacteria > Pseudomonadati > Pseudomonadota > Betaproteobacteria > Burkholderiales > Burkholderiaceae > Pandoraea > Pandoraea sp. NPDC090278. Next base: position 59,808 of record NZ_JBIVYJ010000008.1, on the reverse strand, counting down.
CTTGTCGCCCAGTTCCTTGCGCACTTCGGCTTCCAGCGTCGAAGCGCTGGCCAGCACTTGCGTGCCGTCTTCCGAGAATACTTGCGCGTAAATGTGCACGTTGGTGCGATGCACGGAAAGGCGATGCACCTTCTGAGCTGCCAGCTTGATACGAGTCTGGCGAGCGCGGCGCACACGTGATTGTTTCTTGTCCATGTTTCGCACCCTTACTTCTTCTTGGTTTCCTTGAGGATCACCGTCTCGTCCGCATAGCGGACACCCTTACCCTTGTAGGGCTCGGGCGGACGGTAACCGCGAACTTCCGCAGCCACTTGTCCGACGCGTTGCTTGTCAACGCCTTTGATGATGATCTCAGTCTGCGTGGGGGTCTCTACCTTCACGCCTTCCGGCATGGCGTGCACAACATCGTGCGAGAAACCCAGCTCGAGCTTCAGGTTGTTACCTTCAGCCTTGGCACGGTAACCCACGCCAACGAGTTGCAGCTTCTTTTCGAAACCCTTGCTCACACCGGTCACCATATTGTTGACCAGTGCACGTTCCGTACCATACAGCGCATTCGCTTCACGGCTTTCGTCAGCCGGGGCGAAGGTGATGGTGCCGTCTTCAATCTTGACGTTCACAAGGGTGTTGACGCCGCGGGTCAACGAACCCAGGGCACCCTTGACCGTCAGCACATTGCCAGCCAGCGTCGTTTCAACGCCCTTCGGCAGTGCAATGGGACTCTTACCTACTCGAGACATTTCAACTCTCCTCGGTTAGGCCACGTAGCAGATGACTTCGCCGCCCACGCCAGTGGCGCGTGCTTTGCGATCCGTCATCACGCCCTTCGGGGTCGAGACGATTGCAACGCCCAGGCCATTCATGACCTGCGGGATATCGTTGCGGCTCTTGTACACACGCAGACCCGGGCGCGAAACGCGCTCGAGGCGCTCGATCACCGGACGGCCAGCGTAGTACTTCAGTGCGATGTTCAGCACCGGCTTGGTTTCTTCTGCTTCAACCGCGAAGTCTTCGATGTAGCCTTCGTCCTTGAGGACCTTGGCGATCGAGACCTTCAGCTTGGACGAGGGCATCTTCACCGATGCTTTCTCAACCATCTGAGCGTTGCGGATGCGAGTCAGCATATCGGCGATAGGATCGCTCATGCTCATGGTGCTTCTCCTATTACCAGCTTGCTTTGGTCACGCCCGGGATTTCGCCACGGAAGGCGATTTCACGGATCTTGTTACGGGCCAGGCCGAATTTGCGGAACGTGCCGCGCGGACGACCGGTCAGCTCGCAACGATTGCGTTGACGCGTCGGGTTGGCGTTACGCGGCAGCTGTTGCAGCGCCAGGCGTGCTTCATAACGCTCGTCTTCCGACTTGCTGGTGTCTTCGATGATCGCTTTGAGGTCAGCACGCTTGCCAGCGTACTTCGCCGCCAGACGGGCGCGCTTCTTTTCGCGTTCGATAAGTGCCAGTTTAGCCACGATTACCTCAGTTACGGAACGGGAATTTGAACGCCGACAGAAGAGCCTTGGCTTCTTCGTCAGTCTTCGCAGTCGTCGTGATGCTGATGTTCAGACCACGCAGTGCGTCGATTTTGTCGTATTCGATTTCGGGGAAAATGATCTGCTCTTTCACACCGATGTTGTAGTTGCCACGACCGTCGAACGCACGACCCGAAATACCGCGGAAGTCACGCACGCGCGGCAGAGCCACGGTGATGAAACGATCCAGGAATTCGAACATACGCTCACCGCGCAGCGTCACCATCGTACCGATCGGGTAACCTTCGCGGATCTTGAAACCGGCGATAGCCTTACGAGCCTTCGTCACCACCGGCTTTTGACCGGCAATCTTCGTCAGGTCGCCAACGGCGTGCTCAATGATCTTCTTGTCAGCGACGGCTTGACCAAGGCCCATGTTCAGGGTGATCTTGGTAATGCGCGGCACTTCCATCACGGACTTGTAACCGAACTGCTTGGTGAGCTCGGCGACAATCTTGTCCTTATAGAATTCTTGCAAACGGGCCATTATCTATACTCCCTTAGGCACCGACGACCGCACCGGTCGTCTTGAGGAAGCGGACCTTCTTGCCGTCTTCGACCTTGATGCCCACGCGCGACGGCTTGCCATTGGCATCCACCAGCGCCACGTTCGAAACGTGGATCGGCATCGTTTTGTCGACCACGCCACCTTGCGTACCCTTCATCGGGTTCGGCTTGACGTGCTTCTTGGCGACGTTCACGCCTTCGACGACCAGCTTGTCACCATCAACGATCAGAACCGTGCCACGCTTGGCCTTGTCCTTACCCGTCAGAACGATGACTTGGTCACCCTTACGAATCTTGTTCATGTGTCGGCTCCTTACAGCACTTCCGGGGCCAGCGACACGATCTTCATGAAGCGTTCGGTACGCAGTTCACGCGTAACCGGCCCGAAGATACGGGTGCCGATCGGCTCGAGCTTGGTGTTAAGCAGCACGGCGGCGTTGCCGTCGAATTTGACCAGCGAGCCGTCCTGGCGACGCACGCCCTTGGCGGTGCGCACGACCACTGCGTTGTAGATTTCGCCCTTCTTGACGCGACCGCGCGGGGCAGCATCCTTCACGCTGACCTTGATGATGTCGCCAATGCCGGCGTAGCGACGCTTGGAGCCGCCCAGCACCTTGATGCACATCACTTCGCGCGCACCGGTGTTGTCGGCTACTTCGAGCCGGGTTTCAGTTTGAATCATGGTGTTATCTTCCCAACTTAATCCGACACCTAGGCGTCGGTCAGTCTTGGTCCCCGTCAGCACCAAAGGGTGCCGTTTGGGTTGAGTCGTTCAAAAGTGGACAACCTTGCTACCTCGTCCAGACCCGTAGAGGATACGAATCGGCTTCGGAAGCCATCCACTCCCTTGCGAAACCAAAGACCGGTTTTGGCGAAAGAAGCGGAAAGTCCGGAATTATACATCGGTAATTCCGGACTTGCAAGTCATGCCTTCGCTTCAGACTGCCTTAGATGATACGGGCAGCTTCCACGAGACGGGCAACCGTCCAGGCCTTGGTCTTCGACAACGGACGGGATTCTTGAATCTCGACCAGGTCGCCTTCCTTGTACTGGTTGGTTTCGTCGTGCGCGTGGTACTTCTTCGAGCGCACGATGTACTTGCCGTAGAGCGGGTGCTTCATTTGACGCTCGATCAGCACGGTAACCGTCTTGTCCATCTTATCGCTGACAACGCGACCAACGAGGGTGCGCTTCAGCGAAGTCTTAGCGGTATCGTTCATTTCTGGCTCGCCTTCTCAGTCAACACGGTACGCACACGCGCGATGTCCTTGCGCACCTTCTTCAGCTGGCTGGTGTTGCTCAGCTGTTGGGTGCCCGCTTGCATGCGAAGACCGAATTGGGCCTTCAACAGATCCGACAGTTCCTTGTTCAGGCCGTCGACATCCTTGGCACGAAGTTCGGATGCTTTCATTTCAAATTCTCCCTTCAGGCGCCAAGGCGACGGACGAAGAACGTCGTCTGAATCGGCAGCTTGGCAGCAGCCAGGCGGAACGCCTCGCGCGCCAGCGCTTCATCCACACCGTCCATTTCGTACAGCATCTTGCCCGGCTGAATCTCGGCGACGTAGTACTCGGGGTTACCCTTACCGTTACCCATACGCACTTCTGCCGGCTTTTGCGAGATCGGCTTGTCCGGGAAAATACGGATCCAGATACGGCCACCACGCTTGATGTGGCGGGTCATAGCACGACGAGCAGCTTCGATCTGGCGAGCCGTCAGACGACCACGACCGACCGCCTTCAGACCGAATTCGCCGAACGACACTTCGTTGCCACGGGTGGCGACGCCAGTGTTACGGCCCTTCTGCTCTTTGCGATACTTTCTGCGTTTCGGTTGCAGCATGATTATTCTCCAGTCTTGGCGTCGCCTTCAGGCTTGCCAGCCGGACGGCGTGCACCACCGCGCTTCGCACCGGCCTTGTCGCCAGCATCGTCACGACGGGGGCGACGGTCGCCCGGACGCGCGTTGCGGCGCGGACGCTTTTCTTCGGCCGGCTCTTCAGCCACCGGAGCGTCGTTGCGGCCCAGCGTGTCACCCTTGTAGACCCACACCTTGATACCGATGATGCCGTACGTCGTCTTCGCTTCCGAGGTTGCGTAGTCGATGTCAGCGCGCAGGGTGTGCAGGGGCACACGGCCTTCGCGGTACCACTCGGTACGGGCGATTTCGATACCGTTCAGACGGCCAGCGCTCATGATCTTGATGCCTTGGGCACCCAGACGCATCGCGTTCTGCATCGCGCGCTTCATTGCGCGACGGAACATGATACGGCGCTCAAGCTGCTGAGCGATCGAATCGGCGATCAGCTGCGCATCGGTTTCCGGCTTGCGGATTTCTTCGATGTTCACGTGCACGGGCACGCCCATGCGCTTCTGCAGCTCAGCCTTGAGGATTTCGATGTCCTCGCCCTTCTTGCCGATCACAACGCCCGGACGCGAGCTGAAAATCGTGATGCGAGCATTCTTGGCCGGACGTTCGATGACCACGCGGCCAACCGAAGCGTTCTTCAGCTTCTTCTTCAGGTAATCGCGAACGCCGATATCTTCCTGCAGCATTTTCGCGAAGTCCTGGTTGTTCGCGTACCAACGCGAAGCCCAGTTACGACTGACAGCCAGACGGAAGCCAGTCGGATGAATTTTCTGTCCCATCGTGACCCCTTAGTTGCCCAGCGTCACAGTGATGTGACAGGTTTGCTTCTCGATGCGGTTACCACGGCCCTTAGCGCGCGCGGTGAAACGCTTGAGCGAGGTCGCCTTGTCAACGAAGATGCCCTTAACGCGCAGTTCGTCGATGTCAGCACCTTCATTGTGCTCGGCGTTGGCGATAGCCGACTCCAGCACCTTCTTGATGATGACCGCGGCCTTCTTCGGCGAGAAGGTCAGTACATTCAGCGCACGCTCCAGCGGCAGGCCGCGAATCTGGTCAGCGACCAGACGCGTCTTCTGCGCCGAGATACGGGCACCGCGGTGAATTGCTTTCACTTCCATGATCGGCCCCTTATTTCTTCGCCTTCTTGTCGGCCGCATGGCCCTTGAAGGTACGGGTAAGTGCGAACTCACCCAGCTTGTGGCCGACCATGTTTTCCGTCACGTACACCGGCACGTGTTGACGGCCATTGTGTACGGCGATCGTCAGGCCGATGAAATCGGGCAGGACGGTCGAACGACGCGACCAGGTCTTGATCGGCTTCTTGTCACGCGATGCAGCTGCCGCTTCCACTTTCTTCAGCAGATGAGCGTCGCAAAACGGACCTTTTTTAACAGAACGAGTCATTTGCTAGCTCCAATTAGCGCTTCTTGCGACGCTGAACGATCATGCTGTCGGTGCGCTTGGTCGAACGGGTACGCTTACCCTTGGTATGCTGACCCCACGGGCTGACCGGATGACGACCAGCTGCCGTACGACCTTCACCACCACCGTGCGGGTGATCCACCGGGTTCATCGCCACACCGCGAACGGTCGGGCGAATACCGCGCCAACGCTTAGCACCGGCCTTGCCCAACTGGCGCAGGCTGTGCTCTTCGTTGCCGACTTCACCGATGGTGGCGCGGCACTCGATGTGCACGCGACGGACTTCGCCCGAACGCAGACGCACTTGAGCGTACGTGCCTTCACGAGCCAGCAGCATTGCCGACGTACCAGCGGCACGGGCAATTTGCGCGCCCTTACCCGGCAGCAGTTCGATGCCGTGAATCGTGGTACCGACCGGAATGTTGCGGATCGGCAGTGCATTGCCAGCCTTGATCGGGGCTTCGGAGCCGCTCACCACTTGCTGGCCGACGGTCATACCCTTCGGAGCAAGAATGTAACGACGCTCGCCGTCGGCGTAGCAAAGCAGTGCGATGTTCGCGCTGCGGTTCGGATCGTACTCAAGACGCTCAACCTTCGCCGTGATGCCGTCCTTGTTGCGACGGAAATCGACGATACGGTAGTGCTGCTTGTGACCGCCACCCATATGACGGGTGGTGATGTGACCGTTGTTGTTACGGCCAGCGGTCTTGCTCTTGGTATCGAGCAGCGGGGCGAACGGCTTGCCCTTATGCAGATCCTTGTTGACGACCTTGACCAGCGAACGGCGGCCCGGCGACGTCGGTTTCGTTTTGACGAGTGCCATGATTACTTGGCCTCCGCTTCAAAATTGATTTCCTGACCCGGCTTCAAGCTCACGTAAGCCTTCTTCTCGTGGTCGCGACGACCCATGAAGCGGCCAAAGCGCTTTTGCTTGCCCTTACGGTTCAGGATCTGCACCGACTCGACTTCAACCTTGAAGAGAAGCTCAACAGCAGCCTTCACTTCTTGCTTGTTCGCGTCGCGTGCAACTTGGAACACCACTTGTTCATTCTTGTCAGCCACCAGCGTCGCCTTTTCGGAGATCACCGGCGCGAGCAAGACCTGGTACAGACGATGGTCGTTTTTACGCACGTCGCTCATGACAGCATCTCCTCAATCTTGGCGATCGCGCCCTTCGTCAGCAGCACCTTCTTGAAGTAGATGAGCGACAGCGGGTCGGCGAAACGCGGCTCGGTGACGGCAACGTGAGCCAGATTGCGCGAGGCCAGGAACAGGTTCTCGTCCACGCTATCCGTGATCAGCAGCACCGACTCAAGACCCATGGCCTTGATCTTTTCAGCGAGCAGTTTGGTCTTCGGCGCATCCAGCTTGATGTCCTCGACCACCGACAGACGACCTTCACGGGCGAGCTGCGACAGAATCGAGCACACACCGGCGCGGTACATCTTCTTGTTGACCTTGTGGGTGAAGTTCTCTTCCGGCGAATTCGGGAAGATACGGCCACCGCCGCGCCACAGCGGGCTCGACGACATACCGGCACGAGCACGGCCCGTACCCTTCTGACGCCACGGCTTCTTCGTCGTGTGCTTGACCTGTTCACGGTCCTTCTGCGCACGATTGCCGCTGCGGGCGTTGGCTTGATAAGCCACCACAACCTGATGGATCAGCGCTTCGTTGTAGTCACGGCCGAACACGACGTCCGACGCGTTGACAGCAGCGCCTTCCTGACCTTGCTCATTCAGGAGCTTCAGTTCCATTGTTACGCTCCCTTCGCGAGTTTGGCCTTGACTGCCGAGGTCACGAAAACCTTGCCTTCGTTGGCGCCCGGAACGGCACCCTTCACGAAGATCAGGCCACGTTCAGCGTCAATGCGCGCGATTTCGAGATTCTGTACCGTCGTCGTGACGTCACCCAGGTGACCCGTCATGCGCTTACCCGGGAACACACGGCCCGGATCCTGCGCCATACCGATCGAACCCGGCACGTTGTGCGAACGCGAGTTACCGTGCGATGCGCGGCCCGAAGCGAAGTTGTAACGCTTGATGGTACCTGCGTAGCCCTTACCGATCGACACGCCTTGCACGTCGACCTTCTGGCCTACTTGGAACAGATCGACACCAACGGCTGCGCCCGGCTGCAGTTCAGCAGCTTTGGCAGCATCGATGCGGAATTCCTTGAGGATTTCACCGGCTTCAACACCAGCTTTCGCATAGTGACCGGCGGCGGCTTTGGTCACGCGCGAAGCGCGACGATTGCCAAAAGTGACTTGAACGGCGGTATAGCCGTCCGTTTCATCCGTCTTGATTTGCGTCACACGGTTGTTAGACACGTCGAGCACGGTGACGGGAATCGAATCGCCGTCGTCCGTGAAAATACGCGTCATGCCAACCTTGCGACCGACAAGGCCAAGGCTCATGATTTTCTCCATTCCCGACTGCGATTGGCCGGGGCTAAATGACAAAAGGATGGTCCACGGATGTGGGCCATCTTTTCAAAACTACACTTGAGCCCGCCATTATAGGCGGACTTTTATCGCTTGACAAGTGTTGCTAAATCACATAACAAAAGCCCCGCCGGTCCAGCATTGGCGGGGCTTTCAAGAGCGAATTCGCTCGCAAGCCTTACTGCAGCTTGATTTCGACGTCGACGCCAGCCGGCAGATCGAGCTTCATCAGCGCGTCAACCGTCTTGTCCGTCGGATCGACGATGTCCATCAGGCGCTGGTGCGTGCGGATTTCGAGCTGGTCGCGCGACGTCTTGTTGACGTGCGGCGAACGCAGGATGTCGAAACGCTCGATGCGCGTCGGCAGGGGCACCGGGCCCTTGACGATTGCGCCAGTGCGCTTGGCGGTTTCAACGATTTCGGCAGCCGACTGGTCGATCAGGCGGTAGTCGAAAGCCTTCAGGCGGATACGGATCTTTTGGTTCTGCATGGAATTTCTCCAAAGAGCATGGCAACCCTCGTTCGGGCGCCGGGTAAATCACAAAGAGCAAACAGAATCACGACGATGGGGGCCGAAACCCCGCACCGTCGTTCAATCCGCTATTAGGCGACGATCTTGGCAACGACGCCCGAGCCAACCGTACGGCCACCTTCGCGGATTGCGAAGCGCAGACCTTCGGTCATGGCGATCGGGGCGATCAGCTTGACGGTGATCGACACGTTATCGCCCGGCATGACCATTTCCTTGTCGGCCGGCAGGCTGATCGAGCCCGTCACGTCCGTCGTACGGAAGTAGAACTGCGGACGGTAGTTGTTGAAGAACGGCGTGTGACGGCCGCCTTCGTCCTTCGACAGCACGTACACTTCGGCCGTGAAGTCCGTGTGCGGCTTGATCGAGTTCGGCTTGGCCAGAACTTGACCACGCTGGACGTCTTCACGCTTCGTGCCGCGCAGCAGCAGACCAACGTTGTCGCCCGCTTGACCTTGGTCGAGCAGCTTGCGGAACATTTCAACGCCCGTGCAGGTCGTCTTGTCGATGACCGGCTTGCCGCCGTCCATCTTGATACCGACGATTTCGATTTCTTCGCCGACCTTGACCACGCCCGACTCGATACGACCCGTCACCACCGTGCCGCGACCCGAGATCGAGAACACGTCTTCCACCGGCATCAGGAACGGCTTGTCAACAGCGCGTTCCGGCGTCGGGATGTACGTGTCCAGTGCGTCGGCCAGGTTCATGATGGCCACTTCGCCCAGTTCGCCCTTGTCGCCTTCCAGCGCCAGCTTGGCCGAACCCTTGATGATCGGGGTGTCGTCGCCCGGGAAGTCGTACTTCGAGAGAAGCTCGCGCACTTCCATTTCGACCAGCTCGAGCAGCTCGGCGTCGTCGACCATGTCGCACTTGTTCAGGAACACGATGATGTACGGCACGCCAACCTGACGAGCCAACAGGATGTGCTCACGCGTTTGCGGCATCGGGCCGTCAGCAGCCGAGCAAACCAGGATAGCGCCGTCCATCTGGGCAGCACCGGTAATCATGTTCTTGACGTAGTCGGCGTGGCCCGGGCAGTCAACGTGTGCGTAGTGACGCGCAGCCGTTTCGTACTCGATGTGAGCCGTGTTGATCGTGATACCACGTGCCTTTTCTTCCGGCGCCGCGTCGATTTCGTCGTACTTCTTGGCTTCGCCGCCGAACTTGGCCGACAGAACCGTTGCGATAGCAGCCGTCAGGGTGGTCTTGCCGTGGTCAACGTGGCCAATGGTACCGACGTTCACGTGCGGCTTAGTCCGCTCGAATTTTTCCTTTGCCATTTCCGAATCCTCAGATACTGAATAGACGATTAAACAGTGTGTCGGGTGCCGCACCGGATGATGCGGTCACCCTACAAATGAATTACTTGCTCTTGTTGCTGATGATGGCTTCGCTCACGTTCTTCGGAGCTTCAGCGTAGTGCTTGAACTCCATCGTGTACGTGGCGCGGCCTTGCGTGGCCGAACGCAGCGACGTCGAATAGCCGAACATTTCCGACAGCGGAACTTCAGCGCGCACGATCTTGCCGCCGCCGACCATGTCGTCCATGCCCTGGATAATGCCGCGACGGCTCGACAAGTCGCCCATCACGTTACCCATGTAGTCTTCCGGCGTTTCCACTTCCACGGCCATCATCGGCTCGAGGATGACCGGCTTGGCACGGCGCATAGCTTCCTTGAAAGCCATCGAACCAGCCATACGGAACGCGTTTTCGTTCGAGTCCACATCGTGGTACGAACCGAACGTCAGGTGGACCGTCACGTCGACGACCGGGAAGCCAGCAAGCACACCGCTCTTGAGCGTGTCCTGGATACCCTTATCAACGGCCGGAATGTATTCACGCGGAATCACACCACCCTTGATTTCGTCGAAGAACTTGTAACCAGCGCCTTGCTCGCTCGGCTCAAGCGTAATGACAGCGTGACCGAACTGGCCGCGACCGCCCGACTGCTTGACGAACTTGCCTTCCACGTCGGCTGCCGTTGCGCGAATGGTTTCGCGGTAAGCAACCTGCGGAGCGCCGATGTTGGCTTCCACGCCGAATTCGCGCTTCATGCGATCGACCAGAATTTCGAGGTGGAGCTCGCCCATACCCGAAATGATGGTCTGACCCGATTCTTCATCGGTCTGCACGCGGAACGACGGGTCTTCCTGCGCCAGGCGGTTCAGGGCGAGGCCCATCTTTTCCTGGTCGACCTTGGTCTTCGGCTCGACAGCCTGCGAAATCACCGGCTCCGGGAACACCATGCGCTCGAGCACGATCGGTGCCGACGGATCGCACAGCGTGTCACCCGTCGTCGCATCCTTCAGGCCGACAGCAGCGGCGATGTCGCCAGCGCGCACTTCGTCGATTTCTTCACGCTGGTTCGCGTGCATCTGCACGATGCGACCCAGGCGTTCCTTCTTGCCCTTGACCGAGTTCAGCAGCGTGTCGCCCTTGTTCACAACGCCCGAGTAGACGCGGAAGAAGATCAGCTGGCCAACGAACGGGTCCGTCATGATCTTGAACGCCAGCGACGAGAACTTCTCTTCGTCCGAAGCGCGACGCTCCGTCGGCTGTTCCTTGTCATCCGTGCCCTTGACCGGCGGGATGTCGACCGGCGACGGCAGGAAGTCGATCACGGCGTCCAGCATACGCTGCACACCCTTGTTCTTGAACGCGGTACCGCACAGCATCGGCTGGATTTCGCAAGCGATGGTACGCAGACGAATGCCTTCGATGATGTCAGCTTCGGAGAGGTCACCCTCTTCGAGGTACTTGTTCATCATCTCTTCGCTCGACTCGGCAGCGGCCTCGACCATGCCTTCGCGCCACTTCTGGGCTTCTGCTTGCAGCTCGGCCGGGATGTCGACGTAGTCGAACTTCATGCCTTGCGAAGCTTCGTCCCAAATGATCGCCTTCATCTTGATGAGGTCGACCACGCCCTTGAAGTTTTCTTCAGCGCCGATCGGCACCACCACCGGCACCGGGTTGGCCTTCAGGCGGTTCTTCAGTTGGTCGTAGACCTTGAAGAAGTTCGCGCCGGTACGGTCCATCTTGTTGACGAATGCCAGACGCGGCACGCCGTACTTGTTGGCCTGACGCCACACGGTTTCCGACTGGGGCTGAACACCACCCACGGCGCAATACACCATGCATGCACCATCGAGAACACGCATCGAGCGCTCGACTTCAATCGTGAAGTCGACGTGACCCGGGGTGTCGATGATGTTGATGCGGTGCTTTTGATAGTTGTTGGCCATGCCGGACCAGAAGCAGGTCGTGGCAGCCGACGTAATCGTGATGCCGCGCTCCTGTTCCTGCTCCATCCAGTCCATCGTCGCCGCGCCATCGTGCACTTCACCGATTTTGTGGTTCACACCGGTGTAGAACAAAATGCGCTCGGTCGTCGTGGTTTTACCTGCGTCGATGTGAGCGCTAATACCGATGTTGCGGTAGCGCTCGATAGGGGTTGTACGAGCCACTTTAAGCCTCTTTCAATGTAGCCGCCATTTTTGAGGGGGCTACTAACACAAACGGGCGAGGCGCAATTTCTCATGCGCACCCGCCCCGGTTTCTGCTCTAGGTACTGCTTGCCAGCGTCAGAAGCGGAAGTGCGAGAAGGCCTTGTTGGCTTCAGCCATGCGGTGAACTTCGTCACGCTTCTTCATGGCGCCGCCACGACCTTCCGAGGCTTCAATCAGCTCACCAGCCAGGCGCAGGGCCATCGACTTCTCGCTACGCTTCTTCGCGGCCTCACGCAACCAACGCATCGCCAATGCCATACGACGCGACGGACGCACTTCGACCGGAACTTGATAGTTTGCACCGCCAACACGGCGGCTCTTGACTTCAACCACGGGCTTCACGTTACCGAGAGCCGTGTTGAAGACTTCCAGCGGATCCTTGCCCGCCTTGGTTTGGATCTGCTCGAAAGCACCATAAACGATGCGCTCTGCAACCGACTTCTTGCCGGCAAGCATGAGCACGTTCATGAATTTAGCGACTTCAACGTTGCCGAACTTCGGATCGGGCAACACTTCGCGCTTGGGGACTTCGCGACGACGCGGCATGATTTCTTCCTTAATCAATTCAGTTGGAGCAGAGCTCCAGGCCACCTACTAGCCATTCTTTGGCCGAGTGACCACTTACTCAGTGACGATGTACCACCATCACCGAACGTATATCCGCTAAGCCGCTTAGGCCTTCGGACGCTTCGCGCCGTACTTCGAACGGGCTTGCTTACGGTCCTTGACGCCTTGCGTGTCGAGGCTACCGCGCACCATGTGGTAACGCACACCCGGCAAGTCCTTCACACGACCGCCGCGAATCAGCACGACCGAGTGTTCCTGCAGGTTGTGGCCTTCACCGCCGATGTACGAAATGACTTCGAAACCGTTCGTCAGGCGCACCTTGGCAACCTTACGAAGTGCGGAGTTCGGCTTCTTCGGCGTCGTGGTGTACACACGGGTGCACACGCCGCGACGCTGCGGGCAGTCCTGCAGGGCCGGGCTCTTGCTCTTGATTTGAGCAGAGGTGCGCGGCTTGCGGACCAATTGGTTAATCGTTGGCATTGTGATTTCCTAAACGTGTCAAAAGCATGAAAGCCAAGGCGGGCCGTCATGCGACTTTACTGCGTACTCCCCGGCTGCTCTTGCGGATAGTCCGCATCTAAACGCTTGATGCATAAGCACTTTGCATTAGGCACGGGCATGCCGCCGGAAAAACCGGAGCCTGCGACTATACCCCCGCTATTGGCAAGTGTCAACGCAGTCGCGCGCAAATTCTCGCCGTAAGTCGTTGATTGTTAACGGTCATGGTCAGGTCACGGTCTTCGTCACCACGCATCGCACACCGCCGCAGGCACCGCCTCAAGGTGCGTCTCCCCCTCCCAAATTCAAGACTTGCGACTCATATGTATGCAAACTACACTGCATACACAGCCGATTTACGTACGAATTTCCATACATAACACCGACATGGCTATGGACACTTCTCACGACACGCTTCGCGCCACCTTCTGGAAACCTGCGCTCACCGCGGGCAAAGGCCCCCGCTATCTGAGGCTGGCGAGCTTCATCGAGCAGTCGGTCGCGGACGGCCGCCTGCGCCCCGGCGACCGGCTCCCGGCGCAGCGCGAGCTGGCGTCGTGGCTGGGCATCGACTTCACCACGGTCACGCGCGCCTACAACCGGGCGCGCGACCGGAGCGCCATCGAGGGGCGCGGCCCGCTGGGCACCTTCGTCAGCAAGCCGCGCGTGGCACTCGATCAGGTGCTGGACCTGGGTATGAACATTCCACCCGCGCCAGCCGGGCAGTTCCTTGGTGAGTTGCTGCAAAAGGGAATCGACGAAGTCCTGCGGCATACCGATGCTTCAATGCTTATGGCGTACCAATTGGGGGACGGGGGCGTTGCCGACCGTCAGGCCGGTACGCTCTGGCTCGCGCCGATGCTCGGCACCCTCGCCCCGACCGACGTGCTCGTCTGCCCCGGCGCACAGGCCACGCTGGCGGCATTGCTGCTCACCGAGACCGAGCGGGACGAAACAGTGTTGTGTGAGCCGATCGTCTATCCGGGGGTACGCGGCGCGGCACGCTCGCTCGGTCGCCGTCTGGAGGGCGTTGCGACCGACGCAGACGGCATGCTGCCCGATGCGCTGGCCGCTGCCGCCCGCCAGCACCGCGCGCGTCTCGTCTATCTGAACCCCACGCTCCAGAACCCGACCACGCGCACGATGCCCGAGCGCCGCCGCCGGGAACTGCTCGCCGTGGCGGACAAGCTCGACCTGACGCTCATCGAAGACGACCCCTACTGGCGTCTCTTGCCGGACGCCCCGCCGCCGCTCGCCCGCCTCTCGCCGCATCGCGTGCACTATGTGTCCACGCTGTCGAAATGCCTGACGCCAGGCCTGCGCACCGCGTATGTCCGTCTGGCCGACGGTCGCAAGCGCGACGTCTTCCTCAGTACGCTGCATTCGTTCGCGCTGATGGCGCCGCCGTTGATGTCCGGATTGGCGACGCAGTGGATCCACGACGGCACCGCCGACCGTCTCATGGATGGGGTGAAGGAAGCCGCCGCGCAGCGTCAGGCCATCGCCGCCGAGATTTTGGGCGACGCGAACGCCCCGTCAACTCAGGGCATTCACCTCTGGCATGAGTTGCCCGCCCCGTGGACAGCCCGCGAACTGACCATGGCCGCCCGCGCCGAGGGACTCGCCGTCACGCCCGCGGACGCCTTCTGCCTGTCGCCGGACGCGCCCAACGCCATCCGCATCTCATTGGGCGGTGTGCGCGATCCGGAGCGTCTGTCGAGTGCGCTCAAGCGTCTGCGGTCGCTGCTGCGCGAAGCGCCGCCGAGCCTGCGCGCCGCGATCGTCTAAGACCTGCCGTCGGCATCGGGTACGGGACGCAGCGCTTTCGTCCGGCTTCCACCCCGCTTCCGTCCCGATACCGACAGGCCCAGCGCGCACGGCAGAAGCCTATGCCTGCGGGCTCACGCAAAGTCCGGTCGGGCGCGCCTTGTTGCGCGCGCCATCTACCGGAGCAAGCGCATGCACATCAGCCATATTGCGACACAGGTGTTGGCGGCGGCGAGCGCCACCCCCTGGTTCGCGAACTACAGGGATCGCCCTGGCCAGACCTTTGAGAGCGCCCGCAATATCACGTCGGATTTGCGATGCCCGTACGTAAAGCGCGAGGTCCCCAAACCCGTTTTGCCACCCATAGGGCTCGAACCACAGACCTATCACCATTTCCTGAAATCCCGATTGGCGGATCTGGTCGACGTGTGCGTCGTCGGCAACCAAGACGACCGAAAGAACTGCCTGCTCGACCTGCCTCCAGGCGAGCCGAGCATAGTGCCGGTCAGCCGTATGATCGAGTCGGGATGCAGCCGGTCGCTGCCACCCGCGATAGCGTGCGAACTCGCCAGTACGGACCGCGAAGCCTGGCAACTCGCGCGAGCGTATCGAAAGCAATACAGCCGCGACTTACGGGGCAAATATTCGATAGCGTCGCTGGAGGCCCGGATCAAAACCGCGCTTCACGCCATGCCGGACGACATCCAGCAGGCGTTCCACCACAGCGAGACATCGATCGTGGTGCCGCGTCACAGTTTTCGTCGTTTCTACTCTGGCGCGAACGAGGCCCGTCGCAATGGCGTGCAACCGAATCCGCCCGACAGCACCTCGCTCGTGATGGACGAACGTAGTTTCCTTCGCGACGCCATGCTGGGCGCCTACGTTGTGCCACCGAAGGACCACGCCGTACAGCCATACATCGTTTCGCTGGCGGGGTTCTATCTCATCGACGACATCCGGGAGCCCGGGCCACCCGCAGACAATGGAGACGAGGAAAGGCGAACGGATTCGCAGATCGAATTCCGGGCGCTGCATGAACACTTCGTTCGGCACTCCGGACACACGTTTGGCCATCGCCCCAACTACCTGGCGGAAGACCCCGACGCCACGACCTTTCACACCATTCCCCGCAAGGGCAGTATCGAACAGACGCTGGCCAGATATCTGCACAACGGTGTGAAGCGCTACTACAAGTTCGCTGCGGCCGGTCCACGCGAGCGCGTCGCCCGGGACAGTCACCGCAACGCGCGTCAGGCGCTGTGTGACGCGGGCACGTTCGACGGCCTCAGCTCTCGGCAACGGGCACAGGTCTTCGACCGCTTGCATCGGTGGATGGATAAGGAGCAGCACGCCTGAGCGTCACCGCGCCGTGAGACGTTCCACCGGATCGTCGGCGCTGACGCCGTGCTCACGCAGCGAAAGCGCCGATCCCCATCTGCAAATATCCCGGCCTCAACCCGACAATCCGATTCGCCCCAGCGGGAATACTCCGGGTCACGGAAATCCCTGTGACCTCAACCGGAGTGACGATGATCCTCAACTCAATGTCCGATTGGCTGACATCGGCCACGAACGCAGCCAAGGCGCTCCCCGCAATGCACGTACAAGCCCATACGCTGCGCGTCGCAAACGACCTCACACGCGCCACCTCCGCGCCCATCACATCGACCATGATTGCGCCTGCCCTCCGGGACTGGCACGCCGCGCAAAACGCCGCATCCTCCAATTGGTCGCACCCGCCGGTCACACGGGCTCGCGTCTTCGCGGAGCGGTTGGCCGATGTCCGGCCGGTGTGCGTTGTCGGTGCGCGCGACGATGCACGGAACTGTCTTCTCGACCTGCCTGCCAACGCTCAGGTCAATGTCGACGCCAGCCGTCTGCTCCTCGCAGGCTGCGAGGCGTCCTTGGATGCGCAGACGCGCAAAACGCTGTCGCGTGAGCGGCGTAACAGCGCGACATTGGAGCGCGAGTTCTCCAAGGCCCGGGCTACGGAGTCGCGGGGCCAATATTCCGTTCGCTCCATCGAGCAGCGTCTGACCAAGCGGCTGAACCAGTTATTACCCGGCATGGAACGCCTGCTGAAAAACACCGGGGCTTATATCGAGATCCCGCAGTTGTCGGTGACGCGGTTGGTCACGAGCGTGCCGGAAGCCCGGCGGCATGGCATCGACGTCCCGTTTCAACACGCCAACCTGCGTCTGCCTCTGGGTGCGCCGGAGATCCAACGCGCCACGCTAGGCGCGTACATCCGCATTCCTGCCCGCGACCGGCAGTTGCTCCTGTTTGTCTCGCTAGCCACGCCGGATACGGTCGAATGGGTCGATCAGGACGTCAGAATCCACGCGACCCGGCACCAGCAGCAGTTGTTCGGCGATATTCCCGAGAATTTCGATGCGACGCCGTTACCGATGCATGCCGAGATACGACGCCCCAATCTCGTCCGGACCCTCGCAAAACATCTGCATGACGGACACGGGCGATATCACGACTTCGCCTACGGCGCGACCCGCGAGTCACTCGCGCCGATATCGCACGCCGACGTCAGGCAACCGCTCTGCGCGCAGCACGGGTCGGAGGCGCCGGTAGACGCTGTACAACACGATGCGCCGCAGGACGACTCGACACCGTCGGCGGCAATGCACTTACCCCGCGCCCCCGAGGCGGCACCTGCGACGTCCGGGATACCGGCGCAAGCGGCAGAAGCAACGGAAGCCATCGAGCCTCCGAAGCGTCGTGCGTCGCGCAGCAACTCCATGTCACTCGACGAAATGGCCAAGGCAGTCGAGATGCTTGAGCGGCTGGATCGGGAGTACAGTCGGCTTGCCCGCCCCCGCTTCGGAAAATGACGGAGCGACGTCAAGCTATCATTTCCCGTAGCCCGATCTGTCGCATCAGGCGTAGCCGCTGTCACTCGGCACGTTTTACTTACTCTGGCGAATTCGTACACTCCCACATTTCGGCGGCAGCTCCCCCACTCCGCCCTGACACGAGTCCACTACCCGCCATGCAGGCAAGTTTCGAGAAAGACAGTATTTTGGTCCTCGATGTCGACGGTACGCTGACCGACTCGGTGCGCATCCATCAACGCGCCTTGCTGGGCGCGATGGAATCGCTGGCGTTCGATGAATTGAACACCGACTGGGGAAGTTATCCGCATCACACCGACACCGGGATCCTGATTCACGCCCACGCGGAGAACGGTCGCGCCTTGCCGCAGCCGCACGATCTGGCCCGCTTCGAGCACGAGATCGACGAGCGCTTCACCGCCCTGCTCAACGCGCACGGGCTGGCCGAGATCCCCGGTGCGCGCGCCTTTGTCGAGGCCGCGCACCGTTCGCGCTGGGGTGTGGTGTTCGCCACGGGTGGCATCCGGCAGGTCAGTCACCGCAAGCTGCGCTCCGTCGCCATCGATTACACGGACGCGATGCTCATCACCGCGTCCGAATACAGCTCACGCGACCAGTTGGTGGCCGAGGCGATCAAGCGGGCGCAGGCGGGCTACGGGATTACGCGCCCGCGGGCGGTGGTCTCGATCGGCGACGGGATGTGGGATCTGAAGGTTGCGCGCAAGCTCGGCATCGATTTCGTCGGCATCGGCTCGAAACGTCAGCGCTCGCCGCTGCTCGACGAAGGCGTCCCGGTCTACGACGACATGTGGGACGCCATGCACTGGCTCACTCCGGGCCGCGGGCGCGCGTCAGGTACTCGCTTGGCGTCACGCCCATAAAACGGCGGAACATTGTGGAAAAGGCGCTCGGCGTGTCGTAACCGACTTCGAGCGCCACTTGCGTGATGGGCCGCCCGGCCCCCAGCAACGGCAACGCGCCCAGCAGCCGCATCTGCTGACGCCACTCCCGGAACGGCAAACCGAACTCCGTCATGAAGCGACGCTCCAGCGTACGGCTCGACGCCCCCACTTCCACGGCCCAGTCCTGAAGACTGCGGGGGTCGGCGGGCGTTGTCAGATAGGTGTCGAAGATCTTGCGCAGACGCGCATCGCGCGGCACCTGCAAATGGAGCGGCGAATCGCTTTTCCACTCGACTTCTTCGAGTAGCAGTGCAATCACAAGCGCATCCTTGCCCTGCGGCGACCAGTCGGGCGGCAGCGTCATCGCGCGCAGAATCAGCTCTCGCAGCAGCGCCGAGACACGGATGACAACGGGTACATCGGAGGCTGCCATGTCGAGTCGTTCGACATCGACATAGATCGTGCGCATCTCCACCTTGCCGCGCATGCGCACTTCGTGCGTGACGTTGGCCGGAATCCACAACGCGCGCTGCGGCGGAATCACCCAAAACGACGTATCGGTGCGGACTTCCAGAATACCGGCGCTCGCATACATCAATTGCGCGCGTCGATGACTGTGAGGGCGCACTACATGACCATCGGGGTAATCTTTCGCCAACGCGCCGACGGGGCGGTCATGAGCCTGAAACTCCAGGGGTATCGCACTGGTGATCGGCATTGGGACCAAGCCTCAAAAAAGGCGAAATTTGGGACGTATTTGGCGACGTCGTCAGCGTAACACCGCCCACACGCCCCTACCAAGCCCCAACCCGGCCGAATCCGGGTCGAATCCCTTACCGCATCATTGCATCCCGCGCACCGCTCAAAACGGTTTGACGATCACGAGCACGACGATGATTGCCATCGAGATGAAGGTGACGGGTAGCGCACGTCCGAACACTGCGGGCGGCTGCGTGCTTGCGTCGCGCTCCAGACGCCGCAGTGTGGCCGACAGCCGACCGTGCAACGCAGACACAACGATCACGAACACGAGCTTGGCCATGAGCCAGGGGGCGTGCCACCAGCTGGCCATGATGGCGAGCGTCGGCCCCGTGATCCACACCACGATCAATGCAGGCGACGCCAGTGCGTAGTCCGCCCGTCGCGCTACGCGACGCCACTCGGGCTGCGCCAGACGCCCGCCCAGCGCCATCGTCACAAGTCCCGCAATGAACGTGATGACCGCGATCAGGTGCACCGCCTTGATCCAGAGATAGAGCATCCGATGTCTCCTATAAGGTCCGAACGATTATTTCTATCTAAGCAACAGTTGCTTGTAATAAGTCGTCTTTATCGCGAAGGTTCGCATTAATACACTTCAACTGTCGACGATGAATTGAACATCGCCTCATCGGAGTCTGTTCCTGTCCCATTCGGGCTCGCGAACGTGTTCTGCCGGCTGACTGGCAAGGCGCACGCGGCGCCGTTTGGTCGCCCAAATAAGCTGCGGGCAACGCCGCCAGACGGCCGGCAGGGCACGTTCCCTACGGGTTGCCCACCCAAAGGGGCGCTCGCCGCGTCATGGCCCTCGCGAATATTCCCGATATTCGCTTCGGTCCATTCCTCGCGACCGCCCCTTTGGCCAGGCAACGCGAGCCCGAATGGGACAGGAACAGACTCCACAAGACAGGAGAAATATCATGAAGCGCACCCTTATTACTTCGGCTCTGGTTTCCGCAATGCTGGCTGTTTCGGCCGGTTCGGCTTTCGCCAGCGATGCATTCGACGGTCCCTCGGAATTCTCGTGGGTTCCGCAAACAAGCGCCCTGAGCCGCGCCCAGGTTCGTGAAGAACTCGTTCAGGCGCAACAAGCCGGCCTCGTGGTGCAACACGACGCCGTCTACCCGAAGGCAGCCCCGAGCGCACAGCCGGTCGCAGCCACCGCCCCGATCACGATGGGTTCGGTGGGCGCTCAGCAACGTGCTGGCACGACCTACTTCGGTTCGTAATGTAACTCGCCGCGCTGCGGACCTCTTGCCTGACGAGAGGCCGCGGCGCGGCGCGCGTTCTGCGCATAACGACGCACCGATTGCCGGTGCTCAGTGTGATCTCCGGTCTCTGACCTAAGACTCCTGTCGCTGTGCGTAGCGGTTCGACGCACAGGACTTTGCCCGTCGCTTCGGCGACGGGCTTTTTTAGCCGGGACGCCACCCGCTAAAAGCCGACGCCAGGTCGACGACACCTCGTCAGTAGGTCGATGAACAGGACGTACGAAAACGAAGAAGCCCGCATTGGCGGGCTTCTTTGCGTTTACCGACTCGATGGCAGCACTTGGCCATCGAGGGAAAACAACGCCTTACTTCGCGAACGACTTCGCCAGGAATTCAAGCGCACGGCCGTGGGCCAGCGCGGCCGACGGCTGATGGTACGACTCGCGCGACCAGCAGTTGAAACCGTGATCTGCGTTCGGGTACACGAACACTTCGGTGTTCGGACGCGACTTCACCGCCTCGCTCACCTGCGTGACGATGTCCGGCGTGATGTGGCTGTCGAGCGCGCCATAGTGGAACTGCGTCGGCACATTGAGGTTGGCCGCTTCGCTCAGATAGTTGTGAATGCCGCCGCCGTAGTACGGCACGGCAGCGTCGACCAGACCGCGTGCGGCGCTCAGGTACGACAGCAGACCGCCGAAGCAGTAGCCGATGGCGGCGACCTTGGCACTGGCGTCCAGCTTGCCGCGCAGCGCCTTCACCGTCGCTTCGACGTCCTTTACCGCTTTCTCGACGTCGACCGCCTTGCGCAGCTCCATCGCACGGCCCCAGTCGTCGCCCGAGTAGCCGAGTTCCACGCGCGGCGCCGAGCGCCAGAAGATGTCCGGCGCGAGCACGACATAACCGTCCATCGCGTACTGATCGGCCACGCCACGAATGTGCTCGTTCACGCCGAAGATTTCCTGCACCAGCACAACGCCCTGGGCGTTGGCCGTCTTACCGTTCGGCGGCAATGCCAGATAGGCATCGAAGGCGCCATCCACGGTTTCAACACGAATCCATTGACTGTTCGACACGGAAGTTGCTCCATCAAAAAGGGGGAAATGCCTGCGCCCTGACATCGAACAACGCCCGCGGGGGATCGGGCGCGGCCACTCGATACGTTCGAACTGGCCAGACGCAGTTAGGCCGGATCAGTATAGGGACTTTTGAGACGATTCACAGCGCGTCGGAAAGCCCGCCAGATAAGGCTCAACGCCACTTCACGCGACGCACCCCGCGACCTCCCGACGCAGAAATCACGCCTTGTCGCCCGTACTACGTCGCCCATCGTTTCGACGTTCGAACCCACTGATGCTCAGTCCGCCCCTTTCGTGAGCGCCGCTTCCAGCAGTTTCACCACGCCGCCGAACCCCGCCACCTGCGCGGAGTCGATGCCGTACAGCGCGCTCAGCGACGGTCCGGGATTCAGGAAATCCACCCGCACGTCGTCGGCGCTCGCGGCCCACACCATCACTTTCAATGGCAGTTCCAGTCCTGCATGGGGATTTGCGGCCATGACGGGTGTGCCGCCCTTCGGATTACCGAACAGCACCAGCCGGGTCGGACGCAACGATGTCCCCGCCGAGGCCGCCGCCGCGCTCTGGTCGATGTCGGCGAAGATGGTCATGCCGTGCTGCTTCAGCGTGTCGATCACGCGCGTGAGCGTGGCGTAGAAGTCGACCGGGCTGCGCAGCGACGTAACGCTCGCCGGATGCGCATGGCCGGTGGATGCGGCAGATGCGTTGATTTGGGTGGCTTCGGTGGTCATACAGGCTCCTCGAACGCTGAGGCGAGATAGACAACAACACCCACGCAAAGTTTGCAGGGCAGCCGCGCCAGTGTACCGCCGCCCTCCGATGCGCATCATCCCCTCAAGGCGCCTCCGGCGACACTCGTCTGCCGTCTTCGCCGACCGATCTCGTCGCCCCTCACACATTCCCCCGCCTTACATGTCGTTACCGCCCCGCTGTCTGCCATTCGAGGCGCGTTACGCTTGGCCCCGTCGTTCGACAATTCAGTGAACGCATTTGATACGGAGTCCATATGATCAAGATTTCGATGCGCCAGACCGTGAGCGGGCTTGCGCTGATGCTCGCGCTGACGGCCACCGGCGTCAGCCTGCCCGCTGCGGCCGCCACCGATGCACCGCCCCCCGCCCGCACGCAAGCCGCCACGCCGGGTGAGATGCCGCCTCCGCCGCCGGGCATGGGCCCGCACTTCGGCGGCCCCGGTCCACGTGGCCCTATGGGTCCGGCCGGTCACGGTGGTCCGGGCTTCGCTGCGGCTCGCACCATCGAGGAGATCGCGCATCTCTATCGCATCGGCGGCCATCCGGAGAACGTCCTGCCGTTCTATCGCGAGACGCTGACGCAAACGCGCGATCCGATGCTGCGGCACCACCTGCGCGAGGCCATCGCACGTGAGGAACTGAAGCCCGCCGACACCACAGCGGCCATCGCCACGTTGCGTGCGCAACTGAGCGAAGACCTCGCCGCGCTCCCCGCGCCCGACGCCAAGCGTCGCTAAGCGCTGACGCGCACCGCACCCCGCGACACTGCGTCAACGGGTGCGCCGCTAGCGCCTCAGAAGGCGTACTTCGCCCCGACGTTCACCAGCACGCCGCGCATGCCCCCCGTGCCGAAGCTCTTCTGATATGACACACGACCATACAGCGAGAAGCTCGCGCCCTGCACGCTGTTCACCCCCAGCGAGAACATCATCGAATCGCCGTACTTCCCGGTCTGGAACATCGCGTCGCTGACCTGCACGCTGGTGCCGCCCACGAACGCATGGATGACGTCGAACCCGAAGTACGGCGTGATGCGTCCGGTGCTGACGTCGAAGGGACGCGTGAGGCGCACGCCAAGCCGTCCGGTGAACTGGTTCTGTGAGCCGATGTTGACGGAGAGTCCATCGGCATCGGTCATGTTATCGAAGCCGAGGTGCTGACCGACGAACTGCAATTGCGGTTCGAGATTCATGCCATACGCGAGCGCGAGCGGATACCCGGCCTCGATGGACGCCGCGTAGGCGTTGCCCCGCATCGGCGCGACATCGCCGCGCGCTTCGGTCGTCGTGCGCCCGTTGAACCAGCCGACCGACGCGATGCCGTCCACGTACCAGCCCTGCTGGCTCTGATACGTCCCGTAGCCATACAAACGATAGACGCTCGCACGCGTGGTACTCGGCCCGTCGATGGCGGTCGGTTCGTAATGCAGCCATCCCATCGAGCCAGCCGCACCGAAGCGCCATGTGCCGTTGTCGGTGAAGTGCTTGAAGAGATTCCCACCGATCTGAATCGCACCGTAATCGGCGTTCATGTCGTAACCGAACGCCTGAAAGCTCTGGTTGGAGCGGTACTTGAAGCTACCGCCGTAACCGCGCATGAACATCTCACCCGGTCCGCGATCACGGCCCAGAATCCGGTCGTCGCGCACTTCGCCCAAGCGCCGGTGCAACGAGTCGATGTCCGTCATCCCCGCTTGCAGGAAAGCCGCTGGCGCGCTCAGATAAGACGCCACCTGTGGTGCCACCTCACGTCGTGCATCCGGCGGCACCGGCTCGTCGACGCCACCACCGGGGTTGCCCGGCTCCTCGGGATCGACGCCCCCTCCGGGCGACACGTAGGCACTCTGCAACCGGTAGTCCCAATAGCCCGCACCGGTGCCGACGAGGTTCTGCGTCGGGTCGGCCGTCCCATGCGCCGAACCGGGACCGTAGGCATAGATCCGGTATTCGTACGGCGAATTCGGTGCGACCACATAACCGCCCGGCAGACTGAACGCGTTGAACGTCGAGGCCCCTGACACCTGCACCAGCGAAATCCCTTCGTTGTTGGTGATCACTCCGCTGGGCGATGTCAGCGCGCCCGGGCTGCCCGTCGTCGGCTTGATGCGCAGCGTCGTCGTGCCGCTCGCGCTGCCTTGAATCAGCAGACGGTCGGTGTACTGATTCGACAGCGCGCCACCTTCGTTCAGATACGTGTTGAGCGCGACCGTGCCACTGCCGCCGACGTAGCCGTTGCCGATGGTCACATTGCGATACGACCCCTGACTGGTTGGCGCGGAGGTGAGCAGCGCCGTCACCGGAAAATCGATCAGGCTGTTGGTGTTATTCAGCTCGGTGACGTTGGACGACGCCGTCACATGCCAGACGCTGTTGTTGCTCAGGTTGACGACCGACGTGCTGCTGGTGTCCGTGTAAATCCGCCCCGTGATGGTCGAGTTGCTGGCGTCGAGATTGAGTGTCGCGCCAAGCCCGGACCGGGTCGATGCATTGATCGCCCCGCCGCCACCGCTCAGCGTCGAGTTCGTCAGATTGACGTTGGCGATGCCGCCGTAGATCCACAATGCGACACCACTATCCGACGTCACCGTCGTGTCCTGTAACGTCATGTTGTAGCCGCCTGCGCGCAGCGGGGCCGCGATGCCTGCGCGCGACACCGCAGTCGGTGCGGGCGACGGTACATCGCTGCCAAGATCCGTCGGCGCAGCGGGGACCGGCGTAACGATGGCGAGCGGAGGCGGCGCATCGGTCGATGGCGACAGCGGTGTCGTCGCGGGCAAGGTCGGCAGGCCGGGCGTCGGTGCGGATGTCTGCACACCAGTGATCGTCTGCGGCGCGTCGAACACAATGGCGGCCGTGCCGGCGCCCGTGGCCCGTATCGCTGCGCCGGTCGCATTGAACATACCGCCGTTCTGGATGCGCACGGCGTACGCGTTGGTCCCCGCCGTGGTGATCGATGTCCCCGCGCCAGTCGCGCTGCTGCGCAGCAGGTTGACCGTCCCCGCGTTGGCGTAAACGCCGTAGGTACTCGCCTGATCGGTCGTGATGGCGCCCCCTGCGAAGTTGGTCGTGCTGCCCGTCCACGCATAAATGCCGTAGGCCTGCGTGCCGTGCGTGGCGATCGCGAAGTCGGAGAGATTCACCGTCGCCGCGCCGCTGCCAGAGAGCAGACCATAGGCCGTCTGTCCCTGTGTAGTGATCGAACCGCCATTCAGCGTGGCCGTTGTGCTGCCGGAAATCCACATGCCATAAGCGGAGGTGCCTTGCGTGTTCACCGCGACCTGCGACCCGGTGACGGTCGACGTGCCGTTCACCAGCAAGCCGTACGTCGAATTCTGCGTGGTGGAGAGACTCAGCCGGTTCAGGTTGCCGTTCGCCGTACCGATACGCACCGCGTGACTGCCCGCGCCGGTCGTGCTGACGGTCACGGTGCCGGATGTGCCGGGATCCGTGTTCGTGTTCAGCGTGCCGCCCGACTCGGCATTCAGACCGAGATTCCCCGCCACGGCGGTCGTGATGGTCGAGTTTCCGTTAATGGTGGCAATGGAGCCGTTGTACACCTGCACACCGCCCGCACCAGCACCGGTGCCCGTACCGACCGCACCGTTCGACGTCACTGTCGAATTCGTGAGCGTGATGTTGCTGCCGCCCCAGGACCGCACACCCCAACTGTCCTGACCATTCACGGTGATCGACGTGTTGCTCAGATTGATGCTCGACGTCGCGCCATAGGGGCGCATGCCGTCGGCCGTCGTGCCATTCGTGACGATGGTCACATTGGAACCGGTCAGCACCGAAGTTCCCGACGACGTCTCGGGCATATAGACACCATGAACCGACGCGCCGTTTCCGGTGAGCAGGACCCCGGCCGTACTCGCGACGATATTGACGGTGCCGTTCGCGATGTAAAGCGCGTCGTTCGGCGCACCCGCGCGGTAGTCCGATGTCACGGACACAACTCCGGGGACACCGAGATTCGGATTGATCGTGACATTCGCGCCGCGAAATACCGAGATCCCGGCACCACCGAGTTGCGCTGGATAGGGCGGTGCGGGGTGAATCGTCACGCTCCCCTGAATCACACCGACGGGCACGACATTGCCGTCGTAATACTGTTCGTAAGTGAGCGTGGTCCCGGAGACGATTTCGGGTAGCGGATAGGTTTGTGCGCGCGGCACCTGCGGCACCAGCGAGAAGAAAGACCAAAGAAGCCGCCGTCGCGACGGGATGACGGCGGGGCAAGCATTCGTGCTTGGCGTGGGTCACTCTACCTCCCAGGGGATGGAGTCAAGCAGACACATCAGTAGCAATGCGAAGCATTGGAAGCACAACATCTCAGAGGATGTTTGGGTAAACACTAAACCAATCGCCTCGAAAACTACAGCACGCGCAGGTGCCGATACGCCGTCATTTCAACGCGTATCGAGAACTAATTATTTAAATGATCAAACCCGACTTTCCTTTCGTAATTTTAATTACTGGAATGTTGCTTTCTCACGCATGCGATGCGCACAACATCATCGTGCGCGCGTCGTGAATCACGTCTTCGCGGTCTCCATGATCCGTGCGTTCCACTGCGGCAACCACTCCAGCAGGAACTGCGCGAACCCTTCCGCCGCGGGCGACGGCGCGCGCGACACCGGCCGGTAAACACACACTTGCCGAATCGTCTCGGGCGAGATCACACGGCGCATCAGCAGACCGAACGGGTGGGCGAGCGCAGCCACATAGCCAGGCGTCAGCGTCGCGGCCAATCCTTGCGAGGCGACGCCGAGTGCCGTCGTCACGTTATCGACGACATCGATGGACGTGATGCGTGCATCGGGCGGCGCAGACTGACGCATCTGCGCGACGCTGCGCTCGTGATCGCGTCCGGCGGCGACGAGCGGCGTGTCGCGCAGGTCGGTCCATCGCACGCGTTTGCGGCGCGCAAGCGGATGCTCTGGCGCACACCACAACACCCACGGACTATCGAATGCGGGCGCTCCGGCCACATGCGCCCCCGTCGCGCGATTCGGACCGATGGCAATGTCGAGATCGCCGTTGGCGACATGATCGATGAGCGCATCGACGGGGGTATCGACCACACGCACCACGACCTTCGGCCGCGAGGCGGCGTATTCGCGAATCGCCGCAGGCAACGCCATGCTGGCCAGCACCAGCGGTGCACCGACACGCACGATACCGGCGGCGCGGTTGCGCAAGTCGTCGGCCGTTTTCTCTGCGGCCTGCACATAACGCAGCACCGACTCGGCAGACGACAGAAAATCGCGCCCGGCGCTGGAGAGCGCGACGCGTCGCGTGGTGCGGTCGAAGATGCGAAAACCGAGCACCGACTCCAGCTCGGCGACCAACTGACTGATGGCGGACGACGTGAGTCCCAGGCGATTGCCTGCCTCGGCAAAGCTATGCAATTCGGCGATGGCCACCAGTGCTTCGAACTGGCGCAGCGTGACACGGGTCAGGGGCATGGCGTTTCGATTATCAAGTTTCACTTACGAATGGACCAGAATCGATTGATTGTTCCGCAAAGGGGCGTCGCCCACAATCGATTTTCAAAATTCCCCCGTGAACCGAAGATCGAGACGGAGCGAGCCTCATGTTTTCCCATGTCGACGCCTACCCTGGCGACCCCATCCTCAGCCTGAACGAAGCCTTCGGCCAGGATCCCCGCCAGCACAAGGTCAACCTGTCCATCGGCATCTACTTCGACGACGACGGCCGTCTGCCGGTCATGCAGGCCGTGCGTGACGCCGAGTCGGGTGTCCTCGCCGACATCGGTCCCCGTCCCTATCTGCCGATGGCGGGCACGCCCGCTTACCGCGACGCGGTGCAAGCCCTCGTCTTCGGCGAGCAGAACGCCGCACGGCGCGAACAACGCATCGCCACCTTGCAGACGCTGGGCGGCGGTGGCGCGTTGCGCGTCGGGGCCGATTTCCTGAAACGCTACTTCCCCGAAAGCACCCTCTGGATCAGCGACCCGAGCTGGGACAACCATCGCGTGGTGTTCGAGAGCGCCGGATTTCCGGTGCAGTCCTACCCCTATTACGACGACGCCACCGGCGGCCTGCGCTTCGACGCCATGATGGACACGCTGTCCTCGCTGCCGCCGAAAAGCATCGTGCTGCTGCATGCGTGCTGCCACAACCCGACCGGCGTGGACCTCTCGCAAGCGCAGTGGGAAGCGCTCGTGCCGGTACTGCGCGAGCGCGGGCTGATCGCGTTCGTCGACATGGCGTATCAGGGGTTCGGCGACGGGCTCGACGCCGATGCCTTCGCGGTTCGCGCGCTGACCGACGCGGGTGTGCCGACGGTCGTCGCCAACTCCTTCTCGAAGAACTTCTCGCTGTATGGCGAGCGCTGCGGCGCGTTGTCGGTGGTCTGCGCCACGGCGGACGAAGCGTCGCGCGTGTTCGGCCAGTTGATGGGCACCGTGCGTGCGAACTACAGCAATCCGCCGACGCACGGTGCGCGGCTCGTTGCGCAAGTGCTGACGACGCCGTCGCTGCGCAGCGCCTGGCAGACCGAGCTCGACGGCATGCGCACGCGCATTGCATCGATGCGCGAGCAGATTCATGCGCGTCTGGCACCGCACGTGACCGGCGAAAAGCTGTCGCGCTACATCGCGCAACGCGGCATGTTCACGTACACGGGCCTGTCGGCCGCGCAGGCGGACACACTGCGCGAGACGCACGGCGTCTATGTATTGCGCTCGGGACGCATGTGCGTTGCGGGCCTGAACACGCGCAACGTCGACACCGTGGCGAACGCCATTGCGCAGGTGCTTATGCAGCATTGATGCAGCGCTGACCAGGCATTAGCACGGCGCGCATGCTCGCCGCACCACGCTCGAACAGCATGCTCAACACATAAAACAACGACTGGAGACATCATGAACACTGCAACGGCTGCCGGTGCCCACATTCGCGGGCACTCGACTTCACACACCTGGCGCGCGGTGATATCGGCGTCCATCGGTAACGCGCTCGAATGGTTCGATCTGGTCGTGTACGGCTTCTTCGCCGTCACGATTTCGAAGCTGTTCTTCCCCACGCACGACGATACGACCTCGCTGCTGCTCACGCTCGGCACGTTCGGCGTGTCGTTCTTCATGCGGCCACTGGGCGCGATTGTGATTGGCGTCTATGCGGATCGACGGGGACGTCGTGAAGCGCTGACGCTCACAATTCTGCTGATGATGGCGGGCACGGCGATCATCGCGTTCATGCCGACGTACGAGACCATCGGCTTACTCGCACCGGCTGGAATCGTGCTCGCGCGCATGATTCAGGGCTTCTCGGCGGGCGGTGAGTTCGGCAGTGCGACCGCGTTCCTCGCCGAACACGCGCCGCAACGGCGTGGCTTCTTCGCGAGCTTCCAGGTCGCGAGTCAGGGGCTGACGACGCTGCTCGCGGCGGGCTTCGGCGCGGTGCTGACGAGCACGTTGACCCCGGATCAGATGATGAGCTGGGGCTGGCGCGTGCCGTTCCTGTTCGGTTTGCTGATCGGCCCGGTGGCGTATTACATCCGCCGTCACGTGAGCGAAACGCCGGAGTTTCTGGAATCCGAACCGACACAAACGCCGCTGCGCGACACGCTGAGTCATCAGAAGATGCGCCTGTTGCTGGCGGTCGGCGCCGTGGTCGTTGCCACGGTGTCGACGTATCTCGTGCTGTACATGCCGACGTACGCCATCAAACAGCTGGGTCTGCCTGCTTCGGTGGCATTCGCGGCGACGGTCGCAACGGGGATCGTGCAGATGTTCCTGTCGCCTGTCGTAGGCGCGTGGTCGGACCGTGTGGGACGCGCCAAACCGATGATGATCGCCGCTGCGCTTCTGCTCGTGACGATCTGGCCGATGTTCTGGCTGCTGTCGACGCACCCGAGCTTCGGCGTGATGCTGGGATTGCAAACGGTGTTGGGCGTATTGATGACGATGTACTTCGCACCGCTTCCGGCGCTGGCCTCGGAGATCTTCCCGGTCAAGACGCGCACGACGGGCCTGTCGCTGTCGTACAACCTGTCGGTGACGTTCTTCGGCGGCTTCGCCCCGTTCATTCTGACCTGGCTGATCACCGCGACGGGCAGCAAACTCGCCCCGAGCTTCTACATGATGGCCGCCGCCGCCGTGGGACTGATGGCGCTGAGTCAGGTGTACCGCCACACGGGCGTGCGCTGATCAGGTGGAAGTAGGAAAGCAGACGGACCAATAGCAAAGGGGCACCTCGGTGCCCCTTCTCTTTTGCATCGACGACGACAATATCGACGATAGCGAACGACGACTTACTGAGGGTACAACCCATGCACCCGACCGAACAATCGGGTCAGGCCCAGCAGCGCATCGATGTTCGGGGTCGGTACACCCACACGTTGGCCGATCTCGCGCACTACTGTAACCAGCGCGTCGAGTTCGATAGGGCGGTTGGCTTCCACGTCCTGCAACATCGACGTCTTGAACGCCCCCAGCTTTGCCGTCACCTGATGCCGGTCTTCCGGCGACTGGTCGATGGCGCAGCCGATCTTCGCACCGATGGCGGCCGCCTCGCGCATCGCTGCCGAGCAGAAATCGCGCACCAGCGGATCGTCGAGCAACCGGTCGATGGTCGCGCCCGTGATCGCCGACACCGGGTTCATCGTGAGATTGCCCCAGAGCTTGTACCAGATGTCCAGACGCACGTTCTCCGACGCCTTCGCCTCGAAACCCGCACGCTCAAGCAACGCCGCCAGACGCTGCACGCGCTCGCTCGCACCACCGCCCGGCTCGCCGATGATCAGCCCACGCCCCATCTTGTGATCGACCAGCCCCGGCTCCGGCGTCGAAGCACTCGCGTGCACCACGCAACCGATCACGTTCGCCAGCGGAATCGCCGCACCGATGGCACCCTCCGGATCGATGCTCGTCAGCGTCGCATCGCCAAACCCCGGCACGCCCTGACAGAACCACCACGGCACGCCGTTCATCGCAGGCAACACGAGCGTTTGCGGACCGAGCAACGGCACCACCGACGACGCGACCTGCGCCAGCGCCGGTCCCTTCACCGCAATCACCACCAGATCCTGCTCGCCAAGCTTCGCCGCGTCTTCCAACGGATGCGCCGCCGCCACCGGGCCGGTCGCCAGCGTCTCGCCTTGCTTTACCCGCCAGCCCCGCTCGCGCAGTGCGGCCAGCGTCGCGCCACGCGCCAGCGCGCTGACCTGCGCTTCGCCCGTCGCCGCAAGTCGTTGCCCGATCAGCCCACCGATGGCGCCCGCGCCAATGATCGTCACCTTCATCCGTTCACTCCGGTTGATGTGCCGCGAGACGATAGTTCTCCTTGAATCGCTCCGGCACACGTTCGTCAAAGCCCAGCGCCACACGGCGCACTTCCGGACTGTCGCCCGGCGGATGGCCCACACCGAGCGCCGCCGCACGCGGCGCATCGATCTGCACGACCCGGCCAGAGAGCCGTCCCAACCCCGTAATCTCGCACTCCACCAGATCGCCCGCATCCACCGAACGCGAGTGGCATGGCGTGCCCATCAGAATGACGTCGCCCGGCAGCAGCGTGATGTGACGCGCAATGTCCGCGATCACGTAATGCGGCCCCCAGATCGTTTCGTCTCCGATGTGCGCTTCTTGCACGACGCGTCCGTTGCGATAGGTGCGCAACGTCTGCTCGAACAGGTTCACGCCCCGCACGATACCCGGTCCGATGGGCAGCAGCGTGTCCGCGCCCTTCACCCGCAGCATCGATCCCTGATCGGTGTCGCGAAAGTCCTGCAAGCCCATGTCCAGCGCCGGGCAGAAGCCCTCGATGTAATCCCATGCTTCGTCCGGCAGCACATTGCGACACGTGCGCCCGATCACCACGGCATACTCGCTTTCGTAGTTCAGATACCGGCAATCCGTCGGCTTCAGAATCTGGCCGTCATGCCCGTTCAGGGACGTCGTCGGCTTCATGAAGTACGTCGGCGTGTCGGTGGGCTTGGGCTTGTTGCGCGTCTCCATGCTACGCGAGCGATAGGAGATGTGCACGGCGATGATCTTCGACGGATTCACCGGCGGGAGATGCGTCACCGTTTGCGGATCGACCAGACGTCCGTCGTCGAGTCGCAGCATGCCGTGCGCCTCACCGGCCTCCTCGACCATCGTGCCCCAGTACGCGCTGCCGCCCAGCAGAATATGGCGACGCTCGACACGCGGGCCGCGCATCACTGCAGGCAATTCACGCAGCGGAAATTCGAAATCCATGATGTCGCCTCGTCAGATCGTATCGAACCAGATGTGCACGTTGCCCGTGCCACGCGCGTTCTCGTAGTCGGACAGCACCGTGCCCGCGCTACGGCACTCGGCCCCGCCGAGCGCACCGACCATCTGCAAGTAGTGCGCGCCATGCGCTTCCCACGGACGCTTCCGGTAATCCGTATCCCAGTCCGCCAGAATCCGGTCGTGACGTCCCTCGCGAAACGCTTCGATGGCGCGCTTGTCGCTCTCGATGTTCTCCGGACGCGACACGTTGCTCTCGTGAAAGATCCGCGGATGATTGGGCTTCCAGTCGAGGCCGTTGAACTTGTGACTCAGCGCACCGGACGCGAGCATCACCACCCGCAGATCGCTGCGGCGAATCGCTTCGCCGATCACTTCGCCCGATTGCAGGAAGTGCTGCGTCTCGCAGTTCTGGCACGAGCTCACGGTGACGATCGGCGTTGCTTCGAGGCGCAACTGTTTGATGACGTTGATCGTCGGGTAATGCCGCGCGAGATCCGGGTGTTGCACGGCACGCGCACGCACGCCCCGCTCACGCGCGACGGCGTCGATAGCAAGCGCCAGTTCCGGATGTCCGCGATAGTCGTACGGCACACCGTGCAGATACCACGGCATCTCGTCCGACGTGTACATGCCCGAGTAACCCGCGCCGCCGTCGACCAGGTGATAACCGGTCGTGAACCAGTGCGAATCGAAAATCATGACGACGTCCGGACGCACCGCTTCAATGCGCTCGCGCAACCGCGCGTACCCGGGAATCAGGTCCGAATCCGCACCCGCGCCCTGCAACACGCGAAACTCCTCACACTGCATCAGGCCGGGGTGATGCGACACCAGCGCCGCGCCAACGATCTGTCCCATGCTGCTCTCCTCTTGTCCTGTTGTCTTGCTAATTGTTTTGACGATGCGACAGCGCGCCATCAGCGATGGCTGAAGCTCGCCTTGAACGGTTGTTTCGGCACGACGACATCCTTCACGTCGCAGAAGAATTCGAAGCTCCAATCGCCGCCTTCGCGTCCGACGCCCGAACGTTTGATGCCGCCGAACGGCGCGGCCAGATCGCGAATGCCGAAGCTGTTGATCCAGATGAAACCCGTGCGCACGCGCTCGGCAATCGCGATGGCATGCGCCTCGTCGCCGTAGCAAACGCCACCCAGCCCGTAGTCGGTGCCGTTAGCCATGCCGACGACTTCGTCGTCGCTCGCGAATGTCTGCAATGTGAGCACCGGGCCGAAGACCTCCTGCTGCACGATCTCGTCTTGCTGACGCAGATCGGTGAGCAGCGTCGGCGCGAAATACTGCGCGCCGAAGTCATGCCGCGTGCCGCCCCACAGCAGGCGAGCGCCGCCCGCAACCGCCCGCTCGACGAACCCCTGCACACGCTCCAGTTGACGCATGTGGATGATCGGCCCGACTTCGGTCGCGGCGTCGCGCGGATCGCCCACGACGAGACGTCCGACCACCTCGCGCAGCTTTTCGATGAACACTGGGGCGACGTCTGCATGTACGAGCAGCCGCGTCCCTGCGAGGCACACCTGCCCGGCGTTGCGGTACATCAGCGCAGCGGTGGCGGCGGCCGCGTCGAGATCGGCGTCGGCCAGCACGATGAACGCCGACTTGCCGCCGAGTTCGAGGCTGCACGGCACGAGGTTGTCGGCGGCCGTCTTCGCAATCCATTTGGCCGTGGCGACCGAGCCGGTGAACGAGATGCGCGCGAGCCTGGCATCGCTGACCAGCGCCGCCCCGGTCTGTGCGCCCGAGCCCTGCAACAGGTTGAAGACCCCCGGCGGCAATCCCGCCTCGTGTGCGCAATCCGCCAGCAACGACGACGTCAGCGGTGCCCACTCGGGCGCTTTGAGCACCACCGTGTTACCGGACGCCAACGCCGGGCCGATCTTCCACGTCGCCAGCATCAACGGCGAATTCCACGGCGTGATGATGGCCACGACACCGGCCGGATCGTGACGCACGAGATGGCGTGCCTGCGGTGTCTCGATCACGTGCTCTTGCAGCGTCAGCGCATGCTCGGCGAACCACGTGATGTTCTGCATGGCGCGCGGCACGACACCGTGTGCCATGCGCGAGCGCAGCACCCCGGCGTCTGCGCTCTCCAGCGTGGCGAACGCGTCCGCGCGGCGGCCGATGGCGTCGGCGAAGCGCTGAAGATACGGCTGACGTTGCGCCGCGCTCAGTGCCGCCCATGCGGGAAACGCCAGCGAGGCCGACGTCACCGCCGCATCGACGTGCCCGAGGTTGCCGCTGGCGATGTCGCCCAGAGGCGTCTGATCGATGGGCGAGACGCACTCGAACGTCTCGGCAGACGCCACACGGCGGCCATCGATGTAGTGGTCCGGCGACACCGACACACCGGCGACGTCAAAACGGGTATCACTCATGCCTTGTCTCCAAACTTCGCGGCCAGCGCGCGGCTCGCATTGGCCAGCAACGTGGTGTCGATCCCGACCGCGATGAACGTCACGCCGAGGTCGAGGTAGTGTTTCGCGAGCGCCTCGTCGACACACAGAATGCCCGCCGCCTTGCCCGCGCGACGAATGCGCGCGATGCCGTCTTCGATGGCTTTTCGCACCTCCGGGTGGGTGGCCTGCCCGAGATAGCCCATCGACGCCGCGAGGTCGGCCGGGCCGATGAACACGCCGTGCACGCCATCGACGGCGGCAATCTCGTCGACCTGCGCGAGGGCGTCGGCCGTCTCTACCTGAACGAGCAGACACGTCGTGTCGTTCGCGGCGTGCAGATAATCCTCATAGCGATTCCAGCGCGACGAGCGCGCCAGCCCGCTGCCGACACCACGCGTGCCCTGCGGCGGATAGCGCGTGGCACTCGCGAGATCGCGCGCCATCGCGGCAGACTCGACCATCGGCACGAGCACCGTCGTTGCGCCGATTTCGAGCACTTGCTTGATGAGGGCCGCATCACCGTGTGGCAGACGCACGACCGGGTGCACCGGGTAGGGTGCGACGGCCTGCAGCGTCGCCAGCATCGTGCGCAGATCGTTGGGCGCGTGCTCGCCGTCGATCACGAGCCAGTCGAACCCGCTGCCCGCGCACAGTTCGGCGGCGTACGGCGTGGCGAGTCCCATCCACAGGCCGATCTGACGCTCGCCATGTGCCAGCGCCTGACGGAAGGTATTCGGAGGTGTTTTCATGACAGGGGCTTCCTGATGTGAGGAGCGCTCGGCGGCGGCCGGTGGCCGCATCCGAGCGCAGATGAAGCGTCAGACAAAGCGCACACCGATGGCGCCGAGCGGACCGTAGTCCGCATGGAAGACGTCGCCCGCAGCGCATGCCACCGGTCGCGTGAACGAGCCCGCCAGCACGATCTCGCCCGCCTGCAACCCTTCGTCGAAGGCGCCCAGCTTGTTGGCGAGCCACGCAATGCCATTGCCCGGATGGTTCAGCACGGCGGCACTCAACCCGGACTCTTCGATCACGCCGTTGCGATACAGCAACGCGCCTGCCCAGCGCAGGTCGATGGCATCCGGTTTCACGGGACGGCCGCCGAGAATCACGGCGGCATTCGCCGCGTTGTCGGCAATCGTGTCGAAGACTTTGCGCGGTGCTTTGGTGTCGCGATCGAACAGCTCGATACGACCGTCGATCAATTCCAGTGCGGGTGTCACCCAGGCGGTGGCGTCGAGTACGTCGAACAGCGTCACGCCCGGGCCTTTGAGCGGCTTCGCGAGAATGAACGCCAGCTCCACTTCGAGACGCGGCACGATGAAGCGCGACGCCTCCAGCGTTGCGCCGTCGGCGACCAGCATGTCGTCGAGCAGCGTGCCGTGATCGGGTTCGGTGATCTGGGCGGCAACCTGCATGGCACGCGACGTCAGCCCGATCTTGTGCCCGATCACGCGACGCCCCTCGGCGAACTTCAGCGCGAGCCACGCCTGCGAAATCGCATAGCTGTCGGCAATCGTCATCTCGGGGTAACGGCGGGAGAACTGCATCACGGGCGTGC
The DNA here is from genome assembly GCF_044772185.1 of Pandoraea sp. NPDC090278. Classification (NCBI taxonomy): domain Bacteria; kingdom Pseudomonadati; phylum Pseudomonadota; class Betaproteobacteria; order Burkholderiales; family Burkholderiaceae; genus Pandoraea; species Pandoraea sp. NPDC090278. Next base: position 23,397 of record NZ_JBIVYJ010000008.1, on the reverse strand, counting down.
GGCTGCGCTCGGCGTCGTGCAGTTCGCGGGCAAGGGCCTGATGGGTCGAGGCGTCGAGCTTCGTCATCGCGGGGTCTCCGTTGTCGGCGTTGTTTTGAATAGTCCCCTATTCTTGCGGCCCGGCGCGCCACGAACAATCAATCGATTTTGGGCGATTAATTAGCAAAACTGGATAATCCGATACCGCCTGAAACCCCTATCCGCCGTGCGGTTGTGGTGCTGGAGCCACGGTCTCAACCGACCGTTGAAGCAAACACGGCGGTCGGCATTTGTCATCGCTTCTTCTCGTTTCCTTGCGACATTGCACGACATCTCTGCGTAATGTCGTGCATTCTGCCTCGCTTCCCCGTTCGTCCCCGCCCCTACGCAATGTCATCGCTCAAATACCGACAGACGTTCGTCGACACCCATTAAAAATGAGAGTGATTTGCATTTATAATCCGCGTCGCTTTATTACAACGTCTTACTAATAACGATTCGCTCGCCGCAGATGTGCTTTGCCGCAAGGCATGGCCGTTACGCACATCCCTCAGCGGCCTCGCTCGCCACCGCCAGAAGTTACGAAGGTCTGCCAAGATGAAGATGTCCGCAAGTCGCCACGCCGCTGTTCCCGCTGCTCCCGCCGCTATTTCCGCTGTTCTTCCCGCCCATCGCCTACAACGCCTGCCCCGCGCAACCGCTTGCGCCGCCGCCTTGCTGATGGCCACGCTGGGTGCCGCGCACGCCCAACAGGCGACCTCGGCGGCCGAAGCCAAAGCCGACGTCGAACTCGGTGCTGTGAATGTTTCCGGCGACTGGCTGGGCACCGGTCTCGACAACAGCGCGAAGACGTTCCCCGGCGCGCGCACGGTCGTGAAGAAGGAGCAGATCGACGCGTCGGGTGCCGCAAGCATCGGCGATGTCCTGCGCCGCATTCCCGGCGTTCAGGCGACGGACAACTCCAGCACCGCGGGCAGCGCCATCTCGCTGAACATCGGCGTGCGTGGCCTCACGGGTCGTTTCAGCCCGCGCTCGACGGTGCTGCTCGACGGCATCCCACTCGCTGTCGCGCCCTACGGTCAGCCGCAGTTGTCGTTCGCACCGGTCAGCCTGTTCAACATCGAGAGCATCGACGTCGTACGTAGCGGTGGTGCCGTGCGCTACGGTCCGCAGAACGTGGGGGGCGTGATCAACTTCAAGACACGTTCGATCCCGAGCACGCCGGGCCTGACGGCCGACGCGACCGTGCGTGAAAACATGTACACCACCGGTGGCGGGGCGAACACGCAGTACGGCCTGTTCCTCGGCACGCAGATGGACAACGGTCTGGGCCTCGCGCTGCTGTACTCCGGCATGGTCGGCCGCGACTGGCGCAAGGGCAGCGACGAGCACGTGAACGATCTGGCGTTGAAGTGGCGCTACGACATCACGCCGAGCCAGCAGGTGTACGGCAAGATCTCGTACTTCGACGCAAAGTCGATGACCCCGGGCGGTCTGACGGCCGCGCAGTACAACGCCGATCCGTTCCAGAACACGCGTCCGACCGACTACTGGAGCGGCAATCGCACCGGCCTCGACTTCGGCTACCTGAACACGATCTCGGAAACGCAGGAATTCGAGATCCGCACGTTCTACAACGAGAGCTATCGTCAAAGCACGCTGACGAACCTCTCGGTCCTGCCGCTGGTGCAGATTCACCAGCCGCGTAACTATCAGACGTTCGGCATCGAACCGCGCTTCACCCAGCGCCTGTTCTTCGGTCCGACGGCGCATGACGTCACGGTCGGCTATCGCTTCATCCGTGAGCGTGGCGACGACAACAACTTCCAGACGACGCTGTCCACTGGCAAGACATCCGCCACGACGACGTTCTACAACTACACCAGCGCCAACGCGTTCTACATCGACGACCGCATGGCGTGGGGCAACTGGCGCTTCACGCCGGGCCTGCGCTACGAAATGATCGCGTCGCAACGTGTCGACAAAGCCTCGGGCAACACCTTCCGCACGGACAACAACAAGCCGCTGCCTTCGGTGAACCTGTCGTATCTGGTGAACAGTGCGTGGACGATCTTCGCGGACTACAGCACGTCGTTCGGCCCGGTGCAGAACACACAGCTCAATTCGATGTCGGCGTCGAACCCGCTGGAGCCGGAACTGGCCCGCACGTATGAAATCGGCACGCGCTGGACGGACAACCGCTGGAAGGCCGAATTGACGGCCTTCAGAATGAAGTTCGACAACCAGATTCTGCAGGTGCCGGGCGTGAGTCCCGCGACGTTCCAGAACATCGGTGCGACGAACCACGACGGTATCGAAACCGCCATCGATTACACGTTCGATCGTGACAGCGCGCTGCGCGGCCTGAACCTGTACGCGAACTTTACGTACGTACGTGCGATCCAGAAGTCGGGGGCGACAGCAGGTCTCGACGTGCCGTTCTACTCGCGCTTCACCGACACCCTCGGCGCGCGCTACACGATCGGTCAGTGGACGTTCAACGTCTCCACTACGCACCAAAGCTCGCAGTACTCGGATCTCGCGAACACCGATGCGCCGTCGGCCGACGGCCTGAACGGCAAGGTGCCGGGCTACCGTGTGTGGAATCTGCAGGCGCTGTACAAGCTGCCGTTCTACAAGAACGCTGACATCACCGTGGGTCTGAACAACGTGTTCGACAAGCGCTTCTACACGCGCAACACTGACCAGAACGGCGGCATCATGGTCGGCGCACCGCGCATGGTCTACGTGCAAGGACACTTCGGGTTCTGATCGACGTTCCCTGCCGTCAGCACAAAGCCCTGCCCTCGATTCGACGGCGGGGCTTTTTTATCGACGGCTCCTCGGCTTCTTGTACTTCCTATCGTCGCCGGGTCGATAGTCGGGGTCTTCTTCTTCGTCGTCGTGGTCCGCTTCGTATGCGTCCTCGTCGGTGTCTTCCGATTCCTCCGAAAGGTCGCGACCGCCACGGCGACCACGCAGGCCACGTCTGCCAACAACTACGCGACGCGTCGAAAAGTGCGTCTCTTCATCGTCCTCGATATCCGACGCATTGTCCCGGTCCGAATCCTCTTCGTCCGAAGCGCGCTGCTCCTCAACCTCGTCGAAGTTTCGCTTCCGGTTGAGACTCGTATGAATCCTGTCCGATATCGCAATCGTCACCCGATGCTGAAGCGCCACCGCATCGGCATAGCGTTTGGGTTTTGTCGACGGTGTCGCGCGCACCCGCTTCTTCTTGTTCTTCTTCCCCTTCTTTTCTGGCGCCTCCTCTTCTTCCTCCTCCCTGCGCTTCATGTCGGACGCGACGAACGCGTCCATATCCAGCGCCAAATCCGGCGGCAACCATGACGGACGATTCGACGCGTACGCCAACATTTCCCGCTCGACCCACAAGTCGTCGTCTTCGACGTCCTGCTGAGCGCCGAGCGTCTTTTCCTCTTTCTCGACCTCCGCCAGCCGTCGGGGCATGGAGCCGCCCGCCAACGTGCCGATGAAAGTGCGAGCGCCGCCCATATCCGTCACAGGAGCGCTACTCGTCGGCCAGTTGTCTTCCTCCTCTTCCTCCGGCTGATAGCTGACGAACTGGTTCTCCCAATCCGCCCGCGACGTGGTCTGGTCCTTGTCCTGATCGAACAACCGCAGCGGCCCATCGCCATATCCCGCACGACGAAGAATCAGATACGCGTAAGCGCGGCTCACGCGTCCGTTAGTATCGTGCAGCGGATGCAACACACTGATCTGCTGCTGAACATGCGCCGCCAGCCGGGCGATGTCATTTTCCTTTTCCGTCTCGGGATCGATCCGGCGACGTCCTTTCGGTTTGGGTTTCCGGGCAAGAATGGTGTCGAACTCCCGCTTGCTCTGCGCAAGCAGCTCACCGAGTGCCGATGCCTTGTCTTCCTGCTGGTAACTCACGTTGAACAGGCCCTTGTTGCCTTTGCCCTTCGCGCTTGTCACCGAGAGGCCGTGTCCGGTCAGCGTCTTTCTCTCCGGCGATGTCAGTTTCACCGGTGCGCCCCAGAATGACGGTTCGTCGTCCTGCGTGATGAATTCCACTTCGCTGTGCGTCTCACCCGCCAGGCGCGCGGTTACCGTACGGAATCCGTCGATCGACCAGATATCGATGCCATTGTCGGTAATGACGTCGTGCCATGCGTACGCCGTCTTCTTCCCGTACGGAAACGCAAAACTGGCGTCGCGTTGCCCTTCCACGGTGCCGCCGGTGCTATTGGAGATGAACCACGATTGTGTGCGCTGATCCATGTCCGTGCCGTCGAGCTGTGTCAGCCACCGGTCGTTGGGGTTGAGCAGCGCTTCCTGACTTTGCTTGACAGCGTCAACGTGCGATGTCGACTCGCCTTGCTCGACCATCGTCACGAGCCGTGTGACGCCCGCGCCGTAGTTGCCTTCCTCAACGGTGAGCACCTTGAACGTCGCACTCGCCCGGAAGACGACCTCCCGCTGCCCGTGCCCGATATCCGGCGCGACGGGGCTGATCGGAATGCCGTTCATGCCCTTGGCGTAGATGCGATAGCGATCCATCTGGTCGCCCTTCTTCTTCATCCCGCCCTTCGAGAAGGCGACCGTGCCGCCAGCGGACTCGCTTGCACTCAGCGGAGTCCCCTGACTGAACAGTCGGCCCGGCTGAAGCGAATCGTTTCTCGGATAGGCGGCGTAAAGCGTGCCTTCGATGGGCGCAATTCGTGCGAGTGTCGAGTCCAGCAACGCGATGTCATGGCCTGCATGTCCCGGGGTGTCGCTCTTGGCCGAGAGGCCGATGTCCATGCCCACGTTATTCTTCTGCACCCCCGTGACCGGAGATGCCCACTTGGTGAGGATGTCCAGCGCACGCCTGTCGCGGCGCGCGTCCAGACGCCTGTAAAGCTGTTCGCTTCGCTGACGCAGGAACGGATGATCCTCGACCAGTTCGTCTCTGTCGGTCCAGTCGATGGACGACACCTGACCGAATTTCGGCGGTTTGTACGGGTCGGCATCGAGTGCCTTCCCGCTTCGGATATCGACGATCGTCTGAAGGTATGCGCCCTTGTCGGGCAGCCCCGCCTCCGCGCCTACAGCACGGGCGTCTCCCCGTAACGCGGCGAGATGACTGTACAGCGCGATGAGGTAGTCGTTCGCGCCATCCGACGTGTGAGCGACGAGGCTTTTCAGCTCGCCCATCAGCACCTTCGGATTGTTCCGGTTACGCAGTAGCACCCGCTTCTGTTTGGGGAGCAGGTTATCCCACGTCGTGAAGTCGACCGTGGACAAATGCTCCTCGAATTCGCCGGGTTCCTCAGGATTCCAGGGCTGCTGCGCTTGCTCCGACTCCTCTTTCGCGGGCGGAAAAATCGTCTGAAAGTGGCTGCTGATGGCGGCCTGATGTTTGCCGACGTCGAAGCGCGACGCCAGCGGAATGGCACTGGCGGCCTGATCGAGCAGACGGACATCGTTCTCCGGGTATTGCGGCAGCCGCGTGGGCGCTTTCGTGCCCCGGCGTCGCTTGGGCACGAACGGCGCCAACATGGCCCAGGCCATTTCGATGTTGTCCGGCAGTGTGATCTGCTCTGAGGATTTTTGGGCGGCGATCCATGTCCGCCGAATCTCGTCGAACGTCAGCTCACTGACGTGCATGAGCTTTGTCAGATACGCGTCTTTGGTGTACTGCCGCTCGACGTCGGGCGAGAAATTGATGACGCGCTGGATGGGTGCAGATGACGATGTGGGCGGCGGCGGTGACGCCAGCGCCTGCTGCTGCGCCACCGCACGGGTGCGTGGACTGGCGTCGATGGTGGTGCGCATTTGCGCGTGGGCGCGGCTGATCGGACGATTATCGACGAGTGCGGGCGTCGCGGCGGATGCATCACCGACGACCGGCGCGCCCTCCTGGCGCGCACTCACCGCTGGCCTTCGTGCCTTCGCCCCCTCGCTCATCGCTGCCCCGTGTCATTCGTGTTTTTATCGAACAACGGCTTGTGTGCTGCGCGTGCCTTCGTGATGCGGCTCGCCCCTTTACCGGGGCGAGCGGGACTGCTCGGTGCTTACTTCGTGCTTACTTCGTGCGGCCGTAGTCGTCCTGGAAGCGGACGATATCGTCTTCGCCCAGATACGCGCCGGACTGCACTTCGATCAGTTCGAGCGGCACGCGGCCCGGGTTTTCCAGACGGTGCGTCGTGCCCAGCGGAATGTACGTCGACTGGTTCTCAGTCAGCAGCGTCGTCGTGTCGCCGTTCACCACACGCGCCGTGCCCTTCACCACGATCCAGTGCTCCGAGCGGTGGAAGTGCATCTGCAAGCTCAGCGAAGCGCCCGGCTTCACGACGATCTTCTTCACCTGGAAGCGGTCGCCCACGCAAATGCCTTCGTAATCTCCCCACGGACGGAACACGCGTTGATGGAACACCGACTCCGAGCGGCCTTGGGCGATCAGCGTCTCGACCACGCGCTTGACGTCCTGCACGTGATCTTTCGACGCGACCAGCACGACGTCCGGCGTTTCCACGATCACGAGATTCTCGACACCGATGGCCGCGACCATCCGGCTCTCGCCACGGACATAGCTGTTCTTCACACCGTGCGTCACGACATCGCCGATCAGGCTATTGCCGTTCTCGTCACGCTCGGCAATCTCCGCCACCGCCGACCACGAACCGATGTCGTTCCACCCCAGACCGTCGGCATCCACCACAGCGGCACGCTGCGCCTTCTCCATAACGGCATAGTCGATGGAGTCCGACGGGCAGGCTTCGAGACTCGCCTTGTCCAGACGGAAGAAGTCGATATCCACCACGCCCTGCTCCACCGCCACCTTCACCTGCTTGAACATCGCCGGGGCGAGGCGTTCGAGTTCATCGAGATACGCCGATGCCTTGAACATGAACATGCCACTGTTCCAGTAGCAGTTGCCAGCGGCGATGAGTGCTGCGGCCTTGTCGGCGTCCGGCTTCTCGACGAACTGGTCGATGTTGAACCCGCTCGCGCACACTTGCGTGGCAGCGCCGCGGCGAATGTAGCCGTAGCCGGTGTGCGGGGATGTCGGCGGAATGCCGAAGGTGACGAGATAGCCGTCGTCGGCCAGCGTCTTGGCCGCGCGCACCGCTTCGAGGAACTTGGCCTCGTTGGTGATGGCGTGATCGGAAGGCAGCACGAGCAACGTGGCATCGGCGTCCTGACGCAAGGCCACCAGCGCCGCCGCCGCAACGGCCGGTGCAGTGTTGCGTGCTACAGGTTCGAGCACGATAGCGCCCGGCGTCGTGTCGATCGCGCGCAACTGCTCGGCCACGAGGAAGCGCTGTTCGTTGTTGGAGATGATCAGCGGGGCGGCCACGCCGTCGAGCGCGCCGACGCGCTTGACCGTCTGCTGGAGCAATGTGTCCGAACCGGCGAGCGCGAGATACTGCTTTGGATAGCTGGCTCGCGACAAAGGCCACAAACGTGTACCACTACCGCCGCACAGAATTACAGGAGTTATCGCCATATTCCGGTTCGTAGAAAGTTACGCCACATCGCTTAGGGAAGCGAAAATTATATCGTCATTTCAAGCACTTAAAACGACATTGCGATGACGGAAGTTTGCCTCGGATGGGCGTCGGCACCATGTTTTACCGTCGCGCAAAAGAAAAGCGGCACCCCGCAAAGGGTGCCGCTTTCATACTACGGTACAGCGATACAGCGCAGTGCCGAATCGGCGGTGCCGGCTTGCGCCAGCGCCGCCCGCGTCCGGCTTACTCTGCCGTCGGCTCTTCCACCGAAGTGGGGATCGGGGCAAACGCCTCTTCCAGAGCGATCTGGTCGTGACGCTCGCGATCCGACGATTCACGGGCCTTGCGGGCCTTGTGATACGCCAGACCCGTACCTGCCGGGATCAGACGGCCAACGATAACGTTTTCCTTCAGGCCACGCAGGTCGTCCTTCTTGCCCATGATGGCGGCTTCGGTCAGCACGCGCGTCGTTTCCTGGAACGATGCAGCCGAGATGAACGAATCCGTCGACAGCGACGCCTTCGTAATACCCAGCAGCACGTTCTCGTACTGCGCCGGACGCTTGTCCGCGGCGTTCATGGCGTCGTTCTCGTAGAGCATGTCCGAACGCTCGACCTGTTCGCCGATGATGAAGCGCGTATCGCCGTTGTCGGTGATCTGCACACGACGCAGCATCTGGCGAACGATCACCTCGATGTGCTTGTCGTTAATCTTCACACCCTGCAAGCGGTACACGTCCTGCACTTCATCGACGATGTAGCGCGACAGCGCTTCGATACCCTGCAGACGCAGGATGTCGTGCGGGTCGGCCGGGCCGTCCACGATCATTTCGCCCTTGTTCACCACCTGACCGTCGTGCACCAGCACCTGCTTTTCCTTCGGAATCAGGAATTCGTGCTGGTTGCCGTCCAGATCGGTAATGACCAGACGCTGCTTGCCCTTCGTGTCCTTACCGAACGACGTCGTACCCGTGACTTCGGCCAGAATGCCGGCGTCCTTCGGTGCACGCGCTTCGAACAGTTCGGCCACGCGCGGCAGACCCCCGGTAATGTCACGCGTCTTCTGCGCTTCAGTCGGGATACGTGCGAGCACTTCACCCACCGGCACTTGCTGACCATCCTTGATGGTGATCAGTGCGCCGACCTGGAAGCCGATCGTCACCGGGTGATCCGTACCCGGGATCTTCACTTCCACGCCGTTCTCGTCGAGCAGCTTGACCTGCGGACGCACGTTCTTCGACGCCGGACCACGACGCTTCGGATCGATCACGACCAGCGTGGACAGACCCGTCACATCGTCGATCTGCTTGGCAACCGTGACACCTTCCTCAACGTTCTCGAACTTGGCGAAACCGCCGTGTTCGGTAATGATCGGGCGCGTCAGCGGATCCCACGTACCCAGTTGGGCACCGGCCTTGACCTGTGCGCCGTCCAGTTGCAGCAGCGTCGCGCCGTACGGCACCTTGTGACGCTCGCGCTCACGACCGTGATCGTCCGTGATCAGGACTTCACCCGAACGCGAGATCGCGATCTGCTCGCCGCGGCCGTTCGTCACGTAACGCATGGTTGCCGTGAAGCGAACCGTACCGTTCGACTTGGCTTCGATCGACGAGGCCACTGCCGCACGCGATGCCGCACCACCGATGTGGAACGTACGCATCGTCAACTGCGTGCCCGGCTCACCGATCGACTGTGCTGCGATCACGCCGACAGCTTCGCCGACGTTCACACGCGAACCGCGACCCAGGTCACGGCCATAGCACAGTGCGCACAGACCGAAACGCGTATCGCAGGTCAACGGCGTGCGCACGCGCACTTCGTCGATACCCAGCGCTTCGATGTTCTCGACGATGTCTTCGTCGAGCAGCGTACCGGCTTCGTACACCGTCTCTTGCGTTTCCGGATTCACGACGTCGGCCACAGCCACACGACCCAGGATACGGTCACGCAGGGCTTCGACCACTTCACCGCCCTCGACCAGCGCCTTCATCGCCACGCCGTTGCTCGTGCCGCAGTCGTCTTCGACCACGACCAGATCCTGCGTCACGTCGACCAGACGACGCGTCAGGTAACCCGAGTTTGCCGTCTTCAGTGCCGTATCGGCCAGACCCTTACGTGCACCGTGGGTCGAGATGAAGTACTGCAACACGTTCAGGCCTTCGCGGAAGTTCGCGGTAATCGGCGTCTCGATAATCGAGCCGTCCGGCTTGGCCATCAGGCCACGCATACCGGCGAGCTGGCGAATCTGGGCGCTCGAACCGCGAGCACCGGAGTCGGCCATCATGTAAATCGAGTTGAACGACTCCTGATCCACGACGTTGCCATCGCGGTCGGTGGTCTTTTCCTTCGAGAGCTGCTCCATCATCGCCTTACCCACGGCGTCACCGGTAGCACCCCAAATGTCCACGACGTTGTTGTAACGCTCTTGCGACGTGACCAGACCCGACATGTACTGACGGTCGTATTCCTTGACCTTCTTCGACGCTTCGCCGATCAGCTCTTCCTTCTTCGTCGGCACGAGCATGTCGTCGACGCAGATCGAGATACCGGCACGCGTTGCGAGCTTGAAGCCCGACTGCATCAGCTTGTCGACGAAGATCACCGTCTCGCGCAGACCGCAACGGCGGAACGCCGTGTTGATCAGCTTCGAGATTTCCTTCTTCTTGAGCGACTTGTTCAGCACCGAGAACGGCAGGCCCGGCGGCAGAATTTCCGACAAGATCGCGCGGCCGACGGTCGTCGGGTACAGCGTGATCTTCGGCGTCTTCTCGCCCGTTTCCGCGTCGACCAGGTACTCCGTAATACGCACGTTCACGCGCGAAGCCAGTTCGACTTCCTTGTTGTCGTACGCACGCAGCACTTCGGACACGTCGATGAACGACAGGCCTTCGCCCTTGCCGTTGATCTTGTCGCGCGTCGCGTAGTACAGACCCAGCACGATATCCTGCGACGGCACGATCGACGGATCGCCGTTAGCCGGGAACAACACGTTGTTCGAGGCCAGCATCAGGGTACGCGCTTCCATCTGCGCTTCGAGCGACAGCGGCACGTGAACAGCCATCTGGTCACCGTCGAAGTCGGCGTTGAACGCCGCGCAAACCAGCGGGTGAAGCTGAATTGCCTTGCCTTCGATCAGCACCGGCTCGAACGCCTGAATACCCAGGCGGTGAAGCGTCGGTGCGCGGTTCAGCATGATCGGATGCTCGCGGATCACCTCTTCCAAGATGTCCCACACCACCGCCGTCTGGTTCTCGACTTCCTTCTTCGCGGCCTTGATGGTCGTGGCCACGCCCATCACTTCCAGCTTGTGGAAGATGAACGGCTTGAAGAGTTCGAGCGCCATCAGCTTCGGCAGACCGCACTGATGCAGCTTGAGCGTCGGGCCCACGGTAATCACCGAACGGCCCGAGTAGTCAACGCGCTTACCCAGCAAGTTCTGACGGAAACGACCGCTCTTACCCTTGATCATGTCGGCCAGCGACTTGAGCGGGCGCTTGTTCGCACCGGTCATCGCCTTACCGCGACGGCCGTTGTCGAGCAGCGAGTCCACGGACTCTTGCAGCATGCGCTTTTCGTTGCGCACGATGATGTCCGGGGCCTTCAGCTCGAGCAGACGCTTCAGACGGTTGTTACGGTTGATGACGCGGCGATACAGATCGTTCAGGTCCGAGGTCGCGAAGCGGCCACCGTCGAGCGGCACCAGCGGGCGCAGCTCAGGCGGGAGCACCGGCAGGACTTCGAGCACCATCCACTCGGGCTTGATGCCCGAGCGCTGGAATGCCTCAAGAACCTTCAGGCGCTTGGCGTACTTCTTGATCTTGGCTTCCGAGCCCGTGGCTTGCAGCTCGGCGCGCAGATGCTCGACCTGTGCGTCGATGTCGATCGAGCGCAGCAGCTCGCGCACGCCTTCCGCGCCCATCTCGGCACGGAATTCGTCGCCGTATTCCTCGACCTTGTTGTAGTAATCCTCTTCGGTCATGATCTGGCAACGCTTGAGCGGCGTCATGCCCGGCTCGAGCACCACATATGCTTCGAAGTACAGCACGCGTTCGATGTCGCGCAGCGTCATGTCGAGCACCATGCCCAGACGCGACGGGAGCGACTTCAGGAACCAGATGTGCGCGACCGGCGAAGCCAGTTCGATGTGGCCCATGCGCTCACGACGCACCTTGGCCAGCGTCACTTCAACGCCGCACTTCTCGCATATCACGCCACGGTGCTTCAGGCGCTTGTACTTGCCGCAAAGGCACTCGTAGTCCTTGATCGGACCGAAGATCTTGGCGCAGAACAGACCGTCGCGTTCGGGCTTGAAGGTCCGGTAGTTGATCGTCTCCGGCTTCTTCACTTCACCGAACGACCACGAGCGGATCTTGTCCGGCGAAGCCAGACCGATCTTGATCGCGTCGAACTGTTCGTCCTGCTGGACTTGCTTGAATAGATCGAGCAAAGCTTTCATTGCTTTCTCCTGTTGCCTGAACGCGATTAACCGCGCTCCAGGTCGATATCGATACCGAGCGAACGGATTTCCTTGACCAGCACGTTGAACGATTCCGGCATGCCGGCATCGATCACGTGATCGCCCTTGACGAGGTTCTCGTACACCTTCGTACGACCCGTCACGTCATCCGACTTCACCGTCAGCATTTCCTGCAGCACATACGATGCGCCGTAAGCTTCCAGTGCCCACACTTCCATTTCACCGAAGCGCTGACCACCGAACTGAGCCTTACCGCCCAACGGCTGTTGCGTCACCAGCGAGTACGGACCGGTCGAACGGGCGTGCATCTTGTCGTCGACCAAGTGGTGCAGCTTGAGCATGTGCATGAAGCCGCAAGTGACCGTACGCTCGAAGGCTTCGCCAGTGCGACCGTCGAACAGCGTGACCTGGTTCTTTGACTTCGTCATGCCGAGTTCCTTCGCGATGTGATCCGGGAACGCCAGATCCAGCATGCGACGGATTTCCTCTTCATGCGCGCCATCGAACACCGGCGTCGCGAACGGAACACCGTTCTGCAGGTTGCGTGCCAACGACATGATTTCGTCGTCCGACAGGCTGTCGATATCTTCTTGCTGACCGCTCTCGTTGTAGATCTTCGTCAGGAACTTGCGCAGCTCCTGGACCTTCGTGTGCGCTTGCAGCATTTCGCCGATACGCCAGCCCAGACCCTTCGCTGCCCAGCCGAGGTGCGATTCGAGAATCTGACCCACGTTCATCCGCGACGGCACGCCGAGCGGGTTGAGCACGATGTCTGCCGGACGGCCATCGGCCATGTACGGCATATCCTCGATCGGCACGATCTTCGAGACCACACCCTTGTTACCGTGACGGCCGGCCATCTTGTCGCCAGGCTGCAGACGACGCTTGACTGCCAGGTACACCTTGACCATCTTCAGCACGCCCGGCGGCAGTTCGTCGCCTTGCGTGAGCTTCTTGCGCTTCTCTTCGAAAGCCAGGTCGAACGAGTGACGCTTCTGCTCGATCGATTCCTTGATCTGTTCGAGCTGTTGCGCACCTTCGTCTTCTGCCAGACGGATGTCGAACCAGTGGTAGCGATCCAGATCGGCCAGGTATTCCTTGGTGATCTTGGTGCCCTTGGCGAGCTTCTTCGGACCGCCATTGGCGGTCTTGCCCACCAGGAAACGCTCCAGACGCTGGAATGCGTCGCCTTCCACGATACGCAGCTGGTCGTTCAGGTCGAGGCGGTAGCCCTTCAGTTCATCGTCGATGATCTGCTGAGCGCGCTTGTCGCGCTGAATGCCTTCACGCGTGAACACTTGCACGTCGATGACCGTGCCGCTCATGCCCGACGGCACGCGCAGCGAGGTGTCCTTCACGTCCGAAGCCTTCTCGCCGAAGATCGCGCGCAGCAGCTTTTCTTCCGGCGTGAGCTGGGTTTCGCCCTTCGGCGTGACCTTGCCCACCAGCACGTCACCGGCTTCGACTTCCGCACCGATGTACACGATGCCCGACTCGTCCAGACGGCTCAGTTGCACTTCCGCCAGGTTCGAGATGTCGCGCGTGATTTCTTCCGGTCCGAGCTTCGTGTCGCGAGCGACAACGTTCAGTTCTTCGATGTGGATCGACGTGTAACGGTCTTCCGCAACGACACGTTCCGAGATCAGGATCGAGTCTTCGAAGTTGTAGCCGTTCCACGGCATGAACGCGATCAGCATGTTCTGACCCAGCGCCAGCTCACCCAGGTCGGTCGACGCGCCGTCGGCGATCACATCGCCGCGCGCAACCTTATCGCCCACTTCCACGATCGGACGCTGGTTGATGTTGGTGTTCTGGTTCGAACGCGTGTACTTGATCAGGTTGTAGATGTCCACGCCGACTTCACCGGCAACGGCTTCGTCGTCGTTCACGCGAATCACCACACGGCCTGCATCGACGTAGTCGACCACACCGCCACGGAACGCCTGCACGGTCGTACCCGAGTCAACGGCCACCGTACGTTCGATACCCGTACCGACAACCGCCTTTTCCGGACGCAGGCAAGGCACGGCCTGGCGCTGCATGTTCGAACCCATCAATGCGCGGTTCGCGTCATCGTGTTCGAGGAACGGAATCAGCGAAGCTGCGACCGAGACGATCTGCGACGGTGCCACGTCCATGTACTGGATGCGGTCCGGCGTGACCATCAGCGTTTCACCGGCTTCACGCGACGACACGAGTTCGTCGGTGAGTTCGCCGCTGGCGCCGATCGACGCGTTCGCCTGAGCGATCACGTAACGACCTTCTTCAATGGCCGACAGGTAGTCGATCTGGTCGGTGACCTTGCCGTCTTCCACCTTGCGGTACGGCGTCTCGAGGAAGCCGTATTCGTTCAGGCGGGCGTACAGTGCCAGCGAGTTGATCAGACCAATGTTCGGACCTTCCGGCGTTTCGATCGGGCACACGCGGCCATAGTGGGTCGGGTGCACGTCGCGGACTTCAAAGCCTGCACGTTCGCGCGTCAGACCGCCCGGGCCCAGTGCGGAAACACGACGCTTGTGCGTGATTTCCGACAGCGGGTTGGTCTGATCCATAAACTGCGACAGCTGCGACGAACCGAAGAACTCGCGAATGGCCGACGAAATCGGCTTGCTGTTGATCAGGTCGTGCGGCATCAGGTTTTCCGACTCAGCCTGACCCAGACGTTCCTTCACAGCGCGCTCGACACGCACGAGACCGGCGCGGAACTGGTTCTCTGCCAGTTCGCCGACGCAACGCACACGACGGTTACCCAAGTGGTCGATGTCGTCGACTTCGCCGCGGCCGTTACGAAGATCCACGAGGATCTTGATGGTCGCGAGAATATCGTCGTCGTCCAGCGTCATCGGTCCGAGCACTTCGTCACGGCCAACACGACGGTTGAACTTCATACGACCCACCTTCGACAGGTCGTACGCTTCTTCGCTGTAGAACAAACGGTTGAACAGGGCTTCGACCGCATCTTCGGTCGGCGGCTCGCCCGGGCGCATCATGCGATAGATCGCGATACGCGCGGCCGTCTTGTCGGCGGTCTCGTCGATACGCAGCGTGGCCGAGATGTACGAACCCTGGTCCAGATCGTTCGTGTACAGCGTCTGGATGTCCGACACACCCGACTCGCGCAGCTTGAGCAGCACGCTTTCGGTGATTTCGTCGTTAGCGTTGGCGATCACTTCGCCGGTGTCGCCATCGACCACGTTCTTCGCGAGCACACGGCCGAGGAGATAGTCTTCCGGCACCGAGATGAACTTGGTGTTGGCGTTCTCGAGGTCGCGGATGTGCTTGGCGTTGACGCGCTTGTCCTTCTGGACAATGACCTTGCCTTCGCGATCCGTGATGTCGAAGCGAGCCACTTCACCACGCAGACGCTCCGGCACGAACTCCATCTGTGCGCCTTCCGGCATCAGCTTGAAGTTGTCGAACACGAAGAAGTTCGCGAGGATCTGTTCCGGCGTCAGGCCAATGGCCTTGAGCAGGATCGTGACCGGCATCTTGCGACGGCGGTCAACGCGGAAGTACAGAATGTCCTTCGGATCGAATTCGAAGTCGAGCCACGAGCCGCGGTAGGGGATGATACGCGCGGAGAACAGCAGTTTGCCCGAGCTGTGCGTCTTGCCCTTGTCGTGTTCGAAGAACACGCCCGGCGAACGGTGCAGCTGCGAGACGATGACACGTTCCGTGCCATTGATGACGAAGGAACCCGTCGAGGTCATGAGCGGAATTTCGCCCATGTACACTTCTTGTTCCTTGACTTCCTTGACTACCGGCTTGTTCGGCGATTCTTTATCGAGAATCACCAGACGAACCTTGGCGCGCAGGGCCGAGCAGAAGGTCAGGCCGCGCTGTTGACATTCCTTGACATCGAACGCAGGCGTGCCAAGCAGATAGCTGACAAACTCCAGGCGTGCGAACCCGTTGTGAGAAACGATCGGGAAAATGGAGGAGAAGGCTGCTTGCAGACCCTCCGGCTTCCGCTCCGATGCAAGCGCATCGGCTTGCAAGAACGATGTGTACGAGGCGAGCTGGGTGGCCAGCAAAAACGGCACCTTGTGCACGGTCGGACGCTTCGCAAAACTCTTGCGAATGCGTTTCTTCTCGGTGAAGGAATAGTGCATTACGATCTCCGAATCACTACGATGACGACGACGGCAGGCATCGCCAACGGGTGTTCATCGACTGAGACCAGACGTCCCCCACGGCGGGCTTGCCGCGGAGCAACGAGCTTGGTGGTTGGCCGCTACCAACCGCTGGCTGACGGCGACGGATGCCTGTGTTGCCCGTCGCCCGACCAAACTTGCCTTCTGCAGTCGCTTCAGAAGACAAAGAGAAAACCGTCACGGGCCGATGCCTGACGCATCGAATACGCTTCCCGTCGCGATTTTTTCTTTGGCCTCTCGCTTACTTCCCCAGTGCGGCACATCGGCCGCTATCGCATGTCCCTGGACTCGTCTCATTGGGCGAACGCCCGTTTGAAACCGTGCGAGTCGCACGAGGCACAGCGAAATCACTTCAATTTCAACAACTTGGCTTAGCTTCAAGCCCGCTTTCGAATTTGGAATCCCGGTTTTGGGATTTGCATCTCCTGAAAGCACAAAAAGGCTGACGACATTTCGTCGCCAGCCTTCCCTACGCGCAGAGCCGAATTACTTAACTTCGACCTTGGCGCCGGCTTCTTCCAGCTTCTTCTTGGCTTCGTCAGCAGCAGCCTTGTCGACGCCTTCCTTGACAGCCTTCGGAGCGCCATCAACCAGATCCTTGGCTTCCTTCAGGCCCAGGCCGGTGATTTCGCGGACGGCCTTAATGACGCCGACCTTGTTTGCACCGACTTCTGCCAGGATGACGTTGAATTCGGTTTGCTCTTCAGCAGCTGCAGCAGCACCGCCGCCAGCAGCACCGCCAGCGACCATCATCGCAGCAGCCGACACGCCAAACTTTTCTTCGAACGCCTTGACCAGGTCGTTCAGTTCCATAACCGACATCGCGCCTACGGCTTCGATGATTTCGTCTTTCGTGATTGCCATTTGTAAAACTCCTAGATTGTGTTCGGACCGAAGTCAGCGATCGTGTAACCGGGGAGAGAATTAAGCAGCTTCCGCTTGCTTCTTCTCTGCCACGGCAGCCAGGACGCGAGCAAAGCCGGAAACCGGCGCTTGCATGACACCCAGCAACTTCGCGAGCAGTTCGTCGCGGCTCGGGATCGAGGCCAGCGCTTGCACGCCTGCCTTGTCCATCACCTTGCCGTCGTACGAGCCGGCCTTCAAGATCAACTTGTCGTTGCCCTTCGAAAAGTCGTTCAAGACTTTCGCAGCGGCTACGGGATCCGTCGAGATACCGTAGATCAGAGGACCGGTCATCTGCTCAGCCAGGTCAGCAAATGCAGTGTTTTCCACTGCACGGCGTGCCAGCGTGTTCTTCAGAACGCGCAGGTAGACGCCTTGCTGACGCGCATTGGCGCGAAGCTTCGTCAGATCGCCAACCGTGATTCCGCGATATTCAGCCACAACGATGGTCGAAGCGCCGGCGACTTGCGCCGATACTTCTGCCACGACGGCTTTCTTATCATCAAGATTAAGTGCCACGGTTAACCTCCAAAATTGACATCACCTCATGGTGATGCCGTTCCACTAACGGCTTACCGACATGTCTGGAGTTTCAACCCTCGCGCCCGGTTGCCCGCGTGCGACGGTGTGACTGCATAACTTGTTCGGGTTCGCCATCTGCGTTGGCTGGCGTATTAAGGGAGCGTCAGTGAATGCCCATTCCCGCCAACGGTCTTTGATAACCGGAAGCGTCTTCCGAAGAATCCGCTTCCGCCCAAAGTCTTTTGCTACAGGCTGTCGATCTCAAGGATCTCAGCCATCGCAGGGGACGCCATCACCCTGCGATTGCGATACTTATCGCTTAGGCCGACAGGCTGGCCTGGTCCACACGCACGCCAACGCCCATCGTGCTCGACAGGGCGATCTTGCGCAGGTAGACACCCTTGCTCGAAGCCGGCTTCGACTTCGTCAGGGCTTCCAGCAGTGCCGAAAGGTTCTGCTGCAGAGCAGCGGCTTCAAACGAAGCGCGACCGATCGTGGCGTGGATGATACCGGCCTTGTCGACACGGTATTGCACCTGACCTGCCTTGGCGTTCTTCACTGCCGTAGCGACGTCCGGGGTGACCGTGCCAACCTTCGGGTTCGGCATCAGGCCGCGCGGGCCGAGGATCTGGCCCAGCGTACCGACGATACGCATCGTGTCCGGCGAAGCGATCACGATGTCGAAGTCCATGTTGCCGGCCTTGATCTGCTCGGCCAGGTCTTCCATACCGACGATTTCAGCGCCGGCAGCCTTGGCTTGCTCAGCCTTTTCGCCTTGGGCGAAAACGGCCACGCGAACCGACTTACCGGTACCAGCCGGCAGAACGACCGAACCGCGAACCACTTGGTCCGACTTCTTCGCATCGACGCCCAGTTGAACGGCGACGTCGATCGACTCGTCGAACTTGGCGCTTGCGCATTCCTTGACCAGGGCCAGAGCGTCGCCGACCGGGTACAGCTTGTTGCGGTCGACCTTTGCGGCCAGTGCTTGTTGACGCTTCGAGATCTTAGCCATTACAGACCCTCCACCGTGATGCCCATCGAACGTGCGCTGCCAGCGATGGTGCGAACCGCGGCGTCCAGATCGGAGGCGGTAAGGTCAGGCATCTTGGTCTTCGCGATTTCTTCCGCTTGTGCGCGGGTGATCTTGCCCACCTTGTCGGTGTGCGGCTTGGCCGAACCCTTTTGCAGGTTGGCAGCCTTCTTGATCAGCACCGTTGCCGGCGGGGTCTTCAGGACGAACGTGAAGCTCTTGTCCGCGAAGGCGGTGATCACCACCGGAATCGGAAGACCCGGTTCGAGGCTCTGCGTTTGCGCGTTGAACGCCTTGCAGAACTCCATGATGTTCAGGCCACGCTGACCCAGGGCCGGGCCCACGGGGGGCGACGGGTTGGCTTTACCTGCAGGAATCTGCAGCTTGATAAAGCCGATGATTTTCTTTGCCATGGTTTACTCCGGAACGAATATGTGGCGCATATTCGGGGTTGAGTCATAGCGCGCGTTCACCAAAAACGGGCTACTGACGCTCCTCGGCGACGGGTGTCACCAACGCAAAAACGCGCCGGACGTCGCGCCGGCGCATTTTATTCTTAGATCTTTTCGACTTGTCCGAACTCCAGTTCTACCGGAGTTGCCCGTCCAAAAATGGTGACGGAGACACGGAGGCGGGACTTTTCGTAGTTCACTTCTTCCACCGAGCCGTTGAAGTCCGTGAAAGGACCATCCTTGACTCGAACCAGCTCGCCCACTTCGAACAACGTCTTGGGACGCGGCTTTTCAACCCCATCCTTGATTTGCGACATGATCTTGTCGACTTCAGCTTGTCGGATCGGAATCGGACGCGTGCCCGTGCCGCCGATAAAGCCCGTGACCTTGGGCGTGTTCTTCACCAAGTGCCACGATTCATCCGTCATTTCCATCTCACACAGCACATAGCCGGGGAAGAAACGACGTTCGGTGACCTTCTTATGGCCAGCCGTAGTTTCAACAACTTCTTCGGTCGGAACAAGAATCTGACCAAAGTAATCTTGCATGCCCTCACGCGTAATGCGCTCTTGCAGTTGCTTGGCTACGCTTTTTTCCATGCCGGAGTAGGCATGAATGACGTACCAGCGCTTCTTGCTCGGTGCAGCTCCGGTATCAGACATATCACTTCCAGCCAAGAATCAAAGAGAACACTGCCCATTCGATCGTCTTGTCGCTGATCCACAGATACAGCGCCATGATGATGACGAACGCGAAGACAATCGCGGTCGTTTGGGCAGCCTCTTTACGGGTCGGCCAAACGACCTTACCCACTTCCCGATACGCATCCTTGGCAAAAGCCAGGAAGCCTTTGCCAGTTTGCGATGCCAATGCAACACCTGCTGCGATGGCCAGAACGACGACGATGGCAGCAACGCGCACGTACAGTGCTTGTTGCTCCAAAGCGTAGAACGCCACGACGCCAGCAATCACCAGCAGCCCGGCCAGAGCCAGCAGCAGCTTGTCGCCAGTCGTACGTACAGTTTCTACGGGAGAATTCGCCATTTCCAGCTTGCAGACAGTTGTTTGGCAGGGGCAGAGGGAATCGAACCCCCAACCTTCGGTTTTGGAGACCGACGCTCTGCCAGTTGAGCTATACCCCTAAAACAGCAGAGAGGTCAGCTGCCAAAAGCTGACCCCGTAAGCGCGGACCGTTAAGGTACCGGCTTAAGCTACGATCTTTGCAACGACGCCCGAACCCACCGTACGGCCACCTTCGCGGATTGCGAAGCGCAGACCTTCGGTCATGGCGATCGGAGCGATCAGCTTGACGCTGATCGACACGTTGTCGCCCGGCATGACCATTTCCTTGCCTTCCGGCAGGGTGATCGAACCGGTCACGTCCGTCGTACGGAAGTAGAACTGCGGACGATAGTTGTTGAAGAACGGCGTGTGACGGCCGCCTTCGTCCTTCGACAGCACGTACACTTCGGCCGTGAAGCTCATGTGCGGCTTGATCGAGCCCGGCTTGGCCAGAACCTGACCACGCTGGACGTCTTCACGCTTCGTGCCGCGCAGCAGCAGGCCAACGTTGTCGCCTGCTTGACCTTGGTCGAGCAGCTTGCGGAACATTTCAACGCCCGTGCAGGTCGTCTTGTCGATGTGCGGCTTGTCACCGTCCATCTTGATACCGACGATTTCGATTTCTTCGCCGACCTTGACGATGCCCGACTCGATACGACCCGTCACCACCGTGCCACGACCCGAGATCGAGAACACGTCTTCCACCGGCATCAGGAACGGCTTATCGATAGCGCGCTCCGGCGTCGGGATGTACGAATCCAGCGCATCGGCCAGGTTCATGATCGCGACTTCGCCCAGTTCGCCCTTGTCGCCTTCCAGCGCCAGCTTGGCCGAACCCTTGATGATCGGGGTGTCGTCACCCGGGAAGTCGTACTTCGAGAGAAGCTCGCGCACTTCCATTTCGACCAGCTCGAGCAGCTCGGCGTCGTCGACCATGTCGCACTTGTTCAGGAACACGATGATGTACGGCACACCGACCTGACGGGCGAGCAGGATGTGCTCACGCGTTTGCGGCATCGGGCCGTCAGCAGCCGAGCAAACCAGGATAGCGCCGTCCATCTGGGCAGCACCGGTAATCATGTTCTTGACGTAGTCGGCGTGGCCCGGGCAGTCAACGTGTGCGTAGTGGCGCGTAGCCGTTTCGTACTCGATGTGTGCCGTGTTGATCGTGATACCACGTGCCTTTTCTTCCGGCGCCGCGTCGATTTCGTCGTACTTCTTGGCTTCGCCGCCGAACTTGGCCGACAGAACCGTTGCGATAGCAGCCGTCAGGGTGGTCTTGCCATGGTCAACGTGGCCAATGGTACCGACGTTCACGTGCGGCTTAGTCCGCTCGAATTTTTCCTTTGCCATTTCCGACTCCTAACGGGTTATCTATTGCCGAGGTTGCTCGGCATGTTGATTGCCGCGCTTCACTATCTTTTGGTGCCCATGGGCAGGATCGAACTGCCGACCTCTCCCTTACCAAGGGAGTGCTCTACCACTGAGCCACATGGGCGAATCCTGTACTACTGGTTCTGCGCGTCACCTGGAGCGGGTGAAGGGAATCGAACCCTCGTCATAAGCTTGGAAGGCTTCTGCTCTACCATTGAGCTACACCCGCTTGGATTCCGACTCTCGCCACTTGGTAACAAGCGCCGGAGAACTCATGTTTCCGGCGCTTATTACTTCCGCATTCTGGTGGAGGAGGTTGGATTCGAACCAACGTAGGCGTAAGCCAACAGATTTACAGTCTGCCCCCTTTAGCCACTCGGGCACCCCTCCGCAGAGAATTTGCAATTATGGAGATGTCCCCCTGCCTTGTCAACACCTTCCACGCATTAAATATGCAGTTTCTATGCCTGCGGCCCGAAAAAAATCACGAGAACGCGGCAACTCTTTGATTTGTTGGATTATCTTGAATTTCGGAAAATCGCCGAGACGGAGTCAGCGAGCGCCTGCTAACAAGCGTCTACGCCAAACGTCCATGTGACTGTTCAGGCAGTCTTTCCCCATTTGGAATTCTCGGCGCAGCTTTTGCACAAGGCTCCGTTCTGCCTTTCGGCGACCGGTGATCGTAGTACCGAGATCATTGCCCACATCCACAACAATGTCTGGCGACATCGAGATCATGCGGACGCCGTGCTCCCAATTGCGGTTCAGCATATCGTCGACCGGATGGATCATCCGTTTGGCGTAGTCCAACAGGGCTAACGCGGCATCGCGACGGATGAGATAGCCCTGCGTGCCGCCAGGCTGCTTGCGGTGATCATGGAGGACGCCACCATCCGGGAGCTCACCCACCTTCCAACGCCCGGAATCCCCTCCACCCTTCAACCTCATGATCCCCCAGTGGATCGAGACGTCCAACGCTGCCGCAAGGCGTCCGGAGAAGTCAGGCGTCAGCTCGACGTCGTCTTCCAGGACACACCAGATATCGTCGTTAGACCGCGCCAGGGCTTCCCAGATGCGATAGTGGCTGTCATAGCAGCCCACCTCTCCGAGCGTCAGATGGCTCGAATACATTTTGAGGCGAGTCGCCTCGTCGTACGTCACTGGATATTGGTCAATGCGCTGCGCATCGAAGAATCTGAATGGGACGCTCGCTTTGGTCAGCTGCGCCGTGATGTGAGCGCGACGCTCATGGCTGTCGACTAATGACACGACGATAACGGGAGGAAGACGCGACCCCGGGACATACATCTGGTTCATTTTTTATGGTCTACGTGAGCACCGCGTCGAGAATGCGAAGCGCTCATATTGCTGTTCGAAACAGCGGACAGCATAAACCGCCAATATGTCGAATCGCGCACTGCGCCATGCGCTTTAAGAGTCGTCTTATACGGCCTGCGCGTTTTCCTTTTCGCTCTTCAAGCGCGCACCACGAGCAGTCATTTTCTGCCGAGAAAGGCGCGGTAAGGCGGACGGATAAGGCTTCCAACACAGTCCGCACCGGCGCCATTCAACAGGAATGGAGCGGCAATGGCGTTGGTAAATGGCCGGATGAGTTATTCGAATCGTTTCAATGAACCCTGCGAAGGGCCACATCGCGCATGGATTCGCCAATCCACTTGATCGTGTGGACCATCGAGCACGCCAGATGCCATCGATCCCCTCGGCCTCATGGTCGACATTGGCGCGAATATCGAAACGCGGCGTCATCGAGGCTAGTTCGGATGATCGATTGATCATCAGGAAGGTGGATCTTCGGGCTTTCGCCTGGCGACTGGGCATCGCCCGGTGGGGATCAAAGTGCACGGCCCGAAAGCAAAAACCCCTTGCTACGTTGGTAGCAAGGGGTTTTTAAGGGGAGCCTGACGATTACCTACTTTCACACGGGTATCCGCACTATCATCGGC
>NZ_JBIVYJ010000007.1:0-296651 GCF_044772185.1 Pandoraea sp. NPDC090278 | reverse complement strand
ATTGCGGCCGGCGACGTGCTCTCGCTCTTTGCACACAAGCTGGGTATTCGGCTCATCGCCGCGCGAGGCAAGGTGCAGATTCAGGCGCAATCCGATGCGATGGACCTCGTCTCACAGAAGAACCTGCAGATCACCAGTGCCGATGGCACCGCTACTGTGAATGCCGCGAACGGCGTCATTCTGCAAGGCGGTGGCTCCGCATATCTCAAAGTGCACGGCGACGTGGTGGAAGTCGGCGGCGCAGGCAACCTCCTCATCAAGATGGCCAAGCTGAAGAAGGACGCGCCGGGGTCGCTGTCGTTGCCAAGGCCGAAGTTTGGGCAGGTCGACGTGAACAACGACGAGCGCTTCGTGCTCGGCGACTCCCTTTCCGGACGGCCTATGCGCTATCAGCCCTACAAGATCGAGTTGGCCGATGGTCAGATCGCTGAAGGCGTGACCAACGACAAGGGCGAGACCTCGCTGCGACTGCAGGACGTGGCGCAGGGGATCAAGCTGCTGCTCCAGCATTCATAACGACACCGATCATGACTGAAAACACCAAGGCGACCGACAAAGATGCGCCGCCGAAAGCGGGTAAGAAGAAGCCGCGCGAGATGTACCAGCACCCGTTCGCCACGCGCATCGTGCCGATGCAGTGTGACCACTTGGGACAACCGTTCTGGGAGTCGTACCTCACGCCGTGCAGCTACGAGGTGCGGGCAGAGGCGCGTATCCCGCCGCACCTGCCCGGCATCGTGATCTTTGTGCATGGAGTGAATTCTGAGGGGGAGTGGTATGACACGGCTGAAGAAGCGCTCTGCAAAGGGTTAAATGAGCGATTGAATCTGTCTGAGTTCGAAGAGTGGAAGCTAGAGGCTAATAAGTACACAACCGTTGACGCGAAATCCGACAAGCCAGTCCCCCGCCGATTCCCTGCCAAAGGCGGGTTCAATCGATCCCCGGTGATCCGTTTCCACTGGGGCTACCGCGCGCCGAACGACACTGCGCAGCAGTGGCGCATCCCGATGCGCAACCGCGAGGGCATAAACCAGTGGTTACCCCAATGCTGGAACGATAAGGCTCTGGGCCCCTGGTATTGGGGCGGCGGCCCGTTCCAGAACGGCACCAACAACCTGCTGCAACTGTGGAGCCCTGAGGGGTTCAAAAGGCGTGTTTTAGGTCTCGACCTGGAGGACTTCAATACCGAGTCGGACCGCCAACTGGACGATGCGCCACCGCGTCTCTACTTTGCCCACGCCGCACAGCGCCTGGCGGATCTGATCGATCACATTCGTACCGAGTGTCCGCGCGACACGATCTCGGTGATGTCGCACAGCCAGGGCACCATGGTGGCCATGGCGGCCACCTTGATGGTCAAAACGCGCGCGCCGGATGCGCTGTTTGTGATGAACTCGCCCTACGCGCTCGAAGGCAAGGTCATGGACATCGTTACCTCCGGGATGATTCGCCAGACCGAAAGCGCACGCGTGAACACGTTTCGCAATGTCTCCAAGCGCATTCAACAGGACCGGCGCCCCATGGGCGAAGCCGAGATGATGCGCTTGCACTGCGGTACCTCGGAGGACTCTGATTTCTGGCGACCGGACAATCAGTGCGAATCCGGCGTACATGAGCGAGACAACCACGGCCGGCTCTATGTCTACTTCACGCCGCACGACCGCGTGATGGGGGCCTCCCCTCTGCAGAGCATCGGCTGGAAGGGGGTAAGCGACAAGCTGCTGAAGGAGTTGGGGGGCACCGTCAAGCAGCGCATGCTTGCACGCGGCACGCCCGTGGGTGACTCTCCTGGCACCAAACGCTTCGGTACGCTCCCTCCAATTCAGCAGCCAGTGCCAGGTGTGGAGCCGTGGTCGTTTTGGAACGGCAATCGCAAGACTGTGGTTGGTCCGCTGTGGACGGTGCCGGACGTCAACCATACCGTGACGATCAATGCCGAGCTGGTATCCGCGCCACTTACCGCAGAGGAGATGGCAGACTTTGACATATCGCGCGTCACGGCTGAGCCCATGAGCAAGATGGAGCCCGATCCCGAGAATCCCGGACAAATGCGGTATGTCGATAGGGACTATCCGTATTTCCGCCCGCTGTACGAAGCGAAGCAAGTGGTGAGGCGCGACCCGCGGCGTCCGGGTGTGTTCCTGGAGTACCAAAGCGAAGCCGAGGCACTCCAAGAGCGCGACAACTATCGGCCGGAACCGACCAATCACAGCACTTTGCCCGGCCACGAAGGGTTTATGCGTCGCGTCGTCGCGTATGACCTACCCATCGGGCATTGTGACGCGTTCAAGAAGCGGGATTTCTGGCTACGGTTGATCAAGCGGGCTGACTGGACGCTGGGGTACGACCCTTATTTCGAAACCGGGGCGCTTACGCCGGTTGCCATGCCCGCCACGATTGATGGCCCGGTCACTCAACTGGTCGAAGACGCACGGGCCCAGATTCGGGCACTCATGGGCAAGTAGTTTAGTGACAAGGCAAGGAGTATCAACGATGGAGATGAAACCAATCGTGGCGGGGGCGCTCGCCGCGGCTACTGCCGCAGCAGCCATTGTGTGGCTGTGGCGTGGTACCGACTATGTCGGCCCATCCAGCAAGGCTAAGGACGCGCCCTACGTCTTTACGCGTGCGGACTTCTTCGCAGTTAAGGACCTGCCTTACGATTCGCCCCCGCAAATCATCTATCGCATCGACGATCATCGCTATGTGACGCTGGAAAAATACCGCGATTGTCACTACGGCGAAACGTATTACAACGACACGAAGCTCGGCCTGCGAAAGAAGCTCGGGCGCGCCGACGTCGAGAACTATCAAGGCTGGATCATCAATGCCGATCCGACTGGACGCAATCTCGCTTTCCCGATGGGAGATACACCATCAGTCGCGTGTCCGGAGAGGGGGTGCCGCGGGTTTCTCCTGTACTCCACTGATGCCGGCCGAACGTTTGGCTCAATCATCTATTTTGAGCACACGCGGAGCCCGTATGAGACCTCCAAGGACTACGGGGTTTTCGTCACGAAGGACAAGCTGTACATCGCGGATCCGACTGCTGCACGGGACTTGTATGTCCGAGAGTTTCCGATGTTGCAAGGTATCGATCTAGATGGCCCGTATCCGGACGGAATTAGACGCCGTAGCTTTGGTCTGTCCGATCGTCCAGGCTTCTTTGACCATATGGCCACCCCCTCCGGCCAAAACCAGATCAGTTGCGATGCGTCGATCAAACCCACAAATCCCGACGCACGGTTGGTTGTTCCTGATCGCCAACGCGGTTACTAAACACTCCCCCCTTTCCCTCCTCGCCCTGATATGAGAAATCCAGTTTGCCTCGGCGACGTTACCAGTCACGGTGGCGTTGTCATTACCGCGTCGTCCTCGCTCGATCTCGAAGGCCGCCCCGCTGCCGTGCTATATGACCGAGTGTCGTGTCCTGTCCATGGCGAGAACCGCATTGTCGAAGCCGGAGAAGACCTGTTTGACGGCGACCGACCCATCGTGGTGGATCAATGCAAGACGGAGTGCGGCAGTTTTGTGATCGCGAGTGAGAGCGGAGTGGTCATTGAATGAGTGGCCAGTGGAATATGCCCGAGTACGTGCCCCGGCCCCCGCCCCCGCTTCCGTCTCTGTGGATCATCCTTGGCGTC
The DNA here is from genome assembly GCF_044772185.1 of Pandoraea sp. NPDC090278. Taxonomy (NCBI): domain Bacteria; kingdom Pseudomonadati; phylum Pseudomonadota; class Betaproteobacteria; order Burkholderiales; family Burkholderiaceae; genus Pandoraea; species Pandoraea sp. NPDC090278. Next base: position 293,007 of record NZ_JBIVYJ010000007.1, on the reverse strand, counting down.
TATGTCGTGATTCAGGCACTCGGCGCAGCCATTACGATCATCACGTGGGGCGCACGCCCCATGGACTCAGGGGACTTTCTCATTCGACTGCTGGTGTTACCGGTGAGCCTCACCTGTGGACTTTGCGGCCTCTTCTATGCCACCTACGCACGAGACGGCAATCTGTTCGGGCACTCATGGGCAAGTAGTTTAGTGACAAGGCAAGGAGTATCAACGTTGGAGATGAAAACAATCGTGGGTGTAGCGCTTGCCGGGATTGTTGGCGGAGCAGCCATCACGTGGCTGTGGCACGGCACCGACTATGTCGGCCCATCCAGCAAGGCTAAGGACGCGCCCTACGTCTTTACGCGTGCGGACTTCTTCGCAGTTAAGGACCTGCCTTACGATTCGCCCCCGCAAATCATCTATCGCATCGACGATCATCGCTATGTGACGCTGGAGAAGTACCGCGATTGCCACTACGGCGAAGCGTATTACAACGACACGAAGCTCGGCCTGCGCAAGAAGCTTGGGCGCGCTGGTGTCGAGAACTATCAAGGCTGGATCATCAATGCCGATCCGACCGGTCGCAACCTGGCATTTCCCATGAGCCCACCGCCCGGTGCCGCGTGCCCAGAACGAGGATGCCGCGGGCTCCTCCTTTACTCCACCGATGCCGGCAGAACGTTTGGCGCAGTCGTTTACGTTGAAAGCACTTGGTGGCCGTATCAGACATCCAAGGAGTACGGGGTCTTCGTTACGAAGGACAAGTTGTTCGTCGCGAGTCAAAGCGGCAAAAACGACGCTTACATCAGAGAGTATCCAATGTTGCCAGGCATCAACCCAAACGGCCCTTATCCTACCGGTGTTGAGGGCGATGGATTCCGTCTTTCCAGACAACCCGGCATCTTCGACAACCTCACCACCCCCTCCGGCCAAAACCAGATCAGTTGCGACGCGTCGATCAAACCCACAAATCCCGACGCACGGTTGATTGTTCCTGATCGCCAACGCGGTTACTAAACACTCCCCCCTTTCCCTCCTCGCCCTGATATGAGAAATCCAGTTTGCCTCGGCGACGTTACCAGTCACGGTGGCGTTGTCATTACCGCGTCGTCCTCGCTCGATCTCGAAGGCCGCCCCGCCGCCGTGCTATATGACCGAGTGTCGTGTCCTGTCCATGGCGAGAACCGCATTGTCGAAGCCGGAGAAGACCTGTTTGACGGCGACCGACCCATCGTGGTGGATCAATGCAAGACGGAGTGCGGCAGTTTTGTGATCGCGAGTGAGAGCGGAGTGGTCATTGAATGAGTGGCCAGTGGAATATGCCCGAGTACGTGCCCCGGCACCCGCCCCCGCTTCCGTCTCTGTGGATCATCCTTGGCGTCTATGTCGTGATTCAGGCACTCGGCGCAGCCATTACGATCATCACGTGGGGCGCACGCCCCATGGACTCAGGGGACTTTCTCATTCGACTGCTGGTGTTACCGGTGAGCCTCACCTGTGGACTTTGCGGCCTCTTCTATGCCACCTACGCACGAGACGGCAATCTGGCCAGACTCTGGAATTATCTCGGAGAGGCCACCACCGCTGAGCGCCGAAAATGGGCGCAGGAACGGGTAGCGATCGTGGCGTGCACAACGCTCACACCGGAGCCGGAGTTAGCGGAACGAATGCTCGGGCTGGAGGGACCGAAGCCGGCCAACACCGGGAAGTTCCTGGCTCTCCCCCAGCCGTCGGCAGACGCGACGATCACCCGACTCGAAGATGTACTTACCACGCTCCTCACACCGATGGCTGGCACCGTAAGCCAGACCATGATGTCAGGGCATCTACACGTCTGTTTGCAATCGACTACACAAGCCGATCTCGCCGAATTGCAGCAACTCTGGCCTCGCCTCGGTTTGACGAACAACGTCCACTTCTCGTGGGTATCCCTTGACGAGAACGTGTCTCTGACGACGCCGTGGTGGACAGCGGACTATCGACAGCCGGACGCGCGGTTGACCTTGGGATGTCAACTCCATATCGAGAATGAGACGCCTGCGTGGTCCGAGATGGCCGTCGCGCTACTGACGACCACGCCAGAGAGGCTTGCCAAACGGTACAGCCGACCTATCAAGCCACTCGCGTATCTGTTTCGACCGATCGCAGCGGAACCTGATCGTGCCTCTGAAGCCTTGGCAACATTGTTGCGTGCCGAGCAAGCGCCTCGCGATCGGCTTAAGCAGGTTTGGTTGAGTGGGCTCGTGAAGCCACTACGGCATGCCGTCGCTGCTGCCGTCAAAGACAGCGAACTGGATTCGCCCGTGCATGTCCTGGACGAGGCCGTTGGGGATGTCGGGCCTGTGGGTGCGCTTCTGGTGCAGGCGCTGGCGGCCCAGATGGTGCAGCATGGCCAGGGCGTGCAACTGGTGGCCGCCCCTGCACCGTCGCAGGCACCTGCGCTTGGCCTCGAATGGAACATGGTCGGGGTGGAACTCGCACAGATCGATGAAGTTCGGTACGAGGGCATGCCGAGCTATAACTTGCCACTCTGCCTTGGACTCACGGGGTTCGGTAACGGGTTGATCTGGGGAGCGGATACCTTGGGTGTGAAGAGCCCAGCATTCTTCTGGACGATGGTGGGCGTGATGGTCGCGTTGCCGATTCTGTTGACTGCTGCATCGTGGATCCGCGACCAACTGCTGACGGACGAATTCTTCGAGGCACTCGAGTGAAACCGAATCACCGAATTCGGCTTCGAGCAGACTCCATGCGGTGCCTGTGGGATAACCCGTTTAGTCGCCCCAAAGCGCGCGCACGGTCGCAAGCGCGCGTTGCGGTGCGTCGTCGGCGGTGCAGTCGACGATGCGACGCTCGGGCATTGAGCGTAGCCACGTGAGCTGACGTTTGCACAACTGACGCGTGGCGAACACGCCCTTGTCGCGCATGGTGTCGTAGTCGGTCTCGCCGTCGAGGTATTCCCATACCTGACGGTAGCCGACGCAGCGCATCGACGGCAGCCCCGGATCGAGGTCGCCGCGCGCGCGCAAGCGCACGACTTCTTCGACGAAGCCTGCCGCGAGCATCAACCGGAAACGCTCCGAGATGCGCGCGTGTAGCACCGACCGGTCGCCCGGCTCCAACGCCACCGGCACGAACGTGTGCGGCGACGCCGTGTCGGGCGTTTGCTCGGCCAGCCACTGCGACATCGGTTTGCCCGACAACTCGAAGATTTCCAGCGCGCGCTGAACGCGTTGCGCGTCGTTCGGCGCGAGGCGTGCGGCCGTCACCGGATCGACGCTTGCGAGCCGTGCATGCATCGCAGGCCATCCTTCGCGCGCGGCGTCTTCATCGAGTCTTGCTCGCACATCGGCGTCGGCCGACGGCAATGGCGAGAGGCCTTGCGTGAGCGCTTTGTAGTACAGCATCGTGCCGCCGACGAGTAGCGGGCGACGTCCGCGCGCGGCGATCTCGTCGACCAGACGCAGCGTGTCTTCGCGGAATTGCGCGGCCGAGTAGGCGTCGCGCGGATCGATGATGTCGATCAGGTGATGCGGCACGGCCGCGAGTTCGTCGGCGCTCGGCTTGGCCGTGCCGATATCCATCTCGCGATAGACGAGTGCGGAGTCGACGCTGATGATCTCCAGCGGCGTGTCCTGCGCGAGCGCTAGCGCGGCAGCGGTCTTGCCGGAAGCCGTCGGGCCCAGCAAGCAGACGATCGGGGTGTTTGCCTTCATGAACCGCTCAACGTCCGCGCATGAACAATTTGTCGAGGTCGCCGAGCGTGAGCTGGTACCAGGTGGGACGGCCATGATTGCACTGGTCGGCACGCTCGGTTGCTTCCATCTGACGAAGCAACGCGTTCATTTCCTCGTGCGTGAGACGCCGGTTCGCACGCACCGCCGTGTGACAGGCGAGCGTGCCCAGCAACTCGTGCTGACGCTCGGTGAGCACGCGCGAGCCGCCGTACTGACGCAGATCGGCCAGCACCGCGCGGGCCAGCGCCTGTGCGTCGGCACCGTCGAGTAGCGCAGGGATAGCGCGCACGGCGAGCGTCGTCGGGGACATGGCGGCGAGGTCGAAGCCGAGCGCAGTCAGCGTCTCTTGATGCTCTTCCGTCGTGCCGATTTCCACCGGGTCGGCGAAGAACGTCACCGGGATGAGCAGCGGCTGCACGGGGACGCTGCGCTCGACCAGCGCCTGCTTGAACCGCTCGTACAGAATGCGCTCGTGCGCGGCGTGCATGTCCACCAGCACGAGACCGTAGGCGTTTTGCGCGAGGATGTAGATGCCGTGCAACTGGCCGAGCGCGAAGCCCAGCGGTTGTTCGAGTTGCATCGCGGCTGCGGCGTCGGCGGACGTGTTGCCGCCGGAGGCCGACAGCGCATCGGCAAGGCCGCCGGTGAGTGCTGCGCCGTCTGCTGTACCCAAGCCACCTGAGGTCCCGTAAGCGGGCGGCGGTGCATCCGTCACCCCCGGCTGACCGTACGGACGTGCCGCGGGCGGCGCTGTGCGTCCGAAAAGATTGTCATAGACGGACATCGGCTGCGGCACCGGCAACGAGCCTTGCTGCGCCCGCGCGTTCCAACTGCTTCCGCCCGGCGTGCCGAAACCGCCCGCCGGACGTGCGCCGAACCCACCGCCAAGACCGCCCAATCCACCCGCAGCACCCGGACCGGCGGCAAGACCGCCGCCTTCCGTCAGATGCGCCGAGTGCGTTGCGCCACCGCTGCCCGCCGCGCGTGCGAGCGCACGTTGCACCGCGTGGAACACGAACTGGTGGACGCTGCGGGCATCACGAAATCGCACTTCGATCTTCGACGGGTGAACGTTGACGTCCACCAGTTGCGGCGGCAGCTCGAAGTACAGCACGTAGGCCGGGTAGCGGTCGCCGTGCAACACGTCTTCATAGGCGGCGCGCACGGCGTGCGTGAGCAGCTTGTCGCGGACGAAGCGGCCGTTGACGAAGAAGAATTGCTGGTCGGCGCGGCCACGGCTGGCGGTCGGCAGGCCGACGAAGCCCGACAGACGCAGTTCCGCCGCGCCTTCGTCCAGCGCGAGATGGGCATCCGCGAAGTCGTTGCCCAGTACGCGCGAGACCCGTGTGGCGGCGTCCGACGCGTTCCAGTGCTCCACGGCCCGGTTGTTGTGCAGGATCGAGAAGCCGACGTCCGGGCGCGCGAGGGCGCTGCGGCGGATCACATCCATGCAATGACCGAACTCGGTTTGCTCGGTCTTCAGGAATTTGCGGCGCGCGGGGGTGTTGAAGTACAGGTCGCGCACGTCGACCGTCGTGCCGACCGGACCGGCCGCCGGGGTGAGTGCCCCGGTGTTGCCGTCGATGGAGGTCGCATGCGGGGCGTCGATCTGACGGCTGGAGAGCGTGAGCTGCGCCACCGAGGCGATCGATGCCAGCGCTTCTCCCCGGAATCCGAGCGTCAGCACCGACTCTAGCTCGTCTAGCGTGCGAATCTTGCTCGTCGCGTGGCGGGTCAGCGCAAGCGGGAGTTGCTCGGCGGACATGCCGCCGCCATCGTCGGTAATGGCGATGCGGCGCACGCCGCCTTCTTCGAGCTTGACCTGGAGCGCACGGGCACCGGCGTCGAGGGCGTTCTCCAGCAGTTCCTTGACCACCGACGCCGGACGCTCGACCACCTCGCCCGCGGCGATCTGGCTGATGAGCTGGTCGGGCAGCACGCGGATGGCGCGCGCGGGCGCGAGGCCCGCTGGCATTGGGCCGGGACGGCGTTCGGGGGCGTCGAAGGAAGCGTTGCCGGACGCATCGGCGGCCGGGTCTTGCGCTTCAGGGGCGGGGGTCGGGGTGGCAGACATGGGAACCATTATAAAGGCTGCCCTCAAAGACATAGGCCGGGCGCCGTTTCGGCGTGTGACACATGATTCGATGTGTTCTGGCGTACCCCCACCGGCGTGATTTTTGTCATTTTTTCGTCTTTAATTGGCGACTAATTCGACTGTGGGATGCTGGTATGATGCGACTCGTCGCGCGCCCGCAGGGACGGGCCAGCGTCCTTTATCTTGAGGAATCGACTTGGATACTTTGGTGCAATTGCTGGAGATGGTGCTCCATATCGATAAACATCTTGGGGTGTTTATCGATCAATACGGAAATTGGGTGTACCTGTTCCTGTTCATGATCGTATTCGTGGAAACGGGGCTAGTGCTGTTCCCGTTCCTTCCGGGCGATTCCCTGTTGTTCATCGGCGGCGCTTTCGCGGCCACCGGGGCGATGGATCCGTGGCTGCTCGGCGTGCTGCTGTTCATCGCTGCGGTAACGGGCAACACGCTCAATTACTGGATCGGTTCGAAGATCGGGCCGCGCGTGTACGAGAAAAACTGGCGTTTTCTCGATCGCGACGCGCTGCGCAAGACGCACGATTTCTACGAACATCACGGCGGCAAGACCATCGTGATGGCGCGTTTCGTGCCGGTCGTGCGCACGTTCGCCCCGTTCGTGGCCGGTGTCTCGGCGATGCCGTGGACGCGCTTCCAGCTCTTTAACGTGCTGGGTGCGGCGATCTGGGTGGTGCTGCTCGTGGGTGGCGGCTACCTGTTCGGTAACCTGCCGGTGGTCAAGCAGTACCTGAACGTGATCGTGCTTGTCGGTATCTCGGCCGCGGTCGTGCCCATCGCGCTCGGCGCGGTGTGGAAGTTGTTCAAGCGCGGTCGTCGTAGCGAAACGGTACAAGGACAGGGCAAGTAAGCCAGTCGATTTGCGAGGGAGCGGCGGACGTCCGTCACTCCCCGAAGCGGTCCAGGTCAGTACAAAAAAATGGCGCGTCCGGTTTCGGATGCGCCATTTTTTGTTGGGAGCAGACGCTTCGCGTGCTCAGGCCGTGCGGTTCTTCGCGATGGGCGGATTCTTCGAGAAGTAGGTCCGGATTCCCTTGAGCAGCGCGTTCGCGAGCCGTTCCTGATAGGCCGGGTCGTTCAGATACTGCTCTTCCTTGGGGTTGCTGATGAAGGCCGTCTCGACCAGCACCGACGGAATATCCGGTGCCTTGAGCACGGCAAACGACGCCTGTTCGACGCTCTTGCTGTGCAGACGGTCGGCCACCGTGCCGATCTCGGCGAGCAACGCGGTGCCGAACACCTTGCTGTCGCGAATCTGCGCCGTGGTCGACATATCGAGCAGCGCATGCGCCACCGTCCGGTCGTTGGTCTTGATGTTGACGCCGCCGATCAGGTCCGAGGCGTTCTGCGTCTTCTCAAGCAGCCGGGCGGTCGCGCTCGTCGCACCCCGTTCGGACAGCGCGAACACGGAAGCGCCGTTGGCGGAGGGCGACGTGAAGGCGTCGGCGTGAATCGACATGAAGAGATCGGCATCCACTCGACGCGCTTTCTGCACGCGCACACCGAGCGGCACGAAGAAGTCGGCGTCGCGCGTCATCATGGCGCGCATGTTCGGTTGGGCGTTGATCTTGTCGCGCAACCGTTTGGCGATCTGCAACACCACGACCTTTTCGTACGTGCCGCTGCTGCCGATCGCCCCCGGGTCTTCCCCGCCGTGGCCGGGATCGAGGGCGATGGTGAGCAGACGTGCCGTCTTCTGACCGCGCGGCGGCGGGGGCAGATCGTCGGTGTCGTCGTCGTTGCGCTGGGCGAGCGGCGGTGTCTTGTCCGGGGCGGCAGGTGCTGGCGGCGTGGGGCCGGGGCGTGCAGGACGCGTCGTCTGACCTTGCTGCGCATACCGCTGGAAGAACGCTTCGCTCTCTTCGGTGCTCGGCGTGTTGGCGTTGCCCGAGGTCTGCGGCGGATGCGAATTCTGCGCGAACGCCTGCGACTTGTTGGCGGTTTGCGCGAGCAGCTCCATGAGCGGATCGGGCTCGACGGCCGGGTACAGATCGAACACGGTGCGGTACTTGTAGCCCGCCACCGGCGGCAGCGTGAACGACTGCGGCTTCACGCCCGCCTTCAGATCGAACACCATGCGCACGACGCCGGGCTTGAACTGCCCCACGCGCACCTGGGCGATCTGCGGATCGTTCGGCTGGATCTTGGCGACGAGGTCGCGCAGCGCCGGACTCAGATCCACTTCGTCGAGATCGATGACGAAGCGGTTCGGACTTTCCATCAACTGCTGCTGGAATTTGACCGGGTTGTCGGTCTCCAGCGTGACACGTGTGTAGTCCCTCGCCGGCCAGACGCGCACTGCCACGATGGCGTTGGCGAACGCGAAGCGGGGGCCGGTGAGGGCGAGAATCAGGGTCGAAGCGCCTGCGCGCAAAGCGCGGCGGCGGCCGGCGTTGGGCGATGAGGCGTCGTCGGTACGGGCGAAGCGTTTGATCAGCATGAGTTCAGGCAAGCAAGACCGGCCGGCGTATAGGCGCTCGTCGTGAGACGGCGGGCGTCGCCAACTGGTTCCAGCCAAAGGCGCAAATCAGGGGTGCCAAGGAGTCCTTCGGCTTTTTCCGGCCACTCGACCAGGCACAGGGCGTCGCCTGCAAAATGCTCGCGAAAGCCCGTGTCGTGCCATTCGGTCGGATCGGCAAAGCGGTACAGATCGAAATGATAGACCGGCAACACGCCTTGTGGTGTGTCGATGTTGTATGGTTCACACAGCGCGTAGGTGGGGCTTTTGACGCGTCCGGCGTGGCCCAGCGCGCGCAACAGCGCTCGTACGAAGGTGGTTTTGCCCGCGCCGAGGTCGCCCGAGAGCTGCACGTGCAGGCCTGCGTGCGCGGCGTCGGTATGCGCCATGCGCTCAACGACAGCGCGCGCGAACGCCGCGGCGAAGGCCTCGGTGGCGGCTTCGTCCGGCAGCGCGAAGATGCGTTCACCCAGCAGAGGCGGCGCAGAAGAGTCGGGCATGGCGGGCATTGCGTAAAATGGAGTCGATGAAAGCTTCCGTGATTTTCCCCGCTACCGCCGCACAAGTCGAGCCATCGGCACCTCCGAATGCAAAGGAAGTGTCGCCCTCGCGCGACATTGCGACGCCGTCGGCCGCCACTTCAACCCTCGATCCGAAGGGTCTGGCTGCGCTTGCGGTGCAAATCCGAGGGTGGGCGCGCGAGCTTGGCTTCGGTCACGTGGGCATCACGGACATCGACCTCTCGCATGCCGAAGCGGGTCTGCAACAGTGGCTCGACGACGGCTGTCACGGCGACATGGACTACATGACGGCCCACGGCATGAAGCGTGCACGGCCCGCAGAGCTGGTCCCCGGCACGGTCCGCGTGATCAGCGCCCGCATGAATTATCTTCCCAATGACACCGACCTCGCCCAGTGGCGCAAGCGCGAGATGGCGCGTGCCGAGATGCCCGGCGAGGCTGTCGTGTCGCTCTATGCCCGCGGACGCGACTATCACAAGGTGCTGCGCAATCGTCTGCAACAACTGGCGGATCGCATCACGCAGGCTATCGGGCCGTTCGGTTATCGCGCGTTCACTGACTCCGCGCCGGTGCTGGAAGTAGAACTCGCGCAGAAGGCGGGGCTCGGCTGGCGCGGCAAACACACGTTGTTGCTCTCGCGCGACGCGGGCTCGCTGTGCTTCCTCGGTGAGATCTTCGTCGACGTTCCACTCCCAGTCGATATCGACGATACCGACGATGCGCATGACGACGATGGTGCTCGCCCCAATCCCGGCATGGATCGCGGCGAGCACTGCGGCCAATGCCGTCGCTGCATCGATGTCTGCCCGACGGGCGCGATCACCGAAGCGTTTCGCGTCGATGCACGTCTGTGCGTGTCGTATCTGACCATCGAACACAAAGGCGCAATTCCTGAGCCGCTGCGCGCCAAAATGGGCAACCGCATTTACGGGTGCGACGACTGTCAGCTCTACTGTCCTTGGAACAAGTTTGCACAGCCGTCGCCGCTGCCCGATTTCGCACCGCGCAACAAACTCGATAGCGCGTCGCTCGTCGAACTGTTCGCGTGGACCGAAACGGAATTCATGGACCGGCTCGCGGGCAGCCCGATTCGTCGCATCGGTCATGAGCGATGGCTGCGCAATCTCGCCGTCGGCCTCGGCAATGCGCTGCGCGAGACGCACGATGCCGCTGCCCGCATTCCCATGCGCGATGCGTTGCTTGCGCGTCGCGATCACCCCTCCGCGCTGGTGCGCGAACATGTCGAGTGGGCGCTGGCCCAGGAAGGAGTTCCGGTTTGAGCCTGTCTGAGCACACGCAAGTTTCCGAGCCGATGCTCACGCGCAGCACGTCGCTCATCGACCAGTTCTGCGACACGATCTGGCTCGAAGACGGTCTGTCGCGTAACACCCTCGACGCCTACCGTCGCGATCTGCGTCTGTTCGCGGAGTGGCTGGCGGACGAAGCGAAAGCGTCGGACGCAGCAAACGGCGCGGACACATTGCACGGCACCCCGCACGACAGCCCGCCCGCAATGTCCCTCGACACCGTTGACGAGGCGGCGCTCTCCGCCTATCTCGCGTGGCGTCGCGAGAGTCTGGCGAGTAGCGTGAACCGGCGTCTGTCCGTCTTCAAGCGTTTCTATCAATGGGCATTGCGCGAGCACCTCGTGCAGCAGGACCCGTGTTTGCGGATTGCGTCGGCCAAGCGGGCGCAGCGTCTGCCATCGACATTGTCGGAAGCACAGGTCGAGGCGCTGCTCGCGGCGCCGGATCTCACGCAGCCGCTCGGTTTGCGTGACCGCGCCATGCTGGAGCTGATGTATGCGAGCGGCCTGCGCGTGTCGGAGCTGGTCGCGCTCAAGACCATCGAAGTGGGACTGAACGAAGGCGTGCTGCGGATCTTCGGCAAGGGCGCGAAGGAGCGGCTGGTGCCGTTCGGCGAAGAGGCGAACGGCTGGCTCACGCGATATCTGGCGGACAGTCGCGGCGTGCTGCTCACCGGACGCGCGTGCGACACGCTGTTCGTGACGCAACGCGGCGAGGGGATGACGCGCCAGGCGTTCTGGTATCTGATCAAGCGATACGCGCTGCAAGCCGATATTCGCGCGCCGCTCTCACCGCACACACTGCGCCACGCGTTCGCCACGCACCTGATCAATCACGGCGCAGATCTGCGCGTGGTGCAGTTGCTGCTCGGCCACGCCGACATCTCGACCACGCAGATCTACACGCACGTGGCGCGTGAGCGTCTCAAGTCGCTGCACGCGCAGCATCACCCGCGCGGCTGACACTCGCGAACCGCGTCAGCGTAACGTCAGAGCATCGCCTTGAGCTTGTGCTTGAGCACCTTGCCGGTCGATGCGGCGGGCAGGGCGTCGAGCACTCGAATCTGCCCGGGACGCTTGTACGGCGCGAGTCGCTGTGCGGCCCATCCGGCAAGCGCTTCGACGTCGATCTCATGTCCCGGACGCGCTTCCACAAACGCGATCACTTGTTCGTTGCCGTCGACAGCACGCCCGAGCACGGCCACCTGAAGCACGTCGGGATGGCTCGCCAGCGCTTGCTCGACTTCGATCGGGTAGACGTTGAAGCCCGAGTGGATGATGAGTTCCTTCGCGCGTCCGGCGAGGAACAATGCACCGTCCGCAGCGCGCCGGGCGAGGTCGCCGGTGCGCAGCCAGCCGTCTTCGGTGACGGTCGCGGCCGTCAGTTCCGGCGCACGGTAGTAACCAAGCATGACGTTCGGTCCGCGCACCCACAATTCACCGACATCGCCCTCGGTCACGTCCTTGCCGTCGAGTCCCACGATACGCACCGCGACGCCTGGAATGACGAGGCCGACGGAGCAGTCTTCGCGTGGTGCGTCCAGCAACGTCTGGGAGACGGTCGGGCTGCTTTCTGTGAGACCGTAGCCGTTGTGGATTGGCAGGCCGTAGAACGCTTCGACACGCGCCTTGAGCGCAGCGTCGAGCGGTGACCCGCCGGAGTAGACGAAGCGCAGACGCGGCGCAATGAGTGTGGCGCCCTGCGTCGTCACATACGCCATCAGGCGTGCATGCATAGCGGGCACGCCTTGCAGAATCGTCAGTCCGTCGTGCGCGAGCGAGTCCAGCACCGCCTCGGGGGTGAAGCGCGCGGCGAGGCGCAACGTGCCACCGGCGTACAACGTTCCGAGACACACGGAAGTCAATCCGTAGACGTGCGAGATCGGCAGCACGCCATAGGCGATGTCGTCCGCGCCGACGCGTCGCAGCGTGCTCGACACGGCCGCAATGAACATCAGATTGCGATGTGACAGCCGCACGCCCTTGGGCGCGCCGGTCGTGCCCGTCGTGTAAATCAGCGCCGCGCACTGTTCGGACGGATCGCTTTGCACCGGCTCGGCCACGCTCGCGGGATCGACGTCCGACACCGCCAGCGCACCCAGCGCCAGTTCCGTCCACGCAACCTTGGCCGCGTCGGTGCGCGCGTGCGCAGCAGCGTCCGGAGAGGCGTCGATGGCGTAGACAGCACAACGTGGTCGCGCGTGCTCGCGAATCACCCGCAACTCGGCGGCAGACAGGCGCGCGTTGCAGAGCAGCGGCCAGGCGTCGAGCGAGGCGACGGCCAGCAGCAGCACCACATACGCGATGCCGTTCTCGCCGACGATCATCACACGATCGCCCCCTCTGACGCCGTGCTCGCGCAAGCGCGTTGCACACGTGCTCACGGCATGCGTCAGTTCGCCGTACGTCATCCGGCCGAAGTCGTCGATCAGTGCGATGCGCGACGGCGATTGCGCGGCGATGCGCGCTGGCAGACTATCGATGCGCGCCGGCAAGTCGGCGAGGAACGTCTTCAAGGACGAGACCGAAGACGCCGCGTCGGTGTCGGTCGGCAACGGAAGCAGGGGCGATAAATGTGAGGCAGGCATGGCGGCATTGTAATGCCCGATGAAGCGATTGCTTACAATCCGTAATTAGCGAACCCCAGGGATCCCGCCGCGCGCGTGCTCGAACGCCTGCGACGCGATCCGAGAACCGACTGCAACTTTTACGATATGAAATCCAAGGCCACCGCTGAAACCCCGGCGACCAAACAGCTTCGCGAAGCGAAGGTCGCGTTTCAGAATCACTTCTACGAGTACCAGGAGCATGGCGGCACGCGCGTCTCGTCGGATGCGTTGCAGGTGCCCGAGCATGCAGTCGTCAAGACGTCGATCATGGAAGACGAAGACGCTCATCCGCTGATCGTGCTCATGCACGGCGATTGTCAGGTGTCGACCAAGGCACTGGCGCGGCAAGCTGGACGCAAGCGCATCGAGACGTGCAAGCCGGAAGTTGCCAATCGTCATTCCGGTTTTCTGGTCGGTGGCACGAGTCCCTTCGGTACACGCAAGCGCATGCCGATCTTCATGGAAGCGTCGATTCTCGAATTGCCGGAGATCTACATCAACGGTGGACGTCGCGGCTATCTCGTCTCGATGGCGCCCTCGGAAATCGTGCGAGTGCTCGCGCCCACGCTCGTCAATGTCGCGCTGATCGACTGAGCGAGCAACTGCCCCCTGATCCCCTGATCGTCCGTCTCCCATCGACGGTCATTGCGCATACCTCGATGCGCATGAGAAGTCTTTAAGAAAATACCCATTTCCACACCATTGAGCGAAATCTGACTTGTCAGATTTCGCTTGTCTGCGCTCGTTTCTAAGATGGGGCCTCCAGTTCGGCAACAGCGAATTCGCGAGTCTGCGTCGCTTTGCCGTAACGCGACAACGAGTGCAACGAATGGAAATGTATGACGCGATTAGCCGCGCGACGGACTTCGTCACGCGGGTTCGGCTGACGAGAACCCGACGAATCGGACAAACCGTCCGAATCGGACGCGGTGCACGAACGATGGTCGGTGCAGCGCTGGTGTCGGCCCTGACGATGACACAGACCGCGGCAATGGCCAACGTCACGATTTCGCCCATTGCGAGTGTGATTTCCAGCGGACAGCAGCAGGTCAGCATCATCAGAATTACGTCGCAATCGACACAGGCGCAATACGTGGACGTGTCGGTCAGGCGGATCGTGGCGCCTGCAACTCCGGACGAGCATGAAGTCGCCGTGAATATCGAGCAGGGCGACGGTCTGGTCGCGTCGCCTGCGAAATTCGTACTGGCTGCGGGCGCCACCCGACTCGTGCGTGTTGTCGCCCTCGGGCGGCCCCAGGTCGAAGCCGCCTATCGCGTCTATTTCCGCCCCGCGACGGCACCGGGCGACACACCGGCGAGCCCCGCGCAGGGAGCGTTCGAGAACGACGTCAACGTGAGCTTCGTGTGGGGGGCGCTGGTGCGCGTCGAGCCGACGAAACGCGCCCCTGGTCTTGCCTCCACCGAAGACAACACCGCCCTCAGGAACACCGGCAATGTCCGGGCCCATGTGCTTGCGATGGGGCGATGCACGGGGGATGCCGAGCACACCTGTCAGTGGCATGACATCGGCCGAAGTATCTATCCCGGCATGACGCAACCCATTCCCGACGCACTGCGCGACGCGCAGGTGCGTATCCGATATCGCGTCGATGGCGTGACGAACGAACAGGTCATGGACCTGCCGCGCGCGCCGTAGCCCGATTCGATGGGGCCGCAGAGCCTCATTTTCATCCGGCCGGATCGTCCGGCCGAACCGGGGACACCCCCCCGCATCAAGCAAACCAAGGAATTTCAAATATGAAGACGTTCAAGCAATTCGCCGCCGCGATGACACTGGTACTTCCGATGGCCGCCGCTCACGCGGCAGATGTCGTCATCGATCTGAGCGCCAATATCGATCCGACCCTGTCGGTGCTTCAGGCGAATGGCAGCCCCATGCCGCAGAATCTCGACCTCGGTTACAACGCGGCGACGGGTGATTTGAGCTCGCCGACGATTCAGACGCGTCTCTTTACCAACGACGTGAGCCGGAACGTGGAGGTGCGACTCGGTTCCGCGTCGTCGCTCGTTCACGCGACCAATAGCACGGTTGCCGCCATTCCGCTGACGGTGCGGCTGGATGGTCAGACGATCACGACCGCTACGACCACGCTCAACGCCAATGAGGTCTGGACGGGAAGCGGGGTGGGCGAGTCGCGCACGCTGCCGCTGACGGTCACGGGGCGCGCAGCGGGGGCGAACCCGCCCGTCGCCGGTCGCTACGTCGGGCGTCTTGAGATGGTGATCCTGGCGTCGGCTGCCGGTGGTAACTAAGGCGACGGCGAATAAGTAGAAGGGCGCAGACACGATGGAACGCGTGTCTGTTCCCTCTCATCGATCATGAAAACGCTTCGCCGCACGTGCCTCGCCTGTTTGTCGTGGCTCGTCGTGACCGACGACCCGGCACATGCCAATCCCCGCACGCAAGTGCCTGCGGGATTCGAGGACATTGCACTTGGTCAGGTCGAGCATCTCGAAGTGCGGTTGCTGGGGCAGTCGCTCGGGTTGTTCCCGGTGTTCGTTCGACCGGACGACGTGCGTCTCGAAACGCCCGAAGCGCTCGCGCAGGCGATCGACGAACGAATGAGCATCACCCGCAGCGACCCGACGGCGGTGTCACTGGCTTCGCTGGTCGAGGCTCTGGCCCGACCGATGCCCCGCAATGGCCATCTCGCGTGCGACGACATGAGTTCGGGCACGGGATGCCGGTATCTGGAAACCGAGTCGGCCGGTGTCATCCTTGACGAAAGTCAGGGGACGCTCGAACTCTTTCTGTCCCGAGCCTGGCTTCCGGCGAAAAGCATTCATGGCCCCGAGTTCCACGCGAATACGCCCGGCAGCGAGAACGCGCTGATTCACTCACAGGTCGTGAACGCGGCGACGACCGATCGTTACCGCAACCTCACGGTCATGGGTAGCGGCGCGTTGGGCATCTCGCCCGCCAGTTACGCAGGCTTTTCCTGGTCGCTCGTGCATTCGAGCTACAACCGGCGTGATAGTGATGCGAACGCTACGCCTGCGGCGAGCGCGCCGTCGTCGGGCGGCACGCAGGCGACGCTCGACAGTCTTTATTACCGCCACGATCTCGGCCCCCGGTATTACCTGCAATCGGGGCGTATGGATCAGCGCAATCTGTCCAGCGCGCAAGGCGGCAGTTTCGGCTTCACGCTGCTGCCAGTGAGCCGCTTCGATGGCGCACGGATCGGTACCTCTCAGGCTTACTTCAACGAATCGGCCGCGTCGCTGGGATCGCCGCTGACGGTGTTGCTGACGCGCGAGGCGCGCGTCGACGCTTATCGAGGTCACGAACTGCTGGGGAGCGCCTATTTCGCAGCGGGCGTACAGCCGTTCGATACCCGTTACTTCCCGGAGGGGAGTTATCTGGTCAGCCTGCGAATTTTCGAGGGCGATACGCTGGTGCGTACCGAAACGGTGCCCTACTCGAAGGTGGGGGGCGGCGCGTCCGCGAAGGGCACGCAATGGTTCGTGCAGGCCGGGCGAGTCGTCGATCGGCTGGGCGATGCGAGCCATACCGGGCAACGGCGCGAAGGGGAGCGCGAGCGCCAGCGATTCACGTTTCAATCCGGTATTCGTGCCGCTTTCGGCCCCGGATTCACCTTCACGAGCGGTCTCGTGTGGTTGCAGTCGAGCCTCTACAACGAGACCCAGATCGGCTGGCAACGGGAGTTCGCGTTGGGGCGTCTGACGACCACGGCGGCGTTGCTGACCGGCTCGGACGGTGCGCGCGGCAACACGCAATCCATCTCGTTTTCCAATGGCGTCGGCGTCAGTCTGTATCGCTATCAGATGCGTGATGCGGCATGTCGCGGCAGTGCAGCGGCGGCGGGTGCGGTGGGGGCGAATTTCGGCTGCTACGACGTGCTCAATGCGAGTGTCTCCGCGCCGCTGGGGAAGTGGCAGGCGGTCGCCGGATACAGCGAGAGTCAGTCTTTCGGACAACCTCGGCAATGGGCCGGTGAGGGCCTGGAAGACCCTTGGCTCGGCGCGGATCGCGCTGCCGGTGGCGTGTCGCGGACCTTGCAAACCGCGCTCAGCCGTTCGTTCCGCTGGGACAAACTCCTGATCAATGCGCGCGTCGGTGGCTATCACCGGCGTCAGGCCGGGATGGAGCGACGGGAAACCGGCGGCTTCGTCAGCGTATCGCTGAGCGCGCATCGTCCGGCCGCCGCAGGGCAGAGCCTGTCGACCTATGGGAGCGCAGGCGCCGACGTGCGCACAGGTGGCGGGGGTGAGCGCGGTGCGAGTACCGATTATCACGGGACGTATTCGCTGGTCTGGGAAGACGCGTCGCGCCGGGAGCTGATGCTGAGTCTGAACGCCAACGAACAAGGTGCGGGCAACGCGACCTTGCGAGGCGCGATCGACGGTCGATATGGTGACGCGCACGCGGCCGTTTCGCGCAGTTTGCTACGTGCGGGCGGCGCAGAGGGTGGCGGGGGGCAGGGTTCTTTCGTCGGTGGATACGCGTCGAGTTTTGCGGTGTCGCGCGACGGCTTTCGGGTGGGCCCGGCCATGCTGGCAGGCGAGCCGCCTGCGGGCGTTGCGCTGGTGGTCGACGCCCTCGACGAGGATGACCCCACAGGCACCGCCGCGACGTTGCAGGTCGGAGGACGTTCGCTGCCGGTCGACTTCGGCGCGTCGGCGCTGAGCCCCGTCAGCGGTTACCGCGCGCTCAAGGGGGAAATCTCCGAGGCACACGAGGGCGAGATCGATCATTCCGTGGCGCTGGTGCGCGGGGCGGGGCAGTACGACTACTTCCTGACACCGGGCCGGTTAAAAGTGCACCGAGTCGCAGCGGGTCGTATCTACACGTACGTCGGACGCGCCGTGGGGCCGGACGGCCTCTCGATGGACAACGCGCGTGTACTGAGCGTGGTTGCGCCGCCGCTCGATGCGCAGGGCACATTCCTGGTCGAGTCTGCGCAGCGTCTCACGCATCTCTATTTGTTGGATGGCGCGCAGCCGATGCGTTGCGAACTCAACGTGACCGAGCGGCAGGACGTGATTCACCTGACTGGCGTCACGCAGTGCGACCACGTCGCCCAACAGGCACTTCCGGAGTCGCTGCGAGCGCAGTTGCGCGTTCAGCGTTTGCTCGGCGAAGCGCCGTCGGGACCGCGACAACAGGCGGCGGTGCGAGACGCGCAGACCGGCGAGAACTCATTTGCGACGTCAAGGATAGAGTGAGTCAAATGAAGCACGAGAGGAAGCATGAGTGCATGCGCGTGATCCAGCGCGCGAAGTGGGTTGTCGCCTTGGTGGGGGCCATGGGCGTGGTGTTTCCGGTCGTCGCGCAGATATTGCCTTCCGACCGCCATGAGAGCGTTTCGTTGACATTCGACCGATCGTCGGTGCCAGCCAACTGGCCTTTCAGTGGGCAAGTGACGACGCATTACACGCCGGGTGTCGGCATTGGCTCGCGCACGGCACATGTTTGCCGCTCGAACGTTGATACGACCTTGGGCGCCTGTCCGGTCAGACCGGCCAACGTGGCCGGGCCGGTACCGACGCCGATTTCCCTGCGATTCACCGAAGAGCGTTCCAAACTTCAGGTAGATCTGACGGTGGGCGGCACCAAAGTCACTACCGTGTCGGGCAGTACATGTACGCACGTGAGGCCGCCGTTTCACACCGATCGGAACTTTGGAAGATGCCAGGCGGGTCCCTATGACGTGTCGCGATACGAGCTGGCGATCAACCGTGCCGAGTTGCAGAGGATTCCGGTCGGCGGCATCTGGCGGGCACGCCTTGAGTTCGACGTCGTCGAGCAGGGGAATCAGGTGAGAAGCGCAGCCCACAGTTACGACATCGAACTTCGCGTGACAGACGAACGGAATGCGCAGATTTACTTTCCGACGCTGTCCAGTACATCGCCAAGGGTCGCGCTGGACTTGAGGCGACGCCCCGGACCCAATTTCGTCCCAATCGTGTATGGCGGTCGGTCGGTCGATATGTGCTTCTACGACGGGTTCGGCTCGAACTCTCCCGGCGCATTACGCGTGCGCGCCAGCGACGCACGTGCGAACTTTCCTGCGCGACCGCCCGGAAACGGATTGCTCTTGAGGCAAGGGACGGACGGCTCGCAGCCCCGGCAGCGGATCGAGTATCGGGTCGGCCTGACGTATGCCGGTGCGCATCAGTGGGTGAGCGTGGGCGACACCGTGGGCACTACCTTTGCTTCGGTAGCGCAGGCGCCGATTCGGATCGTACGGTTGCCGGGCATTCCGGCGCCGGTGGCGTGTTCGCCGGGGACGCTCGTCTTCGAGGTCGTGCCGTTCGTCGAGAGCGACAAGGACGCTGGGAGCTACGAGGGCCCACTCAGAATCGAGATGTTCGTCGACGCTGCGCTGGTATGAGTCGGGTGCCGGGTGAGCGGGTCAGGCCGCGTCGACGTCATGCACGGGCGACACCAGCGGCCCTTCATCCGGCAGGCCGGTTTGCAGCGCGAAGCGATAGAGCTGCGCGTCGGAGTCGACGCCGAGTTTTCGCATGACACTGCGCTTTTGCGCACTGACCGTTTGTTTCGTTCGATAGAGTTTTGCCGCAATGGCAGTGATCGACATTCCCGATACATACATGCGCAGGACCTGAACCTCACGCTGACTCAGCAATGCCGTGCGGGCGTCGGACACTGCGCCTGCGGGCGCAGTGCGGCGCGTACGGTGCATATGGTGCGTAAGGCGTAATCCATCGTGCAACGCGTGGACGGCTGCGATAACGTCGTCGATGCCGCGCGATTTACAGAGTGTCGATGCAACACCGAGATCGGTAATCTGGCGGGCCATCGGCGTGTCCACCATTGCCGTCAGCACCAGAATCCGGATGCAGGGAAACATGCGCCGCAACGTTGCGATCAGCGACAGGCCGTCGCCGTATTTGCCGCCGGGCATGGCGGGGTCCGTCACCAGCACATCGCATGGAGACCGACGTAGCAGGTCGATGAGGCCCGTCACATTGTGTGCGGTGCCAAGGACCTCAAGCGTGGGCCATTTACCCAACTCATGTGCCAGTCCTGCAATGACGACAGGATGATGGTCAGCGATGGCGACGCGAATCTTTGTCACTTTTCGATCTGTCTCCCGGGAGCGAGC
Source organism: Pandoraea sp. NPDC090278 (assembly GCF_044772185.1). Classification (NCBI taxonomy): domain Bacteria; kingdom Pseudomonadati; phylum Pseudomonadota; class Betaproteobacteria; order Burkholderiales; family Burkholderiaceae; genus Pandoraea; species Pandoraea sp. NPDC090278. The sequence continues at coordinate 273,166 of NZ_JBIVYJ010000007.1, read as the reverse complement.
TTGCACAATTCGCATGCCTGAAAGACCGGCGCCTTTCAATGACAGTTCCGCAAGCTGCGTTGCTGGAGCCTGGTTGGCGTAATTTCCCAAAAACGTCGGGGGCCGACGCGCAACCCCGTGTTTGCCAGAATGGGGGTGCACGGCGTCTCAAGTAGAATGGCGGCCATTACAAATCTTCCTCACGTCAGAAGTTCATGGCCACACTGGTTTTTATCGTTCTCGCGTATCTGATCGGCTCAGTGCCGTTTGCGGTGATCGTCAGCCGCACGATGGGCCTCGCGGACCCACGCAGTTACGGCTCGGGCAACCCGGGCGCCACGAACGTGCTGCGTTCGGGCAACAAGAAGGCCGCCATCCTGACGTTGATCGGCGACGCACTCAAGGGTTGGCTCGCGGTTTATCTGGCGGAACGCTTCGCCGACGCTTGGGGGGTGGGCGATTTCGGACTGGCGGCGGTGGCGCTGGCCGTGTTCCTTGGCCATTTGTACCCGGTGTTCCTGCGCTTTGCCGGTGGCAAGGGCGTGGCGACGGCCGCAGGCGTGCTGTTTGCCATCAGCCCGATTCTGGGACTGGCGGTGATGGCGACGTGGCTGATCATCGCGATCTTTTTCCGATATTCGTCGCTCGCCGCGCTGGTCGCTGCTGTGTTTGCGCCCCTTTACTACGTCTTCATGTACGGCTTCGGGCCGTACTCACCGGCGGTGATCGTCATGGCGATCCTGCTGATCTATCGCCATCGCGCGAACATCGGCAAGCTGATCGCAGGCAAGGAAAGCCGCATCGGGCAGAAGAAGGCGAAGTAAAGCTCAGGGCGACGAATTCACCGTCCGCCCAATAAAAAACCCGCAGCGAGTCTGCGGGTTTTTTGTGTCTGCCGTTCCGGCTGACCAACGTAACGCTTAGTCGCGGAAGTTGTTGAAGTCGAGCGGCGTGTCGGTGACATCCTTGCGCAGCAGCGCCATCGCGCTTTGCAGGTCGTCGCGCTTGGCACCCGCGATGCGAACGCTGTCGCCCTGAATGCTCGCCTGCACCTTCATCTTGCTGTCCTTGATGATGCGCACGATCTTCTTGGCCAGGTCGCCTTCGACGCCCTTCTTGACCTTCACGACCTGCTTGACCTTGTCTCCGCTGACTTTTTCGACCTTGCCGTAGTCGAGAAAACGCACGTCGACGTTACGCTTGGCCATCTTGGCGATGAGCACCTGCGTGACCTGATCGAGCTTGAAGTTGTCGTCGGCGAAGAGCGTGAGTTCTTGCTCCTTGTGCTCGACGCGCGAGTCCGATCCCTTGAAGTCGAAGCGCGTCGAGATTTCCTTGTTGGCCTGCTCGATGGCGTTCTTGACCTCTACCATGTTGGCTTCGCTAACCACGTCAAACGATGGCATCTGGCTCTCCTGAATTCCTAAGGGTTCGTGAAATGGCACGCAGGGCGTGCCGTGTAAGTCTGGCGGGCGGCGGGTGCGGCCTGCGCGCGCGGCGCCGTCGGCAGCCTCGGTATAATGATGCGCAAAATTCTTTCGCCCGACATTGTAATTCAGCCGTCGGTCCCGCGTCCCCCTCCAGACGCTGTCCGGCACGGCGACACCCACTGGCCTGCCCATATTCCATGCTTCAGTTGCAACGCGACGTCAGCCTGCGCGAATTCAATACCTTCGGTCTGCCCGCCACCGCCCGCTATGTCGTGACCGTCGACAGCGAAGCGGCGCTGCTCGACGCGCTCGCATTGCCCGAACTGGCAGGACTGCCGCGTCTTGTGCTCGGCGGCGGCAGCAACCTCGTGCTCACGCGCGACTTCGACGGCGTGGTGTTGCGTATGGCCATTCGCCACCGCGAGCGTCTTGCGGACAATCCCGCAGATCCGTTCGCGCGCTATGTGCGCGGCGGCGCGGGCGAAGTCTGGCACGATTTCGTCGACTGGACGCTCTCGCAAGACTGTCCCGGCCTGGAAAACCTGGCGCTGATTCCCGGCACGCTGGGGGCCGCACCGATCCAGAACATCGGCGCCTACGGGCTGGAACTCGCCGAGCGCTTCCATGAAGTACGTGCACTCGACACGACGGCCGGGGCGTTCGTCACACTCTCGCGCGACGATTGCGCTTTCGGCTATCGGGATTCGCTGTTCAAACGCGAACCGGGTCGCTACATCATCGTAGCCGTGACGCTGCGCCTGCCGCAGCCCTGGCAGGCTGTGACAGGGTATGCCGACGTGTCGCGCACACTGGCCGACGCCGGTATAGCAGAACCCGATGCGCGCCAGATTTTCGATGCGGTCGTCGACATTCGCCGCCGCAAGCTGCCTGATCCCGCGCAACTCGGCAACGCCGGAAGCTTCTTCAAGAATCCCGTCGTGGACGCCGCCACGTTTGAGGCGCTTCGCGCGCGTTTCCCGCAGGCGGTCGGCTATGCGCAGCCCGACGGTTCGTGGAAGGTCGCCGCCGGTTGGTTGATCGACCAGTGCGGCTGGCGCGGCAAGACCGTCGGAAACGCGGGCGTGCACGAGCGTCAGGCGTTGGTGCTCGTCAATCGCGGCGGGGCTACGGGGGCCGATATCGTCGCGCTGGCCCGCGCCGTGCAGGCCAGCGTTCAGGAACGCTTCGGCGTCTCGCTCGACCCCGAACCGCTCATGCTTTGATGGCGGTGGCGTCCGGCAGACGTTGCAGATAATCGCGCTTCAGATCCACCGTGGAGCGCACGCCGACGTCGTCGAAATGCGCCGCCAGCCAACGCTCTGCGGCCTCGCGGCCCCGATCGCGCAGCGTCGTGAGGAAGTGCCAGTCCGTGACGAATTTCGTCGACGAGGACAAGTCGTATAGCTCCTTGTCCGCGCGAATCGAGTGGATCAGCGGGTACTTCAGACGATCGCGAAACTCCGGCTTCAGCCATCCCTCGTCGAGCAGCTTGTGCACGAACGAGATCGCCCGGAATTCGCGTTGTAGCGACGCGTTGAACGTGATCTCGTTCACGCGGTTCATGATCTGTCCCGGCAGCACCGGCTTTTCTTTGCGCTCGATCGGGTTGATGTGCACGATCAGGATGTCGCTCGTGACTGTCTCGTAATAGAACGGGTAGAGCGGCGGATTGCCGAGATAGCCCCCGTCCCAGAAAAAGTCCTCGTCGATCTTCACCGGTTTGAACAGCCACGGCAGACAGGCGGACGCCATCGCCACGTCGAGCGTGATCTCGTGCGTGCGGAAGATGCGGATGTTGCCGGTGCGGATGTTCGTCGCGGAGACGAACAGACGCGTCGCGGTGCTCTCGCGCAGACGCTCGAAATCGACTTGCGCTTCGAGCACGGTGCGCAGCGGATTGATCTCGGCCGGCGGTTGCGCGAACGGCATCATCCATTGCTGCATGCTCTGCATCCAGTCGTGCCAGACGGGGTACTCGGTCGGACGCCCGTTGAGCCAGCTAAAGACGGTTTGCGCCCACGCGGTGGCCGACGAACCGGCTTGCGAAACACCCAGCCAGAAGCTGTGCAACGCCTCACGAGCCTTCTCACGCGGATCGACATTGGGACGGTCGAGCAGACCGTGCGCTAGCACCACGGCGTTCATCGTGCCCGCGGACGCGCCACTGATGCCTTCGAATTCCAGGCGTCCGTCTTCCAGCAGCTTGTCGAGCACACCCCACGTGTACGCACCGTGCGCGCCACCGCCTTGCAGGCCGAGGTCGATGCCTTTGCGTCCTCCGTTGTTGCGTCGTGCGCGGGAGGCTTTTGCTTTCGCGCTAGCACGGTGGCCGTCAGGGGGGAGCAACGGGACGTCCGTCGGTTCGAGGTCCGGGTCGTCGGGCGGCGTGTGTAACGCTTCTGCCGACGTCAGAGGTGACGCTGCGGACGTATCGAGCGCGGATGGGGGCGTGTTGGGAGCGTGCGCGTCAGACGATTCAGGCACATCGGACGCTTGGCCGGCAGCGTGGTCGGCCGATTCGGGAGGCAGTCGCGACATAGTGGGAAGCGGCGCCGGGCCGCGCTGAACCGGCCGAGAGGGCGATGACGCGGGAGACCCCGCGCCGTCGCGATGCTGGCCGGACGGTTAGCCGTAGTGGCAAACGTAATCGAGCGTCTCGACGACCTCGATATCGAACTTGCTATTGCCCGGCACGGAGAACTCCTGACCGGCAGCGTACTCTTGCCACTCGGTCTGACCTGCCAGGCGGATGCGGCAGCGGCCGCCCGTGACTTCCATGATCTCAGGCGCATCGGTACCGAACTGGAGCGTGGCCGGGAAAATCACACCCAGCGTCTTGCGCGTGCCGTCCGGGAACAGGACGGTGTGCGAAACGCACTTGCCGTCGAAGTACGTGTTGGCGCGCTTGATTACGGAAACGTTGTCGAACTGAGTTGCGATTTGCGTCATGACCGAATGCTGTGTCAAATGCGAGCGAATGCCGCGATGGAGAGTCAATATGCCGGACCGATCAGGGCCAGGCGTGAATTCATGCTAGCACGTTTCGAGCGTCCACCCGGCTGCATTTTGTGCAATGCACAACGAAATTGCACCGATGTGGTGCGGGACGGTGCAAATTCCGAAACGCTGTGATGGGCGGGGTGGCTGTGCCGTACTGCGATGAAGCGCGGCATCACGAGAATGGCTGACGGCGCGCGTCAGCGATGATAGCGGAACGTTAATCGCGGTGGGGTAACGAAAACCGCCCGGACGGCATGGCGCCAGTCCGGGCGGTGTGGCCGGGCAGACTGCCCCGGCTGACCTGCATTCGATGCGTCGTGTGCGCGCAGAGGCGTCAGACGCGGCCCAGCATCAGGAACTCCATGAGCGCCTTCTGCACGTGCAGACGGTTCTCGGCTTCGTCCCAGACGACGCTTTGTGCGCCGTCGATGACATCTGCCGACACTTCTTCGCCACGGTGGGCAGGCAGGCAGTGCATGAAGAGGGCGTCGGACTTCGCGCGTTGCATCAGGTCGGCGTTCACGCACCATTGAGCGAACGCGGCCTTGCGTGCTTCGTTTTCTGCTTCGTAACCCATGCTCGTCCAGACGTCGGTCGACACGAGATCGGCCCCTTCGCAGGCGGCGCGCGGATCGTCGAACTCACGCACGAACGGGCGGCTCGAGTCGGACACCATTGCCTGATCGAGGCGGTAGCCCGGCGGCGTCGAGATATTGAACTGGAAGCCGAAGATCTCGGCGGCCTGAATCCACGTGTAGGACATGTTGTTGGCGTCGCCGATCCACGTGACCGTCTTGCCCTTGATCGGGCCGCGATGCTCGTAGTACGTGAAGATGTCCGCCAGCACCTGACACGGGTGGTATTCGTTGGTCAGGCCATTGATGACTGGCACGCGCGAATGTTGGGCGAAGCGCTCGATGATCTCCTGACCGAACGTGCGGATCATGATGATGTCGGTCATGCGCGAGATCACCTGGGCGGCGTCTTCGATCGGCTCGCCGCGACCGAGCTGCGTGTCGCGGGTGTTCAGAAATACGGCGTGACCGCCCAACTGGTGAATACCGGCCTCGAACGACAGACGCGTGCGGGTCGAGCTCTTCTCGAAAATCATCGCCAGCGTGCGGTCGTGCAGCGGGTGGTAGGTCTCGTAGTTTTTGAATTTCTTCTTGAGGATGCGGGTGCGCTCGAGCACGTAGTCATACTCGTCGAGCGAAAGATCCGAAAACTGGAGGTAATGCTTGATGGGTTTGGCGGTGGTCATTTGGATGTTCTGCTGGAGGCCGATCCCGCGTGCGTTCACCGCAGAATTACCGGGAACTCGAACGCGTTCGGCGCGACGAACAAACCCTAGTCTACCAAATCGTTTTGTCGTCACACGAAAAGCGTATGATCGAGCCCGCTGCTGCACAGCCAAAATCGGCTGGCAAGACCGAAAAAAACATCCGCAGCAATGGTGGGGGACAGGTTCCAGTCTTATATAAGATATAATACTGGCTCTGTCGGCCACGCTACCCGCGTACGGCTGGCCAGGTGTTTTTTGAGGTGATTGAGCGATATGACCGACCAGGTTTCCGCGCGCGAGTATTTCATTCAGGGGCTGACTCTGGATGGCAAGAAGTTTCGTCCGAGTGACTGGGCGGAGCGTCTGTGCGGCGCCGTGTCGTTCTGCGGCCGAAGCAATTCTGGCCCGAACGCATACATGCAGTACTCCCCCTATGTGCGTCCGACGATGGTGGGTGACGTCAAGTGCGTCGTTGTCGATGAGCGACTGCGCGATATCGAACCGAGAATGTTCGATTTCGTGATGAGTTTTGCGCGTGACAACGGGTTGCAAATGACCGAAGCCTGCTTCGTTCCCGACGTCAAATAAATCCCCCTTGGCCGTTGTCGGCCAGACGTGAGTGCCGGGCCTTCGGCCCTACTCACCGTCGCTTCGTCACATCTCCGCCGTTTCTGGCACATTCCCTTCCCGGTTGTCTCCGCGGTGCTCAATGCACTCGGCAGAATTGCGTGTTTTGTATGGCGTAACGAGGGGAATGAGAGAGAAGGGAGGCAGAATAGAAAAAAGCCCGCATGAAGCGGGCTTTTTAGTGTCCCGACCGTAGTCGGAACCGGCAAGCAACTTGTAGTGCTTTGCAGCTAAGCGGGGATACCCAGCTTAGGCAGCTGCCGACATCGCCTTGATGGCGGCCGACAGGCGGCTCTTTTGACGAGCAGCGGTGTTCTTGTGAACGATCTTCTTGTCAGCGATGATGTCGATCGTCTTTGCCGAAGTGCGCAGCACTTCCTTGGCAGCGGCTTGGTCGCCGGTGGCGATTGCCTTGCGAACAGCCTTCACAGCCGTGCGCAGACGCGAACGCAGCGCCGAGTTGTGGGCGTTGATCTTAACGGTTTGACGCGCGCGCTTGCGTGCTTGTGCGGTATTTGCCATGTTCAGTGAATTCCTTGAATTGCTCCGCCTAATGCGGCTTCTGTGCAGTTTGGCTCCGCTCCCTGGGAGACACGGTGGCCAGGAAGCAATCCATTGACTTCGAAACCGACGATTATAGCCGAAGCCCAACGGAAATTGCAACTTCTTTGCTGCAATGCTGTGCGTATAATACGCGCAACATGAATTTGCTCAAAGCTCTCGCTACGGTCAGCGGTTTTACGATGCTTTCGCGCATCACCGGCCTGATTCGTGAAATTCTTATCGCACGCATGTTTGGCGCCGGTCCCATGACCGACGCCTACAACGTGGCGTTCCGTATTCCCAATCTGCTGCGCCGCCTGTCCGCTGAAGGGGCGTTTTCGCAGGCATTCGTCCCAATTCTGGCCGAATTCAAATCGCAACGTAGCGAAGAAGAGACGAAAACACTCGTCGATTCCGTCACAACGGTGCTTTTCTGGGTGCTCCTGTCCATCACGATTGCCGGGGTGCTCGGCGCGTCAGGCGTGGTCTACGCCGTGGCGACGGGCCTGTCGCGTGAAAACGGCACGTTCGACGCCGCCGTCTTCATGACGCGCGTGATGTTCCCCTATATCACCCTGATCTCGATCACGACGCTTGCCGCAGGCGTGCTCAACACGTGGCGTCAGTTCTCGATGCCCGCATTTGCGCCGGTGCTGCTCAACGTCAGCTCGATCGTGGCATCGCTTTGGGTGGCGCCGCATCTGGAGACACCGGTCTACGCGCTCGCGTATGCCGTGATCGTGGGCGGCGTGCTGCAACTGGTCATTCAACTCCCGGCACTCGCCCGCATCGGCATGTTGCCCCGCATCACGATCAATGTTGCGGCGGCGCTTCGCAATGCGGGCGTCAAGCGGGTGCTCGCGAAGATGGTGCCGGCCACGCTGGCGGTGTCCGTCGCTCAGGTCAGCCTGATCATCAATACGAACATTGCGTCGCGACTGGCGCAGGGCAGTGTGTCGTGGCTGGCCTACGCGGACCGTCTAATGGAATTTCCGACAGCGTTGCTGGGCGTGGCGCTGGGCACGATTCTGCTGCCGAGTCTGGCGCGCGCGCATGCCGACGACGATCCCGCCGAGTATTCCGCATTGCTGGACTGGGGGCTGCGTCTGACCTTCCTGCTGGCCATGCCCAGCGCCGTTGGTCTGTTCGTCTATGCCGAGCCACTCACCGCGACCCTTTATCAGTACGGACGCTTCGATGCGACCGACGTCGTGATGACAGCGCACGCGCTCACCGCCTACGGCGTCGGGCTCGTCGGGCTGATCCTGATCAAGATTCTCGCGCCGGGCTTCTACGCCAAGCAGGACATCAAGACGCCGGTGAAGATTGCCATCGTGGTACTGATTGCCACGCAGCTCTCGAACGTGCTTTTCGTGCGTTGGTTCGCCCATGCCGGGCTGTCGCTGTCGATCGGCGTTGGCGCATGCATGAACGCCGCGCTGCTTTTCGCCGGGCTCTACAAGCGCGGCATTTACCGGCCTGCGGCGGGGTGGCGTCTGTTCTTCGTCCAGTTGTTGGCGGCGTGTCTGATCCTGGCGGGCGTGCTGCTTTGGTTCACGCAGAGCTTCGACTGGGTGGCGCTGGGGGCGCGTCCGCTGGCGCGCATTGCCTTGCTCGGGGCGAGTCTGGTGCTATGCGCCGTGGTGTATTTCGGGGCATTATTCCTCATGGGTTTCAACTTCTCGTTCTTCCGTCGGCGCACCCGTTCGTGATCCTGGTGATCCATTAGCGGGCCGGTCGCGGCGGAACTCACGGATACCGCATGGCGAATCGAATTCTGGAGTATTTTGCTGCGCTGGTTGCGTCCGACGACGGCCTGCCGTTGACCGAAGCGGCCATCGCCATCGCGCAGGACGTCTATCCCGATCTCGACGTGCAGGACACGCTCACCCAGATCGATGCGCTGGCCGCACGCCTGGCCAAGCGTCTGCCGCCGGACGCCGGGCCGTTGCAAAAGCTGCAACTGCTCGATCATTTCTTCTTCCGCGAACTCGGTTTCACCGTCAATCAGAACGACTATTACGATCCGGATAACAGCCACCTGCATGTGGTGCTGGATCGCCGTCGCGGCATTCCGATTTCGCTCGCCGTGCTGTGCATGGAGATCGGTCATCAGATCGGGCTGCCATTGCGGGGCCTCTCGTTCCCGGGGCACTTTCTGCTGCGTCTCGCGGTGCCTGCCGGGGATGTCGTCATCGACCCCATTTCGGGCAATTCGCTTTCGCCGCAACGCTTGCTCGAAATGGTCGAGCCGTATCTGAAACACTATCGCGACGAAAGCGCCGAGCCGATTCAGGAGCTGGCGTTGTGGGCGTTGCTGCACCCGTTCCTGGAGCCCGCGACGCCGCGCGAGATTCTGGCGCGCATGCTTCGCAACCTGCGGGCCATCTATACGCAGAACGAGCGGTGGGAGCGGCTGCTGGCGGTGCAGGAGCGTATGGTGCTCGTGCTACCCGACCAGCCCATCGAAAAGCGGGATCGCGGGCTGGCGTATGCGCGTTTGGGGCTGGTGCGTCCGGCGCAGGACGACCTGGAGTGGTATCTCGGTAAGCGTCCCGAAGCGGACGACGCCGATGCGATTCGTCAGGTGCTCGACGACCTGAGCCGCCGTCCGGGCAGTCACGGGTAAGTTTCGCCCCTACAGCGTCACCCATAAAAAACGCCAGCCGCATTCACCGGCTGGCGTTTTGACGTCGGGCGCAGGCCCGTGGACGTCTTGCATCGGTTACACCGACTGCATCGACAGCTCCTGCACTTCGCGCTTGAGCCCCGGCTTGTAACCGAAATGGAAGAACACTTCGGCCATGAGGAACATCGGGGCGATAAAAATCTGGAAGATGTTATCGAGCAGGGCAGGCTTGCGGCCCTCGTAATGGTGGCCGATCAGTTGCACGATCCAGCCGCCGACGAACAGCACACCGAAAACGGCGAGCGCCCACGGCCATGGCAGTCTCGCCAGATGTTGCGTGATCGCTAGCAGCACGGCGAAGAACGCCGTCATGGCAAGCGCGAGCGGGACATCGAGCAGGAAGTAGTACATCAGCAAGACCAGCACGATCACGTGCGTCGCGTTCAGGCCGCTGGGGCCGAGCGGCACCCACGAGAACGCCTGCATCACCGCGAGGATGATCATGGGAACGCCGAAGAAATGCGTGAGACGGTTCTTGGGACTGCGGTGATAGCGCTGATAGAACGACATCTGTTGCGCCAGAGATTTCATGCCAGCCTCCTGCCTCGGGGGACGACGGGGAGAACATCTGAGCACCGGTTGGAGCATGAAAACCGGCGTCTTGAGCCGACCGCAATCTGCGTCCGGCATTCCATTGTAGTCATAGTCCGAACGACTTTTTGCTGCACTGCGACAAAATGTCTGCAGCGCGCCGTTCGTGCCGTTCCCTACGTGTTATCAACCGCTGATGCGCTATTTCGGCTGCATGCGAATCGCGCCGTCCAGACGAATCACTTCGCCGTTCAGCATCGGGTTGCGCACGATCTGTTCGACCAGCATCGCGTATTCGGCAGGCCGACCGAGACGCGACGGAAACGGCACCATCTGACCGAGCGATGCCTGCACTTCGGCGGGCATGGCGAGCATCATCGGTGTTTCGAAAATGCCCGGCGCGATGGTCATCACGCGAATACCGCTGCGCGAGAGATCCCGTGCGACCGGCAGCGTCAGGCTGGCCACGCCGCCTTTCGATGCCGCGTAAGCGGCTTGTCCCATCTGTCCATCGTACGCGGCGACCGACGCCGTATTGACGATCACGCCGCGCTCGCCTTCACCGTTCGGCTCACCCTGACTCATCGCGGTGGCTGCGAGGCGAATCATGTTGAAGGTGCCGATCAGATTGATCTGAATGACGCGCGAAAAGGCGTCGAGCGGATGGGGGCCGTCGCGCCCGACCGTCTTGCTGCCGATGGCGATGCCCGCGCAGTTGACGAGCCCGCGCAACGTGCCGAGTGCCTGCGCGGCGGCCACAGCGGCCTTGCCGTCGTCTTCCCGGGTGACGTCGCATTTCACGAACTTGCCCCCGAGCTTCTCGGCGAGCGCTTCGCCTTCGTCGACATTCACATCGGCGAGTACGACCTTCGCGCCAAGACCCACAAGCCAGCGCGCAGCCGCCGCGCCCAGCCCTGAGGCGCCACCGGTGATCAGAAACACATTGCCCTGAATTTCCATGCGTCATCCTCCATTGGCAAAAAAGGCGGCACAGTCTGAACTGGCCGCCTTCTTCTGTGGCGTTACTGACGAGGCATCACCCCTTGCCGGACCGCGCGCGTTGCGAACAACACGGAATCGCGGGGCGGCATCGACCGATGGTCCCGGTCGCCTTACTTCAGTGCGTCGAACGCGCGCGCGCGGATTTCATCCACGCTGCCCTGGCCCGAGATCTTGCGGTACTGCGGTGCGTCGACGATCGCGCCCGGGCTGCCGTGCTTGGCCCAATCCGAATAGTAGGCGACCAGCGGCTTGGTCTGCGACTCATACACTGCGAGGCGCTTCTTGACCGTTTCTTCCTTGTCGTCGTCGCGCTGGACGAGCGGCTCGCCGGTCACGTCGTCGACGCCTTCGACCTTCGGCGGGTTGAACTTGACGTGGTACGTGCGGCCCGATGCCGGGTGCGTACGACGGCCGCTCATGCGGGTGATGATTTCATCGAACGGCACGTCGATTTCGAGGACGAAATCGATGGCGACGCCAGCTTCCTTCATGGCTTCCGCTTGCGCGATGGTGCGCGGGAAACCGTCGAACAGATAACCGTTCTTGCAATCGTCGGCCGTCAGACGTTCCTTGACCATGCCGATGATGACGCCGTCCGGCACCAGATCGCCTGCATCCATGAAGCGCTTGGCTTCAAGGCCGAGTTGCGTGCCTTCCTTGATCGCGGCGCGCAGCATGTCGCCGGTCGAGATTTGCGGGATGCCGAATTTTTCTTTGATGAAAGTGGCTTGGGTGCCTTTGCCGGCCCCGGGTGCCCCCAACAAAATCAGACGCATCGATGACTCCTGAAAGTTTGTGATTTGTGAATGCTGTGCGTGCGGCAGGCAGGTGCGTCTCCGGTGCTCTGCGGCGGTTGCGGGTCCTGTGACCGGCGAACCGCGCTGCGCGCAGACATCGCGCCCGGCAGTGCGCGACGCGCGCGACCGGGGGGTCTGCTCGCGAGAATCAGAGCGATTATGCCACGTCATGCCCGCCCGGCGGCGTTTTGCAGACGGCCCGGTGTCGCGTCGGTGCGATTTCCGGGACGCGCGACGCCGTCAGTTTTTCAGCAATGCGCGCACGCGTTCGAGGTCTTCTGCCGTGTCGACGCCCGGCAGCGGCGCGTCGTCCGTCACGAGTACGGCGATACGCTCGCCGTGCCACAGCGCACGCAACTGCTCCAGCGATTCCGCCGTCTCGATGGGGGCTTGCGGCAAACTCGGGTAGCTGCGCAGGAACTTGGCGCGATAGGCGTACAAGCCGATGTGACGAAAGACCGGCGTCGTGGCGGCGGGTAACGTGGCGACGCTCGCGAGTCCGGCAGACCACGCATCGCGCGACCACGGAATCGGCGCACGCGAGAAATAGAGCGCGCGGCCATGCGCATCGAGCACGACCTTGACGACGTTCGGAGAGAAGATCTCCGCGTTGTCGGTAATCGGATGCGCGGCGGTCGACAGCGCGCATTCGGGGTGTTCGGCCAGATGGGTTGCGACGGCGTGCACCAGACGCGGATCGATCAGCGGCTCGTCGCCCTGTACGTTGACGACAATGGTGTCGTCCGGCCAGCCCTGCGCCACGGCGACCTCGGCCAGACGGTCGGTGCCCGTCGGGTGGTCCGCGCGGGTCAGGACCACGTCGAAACCGTGCGCGGACACCGCATCGACAACGCTCTGTGCGTCGGTCGCCACGACAACCTGACGCGCGCCCGATTCGCGCGCACGTTCGGCGACGCGCACGACCATCGGCTTGCCGCCGATATCGGCGAGCGGCTTATTGGGCAGGCGCGTCGACGCCAGGCGCGCAGGCACTACGGCGACAAAGTCCGTAGTGGTACCGGTGGCTGCAGCGCCCCCCTGGGTGCCGGGGCGCAACGTCGTATCGCTCACGATGCGGACTTGTCGTCGTTCATCGGAACGGGCGTGCCTTCGACGGACTGACGCGCTTCGTCGGCCAGCATGACGGGAATGCCGTCACGAATCGGATAAGCGAGCTTGTCTGCATGGCAAATCAGCTCCTGGGCTTTTTTATCCAGCTCCAGCGGGCCCTTGCACAACGGGCAGACGAGAATCTCAAACAGTCGGTTGTCCACGCAATTTCTCCACTACCAGTGATACGAGGCGCGCATCGAGCGCTGCCTCGGCAGGTACGGCCCACACACGCGGGTCGGACCAGGTGACGCATTTTACTGCATCCTTTTCGGTGATCAGGATGGCGTCCGCGGCCACGCCGTCGAACGGATTCGTTGCAAAGTCGTAATGATCGGGCAACGCCAGCGTCTCGATCTGCAACCCCGCCGCGCGCAACGCCGCAAAGAACCGCTCCGGTGCCCCGATGCCCGCGGCTGCCAGCACGCGCTTGCCCGCAAAGTGAGACAGCGCGCGGGTGAGCGACGGCTGGCTGACGCACCACGCGTCGCCCAACGTCAACGTCAGGCGCCACGTATGAGGCCAATCCGGCAGCGTTCGGCCATACGGATCGTTGATGAGGTTCACGTCCCGTTGTCGCGACAACGGTTCGCGCAGCGGCCCCGCCGGGAGCAGGAAGCCATTGCCATCGAGGCGATGATCGAAGACGGCGATTTCGACGTCGCGTACAAGGGCGTAATGCTGAAGACCATCGTCACAGACGACGACGTCGCATTCGGGATGCGCTGCGAGTAACGCCCGTCCGCCTTCCACGCGCGACGGCCAGACCCACACGGGCGCGCCAGTCCGTTTCGCGATCAGCAGCGGTTCGTCGCCAACGTCTTCAGGACGTGCCGTCTGCACGACTTCCGTCGGCCGGGTCAGCTTCGCCCCGTAACCTCGCGAAAGCACACCGGGTGTGTAGCCGTGTTCACGCAACGCGCCGACCAGTGCGATGACGGTCGGCGTTTTACCGGTGCCACCTACCGTCAGATTGCCGACCACGACGACCGGGACCGGGAGCCGTGTCGACGGTTTCCAGCCACGGCGAAAACGCATGCGCCGCCACGCGGCAATGCCGCCGAAGACCCACGAGAACGGCCACAGCAGCCAGGCGGCAAGCCCCCGGCGTTGCCACTGCGCCGTGACCCAATGGACCAGCGAGCCCGACAGACGCGGCACGAGGGCGCGTGCGCGCGCACCCTTCTCGGTGTCCGGCTGTCGCGGCGTTTGTCGTGTCATCGGGACGGTTGCGCAGGTGCGCCGTGCGCCGTCGTCGAACGGGCGGCGAAGGTCAGACGCGACAACCCGGCCTCACGCGCGGCTTCCATCACATTGATGACGGACTGATGCGCGCTCTTGGCGTCGGCGTTGATGATGATCACCGGCGGCTCCGCGCCGGTATTGGCGGGGCCAGCCGCCTGACGCAGCGCGGCCGTCAGACTGGCAACGTCGCGTTGGGCCAGCGCATGCCGGTCGATCGCGTAACTGCCGTCGGCACCTACCGAAACGACAATCTGACGCGGCGGCACGACCGCTTTTTCCGCGTCCGCTGTGGGCAGATTGACCTTGAGCGCGGTGTAGCGCGTGTAGGTCGTCGTGACCATCAGAAAGATCAGGATGACGAGCAGCACGTCGATGAGCGGGATCAGATTGATCTCCGGCTCGTCGCGCGTGGAGAGACCTCGACGGAAATTCATCGCATGTCTCTCGAATCAGTGCCGCGGCAGCGTGGCATCGAGGAAATGGACCGCCTGGGTTTCGAGTTCGACGAGGAAGGCGTCGACGCGGGTGCGGTAGTAGCGATAGAAGATCATCGCCGGAATCGCGATCATCAGCCCGAAGCCGGTGTTGTAGAGCGCAACGGAGATGCCGTGCGCCAGTTGGGCCGGATCGGTGCCCGTTGCGTCCTGCGCACCGAAGATCTCGATCATGCCGATCACCGTGCCGAACAGACCCATGAGCGGTGCGACCGAGGCGATGGTGCCCAGCGCAGGCAGAAAGCGCTCCAGTTCGTGGGCGACGGCACGTCCCGTTTCCTCCAGCGCCTCTTTTGCGCCTTCGCGCGGGCCCTGCGGATTGTGGGCGACGTAGCGCACGCCGGTCGCGAGCACACGACCCAACATGGAACCGCGCGCCAGTGCTTCGGTGGCGTCTTGCTTGGCAGCGCCACGGCGCGCGAGCGTGATCGCGTTTTCGAGTACGCCGGTCGGCAGCACGCGTGCGCGGCGAAGCGACAGGGCGCGCTCGACGATCAGGGCGAGAGCAATGATGGATGCGATGAGAAGTGGCCAGATGGGCCAGCCGGCGGCCTGGATGACGGCGAACAAAGAGACCTCTTGCTTGTTGCGGGGGATGGGCAAACGAGTCCGAACTGTAGCGTGCAGGGGGGGGATGGGCAAGCACCGTTTTCCACACCTGACGAGCACAAGGATGTGGACAACCTTTGGATACTCTCAGCAACTCTTTGACGCGGTGGAACTTTTTAGTTCGTGATGAAAAAATGAGCAATGAGCGGTTTCAGAAATGAACACCTCCGCAAGCTCACAAGTCCCAAGATTTCCTCGTCAGCCTGTGGATAACTATGTGTACATGTCGGCCTCTGAAGATATATCTTGTCGTGTGTCACGCAAACATGCCTTTTTACGCCGTGGAAGCCCCCCGCAAAGCCCGATAAATCAAGGGTTTGCGCCCGGCGTGTAGGAATTGTCGGGCATCCCGGCGCGAAAACCCTTAAATTAGCGGGCCTGTGGACAGTTTTTCGTCAGCGCACACGCATGAATCTATCTTTCGACGACGCCCGGCCCACCGGTGGTGCGGATCGCGTACTCAGTGTTTCGGATTTGAACAAGGCCGTTGCCGGCGTGCTGGAGCGGAGTTTCCCGTTGGCCTGGGTCAGCGGCGAGATTTCCAACTTCACGCGCGCCGCCAGCGGCCATTGGTATTTCTCGATCAAGGACGCACAGGCGCAAATGCGTTGCGTGATGTTCCGCGGTCGCGCGCAGCATGCGGATTTTTCACCGAAGGAGGGCGATCGCGTCGAGGTTCGCGCCTTGCTTTCCATGTATGTGCCGCGCGGTGAGGTGCAACTCAACGTCGAAGCGATCCGGCGCGCGGGGCAGGGCAATCTCTATGAGGCGTTCCTGCGGCTGAAGGAAAAACTCGCCGCTGCCGGGCTGTTCGATGCCGGACGCAAGCGTGAATTGCCGCGTTATGCCCGTCGCGTGGGCGTTGTCACGTCGTTGCAGGCGGCCGCGTTGCGTGACGTGCTGACAACGCTCGCGCGTCGCGCCCCGCATGTGAGCGTCGTCATTTATCCCGCGCCCGTACAGGGGGCGGACGCCGCCACAAAGCTCGCGGCGGCGCTCGACACGGCCAATGCGCGCCGCGAAGTCGACACCCTGCTGTTGTGCCGGGGCGGTGGCTCCATCGAGGATCTCTGGGCGTTCAACGAAGAAGTGCTGGCGCACGCCATCGCGCGCAGCGAACTGCCGGTGGTCTCCGGCGTCGGGCACGAAACCGATTTCACGATTGCCGACTTCGTGGCGGACGTGCGTGCGCCCACGCCCACGGCGGCGGCCGAGCTGATTTCAGCGGCGCGCGACGAGTGTCTGCGCGAGGTTGACCGGGAGCGTCAGCGCCTGAGCCGTGCAATGCGTCGCACGCTGGAGCAGCGCGCCCAGCAACTCGACAGCCTGTCGCGTGCGATGGTCTCGCCGCGTGAGCGTCTGGCGCGCCAGCGCGGGGAACTGGCGCATCTGGCCGATCGCATGCGCCACGCCCTCGAACGTCCGCTGGCCCAGCGTCGCAGCCGATTCGAGATGTTGCGTCTGTGCCATGCGCGGGCTGTGCCGGATGTCGCGACGCAACATGAGCGCGTGGCATTGCTCGAACAGCGTCTTCAGACGGCCATGTCGCGCCGTGCCGAGCGCTCGACGCAGCGTCTGACCGACGCCGCCGCACAACTCGAACTGCTCAACCCGCGCCGCACCCTGCAACGCGGATACGCCGCAGTCCTCGATGCGAAGGGTCAACCGCTGCGGGACCCTCGAAAACTCCAGCGTGGTCAGCAAGTGACCATGCACCTTGCAGACGGGGCGGCCGACGTGGGCATTGGTGATGTCCAGGTCAGGCTAGACGATACTTTTTAGTCGGCACGGTTCGGCAAAGCTGGCGAATCGCAGGCATCGTGCGTCGATTAGCCGGGATCGGCAAACAATCGTCACATTGATAAGGCAGAGTGCGGCAAACCAAGTACCCGTTGGGTTTGCGGGGTTTTCGCATCTGCCCTAGAATCGATGGCTCCGGATAACGCAAAATCGGGTTCCCCTCAGAGCACAAAGGACAATTGCCATGGAACACAAGCTCCCTGAACTGCCGTACGCCATCGATGCACTGGCGCCGACCATCTCCAAGGAAACGATGGAGTATCACTACGGCAAGCACCACCAA
Organism: Pandoraea sp. NPDC090278; assembly: GCF_044772185.1. Classification (NCBI taxonomy): domain Bacteria; kingdom Pseudomonadati; phylum Pseudomonadota; class Betaproteobacteria; order Burkholderiales; family Burkholderiaceae; genus Pandoraea; species Pandoraea sp. NPDC090278. Next base: position 255,745 of record NZ_JBIVYJ010000007.1, on the reverse strand, counting down.
GCCTATGTGACCAACTTGAACAACCTGATCAAGGGCACCGAATTCGAAAACGCCAGCCTCGAAGACATCATCAAGAAGTCGTCGGGCGGCGTGTTCAACAACGCAGCACAGGTGTGGAACCACACCTTCTTCTGGAACACGCTGTCGCCGAACGGCGGCGGTGCACCGACCGGCGATCTGGCCAAGGCCATCGAAGCCAAGTTCGGCTCGTTCGACGCATTCAAGGAAACGTTCTCGAAGTCGGCCGTGGGCAATTTCGGTTCGGGCTGGACGTGGCTCGTGAAGAAGGCCGACGGTTCGGTCGACATCGTGAACACCAGCAATGCTGCCACGCCGCTGACCGGCGCCGACAAGCCGCTGATCACGATCGACGTGTGGGAACACGCCTACTACATCGACTACCGCAATGCTCGTCCGAAGTTCGTCGAGGCATTCTGGAACCTCGTCAACTGGGACTTCGCCGCGAAGAACTTCGCGTAATCGACGTTCCCGGAATTTGCCGGCCGACACAAAGTCGACTTCAGTGAGCCTTCTCTGAAGCGCACGTCAGACGCCCAACGCGAGCGTCTGGCGTCACCGGCAAAACTCAGCACGCAATCCGCATCACCGCACGACTTCTGTGCTTGTTTCACCGCATTCGCCGCCTCATTGCTGCCTCCTCGCTGCAGCACTCCCTTCCCGCAGTCACGCTCCGATCGCCATGCCGATGTGCAGACCTTCGCACTTCACGCGCGATGTCTCCCTTCGTTTTCAACGGTCGCCGGATTACAGACTTTTGCGCTGCGCTTGATCGACGTCAACATTCGTACATGGGCACCTCGTTAGAGTGAACCCTTCAATCCGAACGGACAACTTATGCCAGACCCTGCGCCATCGCGCGAGGCCGCCACGGCCATTGCGCATTTTGCGATCGACACCCGATGTGCCGACGTGCTTCAAGACACTCCGCCCCGTTTCTGGCTCGCCGATCCGCATCTGATGCGCAGCCTGCCCCCCGCCGCATGGACGCTCTTTCGTTTGGCCGAATACAAACGCGGCGGGACGGCCACACACATGTGGCGCGTCGGCGCGCTGGCATGGCGATTCGCGCAGGCGCTAGGGATGTCCGCCATCAAGGCGCAGGCGTTGGGGCTAGCGGCGGCGCTGCATGACACCGGCAAGCTTTGTATTCCGAATTCGATTCTGGAGAAGCCGGGCAGGTTGTCGCCCGACGAGATATTGACGATGCGTATGCATCCGCAGTTGGGGGCCGAGATGCTCAATGCCATCGGCGGTGCGGCATGCGAATTAGCGGCCACGGTGGCGCGTACGCATCACGAACGTTACGACGGCACTGGTTATCCCTATGGGCTTTCCGGCAACCGTATTCCGTTGGCCGGACGCATTGTGGCGTTGGTCGATGTCTTCGATGCACTCGCCAGTCATCGTCCGTATCGTGCAGCGTTAAGTCCGGCGCAGATCGTCGGCGCGATGCTTGCCGAGCGTGGACGTCACTTCGATCCGTGGTTGCTGGATCGATTTCTCGAGCAATCGCTCGGCGCGGCGCTGGAAATATCGAGCGGCGCGCGATAGCGACTACCGGCGCGCTGCATGAAAGATGCGCCACCCGGCGTTGGCGCATCAGGGGAAGGCAGAGGAAAACGATCAGCGCGGCAGGTTGGAGATCTTCGAACCTGCCTTGATGTTCTTCTTCGCGAACCAGCCCTTGTTCATCTCAAGCGCGTATCGCACAGCAGCACGCGGGCAATGGTTGTCTTCCGTCTGCGGTTCCATGTCTTCGATGTTCACGATCGTGCCGTCGTCGGCGAGGAACGCGATGGACAGCGGCAGATCGGTGTTCTTCATCCAGAAGCAGTGGCCGGCGCGTTCCTCGAACACGAACAGCATGCCTGCATTGTCGGCCATGGCTTTGCGATACATCAGGCCCTGCTCGCGGTCTTTCTCATTCGCGGCGACTTCGGCCTTGATGAGATACATGCCCGCAGAGAGTTGCACGGTCGGGAATTCCCCGGGCTGCTTGATTTGTGCAACGGCGCTGGCCGGGGCGAGCGCCATGACGGCGGCAATGCTGGTGAACGTTGCGCTGGCGGCGAGCGCGGCCAGTTGACGCGAAATCCGGATCACAAAAGACTCCTGAGAAGATCGGGGGGACGTCAAGAATACGGTCGGACGACAGTGAGAATTCCGCAGCAATTTCGTCGGGAATCCGGCGAATTTACCTCAGGCGGATAGCGGGTCATTGTATCTGCGGGACGAAAAAAAAGCAGGTTGCACGAGCAACCTGCTTGTTACCGTCCGTTGCGCAGGCGTGCTGCGCGACGCGGTACTTACTTGCTTGCAGCGGCCGGAGCTTCGGCGGCAGCAGCCTTCTTCGACGACTTCTTGTGCGACGACTTCTTGTGTGCCTTCTTCTTGGCAGCCGGCTTGCTAGCAGCAGCCGGAGCAGCCGTGTCGGCAGCAGCCGGAGCAGCAGCTTGGGCGAACACGCCCGTTGCGAACAGGCCAGCGACCAGGGCAGCGATCAGTTTTTTCATGAGATTCCTCGTTGGAGCTCGATGTTTGGGTGGTGTACTCGTTGACCCGCGAAGTGAGTCATCTCCTTTAACGTCCCGTCAGGACATCGGTTGACAACCCGCTCGCGGATTTTTTCGACGGCAAGTATTACGGCTTGTTACCGGCCGGCGGTTGGCTCATCGTCTTGGACGGGTGCTTCTTGTGGTGATGCTTTTTGTGCTTGGTGGTCTTCTTCGCCGGAGTGCCATGGTCACCCGCCGGAGCCGCCATCGCAGGCGCTGCTGCTGCGGGCGCCGCCGGAGCGACAGGCGCCGTCGCAGGCGCCGATTGTTGGGCCATCGCGGCACCGGACACGATCAGGCCGGCGGTCAATGCGAGCAGCAGTTTGTTCATGATGTGGTTTCCTCGTTTCGGTAGTGGTGCGTATGTTGCGCACCTGTTCCCTCAACGAGATGGACGACGGCTGCGTTGACCGGAAAGTGTAAGTATTTGTTGCGGCAGTTCGCACCACTGACCGGGGACGAGGTTCAACGAAAAGACGTCGACCGGGCCAATGGCGACGCGCACGAGCCGAAGTGTCGGTTTGCCAACGGCAGCCGTCATGCGTCTGACCTGGCGATTCTTGCCTTCGACGAGTTTGATTTCGAGCCAGTGCGTTGGAATGCTGGCGCGGTAGCGGATCGGCGGATTGCGCGCCCAAAGTTGCTCAGGCTCGGGGATTTCGCGCGCCTCGCACGGCAACGTGACGAAGTCGCCCAGATCGAGACCACCACGAAGACGGGCCACGGCCGCTTCGTCGTACGCACCTTCGACCTGCGCCCAATAGGTCTTGGGCAGCTTTCGCTCGGGCTCCGCGATGCGTGCCTGCAAGCGGCCGTCGTCGGTGAGCAGTAGCAAGCCTTCGCTGTCGGCGTCGAGACGGCCCGCCGGATAGACGTCCGGCAGATCGATGCACTCGGCGAGTGTCGGGCGCGTCGGATGCGGCGAAAACTGGCAGATCGTACCGAAAGGCTTATTGAGAGCAAGAAGTGTCATACCGGGTGATGGCGGGTAATGGCGAGGGTGATGCCTGAGGAAGCTGGTCAGCGGCGACATGTTAATGCATAATCGAAAACGTCACTCTTATGTCTTATATAAGACTGGATTTGTGTCACACGCATTTCGAAGCGCTATGACTAAAATAAGGCAGCGCTGCGCAGGGGCGGTGACGTATCGACCACAATGCAGTTGTGGTGCTTACGTACCGGCCGCTCATGCTGTCCGACGCAAGCCATCTGATGCACGCATTCCGATCCATCCAATTGGAGCCCCACCATGTCGTATCAGCACATCAAGGTCCCGGCAGGCGAGAAGATCACCGTCAACAAGGATTTCTCCCTGAACGTGCCGGACAATCCGATCATCCCGTACATCGAAGGTGACGGCACGGGCGTGGACATCACGCCGGTGATGCTCAAGGTCGTCGACGCGGCGGTGGAAAAGGCATACGGCGGCAAGCGCAAGATCAGCTGGATGGAGATCTACGCGGGTGAGAAGTCGACGCGCATCTACGGTCCGGACGTGTGGCTGCCCGACGAAACGCTTCAGGTCGTGAAGGACTACGTCGTGTCGATCAAGGGGCCGTTGACGACGCCGGTCGGTGGCGGCATTCGCTCGCTCAATGTGGCGCTGCGTCAGCAACTCGATCTGTACGTGTGTTTGCGTCCGGTGCAGTACTTCAAGGGCGTGCCGTCGCCGGTGCGTCAGCCGGAGAAGATCAACATGGTGATCTTCCGCGAGAACTCGGAAGACATCTATGCGGGCATCGAGTGGGAAGCTGAATCGGCGGGCGCAAAGAAGTTGATCGCGTTCTTGCAGAACGAAATGGGCGTTAGCAAGATTCGCTTTCCGGAGACGTCGGGCATTGGTGTGAAGCCGGTGTCGCGCGAGGGCACCGAGCGTCTGGTGCGCAAGGCGATTCAGTACGCCATCGACAATGATCGCGAAACGGTGACGCTCGTGCACAAGGGCAACATCATGAAGTTCACCGAAGGCGCGTTCCGCGACTGGGGATACGAACTTGCGAAGAAGGAGTTTGCGGCGACGGAGATCGACGGTGGTCCGTGGTGCAAGGTGAAGAATCCGAAGACGGGCAAGGAGATCACCATCAAGGACTCGATTGCGGACGCCTTCCTGCAACAGATCCTACTGCGTCCTGCCGAGTACGACGTGATTGCCACGCTCAACCTGAATGGCGATTACGTTTCCGACGCACTCGCCGCGCAGGTCGGTGGCATCGGTATCGCGCCGGGCGCAAACCTGTCCGATTCGGTTGCCATGTTCGAAGCGACGCACGGTACCGCGCCGAAGTATGCGGGCAAGGACTACGTGAATCCGGGCTCGGAGATTCTGTCGGCGGAGATGATGCTGCGTCATATGGGCTGGACGGAGGCTGCGGATCGCATCATCGCGTCGATGGAAAAATCGATTCTGTCGAAGAAGGTGACGTACGACTTTGCGCGTCTGATGGAAGGCGCCACGCAGGTGTCGTGCTCCGGCTTCGGCGACGTGATGATCGAGAACATGTAACGCAGCCATCGCGGGGCGAGTCTCCCCGCAATGACTTACGCAAACCCCGGCGCAGCGATGCGCGTCGGGGTTTTTTTACGTAACGAAGATCAGATCTCCAGCCACATATCGCGTCACCGTCGGCGAAAAATCCAGATTGCGGCGAGTGCCGCAGTCATGAGGCCGACAATGTCGCGCGGGTCGTAGGGAAGATCCGTACGACCTATGGTGACGCCTGTCAGCGTGGCACCGATCAATGCAAAGTTCGCAACGTGTCGGAGCTTCTTTCGGGTTTCGGAGGGGAGTCTGATCATCGGGATTTCTGGACGAGTACAGCGCAGGGGGCACGGAGGAAATTCTATTTCGGCCCAATACGTCGAGTGCAAGCGATTCGTCATAAATCGCCTCGCAAATCCGAATAATCCCGAAGTGGGTGACTGCGTCACCGAATAACGATGCGCGTTGTGACGAGGTGATCACCCGTGTTGGGTGTGTGGCTGCCGAACTCTCGGGGGAAGCCGACGCGCCATGTCACGACATCGGTGCCCGGCACGCCGCCCGCCTGATACCAGACAATCATGCCCGAGAACTTCATGTCCTCGCATCGCTGACCCTTCGGGACGACGTAACTGATCCACTCGGGTGCCACCTCACCGAGCGTAGGACGTGAGTCGAGTTCGAAGGTCGGCGAGCCCATGTCGCGGCACAGCACGCTGTGATTGGTCTGCTCCCAGATCATGACCTTCTGACCTACAGCCGCTTCCACCTCCAGCGTTGGCGGCGGAAAGGGGGAATCCGGTGGTTCGGCGCTCGCCGCACTTGCCCCGAGGGCACACGTCACCCACACGGCCTTCCACAGCCAGTGCAGTCCGCGCCGCATCGCCTGAGCATGCGGAATGTGCAACGTACCCAATGCCCTTACGGTGGTGTCCATGATGGATCTCCCACCCCCCGTGGCAGCCAGCGCAGGGGCGTTCTCCTCCCCGAAAACCGCGTCGGCAGACGCTTTCATTACAGTGCACGGACGGCGACAACGCAAGGTGCGGTCAATCCTAGGTCGCGTGCTACGCTTTTAACGTTGTCAGCGACAATCGCTCGCGCATCGGCCCGATGACGACGGGCACCGATATCTGCACGATCTCTGAGAGGACGAAGATGAAGGTCAACCGCATTGTTGCGAATCTCGCCGCGCCGTCACCGCAAACGATGCTAGCGGCGCAGCGCTTTTACGGCGATCTGCTGGGACTCGATTTGCTGATGGACCACGGCTGGATTGCGACGTATGGCAATGCGTCGAAGATGTCCGTGCAGATGAGCGTCGCCACGGAAGGTGGCAATGGCACGCCGGTGCCGGATCTGTCCATCGAAGTGGATGACGTCGACGAGGCGCTCGCACGTATGCGCGAAGCAGACGTCGTCATCGAATACGGCCCCGCCGATGAACCGTGGGGCGTGCGGCGTTTTTACGTCCGTGACCCGCTCGGCCGTCTGCTCAACATCCTTGCGCATCGCTGACTGGCGCTCGCATCGCCGGGGTCGCCGGACGCCGGACGCATCACGCGTTGGCGTCGCTCACGACACACGTCCCGACTGCTTTACTTTGACTTTCCCGCAATCCCGGTCCATCGCCAGTCGAAGCGCGCCGCAAGTTGTTGTGCTTCGAACGCTTGCGCCACATGATCGACAAACACGCGCGTGCGCAACGGCAAGAGCTTCTTGTTCGAGTAGTAGATGGACACGCCGCCGTACTCGTCGAACCATCCCGGCAGTAGCCGTTGAATGCGGCCGTCAGCGAGCATCGGGGCGGCATGCGGCATCGGCAGGAGCGCCACGCCATAGCCCAGCGCAACAGCATGCGCCATCGCTTCCGGATCGTCGAAGATCATCCGCGTTCGCGCTTCGACGGTAACGCGCTCATCCTCGACGTTGCGCAAATCCCACGCGCGCAAGCGTCCCGTCATGCCGGAGCGGCGGATCACCGCATCGAACGTGGTCAGCTCGGACGGGTGCGTCGGCACCTTGCGTCCCGACATATAGGCGGCGGACACGCACATCACCGCATAGGTCGGCGCGAGACGCCGTGCGATGACGCCCGGCGTCAATTCGATGCCGCCGCCAATGGCCGCATCGAACCCTTCGCCGACAACGTCCACACTGCGATTGTCGAAACGCCAGTCGGGCACGATGTCCGGATAGCGGGCGAGAAAGTCGCCCAACATCGGGACGAGGTACTCCCGCCCGAACGAATGCGCCACGCTCACTTTGAGCGTTCCGGACGGTGCACTCTCACGCTCGGCCGCACGTGAAAACGCGTCGGTCAGGGCCGCGAACGGGCTGTCGACATCAAGCAGGAATCGTTCACCGCCCGCTGTCAGCGTCAGACTGCGAGTGCTCCGATGGAATAGTCGCAGGCCAAGCTGCGCCTCAAGGCGCGCCACGTTCTTGCTGACGGCGGCAGGCGTCATACCCAGTCGACGCGCGGCCGCCGAGAATCTTCCGGCGCGCGCGCTAAGCACGAACGATTCGATCAGATGCAGCGCGTCCATTTCTTACCTGTTCCATAGGGTTGAAAGTGATGATAGGCATTATGGTCTAGTTTGCAGGTAATTCGAAGCCGATACTGCGTTCACTTCCTAACCCAGTGGAGCAACATCATGGCAACGAACTTTCAAGGCAAAGTGGCATTCGTGACGGGCGGCTCGCGCGGTATCGGCGCGGCGGTCGTACAGCGACTCGCCGACGACGGCGCGGCGGTCGCCTTTACATATCACGGCTCGAAGGAGGCTGCCGAAGTGCTGGCTGCGCGCATTCAGGCCTCCGGCGGTCGGGCGATTGCCCTGCAGGCGGACGTCGCAAACCCCGAAGCGCTCACGCGTGCGGTGAACGAAGCGGCACGTCAACTCGGCAAGATCGACATTCTGGTGAACAACGCCGGTGTCTTCTCTACGGGTAACATCGCCGACCTGGCGCTCGACGAATTCGATCGCATGCTCAACATCAACGTGCGTGCGGTCTTCGTCGCGTCGAAGGCAGCACTCGCGCACATGGGCGACGGCGGCCGTATCATCAACATCGGTTCGTGCAATGCCGAGCGCATTCCGTTCCCCGGTTTCGCCACGTACGCCATGAGCAAGTCGGCGCTCGTCGGTCTCGTGAAGGGCATGGCGCGTGACCTCGGTCCGCGTGGGATTACCGTCAACAACGTACAGCCGGGACCGACCAACACCGACATGAACCCGGCCGCTGGCGATCATGCGGGCAGCATGCACGACGTGATGGCGATCAAGCGTCACGCGCACCCGGCAGAAATCGCGGCGATGGTGGCGTATGTCGCCAGCGAAGACGCCGGTTTCGTGACGGGCGCGAGCCTGACCATCGACGGTGGTTTCAACGCCTGAAGATCGGGACATGTGGCGCACGTGAGGCACGCCAACTGGGAGACGTCGGATTTTCACGTCTCCCAGCGGCGCGCCGTAAGCGTAAGAAATGCAACGGACTTCGGGGTTTCGGCGGTGCTCGTGAGGGCTGCGAAGACACGCTGTCCCGAAGGGAAGTCACTTTGAACGCCGCCTCACTGCGGGCTTCGGCGAATGTCACCCGCAGGTCGGCCATCGTTGGAATGTCGACGCCGACGTATTACCGCCGTAACGCCGCGTAAGCTGGCGCGCCGTTCTACGTAACCCCGCACGCAGGACGTCGATCTAGACTGCGCGCATGAAGGTCGTTCACCTCTCCCACACGCCGGTGGCGGGCAGTCCGGGCAATATCGTCGCGGCACTGAACCGGCACACCGACATCGCGGCGCGGCATGTTGTCTACAACGCTGCCGCGTATGCGTCACGCACGTTCGCCGTCGATCTCGATTGGCAGCGTCAGCGTGAGGAGGCGCTCGATGTCATTGCCGAGGCGGACGTCATTCACATCCATCAGATTTTTCCGATGGAAACGACGTTCGGCGCGGATCTGCTCACGCGTTTCGGCAACAAGAAACTGATCCGTCAGTTTCACTCCGCGCCCGAACTCTGGTCTCGCGACGACGCCGCGATGCGCGAGCGTATCGTCAACGACCCGCTCCCCCAACTCGTGATTGCGCAGGGGCCGGAGCGCTTCTATCCGTTCGCTCGCGTTGTGCCCAATATCGTGCCGGTCGACGACGCGCGCTATCTGCCGCATCCCGAATGTGCGGGCGAGACGGGGCGGCCGGTGGTCGTGTTCTCGCCAAGCGGACGCTCGTCCGGATGGCGCAAACGCTGGGAGACCAAGGGGGCACCGCAGACGTTGCGTCTGCTGCGAAAACTCGAACGTCGCGGGCTGTGCGAGGTTCGGCTGATCACGGGCACGCCGCACGACGAGTGTCTGCGACTCAAGCAGCGTGCTGCGATTGCGCTCGACGAATGCGTGACCGGTAACTATCACCTCTCCGGGCTTGAGGCGTTATCGCAAGGCAAGCCCACGCTGGGGCATCTCGACAATCGCGTGCAATCGCAATTGCGGCGTCTCACGGGCGCATGCGACTTGCCCTGGGTCGACGTGCCGCTCGAAGCGGCCGAGGCACCGCTCGTGGAGTTGCTTACGAACGCGGCGTTGCGCGCGGAGATCGGTGCGGCGTCGCGCAAATGGATGGAAACCTACTATCACGACGCCACCCTGGTCGGGCACTACCGTCAGGCCTATCTCGATCTATTCGAGGCGCCCGGACGGTTCGGCGAGCGCCGCATCGACGACGCTGCGCAATGGCTCGGCGTCGCACTGCCGAATCTTCGCTGGCGCGCGCGCCGCAATGCCAATGCGTTCTGGCGCGGGCTGTGGGAAACGTGGCACGGGCGCTGAACGGCTTTCCTCATCACTCCGAGAACAATTCGAACAGCAGCGTGCGCATCCACTGACTTGCTGGCTCGCGGTGATATCGCGCGTGCCAGAACAGATTGATCTGCACGTCGGGAATGTCGAGGGGATGGTCGACGTAACGCAAGCCGAAGTGCTGGGCGCTGCGTTGCGCAAACTTCTCCGTCACGGTGGCGATGAGATCCGTGGCATGGAGAATGTCGGCCAGCGCGACGAAGTGGGGCACGCGCAACCGTATGTTGCGTTGCACGTGAGCGCGCGCCATGAACTCGTCGACCTGCCCGTGGCCGGTGCCTGCGGCCACCACCATCACTTGTTCGGAGCGTTCGAAGTCTTCGCGTGTCATGCGTGCCGTCGAGGTCTTCTTCGACCGTGCAGACGTCGTCACGCGATCGAGCGGATGCCCGGGGCGAAACATACACACGTACTTCTGCCGGAACAGACGCCGCTGAAAGAACTCCGCCGAGAGATCCGGCAGATGCCCGACGGCAAGATCTACCTGACCCGCCGCCATCTCCTCGCGCAGGTTCACCGCCGTATTACGCACCGTGCTGACCGTAATGCCCGGCGCACGCTCCCCTAAGGCGTGCATCAGCTTCGGCAGGAAATGCACCTCGCCGATGTCCGTCATTGCGATCTGAAAAGCACGCTGGCTCGTGGCGGGATCGAATGCCAGTTGGCGGTTGAACACGCCGTGCAGCGCGTCGAGGGCCGCCGCGACCGGTTCGGCCAGCTCGGTGGCCATTGGCGTGGGCAGCATGCCCCGCGATGTGCGGATGAAAAGCTCGTCATTGAACAACTTACGCAGGCGCGCGAGCGAATTACTGACAGCCGGTTGCGTCACGCCGAGGGCTTCGGCGACGCGGGATACGCGTCGTGCGTTGTAGAGGTGCTGGAAGACCACCAGCAGGTTCAGATCGACGGCGTGCAAGTCCATAGCGAGTCCATGAGCGTCTTCTCAACGCGAAGCGCTGACACCAGCAAAATCACTGAAATTTATAGGGCATATAAACGAGATTCTATTGGTTTATATCGTTCGTTGCGCGATGCTTCTTGCAAACGGCGTCTTAACGCCATCAGCGGTGCCCGGAAGGCACCGTCAGAACGGAGACAATCCCCATGCAAGTTCACGTGCAGCCGCTCGGCGAGCGACTCGACGTCGCCTCGGGCGACAACCTTCTCAAAGTCCTGACCGATCGCAACATTCCGGTGTCGTACAGCTGCCTGTCCGGCCGTTGCGGGACATGCCGGTGTCGTGTGGTGTCGGGGGACGTGCGTGAAGCGCAAGGCGTGGAGTACCGTCATCACGACGAAGGCCACGCAGACGAGCGCTACGTACTCGCTTGCCAGTCGACCCTCCACGGCGATTGCGAAATCGAGTTGCCCGCGCTGGACGAAGTCGTCGTGCATCCCGCGAAAATTCTCAAGGCGACGGTGCTGGCCATCGAATCGCTGACGCACGACATCAAGCGATTGGTGCTCAAGCCGTCCAAGCCGCTCAGCTTCTCGCCAGGGCAATACGCCACGCTGCAATTCACACCGGCGCACATCCGGCCGTATTCGATGGCCGGGCTCGACGCCGACGACACGCTCGAATTCCACATCCGCCGTGTGCCCGGCGGCGCTGTCACCGGTTATGTCGACGAGCAACTGAAGGTGGGCGACGCCGTGCGTGTGTCGGGCCCGCTGGGTACGTCGTATCTGCGTACGCGTCACGACGGCCCGATGCTCTGCGTCGCGGGCGGAACCGGTCTTGCGCCCGTGTTGTCGATCGTGCGCGGCGCGTTGGCCAGCGGCATGACCAATCCCATTGAGATCTATGTCGGCGCGCGTTCTGCTGAAGACGTCTATGGGCTCGCGTGGTTGCGGGAGCTTGCGGCGCGTCACGACGGCATTCGGCTGCACGTTGTGACGACGGTGGCGGCCTCGTCTACGCCTGGCACGCCGGAGAGCGCCGCGTCGCGATACCGCACCGGCCACGTGACTGACGCCCTTGCCGCCGATTTTGCCGCCCCGGAATCCCTTATCGGCTGGCGCGCCTATCTGTGCGGTGCCCCGCCGATGGTCGACGCCGCGACGCGTCTGCTTCGCCAGCGCGGCATCGGCAGCACCCACATCTACGCCGACGCGTTTTACGCAAAGGCAGCGTGATTTCTGCTTTCACCGCTTCTCTGCATTTCCCGCATCCATCAGGAGACGAACGTGACGACAACACCTCAGACCGGATTCGATCCGGCGCCCTGTGCCGAACACAATGCCGCCGGGCACACGTCGGCTAACTCGGCCACCTCGGATATCTGGCCCGCCGAGGGCTCCAGCCGCATCCCGTTTCGCGTCTACACGGACGAGCAACTGCACCGTCGCGAACTGGAGCAGTGCTTTTACCGCCAACACTGGAACTACGTCGGACTGGAAGCCGAGGTGCCGAATCCGGGCGACTTCAAGCGCACGGTGATCGGCGAGCGCTCCGTCATCGTGACGCGCGACGCGAGCGGCGAGATCAATGTGGTTGAAAACGTATGTGCGCATCGAGGCATGAAGTTCTGCCGGGAGAAGCGTGGTAACCGTACTGATTTCCACTGCCCGTATCACCAGTGGAACTACGACCTGAAGGGCAACCTGCAAGGCGTGCCGTTCCGGCGCGGCGTGAAGCAGGACGGCAAGGTCAACGGCGGCATGCCGAAGGATTTTCGGCCGGAGGATCACGGACTCACGAAACTGAAGGTCGCCACGCGCGGCGGGGTGATCTTCGCGTCGTTCGATCACGACGTCGAATCGCTGGAGGACTTCCTGGGGCCGGACATCTGCGCTTACTTCGACCGGCTGTTCGACGGACGCAAGCTCAAAATTCTCGGCTACAACAAGCAACGCATTCCGGGTAACTGGAAGCTGATGCAGGAAAACATCAAGGATCCGTATCACCCGGGGTTGCTGCATACGTGGTTCGTCACCTTCGGTCTCTGGCGCGCCGACAACAAGTCGCGGCTGGTGATGGACGCGCACGGACGTCACGCAGCGATGGTTTCCACGCGCGGGCAGGGCGGGGGCGGCGAGGTGACGTCAGGGGTGTCGAGCTTCAAGGAGTCGATGGCGCTCAACGACATGCGCTTTCTCGACATCGTGCAGGAAGACTGGTGGAAGGGGCCTACGGCGGTCCTCATGACACTGTTTCCCAGCGTCATCCTTCAGCAGCAGGTCAATTCGGTGTCCACGCGTCATATCCAGCCGCGCGGCCACAACGCGTTCGACTTTGTGTGGACGCACTTCGGGTTTGAAGACGACACCGAGGAAATGACCCAGCGGCGTCTGCGTCAGGCCAATCTGTTCGGCCCGGCGGGCTTCGTGTCCGCCGATGACGGCGAGGCCATCGAGTGCTCGCAGGAGGGATTCGCCCAGAAGCCGTGGCACCGGGTGCTGGCAGAGTTGGGCGGCACGGGCGTGGAAAACACCGAACACATGGTCACGGAAACGCTGATTCGCGGCATGTACGCCTACTGGCGTCGCGTGATGGGCGTCTGAACGAAATCTGGGGAGACGATTCGATGGTGGATTTTGCAACGTTTCAGGCTGTGGTCGAGCTCAATGCGGCCTATGCGGCGGCGCTCGACGCGCAGCAGTGGGACGCCTGGCCCGAGTTCTTTCTGGACGAATGCGTCTATCGCGTTCAGCCGCGCGAGAACTTCGATATGGGCCTGCCGCTCGCCACGCTCTCGTTCGAGAGCAAAGGCATGCTGCGCGACCGCATCTACGGCATTCGCGACACGCTGTTTCACGACCCCTACTACCAGCGTCACGTGATCGGGATGCCCTCGATTCGTGCGCAGGACGTCGACACGCTACACGTCGAGGCGAACTATGCCGTGTTTCGCACAAAGCCCGACCAGCTCACGGACATCCTGTCGGTCGGGCGGTATCTGGACATTGTGAAACGCACGGACGACGGCTGGAAGTTTGCGTCGCGGCAATGCATCTTCGACAGCGAGATGATTCCCAACTCGCTGATTTACCCAATCTGACAAGACTGACAGGACTGACAAGAGGACATCATGAGCGGCAACTGGATTGAGGTGGCGTCGCGCGACGCGATTCCCGAGGACGATGTCGTCGGCGTGGTCGTCGGCGAACGGGACATCGCGCTGTATGGCGTAGAAGGCGACGTGTTCGCCACGGACAACGTGTGCACGCACGGCAATGCACGATTGTGCGACGGGTTCCTCGAAGGGCATGAGATCGAGTGCCCGTTGCATCAGGGAAAATTCGACGTGCGTACGGGCGCCGCCATGTGCGCGCCGCTGACCGAAGCGGTCAGAACCTACCCGATCCGCATCGAGGCCGGAAAGGTCTACGTCGATCTGGGGTGATGTCCTCGGTGCCCGGTCGCCTCAAAGGCCGACTTTAGGGGAAAGTGTCCAAACGGGCCGCCTACCGGGCGGCCCGTGGCATTTGTGGGGCGCGTATTGCCTTGACCGGTGGGCATTGGCGGGCGTTGGCCTGCCTCCGGCAGAGGTACGAACAAGAGGTACGCATAAAGCGAACCGGTCGATTCAAAAAACTCAACGATGCGCCGGGCAATGCATCGGGTGAGCACTCCTTTCGTCGCAAGCGTCGCTTTGGAATTCGTTGAAAGATTATTTGTTTCCGACACTTAACGTGCGTCATTTCTGTGCATCGACGGCGCAGACGACTGCGTAGGATTACTTAGTCAATTCAGGTAATTGCGTAATTGATTTCCGCAACTCGAGATAGGTAAGGAGTATTTTAATAACGGAGTGGAATATTGCGATGAATATAGTTTTATAAGGGATTAAACGAAGTTTAATGCCGTAAAGATTCGCCGGTGGAGCGGAAAGTTGCGTGTGATTTGCATGCAAAAACGGATCCAAAATATATGAACGTTTCGCATGCATTGTTGCGGTGCAATAAAAAACCCGGCCGAAGCCGGGTCTCTAATGCTGCGAACTGCCTGGCTCAGTTCGGAGCCGTGATGTTCGAAGCCTGCTTGCCCTTCGGGCCTTGGACGACCTCGAACTGAACCTTCTGACCTTCCTTCAGGGTCTTGAATCCATTCATCTGGATCGCCGAGAAGTGAGCGAACAGATCTTCGCCACCTTCGTCCGGCGTGATGAAACCAAAACCCTTGGCATCGTTAAACCATTTGACCGTACCGGTTGCCATACAAACTTCCCCTAAACAATTACGACTACTACATATCACCGCAACAACGAGCACATCTGAAAAACCCGCCGGCTGGCGGCGGCTTCTTAGGCTCACCCAGGCATCTTTTCTTTTAAACCACTTATAGAGGAAAAGCGCCAGTTCGATTGTTTTCGCTAACTACCAATAGTGTCAAGCCCTTTTTGAACGATAGAAGTTACGTTCGATCAGGTTTTACCCTTATATCTTGGAGGGTATAAGGCGTGCGGAGACACGCCCTTGAAATTTGGGTTAAGCTGACTCATATGGGTGTGGCACCCCCGGTGGTCGGGGCTGCAGCGCCTTGCTGGACAACGCACGCGCTGATCGACGAGTGTTGGCATGCCGGTGGACGACCGGACGGCAGGCGGCATTGGGGATCCGATGGCTTCCTGCACCCGAGAGTTGTTTAGAATCCACGTATGGCAACCTTACCGACAACGCATGACGACACCGTACAGGAGCGGCAAGAGCAACAGCTCAAGCCGCCGTCCATGTACAAGGTGGTACTGTTGAACGACGATTTCACCCCGATGGAGTTCGTGGTGATGGTCATTCAGGAATATTTTAATAAGGACCGGGAATCTGCCACGCAGATCATGCTCAAGGTTCATCGCGAGGGCAGGGGAGTTTGTGGGGTCTTTACGCGCGACGTCGCGGCGACCAAAGTTGAGCAAGTTGTTAGCCATGCAAGGCAGTCCGGGCACCCGCTGCAGTGCGTGATGGAGGAAGCATGATTGCCCAGGAATTGGAAGTCAGCCTGCACATGGCGTTTATGGAAGCGCGCCAGGCACGACACGAATTCATCACGGTCGAGCACCTGTTGCTCGCCCTGTTGGATAACCCGACTGCAGCCGAAGTGTTGCGCGCCTGCGCGGCCAATCTCGACGATTTGCGACAGAACCTGCGCAACTTCATCGCAGATAACACGCCGACGGTGCCGGGCAGCGACGAGGTCGACACACAGCCCACGCTCGGTTTCCAGCGCGTGATTCAACGCGCCATCATGCACGTTCAGTCCACTTCCAACGGCAAGAAGGAAGTCACGGGCGCGAATGTGCTGGTCGCCATCTTCGGTGAGAAGGACTCCCACGCGGTCTACTACCTGCAACAGCAGGGCGTGACGCGTCTGGACGTCGTCAACTTTATCTCTCACGGCATTACCAAGACCGGTGCGTCCGGCGAGTCGGCCAAGGCTGGCGAAGGGAGTGCCGAAGGGGAAGAGGGCGCCAACGCCAAGGAAAGCCCGCTCGCTCAGTACACCCAGAACCTGAACCAGATGGCGCGCGACGGCAAGATCGATCCGCTCATCGGCCGGGAATCGGAAGTCGAGCGCGTGGTGCAGGTGCTGTGCCGCCGTCGCAAGAACAATCCGCTGCTCGTGGGTGAAGCCGGTGTGGGCAAGACGGCGATTGCCGAAGGCCTCGCCTGGCGCGTCACGCGCGGCGAAGTGCCCGAGATTCTGCAGGACGCCACCGTCTACTCATTGGACATGGGCGCGCTGCTCGCCGGGACCAAGTATCGCGGCGACTTCGAGCAACGTCTGAAGGCGGTGCTCAAGGAGCTCAAGGAGCGCAACAACGCGATCCTGTTCATCGACGAAATTCATACGCTGATCGGCGCAGGCGCTGCGTCGGGCGGCACGCTCGACGCGTCGAACCTGCTCAAGCCTGCGCTCTCCTCCGGTCAGCTCAAGTGCATTGGCGCTACGACCTTTACCGAGTATCGCGGCATCTTCGAAAAGGACGCTGCACTGTCGCGTCGCTTCCAGAAGATCGACGTGAACGAGCCGACCGTCGAGCAGACGGTGCAGATTCTGCGTGGCCTGAAGTCGCGTTTCGAAGAGCACCACGGCGTGAAGTATTCGTCGAGCGCGCTGTCGGCCGCCGCTGAATTGTCGGCCAAGTTCATTACCGACCGTCACCTGCCGGATAAGGCCATCGACGTGATCGACGAAGCGGGCGCTGCACAGCGGATCCTGCCGAAGTCGAAGCAGAAGAAGACCATCGGCAAGGGCGAGATCGAGGAAATCGTCTCGAAGATTGCGCGGATTCCGGCGCAAAGCGTGTCGGCAGACGACCGCGGCAAGCTTCAGACGCTCGATCGCGATCTGAAGAGCGTGGTGTTCGGGCAAGACCCGGCCATCGACGCGCTGTCCGCTGCGATCAAGATGTCGCGCGCCGGGCTGGGCAAGACGGACAAGCCGATTGGCGCGTTCCTGTTCTCGGGCCCGACCGGTGTCGGCAAGACCGAAGTTGCCAAGCAACTCGCGTTCACGCTGGGCATCGAGCTGATCCGCTTCGACATGTCGGAGTACATGGAACGCCACGCGGTGAGCCGTCTGATTGGCGCGCCGCCGGGCTACGTGGGCTTCGATCAGGGTGGTTTGCTGACGGAAGCCGTCACGAAGAAGCCGCATTGCGTGCTGTTGCTCGACGAAATCGAGAAGGCGCATCCGGACATCTTCAATGTGCTGCTTCAGGTCATGGACCACGGCACGCTGACGGACAACAACGGTCGCAAGGCTGACTTCCGCAACGTCATCATCATCATGACGACGAATGCGGGTGCCGAGACGATCAACCGTGCGAGCATCGGCTTCACGAACGAACGTCAGGCTGGCGACGAGATGGCCGACATCAAGCGCATGTTCACGCCGGAGTTCCGCAACCGTCTCGACTCGATCATCAGCTTCAAGCCGCTCGACGAGCAGATCATCCTGCGCGTGGTCGACAAGTTCCTCATCCAGCTGGAAGATCAGCTGCACGAGAAGAAGGTCGAGGTTGTCTTCACCGACAAGCTGCGCACGTATCTGTCGAAGAAGGGCTTCGATCCGCTGATGGGCGCGCGGCCGATGCAGCGTCTGATTCAGGACACGATCCGTCGTGCGCTGGCAGACGAACTGCTGTTCGGGCGTCTGACGAGCGGGGGCCGTGTGACCGTCGATCTCGACGAGAACGATCAGGTGCAACTGTCCTTCCCGGAGGACGGCAACACCAAGGCTCAGCCGGAAGCTGCCGAAGTCGAGTAATCGACTCGACACTGTCGCAAAGAAAAAGCGCCGCGAAATGCGGCGCTTTTCTTTTGTCCGTCGCCCGCACGGTGTGCGGGCGAATTACGGCGTAGTTACTACAGCGTCGTTACTGCTTGCCGGTACTG
This sequence comes from Pandoraea sp. NPDC090278, assembly GCF_044772185.1. NCBI lineage: Bacteria > Pseudomonadati > Pseudomonadota > Betaproteobacteria > Burkholderiales > Burkholderiaceae > Pandoraea > Pandoraea sp. NPDC090278. Next base: position 237,487 of record NZ_JBIVYJ010000007.1, on the reverse strand, counting down.
CCGAAGCCGCCCGCGCCGCGATCGCTTTCCGGGAATTCGTCGACGATGTTGAACTCAGCTTGCACGACCGGCACGATTACCAGTTGTGCCAGACGCTCGAACGGGTTCAGCGCGAACGGCTCGTTGCCGCGATTCCACGTCGAGACCATCAACTGACCCTGATAGTCCGAGTCGATCAGGCCGACCAGATTGCCCAGCACGATGCCGTGCTTATGGCCGAGGCCGGAGCGCGGCAGAATCAGGGCGGCGTAGCCCGGATCGGCCAGATGGACGGCCAGACCCGTCGGCACGAGCACGGTCTGGCCCGGGGCGATGGTCATGGGTGCGTCGAGGCACGCACGCAAATCGAGCCCGGCGCTGCCCGGCGTGGCATAGGCGGGCAACTGCGTGCGCAGGCGTTCGTCGAGGATCTTGACGTCGAGTTTCATGGCGTATGGCGGTGAATTAAGGCGAGTGAATCAAAAATTTCCCGGGCGGGGACGGCGCGAATCGTCAGGTCCGATCAGTCATCGGCACGCAGCGAAAACGCCTGCGCCAGCAGCTCGTGCGAACGCAGACGGGCGCGATAGCTGCCAGCGACCGTCAGCACGGTGATCTCGTCGGCTTCGAACTGCTCCTGCAATTCCAGCACACGTTCGGTCACGCGCTCCGCGGTGCCGATGATACTACGCGGCTTCTCCCGGGCGATCACGGACAGTTCCCGGTCCCGGTATTGCGCCTTGGCCTGCGCACCCTGATCGAGACTCGGGATCGGTTCGTTCATGCCGTACGCCATCTGCACGCGACGCAAATCCACGCCCGCTTCCAGCGCCTCGGCTTGCGCATCCGTATCCGCACAGATGACGAACAACGCGACCGAGCAGTAGGGCTTGTCGAGCTGGCCCGGCGTGAAGCGCTCACGATAGGCCTGCGTCACGCGATGGCCGTAATGCGCGTTGATGAAGTGCGCGAAGCAGTAGCGCAGACCGAGTTGTGCGGCGAGCAATCCGCCGAACTCGCTGGAGCCGAGTACCCACAATTCGGGGCGCGTTTCCACGGCCGGTTGCAGGAGCACGCCACGGTACGGGTGATCGTCGGCCAGCGTGTCGCCGAAGAGTCCCGCCAGCTCGGCGACTTGTTGCGGGAAGTGTTCGCCCGCGTCGTACGGACCCTTGGCGACGGCGCGTGCGGTGCGCATGTCGCCGCCCGGCGCGCGGCCTACCCCGAGGTCGATTCGATTCGGAAACAGTGCCTCGAGCATCAGAAATTGCTCAGCCAGCTTGAACGGGCTGTAGTAGGGCAGCATCACACCACCCGAACCCACGCGCAGACGTTTCGTCACGCTCGCCAGCCGGGCGATCATGACTTCCGGTGCAGGGTTGGCCACGCCACGTAGGCCGTGGTGCTCCGCGCACCAGTAACGTGTGTAGCCGAGATCGTCGGCGGCTTGCGCCAGTTCGACGGTGGCGGCGATGGCATCGGCCACGCTGTGGCCGTGGATGACCGGTGTCTGATCGAGCACCGACAGTTTGATACGTGCAGCGGGTTGCGTCATGAGTGGGGCGCTCCCGATCAGTGACCGCTGCCAGCGGACGAATCCACCGGGGCGGCGCCGGGGCCTGCATGCGGCAGGCGCGCAATCATCAGAATGGCGACGATGCCGCCAACGGCACCGCAAAGGAAGATCGAGGCGTAGCCGAAGAAGTTGGCGACGAGACCGGCCATCGGTCCGATCAGGCCGAGCGCGAGATCGAAGAACGCCGAGTACGCGGCCAGCGCCGCACCACGGTTCTGCGGCGGCACCGAACGCAATGCCTCCACACCGAGTGCCGGGAACACCAGCGAGAAGCCCATCCCGGTGAGCGCTGCGCCCGCGAGCGCCATATGCGGATTGACCGCGCCCCACAGCAGGAACTGACCGATGGCGCTGAAGACGAGCGAGCACATGGCGACGCGACGTCCGCCGAAACGGTCGACCGCGTGCGAGAGCAGAATCCGCATCGCGATGAACGTGCCGCTGTAGAGCGTGAGTGCGAACGCTGCGCCCGACCAGCCGTGGCTCGCGTAAAACAGCGTGATGAAGGCAGCGATAACGGCATAGCCGATGCTGCCGAGCGTCATCGCGAGACCCGGACGCCACACCAGCCCGACCACCTTGAAGAACGGCAGGCGGGTACCACCGACGGGGGCTGCGGCGGGCAGACGCAGCGCAATAGCGAACGCCACGGCAGGCAGGCCGATGTTGACCAGCGAAACGACAGTGAAGCCCGCCGCTTGCAGCAGATATGCGCCAAACGGTGCGCCCACGGCGAGCGCGGTGTACATCGACACGCCTTGCCACGAAATCGCCTTGCTCGCGTGCGCAGCACCGAGCAGGCCGATGCCCCACGACATGCCGCCCGTGAGCAACAGGCTTTCGCCGAAACCGAGCACGACGCGTCCCGCCAGCAGCACACCCAGCGCCAGCGAGGGGTTCGGCACCATCGAGGCGACGAGGTACAGCACACCGGCCGCCGCGCAGCCGCACAGGCCGGTCAGCACGGCGTTGCGTGGGCCGCGTGTGTCGACGGTGCGTCCGGCGTAGGAGCGCAGCAGGAGCGTGACGACCGACTGGATGCCGATCGTCACGCCGACCACGAACGAGCCGAAGCCCAGCGTTTCGTGGACGTACACCGGCAGCACGGGGAGCGGCATGCCGATGGTCATGAAGCCGAAGAACATAATCGCAGCGAGCATGCTCAGTGTCCCGTAGACACTGACGACTGGTCGCGCGGAGGTAGGAGGTTGCGTCATCTGGTTGTTATCGTCTGCGATGGCCCGAAGGGCCGGGTACTGATGGCGGCAGGTCGTGGGGCGCGCAATGCTGCTGCCGCGCCTGCCAGTCTGTCAGCGTCGCCGGACAACGACAATGACAGACGGACTGGCAGTAGGGGTATTGGGGGCGGGGATCAGTGCGACGACGGCAGCCGTGCGGCGATCTCGACGATCAGGCTGCGAGCGAGCGCTTGCTTGTCGGCGCGCGGCAGACGCTTCTGTCCCGCTTCGTCGAACAGAATGACTTCGTTGTCGTCCTGCCCGAACGTGGCCGGGCCGAGATTGCCCACGAGCAACGGCACCTGTTTGCGCTGACGCTTTTGCGCACCGTGCTTTTCGAGATCGCCCGACTCAGCCGCGAAGCCCACGCAAAACGGCGGTTTCGGCAGTTGCGCCACGGCGGCGAGAATGTCCGGATTCTGGACGAATTCGAGCGTCGGGACGTCGGCGTCACCTGTCTTCTTGATCTTGTCGTGCGCCACGTCGCGCACGCGCCAGTCGGCCACGGCGGCCACCGCGATGAAGATGTCGTTACGCGAAACGTCGGCCATCACGGCGTCGTACATTTGTTGCGCCGTCTGAACGTTGCTGCGCGTCACGCCGTAGGGCGTGGCCAGCGAAGTCGGTCCGGCCACCAGATGCACGTCCGCGCCCGCTTGTGCGGCGGCGCGTGCAAGGGCGAAACCCATCTTGCCGCTGGAGCGATTCGTGAGTCCGCGCACCGGATCGATCGGCTCGAAGGTCGGGCCTGCGGTGATGAGCACGCGACGTCCCGCGAGCCGCTTCGGCTGGAAAAAGCCAGCGAGTGCTTCGTACAGGTCTTCCGGTTCGAGCATGCGCCCGTCGCCGATTTCGCCGCAGGCCTGATCGCCGCTGCCCGGGCCGAGAATCGCGATGCCGTCGCCGCGCAGCGTCGCCGCGTTGCGTTGCGTGGCCGGATTGGCCCACATCTGACGGTTCATCGCAGGCGCGACCAACAGCGGGCAATCGCGCGCCACACACAACGTGGAGAGCAGATCGTCGGCCATGCCGTGCGCGAGCTTGGCGAGGAAGTCGGTGGAGGCGGGGGCGATGAGAATGGCGTCGGCCTCACGCGAGAGGTCGATGTGCGCCATGTTGTTGTCGACGCGGTTGTCCCACTGACTGGTGAAGACGGGGCGGCCCGAGAGCGCCTGCATCGTGAGCAGGGTGATGAATTGCGTGGCGGCTTCGGTCATCACGACCTGCACCGTGGCACCGGCCTTGATGAGCAGCCGCGTGAGTTCTGCCGACTTGTAGCAGGCGATGCCGCCCGTCAGGCCGAGCACGATGGTCTTGCCAGCCAGTTCACCACGTTCCATAGGAAATGCCTCCTCCAAAGTGCCGCGCGGCGCCTCCCGGGCGCCGCGACGGTGTTTGCTGCTTACCGATCCGTCGCACCGGCTGCACGCCGTGGACGCATCGTGCCGCAGATCGCTGCGGCCCCGTTGCGCTGCACTACTTGCCGCGCCGCACGCGTCGCAACTCGTCGATCACCAGCAGCACCGCGCCCACGCAAATGGCCGAGTCGGCCACGTTGAACGCCGGCCAGTGCCAGCCGCCGACGTGAAAGTCCAGAAAGTCGATCACATGGCCGTAGACCACCCGATCGATCACGTTGCCCAGCGCGCCACCGAGAATCAGCGACAGCGACAGGCAGAACATCTTCTGGCCGTTATGACGCTTGAGCAACACCACGATGACCGTTGCCGCCACGATGCCGAGCAGCGTGAAGAACCAGCGTTGCCAGCCCCCGGCGGCTGCCAGGAAGTTGAACGCCGCGCCCTTGTTGTACACCAGCACGAGATTGAAGAACGAGGTCAGAGGACGGAATTCGCCGTACTGGAACGTCTTCAGAATCGTGAGCTTGGTGACCTGATCGATCAGGATCGCAATGACTGCGATGCCCAGCCACGGCGCCAGTCCGAGGGACGCGCCGCTGCGGGCATTGCTGCCACCACCACGCTTCGCGCCCGTACGGGCGCCTGCTTTGCTTGCCATTATGCCGCGCTCCGGTGTTCGCCGCTGCCGAACAGATTCGACACGCAACGTCCGCAAAGGGTCGGGTGAGCGGCGTCTGCGCCCACGTCTTCACGATAGTGCCAGCAGCGCTCGCACTTCTGATGCGTGGACGGCGTGACGACCACGCCTTCCTCCGCTTCCGATGCGACTTGCGAGACCTTCGCGGCCGACGTGATCAGCACGAAACGCAGATCGTCGCCGAGGCTGGCCAGCACGTCGTACTTGCGACCCGAGACGCGTACGTCCACTTCGGCTTGCAGCGACGAGCCGATCTGTTCGGCGGCTCGTGCTTCTTCCAGCGCCTTGGTGACGTCGCCGCGCACCGTGCGCAGCAGATGCCACTTCTCGAGCAGACGCGTACCTTCTGCGACTTCCGGATAGGCGTAGTACGTCTCCGTGAAGATCGTGTCGTTGCCCGGCTGGAACACCTGCCACGCTTCTTCCGCCGTGAACGACAGGAACGGGGCCATCATCTTCAGCAGACCGTGCGTGATGTGATACAGCGCGTTCTGTGCGGCGCGGCGTGCCGGGGCGTCCGGCGCGCTCGTGTACAGACGATCCTTGAGGATGTCGAGGTAGAAGCCGCCGAGGTCTTCGGAGCAGAACGTCTGGAGCTTGGACACGACCGGGTGGAACTCGTAACGGTCGTAATGGCCGAGCACTTCGGTTTGCAGCGATTGCGACAGCGCCACGGCGTAACGGTCGATTTCCAGCCACTGATCCACAGGCATGGCGTGCTTCGCGTGGTCGTAGTCGGTCAGGTTCGCGAGCAGGAAGCGCAGCGTGTTGCGGATGCGGCGATAGCCTTCCGTCACGCGCTTCAGGATCTCGTCCGAGATGGACAACTCGCCCGAGTAGTCGGTCGAGGCCACCCACAGTCGGATGATTTCCGCGCCAAGCTTGTCGGCAACTTCCTGCGGCACGATCGTGTTGCCGATCGACTTCGACATCTTGCGGCCCTGACCGTCGACGGTGAAGCCGTGCGTCAGCAGCGCCTTGTAGGGCGGGCGGCCGTCGAGCATCGACGCGGTCAGCAGCGACGAATGGAACCAGCCGCGGTGCTGGTCCGAGCCTTCCAGATACAGATCGGCCGGGAAGCCCAGCTCGTGCGCATGCGATCCGCGCAGTACGTGCCAGTGCGTGGTGCCCGAGTCGAACCACACGTCGAGCGTGTCGCGATTCTTCACGTAATCCTTGGCCTCGTCGCCGAGCAACTCGACCGGGTCGAGCGTCTGCCAGGCTTCGATGCCTTCGGTTTCCACGCGCTTGGCCACGGCTTCGAGCAGCTCGGGCGTGCGCGGATGCAGCGCACCGGTTTCCTTGTGGACGAAGAACGCCATCGGCACGCCCCATTGGCGCTGACGCGAGAGCGTCCAGTCCGGGCGGTGCGCGATCATGTTGTGCAGACGTTGCTTACCCCACGACGGGAAGAAGTCCGTCGCTTCGATACCGGCGAGCGCGATCTCGCGCAGCGTCTGGCCGTTGCCCGGTGCGCCGTCGACCGGCCTTACGTCCATACCGGCAAACCACTGGTTCGTCGCGCGATAGATGATCGGCGACTTGTGGCGCCAGCAGTGCATGTAGCTGTGCGTGTACTTGAACGAATGGAACAGGGAGCCCGCATCGCGCAACGTGTCGACGATCTGCGCGTTGGCGTCCCAGATCGACTGGCCGCCGAACAGCGGCAGGCTGTCCTGATAGCGGCCGTCGCCCAGTACCGGCATGCGGATGTCGGCGTCCACCATGCCGTGCGCCTTGCACGACACGAAGTCTTCCACGCCGTAGGCCGGGGCCGAGTGGACGATACCGGTACCGGTATCGGTCGTCACGTAGTCGCCGAGGTAGACCGGCGAGGTGCGGTCGTAACCGGCGTCGGCGGTGGCAAGCGGGTGACGGAAGCGGATCAGCGAGAGCGCCTCACCCTTCGTGCGCGCGACGATCTCGCCATGCAGGCCGTACGTCTTCAGGCAGTCCTCGACGCGATCGGTCGCCAAGATCAGCAGGCCGCGCTCGGTCGAGACGAGGGCGTACTCGACTTCCGGATGGACGTTGAGCGCCTGGTTCGACGGGATGGTCCACGGGGTGGTCGTCCAGATGACGATGTAGCCATCTTCGCGTGGCAGCTTCGGCAGACCGAACGCCTTGGCGACTTTTTCCGGTTCGGCGAAGGCGAAGCCCACGTCGATGGCCAGATCGGTCTTGTCCTTGTACTCGACTTCCGCTTCGGCCAGCGCCGAGCCGCAGTCGAAGCACCAGTTCACCGGCTTCAGCCCGCGATACACATAGCCGTTCTGCAGGATCTGCGCGAGTGCACGAAGCTCACCGGCTTCGTTCGCGAAGTTCATGGTCTTGTACGGATTGTCCCAGTCGCCGAGCACGCCCAGACGCTCGAAGTCGGCCTTCTGGCGCTCGATCTGCACCGCAGCATAGGCGCGCGCCTTTTCCTGCACTTCGCGCACCGGCAGGTGCTTGCCGAACTGCTTTTCGATCTGGATTTCGATGGGCATGCCGTGGCAGTCCCAGCCCGGCACGTAGGCGGCGTCGAAGCCCGCGAGGCTACGCGCCTTGACGATCATGTCCTTGAGGATCTTATTGACCGCGTGACCGATGTGGATGTCGCCGTTCGCATACGGCGGGCCGTCGTGCAGGATGAACTTCGGACGGCCTTTGCTGGCTTTGCGGATCTTGTCGTAGATCTTCTTTTCCTGCCATTGCTTGACCCACAGCGGCTCGCGCTTGGGCAGGTCGCCACGCATCGGGAACGGCGTGTCCAGCAGGTTGACGGGGTATTTGCTCGGGGCTTTCTTTTCGCTCATGGATGCAACGCTATCGAATTTTGGGTATCGGGTGTGGGGCGCTCGCGCCGGTGGCGTAGCCGTTGCCTTGTTGACCTTGTGGGCCACGAAGGGCGGCGTCCGGGCAGGTGCCAGAGACGGCTGCGGGCCGCGCGCGAGGCGCTGAGCGCCGGTGCACGCGGGCGAAGATCAACTAATTCGGTCGGTCGCCGTGGTGGCGAAATCGCGTCGTACGCTCGGGCTATTGGCGTCGAGCGCATGGGCGAAATAGGCACGGGCTTCGCGCGTGTCCTGCGCGATGGCGGCTTCGAGTTCGGCCAGTCCGTCGAATTTCGCTTCGTCACGCAGTTTCTGCAAAAATTCCACGCGCACCAGCTTGCCGTAGCAATCGCCCACGAAGTCGAGCAAATGCACTTCGAGCAGCACGCGACCGGAATCGTCCACGGTCGGGCGCAGGCCCAGGCTCGCCACGGCGGGCAGCGGTTTGTCCGCCAGACCGTGCACCTGAACGACGAAGATGCCCGAGAGGGCCGGGTGCTTGTGCGCGATGCGCAGATTGAGTGTCGGGAAGCCCAGCTTGCGGCCGAGCTTCATGCCATGCACAACGTGACCGGTGATCGCGTACGGACGGCCGAGCAGCGCGTGAGCGCGCTCAAAGTTGCCGTCGGCGAGCGCCGCGCGTACTTCCGAGCTGGAAATGCGCACGCCGTCGTGTGCGATGGTCGGCATCTGCTCGACGACGAAGTCGAAGCGACGGCCCGCGTCACGCAGATATTCGATGTCGCCCGCGCGTTTCGCGCCGAAGCGGAAATCGTCACCCACCAGCAGCCAGCGGGTGTGCAGGCCGTCGACGATGATGTTGCGCACGAAGTCTTCGGGCGACTGGCCTGCGAAATGGGCGTTGAAGTGCTCCACCACGAGACGGTCGACGCCGTGCGAGCGCAGCGCTTCGAACTTGTCGCGCAGATTGGAGATGCGGGCAGGCGCCCGGTCGGGCATGAAGTATTCGCGGGGATGCGGCTCGAACGTCATCACGCACACCGGCAAGCCGCGCGCAGCCCCCGCCGCGCGCACGCGCGCGAGCAGTGCCTGGTGGCCCAGATGCACGCCGTCGAAATTGCCGATCGTCAGCACGCAGGGCGCTTTGCTTTGCGCGTTGGGTAGACCCCGGAAGACTCGCACGATAAGGAAGCGTCTACAGGACGTTGAGTGATGAAATAGCCGCGCGGCGTGGCTGAGAGGGTCTGGCGGCCTGTCGCGCCCGGTGACAACCGGTCGACACAGGGCGCTCGAACCGACATTGCGGCGCCGCGGAACGTTGAATTATAAACGCTTCGGGGCCATCGCGGCGCGGATCGCGCTGTCTGGTGCGCCGCGCCAATGATAAAATCCGGCGATGAAGAACATTGTCATCCTGATTTCCGGACGAGGCAGCAACATGCAGGCCATCGTCCGGGCCTGTACCGCAGAAGGCTGGCCGGCCCGCGTGGCCGCCATCATCGCTAATCGTCCCGACGCCGAAGGCCTGGCATTTGCCCAGGAAAACGGCATCCCCACGGCCGTGGTCCCGAGCCGCGGCAAGACCCGTGAAGATTTCGACGCCGAGCTGGCCGCCGAGATCGACCGCCACCAGCCCGATCTGGTCGTGCTTGCCGGGTTCATGCGCATTCTTACGCCGGAATTCACCGGCCGCTACGCCGGACGTCTTATCAACATCCATCCGTCGCTGTTGCCCGCGTTCCCGGGGCTGCAAACGCACGCCCGCGCACTGGAAGCCGGTTGCAAGATCGTCGGGGCAACGGTGCATTTCGTGACGGCCGAGCTGGACCACGGTCCGTACGTGCTGCAAACCGCCTTGCCCGTGCGCCACGGCGACACGCCCGAGACTCTGGCAGAGCGCATTCTGCCCCTGGAGCACATCATTTACCCGCGCGCCGTGCGCTGGTTCGTGGAAGACCGTCTGGTCATCGCCGAGGGTCGCGTGACACTGACCCCGCGTGCAGATGGCACTTCCGATTCACAAGATTCGCAATGGCTTTTTGGTGAGGACGCATGAGCACCCGCCCGACCCAGCGCCGCGATGGCGCCAAACAATCCGGTCACCGCTCCGGCGGCCGTTCCTCCGATCCCCGTCAGTCGTCCAAGGGCGGCAGTGGTGGCAATGGCGAGCGCCAGGAGCGCTACGTCCGTCCCGACAAGTACGACCGCACGCGCTACGAGCGCCGTCCGGACGCGCCGGTCGGTGGCACCGGCATGCGCGGCGAGCGTCTGCCCCCGGCGCTTTTCGAACATACGCAGCGCCTGCTTGGCAGCGTGCTGACGTTCACCGGCCCGGCCGACACGCTGGTTAGCACCTACTTCCGCGCCAACGACAAGCTGGGCCACCGCGAGCGCGGTGTGCTGGCGGAGACGGTCTTCGCCATCCTGCGCCGCAAGCTCGAATTCGGTCAGCACGCCGTGAGCGGCACGGGCTCGCAGGAGCGTCGTCTGGCGCTGCTCGGTCTGGCCTTCACGCGCGGCATCGCGTCGGTAGAGCTGGTCGCGACGCCCGAAGAAGCCACGTGGCTTGAACACGTCGGTCAGATCGATCCGGCGAGCCTCGCGCCGCGAGTACGTACTAACTTGCCTGCGTGGCTGTACGACCGTCTGGCCGCGCGTTTCGACGCCACCGAACTGGAAGCGCTTGCCGCCGCACTGAACCAGCCTGCCCCGCTCGACTGCCGTGTGAACCTGATCAAGGCGACCCGCGACGACGTGCTGGCCGGGCTGCGTGAGAGCGGGTTCTCGGCTGAGCCGACGCCGATGGCACCCAACGGCATTCGCCTGGCGGGCAAGCCTGCGTTGCAGAAACACCCGTTGTTCATGTCCGGCGCCATCGAAGTCCAGGACGAAGGCAGCCAGTTGCTGTGCCAACTGGTCGCGCCGCGTCGTGGCGAGATGATCGTCGACTTTTGTGCGGGCGCGGGCGGCAAGACGCTCGCCATCGGCGCGGCCATGCGCTCGACCGGGCGTCTGTATGCATTCGACGTGTCGGAGAAGCGTCTGGCCAAGCTCAAACCGCGTCTGGCGCGCAGCGGTCTGTCGAACGTCTATCCGGTGATGATCGACAGCGAGAACGACAGCAAGATCAAGCGTCTGGCGGGCAAGATCGACCGCGTGCTGGTCGACGCGCCGTGCAGCGGGCTCGGCACGCTGCGTCGCAATCCGGATCTGAAGTGGCGTCAGTCGCCGCAGTCGGTCGAAGAACTCACGCAAAAGCAGACGTCCATCCTCGCGAGCGCCGCGCGCCTCGTGAAGCCGGGTGGCCGCCTCGTGTACGCGACGTGTAGTGTGCTGACCGAAGAGAACGGTGCGATTGCCGAGGCGTTCCTCGCCGCGCATCCGGACTTCGTGCTGTTGCCTGCGAACGAATTGCTGGCGGCGCAGAAAATCGGACTCGACACGGGCAAGTACCTCGAACTGCTGCCGAACCGCAACGCGACCGACGGCTTTTTCGCCGCCGTGTTCGAACGTCGTCCGGCCGCCAAGGCCCCAGTCGTGCCGTCAGCTAATATCGACGAATAACAAGAAGAGATAGAAAGATATGGCGATGCAGGAAAGTCCGGCTTTCGCGAGGTTGGTGCGCGATGTCGTTCGCGACTTCGGCGATCCGCAGATCATCTGGCAGATCGTCGCGCTCGTGGGCGCGCTTGCCGTCGCCCTCGTGTTGCGTCGCTGGATGATCGGACGCCTCGATCGCCATTTCGAGCGCGTCGCACCGGCACGCCGAGCGGGCGCGTCAAGCCTGCGCCGCTCGTTCTTTCCGATGTTCGGCTGGATGTGCGTGGCGCTCACGCGTGTGGTGCTTCAGGAGTACACGCACGTCTCGCTGCTGATGCTCGCGGAAGTCCCGCTGTTCGGCACTGCGCTCATCTATCTCGCGTTCTACTTCGCTCGACGGTTGTTTGCCTCGTCGCCCCATGCTTCGGGGCTGCTCAAGGTGTTCGAGCGGGTGTTCACGACGCTCGCCTGGTTCTCGATGCTCGCCTACGTGCTGGGCGTGCACGACGACATCCTCAAGTGGCTCGCCAGCGTGAAGTTCGCTGTCGGCTCAAGCCATCTGACGCTGCTCTCGATGCTGTCGGGCCTGCTCTGGATCGGCGTGACGCTGGTGCTGGCGATGTGGGTCGGCTCGCTGATCGAAGATCGGATCATGCGCACGACCACGCTCGACGGCAACCTGAAGGTGGTGCTCTCGCGTGTGGTCAAGGGCCTGCTGACGCTGATCGCCGTGCTCGCGACGCTGTCGTTCGTCGGCATCGACATCACCGTGCTGGGCGTGTTCGGCGGTGCGCTTGGCGTGGGGTTGGGTTTCGGTTTGCAGAAGATCGCCTCGAACCTCGTGTCGGGCTTCATCATCCTGCTGGACCGCTCCGTGCGTATCGGCGACCTGATTACGGTGTCGACGTATCACGGCACCGTCTCGCAAATCAACACGCGGTACTCGGTCGTGCGCGGGCTGGACGGCGTCGAAGCGCTGGTGCCGAACGAGCAGCTGGTGACGAACGTCGTGCAGAACCATTCGTTCACCGAGACCCGTGGACGCGCCAAAGTGAATGTGCAGGTCGCCTATAGCGCGGACGTCGAACTGGCGATGTCGCTCATGCTCAAGGCGGCGGAAGACATCCCCCGCGTGCTGACGGACCCGCCACCCTCGGCGCTGCTGCTGAACTTCGGCGCGGATGGGATGGATCTGGAAATGGGATTCTGGGTGCAAGATCCGGCGCAGGGCAGCGGTGCGATCCGTTCCACCATCAATTTGCGGATTTGGCGCACATTTCGCGAACATGGTATTGAAATTCCGTATGCCCAGCGCGAAATACGTATCCTGAACGACTGGCCGGATGGGATTCCTGCGCAAGCCCCCCATCTGCCGGTCAATGGCCCCGTTTCGCCGGAGGGGGCGCACGAACAGCCGGATTCGGCCAATTCGACGCCCCAAACGCCGCTGCCACAGGCGGATGACGCTGGAAAGACGGCCCGATAGACCTTTTTCCCTAAGCTGCCGGGTTGACCTGCGACAAAATGCGTGGCTGCAAGGCGACACACGGGCGACGGTCCGTCGGGTAAAATGCGTCCCAAACCATAAAACCAGACGTTCACTGGCACGTTTTCCGCCCATATCGCACCGGCATCCGCAACTTGCCGTCCTCCAGCGAATCGAAGCGTCAAGCGAGCGCAAGAACGAGACCTGACGCGACGGCCTATGTCCTCATCGGCCTTCGGCCCGACAAGACAAGACACGGCACATTTCGATGCTTTGCCGTGATGGCTACCGTATTGATTAGTTTGGAGTGATATTTTGCTGGACAGTCTCCTTGGATTTCTCTCGACCGGCCTGCTCGACTGGAGCGGCTGGAAGATCTTCTTCTACACGTTGGCCGTCACCCATGTGACGATCGCCGGTGTGACCATCTATCTGCATCGTTGCCAGGCGCACCGCGCGCTCGACGTGCATCCGATCGTCGCCCATTTCTTCCGTTTCTGGCTGTGGATGACCACGGGCATGATCACGAGCGAGTGGGCCGCGATTCACCGCAAGCACCACGCCAAGTGCGAAACGCCGGAAGACCCGCATAGCCCGCAAACGCGCGGCCTGTGGAAGGTGCTGGCTGAAGGCGCCGAACTCTATCGCGCCGAAGCGAAGAACGAAGAAACGCTGCGCAAGTTCAGCCACGGCACGCCGAACGACTGGATCGAAAACAACATCTACAAGCGTTATCCGATTCTGGGTATCAGCATGATGATGATCATCAACATCGCACTGTTCGGTGCCCTCGGTCTGACCGTGTGGGCTGTGCAGATGGTGTGGATCCCGTTCTGGGCTGCTGGTGTGATCAACGGTCTGGGCCACTACTGGGGCTATCGCAACTTCAATTGCGCCGACGCGTCGACGAACCTGCTGCCGTGGGGCATCATCATCGGCGGCGAAGAGCTGCACAACAACCACCACACGTACGCCACGTCGGCCAAGCTGTCGAACAAGTGGTACGAATTCGACATCGGCTGGCTGTACATCCGTACGCTGTCGTTTGTGGGGCTGGCCAAGGTGAAGAAGGTTGCGCCGACGCCGAAGCTCGCGAAGATCAAAGCAGCATGCGACGACGATACGTTGCAGGCCGTGCTCTCGAACCGCTATGAAGTGATGGCGCGTTACGCGAAGACCTTCCAGCGTGCCTACGGCGAGGAGCTGGCGCGCTTCAAGGACAAGCGTCAGCATGGCGAATATCAGTTGTTCCGCGGCGCGCGCAAGTGGCTGCATCACGACGAAGCATCGCTGCAAGAGCCGCAGAAGCAGCAACTGGGCGAGATCTTCGCGCACAGCAACGCCGTGAAGACGTACTACGAACTGCGTCGCGAACTGGCCGGTATCTGGGACCGTTCGAACGCATCGCGCGAGCAGTTGCTGGGTCAGTTGCAGAACTGGTGCCATCGCGCCGAGCAGAGCGGCATTCACGCATTGCAGGAATTCGCGACGCGTCTGCGCCGCTACGCGTGAACGGGTTCAGCCAGAAATCTGTTTTTGACGCATAATCGAAACCCCGCCACGGCGGGGTTTTGTCATTCCAGGTCCCCCCTCGGGCCACGCGAAAATGAATGCCTCACTTAAATCCGTAGAATTCGAGCGCCCCGCATCGAGTGGCGCCACGTGCGTAGCCCACGCCTGGGCACGCGTCCCGGAGGCGCCGTCGCAGGAGGAACGCGCGGCGCTCAAGGCCAAGATCAAGCGTTTGCTCGTCGAGCGGGACGCCGTGTTGGTGGCGCACTATTACGTCGATTCCGACCTGCAGGATCTCGCCGAAGAGACCGGCGGCTGCGTGGCCGATTCGCTCGAAATGGCGCGTTTCGGCCGGAATCATGCCGCCAAGACGCTCGTAGTGGCTGGCGTGCGTTTCATGGGCGAGACGTCGAAGATTTTGAGTCCCGAAAAACGCATTTTGATGCCCGACCTCGACGCGACCTGTTCGCTCGATCTGGGCTGTCCGGCAGACGAGTTCGCCGCGTTCTGCGATGCGCATCCGGATCGCACTGTTGTTGTCTACGCGAACACGAGTGCCGCCGTGAAGGCGCGTGCCGACTGGATGGTGACGTCGTCCATCGGCCTCGAAATCGTGGCGCATCTGCACGCGCAGGGTAAGAAGATTCTCTGGGCACCGGACCGCCATCTGGGCAGCTACGTCCAGAAGCAGACGGGTGCCGACATGCTGTTGTGGCAGGGCGCTTGCCTCGTGCACGACGAGTTCAAGGCCACCGAACTCGAACTGCTGCGCCGCGAATACCCGAACGCCAAGGTGCTGGTGCACCCGGAGTCGCCGGCGGCGGTCGTCGAGCTGGCGGACGTCGTGGGTTCGACGTCGCAGATGATCACAGCGGCGCAGACCATGGACGCCACCGAGTTCATCGTGGCCACCGACAACGGCATTTTGCACAAGATGCGCGCCGCAGCGCCGGGCAAGCGCTTTATCGAAGCGCCGACGGCAGGCAACAGCGCCACGTGCAAGAGCTGCGCGCACTGCCCGTGGATGGCGATGAACAGCCTGCAAAATCTGGCCGACGTGCTGGAGACCGGGGCGAACGAAATTCACGTCGATCCCGAGATCGGCCGCCGCGCCCATACCTGTATCGACCGTATGTTGACGTTCGCCGAAGCGCGCAAGCAGAACGTGCGCGCGAGCGGTGATTTCGCGCGCGACGGCGCACTCTTTTCCGGCGTAGGCCCCGCATAATGACGCAATCGAAAACGTTGAGCACTGCCGAGGCACTCTCTCCTGAATTCGCTATTTTCGGTGAGCCGATCGAAGCGGCGATCACACGCAATGTGCGTGACGCGCTTGACGAAGACATCGGCAGCGGCGACCTGACGGGCCTGTTGGTACCGTCGGACGAAATGGCGCATGCGCGCATCATCGTGCGCGAGTCAGCCGTACTTTGCGGTGTGCGCTGGTTCGAGCGCACCATGCAGGGTGTGGACCCGTCCGTGCGCGTGCAGTGGCATTACCGCGAAGGCGAGCGCATGGCACCCGATTCGGTGGTGTGCGACATCCAGGGTCCGGCGCGCGCATTGCTCACGGGTGAGCGCACGTCGATGAACTTCCTTCAGATGCTCTCGGGCGTTGCGACCTCCGTGCGCCGGTATGCAGATATTGTGGAAGGCACCAAGGCGCGTGTTCTCGATACGCGCAAGACGATGCCCGGCCTGCGTCTCGCACAGAAGTTCGCGGTGCTCGTTGGTGGCGGAATGAATCAACGTCTCGCGCTCTACGACGGCATTCTCATCAAAGAGAATCACATCGCGGCCGCTGGCGGTATTCGTCAGGTGCTGGCAAACGCGGATCGTCTGGCTGACGGAGCGTCCGTCCAGATCGAAGTGGAGTCGCTGGAAGAGCTGGAGACCGCGCTCGAATGCGGCGCAACGTCGATCCTGCTCGACAACTTCACGCTGGAAATGATGCGTGAAGCGGCGCGCATTTCGGATGGACGTGCTGTGCTGGAAGCGTCGGGCGGCATCAATCTTGAATCGGTGCGTGCGATTGCGGAGACGGGTGTCGACCGTATTTCCATTGGCGGGCTGACCAAGGATGTCCGTGCGACCGACTTCTCCATGCGGATTCTGGAGACGGTGGGGTAAGCGCCGAGATTCGATCTGCCGCGCTGACATAGCGTGGCAAGCAAAAAGGCCGCAGGTTTTACCCTGCGGCCTTTTTGTTTGCGTGCGCCCGAGCGTCCGACTTACCGCTTGCGGCGCGGCAGCGGCGGCGAAATCACCGTCGGCAGCGCCTTCGGCAGCGTATCGGGGAAGTCACGCGAGAAGTGCAGCCCACGACTTTCGCGACGCGACAACGCGCTATCGACGATCAGCGACGCGACGTCGACCAAATTCCGTAGCTCAAGCAAATCCCGGCTGACGCGGAAATTCGCGTAATACTCGGCGATCTCCTCGCGAAGCAACGCGATGCGATGCTGCGCTCGCTCCAGTCGCTTGGTCGTGCGCACGATGCCGACGTAGTTCCACATCATGCGGCGCAGCTCGTCCCAGTTGTGGGCGACGACGACTTCTTCGTCCGCATCCGAGACGCGGCTTTCGTCCCACGCGGGCGCGTCGATGGTGGGCGGATGTTTGGCTTCGTCCCGTTGAATATCTTCTGCCGTGGCCTTCCCAAGCACAATGCACTCCAGCAGCGAGTTACTGGCAAGCCGGTTCGCACCGTGCAGGCCCGTGTAAGTCGCTTCGCCGACGGCGTAAAGCCCGGGCAGATCGGTGCGGCCGCGCATATCGGTCACAACCCCGCCGCAGGTGTAGTGCGCCGCGGGTACGACCGGAATCGGTTGCTTCGTGATGTCGATGCCCAGCTCTGCGCAACGCGCCATAATCGTCGGGAAATGCTCGCGCAGGAACTCGGGGCTTTGATGGCTGATGTCGAGATACACGCAGTCGAGGCCGTGCTTTTTCATCTCGAAGTCGATGGCGCGGGCCACGATGTCGCGTGGCGCCAGTTCGGCGCGCGGATCGTGTTGCAGCATGAAGCGAGTGCCGTCGGGCAGTACCAGGCGGCCGCCTTCGCCGCGCACGGCTTCCGTGATCAGGAATGACTTGGCGTACGGGTGATAGAGGCACGTCGGGTGGAACTGGATGAACTCCATGTTCGCAATGCGGCAACCTGCGCGCGACGCCATGGCAATACCGTCACCGGTCGCGGTATCGGGGTTCGTCGTGTAGAGGTAGACCTTGCCCGCACCGCCGGTGGCCAGCACTGTGTGTCGGGCCGTCATGGCGTGCACCTCGCCGGTGCCGAGATCCTGAACGTACAACCCCTGACAGTGACGACCAGCCGTGGGCGCGTCGTCGGCGCGATCGGAGGTGATCAGATCGACGGCGAAGTGGTTCTCGAAGAGGGTGATGTTCGGATGCTTGCGCACGCGCTCGGTAAGCGTCGCAATGACGGCGTGCCCGGTCGCGTCGGCGGCGTGGATGATGCGTCGGTGGCTGTGTCCGCCTTCGCGCGTCAGGTGAAAGCCGAGTTCAGCGTCGGCGTCGCGGGTAAAGGGCACACCCTGTTCGATGAGCCATTCTATGGCTTCGCGGCTGTGTTCGATGATGAAACGCGTGGCCGCTTCGTCGCAGAGTCCTGCGCCGGCGATCAACGTATCGGAGACATGCTCGTCGACGCTGTCGGTCGAATCCAGTACGGCGGCGATGCCACCCTGTGCCCAGTCGCTCGCACCTTCGGGCATCGGGCGTTTGGCGACGAGCGCCACGCGGCAGGTATTGGCCAGATGCAGGGCGACGGACTGGCCGGCGAGCCCGCTGCCGACGATGACGACATCGAAATTCATGATACGCGCGGTGTCTGGGATCGACGCGGCGACACTGGCGCGATCCTCGTAATGGGAGAGGAGCCAGTATAGCGAGTCAATACGCGCGTGGCACATGACCCTATGCGCACATCAGGGAAATTGCGCTTGGAAAGACTACGCATAGCGTAGCAGTGCAATTTTCGGGACGCCCAAACGAAAATACCCCGCCAGAGGCGGGGTATCGAACGCAGTAGCAAGCTACCGCGATGAAACCTGTTGATCTTATTTGATCTTGGTTTCTTTGTATTCGACGTGCTTACGAGCCACCGGGTCGAACTTGCTGATAGCCATCTTTTCCGGATGGGTACGCTTGTTCTTGGTGGTCGTGTAGAAATGACCCGTACCTGCGGTCGATTCCAGCTTGATCTTGTCGCGAGCGCCTTTTGCCATGATGAGCTCCTAAACTTAGATGGCGTTACGCGAACGCAGGTCCGCGAGAACGACATCGATGCCGACCTTATCGATCAGGCGCAAGCCGGCGTTCGAAAGACGCAGACGCACAAAGCGGTTTTCGCTCTCAACCCAGAACCGGCGATTTTGCAAGTTCGGGAGGAAACGACGCTTGGTTTTGTTATTGGCGTGGGAAACGTTGTTGCCGACCATCGGCGCTTTCCCGGTCACTTGACATACGCGTGCCATGAAGCACTCCTAACCCAGAATTCTGTGTAAAAAAAGGTGAGTCGAAAAGACAGACAGCGATAATACCACAAAAATCCCAGACAAATCAATCGCTTTAGTCGATGTAGGACGTAACTCCCTGGTGGGAAACGTCTGTCGGAGATTCGGGGAAGGGACGGAGTATAGCGTAAGCCGGGCCCGAATGCGACCCGGCTGCCAAATTTATGTGCAGGGTGTTGTTCCCCGTCACAGTTCACCGCCCTCGGCCATTGAGTAGACAGTGTCTCCCGCCACGATGAAATGATCGAGCAGTCGGATCTCCAGCAGGGCCAGCGCATCGCCCAACTGGCGCGTGAGCGCTAGATCGGCCGCACTCGGCGTCGGGATGCCGGACGGATGATTGTGGGCCACGATGATGGCAGCTGCATGAAGATCCAGCGCTGCACGCACGATTTCCCTCGGGTAGGCGCATGTCTGGGTGAGCGTGCCCTCGAACATGATGCGCGTGCCGACCAGCCGATGCGCTGCATCCAGAAACAGGCAGACGAAGCGCTCGCGAGACATATCTTGCAGCGTGAGGCGCAGATAGTCGCGCACGCGGGCGGGAGAATCGAGCAGGCAGCTAGATTGCATCCCCTCTCGCAA
The DNA here is from genome assembly GCF_044772185.1 of Pandoraea sp. NPDC090278. Classification (NCBI taxonomy): domain Bacteria; kingdom Pseudomonadati; phylum Pseudomonadota; class Betaproteobacteria; order Burkholderiales; family Burkholderiaceae; genus Pandoraea; species Pandoraea sp. NPDC090278. The sequence goes on along the minus strand of NZ_JBIVYJ010000007.1, from coordinate 218,201 downwards.
CATGCGGCGCGCCACTTCGAGGGCTGCCTGAAATTGAAGCGATTTCGCCTGACCCAGCCCCGGTATCTGACGCAGCGTCTCGAACGGTGTGGCCAGCAGGCGGGCAAGCGAGCCGGTGCGGGTCAGCAACTCGCGCCCGAGCTCGACGGCGTTGCGGCCTTGCGAGCCGGTGCGCAGCAGGATGGCAAGCAATTCGGCGTCGGACAGAGCATTCGGGCCGTGGGCCAGCATTTTTTCACGGGGGCGCTCGGCAAGAGGCCAGTGGGCGATGGACATGACGACTCCAGGATCGGGGACCGATGATCGGACACGACCACGCGCATGATCGCGGGTGTCACGGATGACAGGGGAAACACAAACCGGGAAGCCGCCACGGGAAAATTTCGGGGCGGCTTTGATGGGGAGCCGGACGCGCAACGCGTCGTCGCTTACAATAATAGCTTGACCTTGCTGTGAGACCCCCATGAGTTCTGTTGCAACCCCCGTGGTTCAAGACAATTCCTATCTGACGCTTCACTACCGGATTGGCGCGCCCGACGGCGCGGACATTGTCAACACTTTCGAAGGCACCCCTGCAACGATGCAGCTGGGCGGCGGCCAGATGGCGCCGACGCTGGAGCAGGCGATGCTGGGCATGACAGTGGGGGAGCGACGCCGCGTCGAGCTGGCACCGGAGCAGGCCTTTGGCCCTCGCAATCCGGATCTGCTGCAACGCGTCTCGATGAAGACGTTGCAGGAGAACAGCAACTTCGGGGAAGAATATAGCGTTGGCGATCTGGTCGAGTTCAACGCGCCGAGCGGTGGTCGCTATGCGGGCATCCTGCGCGAACTGGGCGACGGCTGGGCATTGTTCGACTTCAACCATCCGCTGGCTGGCCAGCCGATCGTGTTCGAAGTCCAGATTATCGGCATTCTGTAGGAATCGAAATGAGCGCCACCCAAGTCGTAGCACCGACGCTGTCGGATGCAGAAATTCTGCTGGCTCAGCCGCGCGGCTTTTGCGCGGGTGTCGACCGCGCGATCGAGATTGTCGAGCGCGCCCTGACGATGTATGGCGCACCGATCTACGTGCGTCACGAAATCGTGCACAACGTGTATGTCGTCGAGAACCTTCGCAAGAAGGGCGCGATCTTCATCGAAGAATTGTCCGATGTGCCTTCGGGCAACACGTTGATCTTCAGCGCGCACGGCGTTTCGCAGGCGGTACGTGCCGAGGCCGAATCGCGTGGCCTGCGCATTTTCGATGCGACTTGCCCGCTCGTGACGAAGGTTCACGTCGAAGTCGCCAAGATGCGCGGCCAAGGGCTCGAGATCATCATGATCGGCCACAAGGGTCACCCCGAAGTGGAGGGCACGATGGGCCAGTCGGGCGAGGGCATGTTCCTCGTCGAGACGATCGAAGACGTGCTTGCACTGCAAGTGGCGGACGAAAGCAAGCTGGCATTCGTGACGCAGACGACGTTGTCGGTCGACGACGCCGCCGAAGTCATCAACGCGCTCAAGAAGCGCTTCCCGCTGATCACCGAGCCGAAGAAACAGGATATCTGCTACGCCACGCAGAACCGTCAGGACGCCGTGAAGTTCATGGCGCCGCAGTGCGACGTGGTCGTGGTCGTCGGCAGCCCGAACAGTTCCAATTCGAACCGTCTGCGTGAAGTGGCCGAGAAGATGGGCGTACCGGCCTATATGGTGGACTCGCCGGATCAGCTCAAGCCGGAGTGGTTCGACGGCAAGCGTCGCATCGGTGTGACGGCTGGCGCATCGGCCCCCGAGGTGCTGGCGCAGTCGATCGTATCGCGTCTGCGCGAACTGGGCGTCAATCAGGTCAAGGTGCTCGACGGCGTGGAAGAGAACATCGCGTTCCCGCTGCCCAAGGGCCTGACCCAAATGGCGAGCTAAACAGCACGCCGGGGTGGGGTGCCGCGCCTGCGGCGCACTGACCACCCAGCAGCAAGACTCTCGGTCGGCGCTCACGCCGCATGACCGACAAACCGGGTGCCGTACCTCACGGCCCCGGTTTTTTTACGTCTGCCCGCACCGTGTCTCCCTCCGCCTACTGCAAAAACCCATTGCGGCGTTTTCGCACCGTCACCGTAATTTCCGCAAAACCCCCGCACGTCGAAAATTGGAAGTTTTAACGTCTCGTCAGCCAAAACCGAATGACGTTATTGATAATTCAACGGACATGGAATTAAAGAAAATAAAAGCCGCCTGGATTTTCGGAATCTAATTATTTATATGCTTGCTTAATTAGAAAGAACCCTCCAAATCAAATGGGCATGCTAATTGCTTATTAGATTGGTACGGCATCCGGGCCCTTGAATGGTGCACCGGTTGCACCATAAGGCCGCCCGGGGAGTCGCGCGCGGGCGCGTAAAATCATTCACAAATTCGGGGTTGCGCTTTTGAAAAGATAGGGTTGCACAAGTCGGTATAAAACCTTAGTCCTCCATTATGGAAAACCCTGTGGCTACGGGCGTCGCAGCCGCAAAGAATGGAGTTACAATGCGCGCGTTTCGCATACGAAACATCGATTTGGCGTTATTAAATCGCCGACAATCTGGAGATAATCACATGCAACTCAAGTTCGCGAAGGTACTGCCCGTAGTCGCCGCAGTGACGCTGCTGGCGGCTTGCGGCCAGAAGGAAGAAAAGCAGGCCGATTCGGGTGCCGCTTCTGCACCTGCCGCGACGACTGCCGCCAGCGGGGGCGGCGATGCGGTTGTCATTAAGATCGGTCACGTTGCACCGTTGACGGGCCAAATTGCTCACTTGGGCAAAGATAACGAAAATGGTGCACGCCTGGCCATTGAAGAGGCCAACAAGGCGGGCCTGACCATCGATGGCAAGCCGGTCAAGCTTGAGCTGGTGGCAGAAGACGACGCCGCCGATCCGAAGACCGCAACGCAGGTTGCCCAAAAGCTCGTCGACGAGAAGGTTGTCGCCGTGGTGGGTCACTTGAATTCGGGCACGACGATCCCGGCTTCGAAGATCTACAGCGATGCGGGCATCGTGCAGATCTCGCCGTCGGCGACCAACCCGGCTTACACGCTGCAGGGCTTCAAGACGGCCTACCGCGTGGTCGCTACCGACGCACAGCAGGGTCCGGCACTGGCCAACTACGCGACCAAGGCGCTTAATGCCAAGTCGGTTGCCATCGTCGACGACGCCACGGCATACGGCAAGGGTCTGGCCGATGAGTTCGAGAAGACCGCCAAGGCCAATGGCCTGAAGGTGCTCTCGCACGATGCGACCAACGACAAGGCCACGGACTTCCGCGCCATTCTGACCAAGATCAAGGGTGAGAAGCCGGACATCATCATGTACGGCGGTATGGATGCCACCGGCGGCCCGTTCGCCAAGCAATCGAAGGAACTGGGTATTGGCGCCAAGGTGCTGGCCGGTGACGGCGTGTGTACCGACAAGGTGGCCGAACTCGCTGGCGACGCCATCGACAACATCGTCTGCTCGGAAGCGGGTATGGCGCTGTCGAAGATGGAAGGCGGTGCGGACTTCTCGAAGCGCTACGAAGACCGCTTCAAGCAGCCGATCCAGATCTACGCCCCGTTCACGTATGACGCTGTGAACGTGATCGTCGACGCGATGAAGCGTGCCAACTCGGCAGACCCGGCGAAGATCCTGGCGGCCATGCCGGCCACGGACTACAAGGGTGTTATCGGCCACATCGCCTTCGACAGCAAGGGCGACATGAAGGAGCCGGTGATCACGCTCTACAACTACAAGGATAAGAAGAAGAGCGTGCTTGACGTGGTGAAGATGTAAGTCCCGGGCGCTCGCGCCATGAAACGGCACCGCTGCCTACCCGTTCGGTGCCGTATCGATATCTGCGGAAAGAGGCCGTGCCTGCATGACGGGCACGGCTCTCCTCCTGACACAGGATTACGCCTCATAACCCGCAGTTCTCTCGGCCCCCTCGCGCGCCCTATCGGGCAAGCGTGTCGAGAGCCCGTTTCCGGGACAAGGAGTTAGCTTCATGGATATTTTTATCCAACAAATCTTGAACGGCCTCGTGCTTGGCAGCGTCTACGCGATCATTGCACTGGGCTATACGATGGTCTACGGCATTCTGGGCATCATCAACTTTGCCCACGCCGACGTGATGATGATCGGCGCGATGGTCGCGCTGTCCACCATCAACCTGCTGTTGAAGATCGCGCCGGACATGAACCCGGCGCTCATGCTGGCGATTGCCACGCTCGTGTGTATGCCCGTGTGTGCGATAGCCAACTTCGTGATCGAGCGTGTGGCCTACCGGCCGTTGCGTAATGCGCCGCGCCTGGCCCCTCTGATCACCGCCATCGGCGTCTCGTTGCTTCTGCAGACGATCGCCATGCTGATCTGGTCGCGTAACCCCCTCTCGTTCCCGCAACTGCTACCGACCGACGCCATGAACGTCATTCCGCCGCGCGGCGATCATCCCGGCGCGGTCACAAACGGCACCGGTATCGTGATCGTGGTCGTAGCGTTCCTCGTCATGTTCGGTCTGACCCAGCTCGTGAACCGCACCAAGCTTGGGCGTGCCATGCGTGCGACGGCGGAAAACCGCAACGTCGCCGGTCTCATGGGCGTGAACCCGAACTTCGTGATCTCCGCGACGTTCGCCCTCGGTGGCGCGCTCGCCGCTCTCGCGGGCGTGATGATGGCCTCGAACTACGGCAACGCGCACTTCTACATGGGCTTTATTCCCGGCATGAAGGCGTTCACCGCTGCGGTGCTCGGCGGTATCGGCAACTTGCAGGGCGCCATGGTGGGCGGCGTGCTGCTCGGCCTGATCGAAGCATTGGGCGCGGGCTACATCGGCGATCTGACCGGTGGTGTCTTCGGGAGTAACTATCAGGACGTCTTTGCGTTTGTCGTGCTGATTGTGGTGCTGGTGTTCCGTCCGAGCGGCCTGCTCGGCGAGCGCGTGGCAGACCGTGCATAAACGGGGAGGATCGACATCATGAATCAACCCCTGCAAACGTCGCCGGCGACGCAGATTTCTGCCGCCGCTGCGACCCGCAAGGCCTACCGCGGCCTCGCGTTCTTCCTGCTGGCCGCGATTCTCGCGCCCGTGCTCGTCGGCTACGCTGGCGGCAACTACTGGGTGCGGGTGCTCGACTTCGCGCTGCTCTACATCATGCTCGCGCTGGGCCTGAACATCGTGGTGGGCTTCGCTGGCCTGCTCGATTTGGGTTACATCGCGTTCTATGCCGTGGGCGCGTACGTCACGGCCTTCCTGAGTTCTCCTCACCTCTCCACGCAGTTCGAGTGGATCGGTGCCTTGTTCCCCGGCGGGCTGCATGTGCCTGTGTGGTTCACGATTCCGATCGGTGCCGCCGTCGCGGCGATCTTCGGCATCTTGCTCGGTGCGCCGACGTTACGTCTGCGCGGCGACTATCTGGCCATCGTGACGCTGGGTTTCGGGGAGATCATCCGTATCTTCATGAACAACCTCGACCGGCCGATCAACATCACCAACGGCCCGAAGGGGATCACCGGCATCCAGCCTGCGTCGTTGTTCGGCTTCGATTTCTCGAAGGCGCACAACTTCTTCGGGTTCCAGGTCAGCTCGGTGTACATGTACTACTACCTGTTCGTGTTCCTCGCGTTGCTGATCGCCTTCATCTGCGTGCGCTTGCAGCACTCGCGCATCGGACGCGCCTGGGTGGCCATCCGTGAAGACGAAATCGCCGCCAAGGCGATGGGCATCAACACGCGCAACATCAAACTGCTGGCGTTTGCGATGGGTGCGTCGTTCGGCGGTGTGGCAGGTGGCATGTTCTCCGCGTTCCAGGGCTTCGTCTCGCCCGAGTCGTTCACTTTCTGGGAGTCGATCGTCGTGCTCTCGATGGTGGTGCTCGGCGGCATGGGCCACATTCCGGGCGTGATTCTGGGCGGCGTGCTGCTCTCGGCGTTCCCCGAGATCCTGCGCTCGACCATGGGCCCGTTGCAGATGAAGTTGTTCGGTAGCGTCATCGTCGATCCCGAAGTGATCCGGCAGTTGCTGTACGGTCTGGCCATGATTCTGATCATGCTGTACCGTCCGGCCGGCCTGTGGCCGTCGCCGCGTCCGGAAGAGCGGACTCTGTAAGTCGAGGGAGATGACCTGAATATGAGCGAACAAATTCTTCTGTCCGTCAAGGGCGTGAACAAGCGCTTCGGCGGTCTGCAGGCCCTCACCGACGTGGGCCTGGAGATCAAGCCGGGGCAGATCTACGGGCTGATCGGCCCGAACGGCGCTGGCAAGACCACGTTCTTCAACGTGATCACCGGTCTCTACACCCCGGACTCCGGCGAATTCCGACTCGACGGCGCGGCTTACAAGCCGACCGCCGTACACGAAGTCGCCAGGGCTGGCATTGCGCGTACGTTCCAGAACATTCGTCTGTTTGGCGGCATGACTGTCGTCGAGAACGTGATGGTTGGACGTCACGTGCGTACGAAGATGGGCGTGATCGGCGCCATCGTCCGGTATCCGGGCGCGAAGGCCGAAGAGCGCGCCATTCGCGATCGTGCGATGGAGTTGCTCGAATACGTGGGCGTGGCGAAGTACGCCAACTACACGGCAGCGAACCTCTCGTACGGCCACCAGCGTCGTCTGGAAATCGCGCGTGCGTTGGCCACTGACCCGAAGCTGCTGGCGCTGGACGAACCGGCCGCTGGCATGAACGCGACGGAAAAGGTCGAGCTGCGTGGTTTGCTCGACAAGATCCGTAGCGACGGCAAGACGATTCTGCTCATCGAGCACGACGTGAAGCTGGTGATGGGGTTGTGCAACCGCATGACGGTGCTCGATTACGGCAAGGTGATTGCCGAAGGTTTGCCGCAGGATGTCCAGAAGAATCCGGCGGTGATTGAAGCGTATCTGGGTTCGGGAGGCCATTGATGAGCGCAATGTTGACGATCAAGGGCCTGAAAGTCGCTTACGGCGGGATCAAGGCGGTGAAGGGCATCGACCTGAGCATTCAGCCGGGCGAGCTGGTCACGCTCATCGGCGCGAACGGTGCAGGCAAGACGACCACCATGAAGGCGATCACGGGCTTGTTGCCGTGGGCCGATGGAGACATCGAGTATCTGGGCAAGTCGATTCGCGGCGTGAAGGCGTTCGATCTGCTCAAGCAGGGGTTGGCGATGGTGCCGGAAGGTCGCGGCATCTTCACGCGCATGACCATCCTCGAGAACATGCAGATGGGGGCGTATCTGCGCAACGACAACGCGGGCATCAAGCAGGACATCGACAAGATGTTCGGCATCTTCCCGCGTCTGAAGGAGCGTAAAGATCAGCTGGCGGGCACGCTCTCGGGCGGCGAGCAGCAGATGCTCGCGATGGCACGTGCGTTGATGAGCCAGCCCAAGCTGTTGCTGCTCGATGAGCCGTCGATGGGCCTCTCGCCGATCATGGTCGAGAAGATCTTCGAAGTGGTGCGTACGGTGTCGGGCGAGGGGGTGACGGTGCTGCTCGTTGAGCAGAACGCACGTCTGGCGCTGCAAGCGGCACACCGTGGCTACGTGATGGACAGCGGGCTGGTCACCATGACCGGCGACGCGAAGGACATGCTCGACGATCCGAAGGTGCGCGCCGCGTATCTGGGGGAGTGAGTGTCGAACTCGCGTGACCGGCCGACGGCGATCCGTCGTCTGCCGGTCGGTGAGGTCGGTGAATGAGCAAAGGGCGCCGAAGGCAACTTCCGGCGCCCTTTGTGTTTTCGCGACATTCGAAGACTGCGCGACGTCGCGCTTACTGTGCCATCGCCGCCAGCGGCAGCCGCTTGCCGAGGCTCACGACATCATCGGCGGCGTAGCCGTGTGCGTGATAGAACGCGAGGACTTCGCGCGACTGCGTGAGTACTTGCAGATTGAGCTTGAGGCAACCGCGCGCGGCCAGCGCGATTTCGGCGTGATGCAGCAACGCGCTCGCCACACCGCGACGTCGCAACGCATGCGCGACGGCCAGCGAGTAGACCCAGCCGCGATGTCCGTCGTAACCGGCCATGACAGTGCCGACGATCTTGCGTTCGCGCACGGCGACGAAGAACAGGTCGTCCTGCATGGCCATCTTGTTGGCAATCGAGCGACGTGGTTCGCGATGCGGCTTGTCGGCGCGGTTGTACTCCGGAAAGGCTTCGCGCCAAAGCGCGATGACGGCGTCGGTATCCGCGTCGTCGAACGTGCGGATATGGATGTCGGCGGGCATGCGGTTCATGGTGCTTCCTGTTGGCCGGTGTAGATGTCGGGCCGATGGATCTGCATCATCTTGTTCACCGCGCCGAGCGGCTCGAAGCCATAGCGCGAGTAGAGACTGGCGGCATCGGTCGTGGCGAGCAGAAAGCGGCGCAGTCCTTGCAGTGCCGGATGCGCGAGCACATCCTCGCACAGGCGCTTGCCGATCCCCAGACCGCGCATGGACGGGTCGACGAATACGTCGGCCAGATAGGCGAACGTGGCGTGGTCGGTGATCACGCGGGCGAAGCCGACCTGACGTGCCGGGCCGCCCTCGACCTGCGTCGCATACGCACCGAAACACAGCGAGTGCGTGATCGCACGCATCAGCGTATTGCGCGGAATGCCTTCCGCCCATGCCGTTTGCGTCGACAAGGCGTTGTGGATGAAGCTGATGTCGAGCCGTGCCGGATCGGCCGAAATCTCTACGATGGCTTCGCTGGGCGGTGTCGGGTGGCCCTGACTCATGTCGTTCATCGATGGAGTCTCCATTGGAATGTCGTTCGTACTCGCCCGGATCACCTCCGGGCGAGTGTCGTTACACGATTGCTGGGTTCAGCCGTGCATTCAGCCGTGCATTCAGCCGTGCATTCAGACGTGCTTCGCGAGCAGCGTGTCGAGCATCGAGAGCATCTGATCGATCTCTTCGCGGCTCACGTTCAGTGCGGGCATGAAGCGCAGCAGGTTCGGACGCGCCGAGTTGAGCAGCAGCCCGTCCGGTGTCATGTCGCGTGCAGCTTCGACCAGTTGCGGACCGATGTCGCGACCGAGCAGCAACGCGCGGAGCAGGCCTGCGCCGCGTTCTCCCTGACCGCCGTAGCGCGACGACAGATGCTGCAATCCGGCGCTCAGATAGTCTGCTTGCGCGCGCACGAATTCGAGGAAGCCCGGCGAGCTGACCGTGCGCATCACGGCAAGGCCGACGGCGCACATCAGCGGGTTGCCGTTGTACGTGCCGCCCTGATCGCCTGGCTGGAAGACGGCGAACTCGTCGCCGCACAGCATGGCGGCCAGCGGTACGCCGCCGCCGATGCCTTTGCCGAGCGTCATGATGTCCGGCACGATGCCCGACTGCTGATACTGGAAGAGGGTACCGGTGCGTCCGCAGCCGGTCTGCACTTCGTCCACGATCAGCAGGAGCCCGCGCGCCGTCGTCAGTTCGCGCAGCGCCTTCATGAACTCAGGCGTTGCAGGCACGACACCGGCTTCGCCCTGAATCGGTTCGAGCATCACGGCCACCGTCTCCGGCCCGATGAGGGCTTCGACCGATGCGATGTCGTTCAGCTCGGCCTTCGGAAAGCCCGGCACCTGCGGTGCGAAGATCGTATCCCAGCCCGGCTTGCCGCTCGCGGACATGGTCGCAAGCGTACGGCCGTGGAAGGCGTTCTTGAACGTGATGATTTCGAAGCGAGCCTTGCCCGCGCTGTTCGGGTGCAGTTGCCCCCACTTGCGGGCGAGTTTGATGGCGCTTTCGTTGGCTTCCGCGCCGCTGTTGGCGAAGAAGACCTTGCCGAGGCCGGAGAGATTGGCGAGCAGGTCGGCCAGCTCGATCATCGGCAGGTTGTAGTAGGCGGGGCTCGGGTTGAGCAGCAGCGAGCCTTGCGTGGCGAGGGCGTCGCGCATGACCGGGTGGCAATGGCCGAGGCTGTTCACGGCCCAGCCCTGAATGAAATCGAGATATCGCTTGCCTTCGTGGTCGTACAGCCAGCCGCCCTTGCCGTGCGTGAACACGAGTTCGGGGCGCGTAGTGATCGGCAGCAGCGCCTGCGTGGGCAGATCGGCGAACTTGGCGTGGCGTGCCGCCTTGGGTGAGGTTGAGGATGCGGCGGCGGACGGTTGAGCAAGCGACATGACGGTCTCCGAAGGTAGGTGAGAAGAGACTGGGGAATAAAAAAAGCCACGGGGGTTGCCCGTGGCTTCGCTGTGCTTGAGAACTTGCGTGTTATCGCAGTCGATAGCGTGCGCCGCGGCATCCCGGTTGGGGCAGCGTACGGCGACGTCGGATCGAGGCGATGGCAATCAGGTTCATGTCGGCAAGCATAAGGTGGTGACGCGGCGCTTGTCAAAGGGAATGCATGCGGTGTGGTTTGCATGCATCTTTTGCGCATCCCTTCAACGGTGACCGGTCGTCACGACCATGAGGTTCATAGGGTCATTGGCCGCCGCCGGGGTTATCGGCTTCGGTGGTGAAGGCATCGGCGAAGAACGCGTCTTCCGGCAACTGGTGATGCGCGATGAAGTCGCGACGGGCCGACTCCACCATCACGGGCGCACCGCAGGCGTAGACCTCGTAGCCGGACATATCCGGCAGGTCTTCGGCCACGGCGCGGTGCACGAAGCCTGTGCGGCCTTCCCAGGCGTCTTCGGGCGCGGCTTCGGAGAGGACCGGCACGAACTTGAAGCCGGGAATCTCGCGGGCCCATTGTTCGGCCAGTTCGCGCAAGTAGATGTCCTTGAGCTGACGGGCGCCCCAATAGAGCGTCATCGGGCGGTCGAGGCCCTTGTGCGCGGCGTGTTCGACGATGGCCTTGATCGGCGCGAAGCCGGTGCCAGAGGCGAGCAGCACGATTGGCTTCTCGGAGTCTTCCCGCAGGAAGAACGTGCCGAGCGGGCCTTCGAAGCGCAGGATCTCGCGCTCCTTCATGTTGCTGAACACATGATCGGTGAAGACGCCGCCGGGCATGTGACGCAGATGGAGTTCGAGGAAGCCTTCTTCGTGGGGCGCGGTGGCCATCGAATAGCTGCGGCGTTTGCCGTCTTTCAGGATGAATTCGATGTATTGACCGGCGAGGTACTGGAAGCGCTCGTTGGCGGGGAGTTGGAGGCGCATGACGATGACGTCGTCCGCGCGGCGCTCCAGTGCATTCACACGGCAGGGCAGGCGCTTGACCGGAATGTCGCCGATGCCCTTGACCTCACGCGACTCGATGACGAGATCGCCTTTCGTATGGGCGCAGCAGAGCAGGGCGAAGCCACGGGTTTCCTCGTCCTTGGAGAGGGCAGAGCTGGAGTGAGCGCCGTGTTCGACGGTGCCTTCGACCAGTTTGGCCTTGCACGAGCCGCAGCCGCCGTTTTTGCAACCGTAGGGCAGGCCGATGCCCTGGCGCAGTGCGGCGGAGAGTACGGCCTCGCCATCTTCGATCTGGAACTCGCGCCCGCTCGGCACGAGGGTAACGTTGTAAGCCATACTACAATCCGAAAAATGAAAAAACCGTCCAAACCTCTCGGTCGTCCGCGCCTGCTGGTCGTGGGCTGCGGCGACGTCGGCATGCGCGCACTGCCGGCTCTCGTCGAACGTTTTCGTGTCTTTGCCGTGACGTCCAGCGACGCGCGCCATGCGGCGTTGCGTGCGGCGGGCGCGGTGCCCGTCGTTGCCAATCTGGATGACGCTGCGAGCTTGCAACGCGTGGGTCGTCTGGCCTCACGGGTGTTGCATCTGGCACCGCCTGCCGGGGTCGCGGGCAGCGGCACGCAGGACCTGCGTACTCGCCGTTTGCGCGCTGCGCTGAACCGGCCGTCGAAACGCAATATTGTACCCGAGGGGGGGCTTCACGCCCTGTCAAGTCTGGCTCACCTGGCCCTTGCGCCGCGCCGGATTCTTGTCTACGCGAGCACCAGTGGCGTCTACGGCGACTGTGGCGGCGCGTTGGTGAATGAGACCCGCACACCGGCCCCGCGTTCACCTCGTGGGCAGCGTCGCGTGGATGCCGAGCGGACGGTGCGCACGCTGGGCCGTCCGTCTTCCCACGGTCGTCATCCGCGACGTGTGTTGACGACGGGGGCTGCGCGAGCGCATGCGGCGTCAGTGTCCGGTACTAAGGCGTCGTGGCGTATGACCGTGCATGCACGGGTAGCGTGGCGGGCGTCTGTCGTGCGGATTCCGGGGATCTATGCGGCTGAGCGTTTGCCGCTGGCGCGTTTGCAGAAGGGCACGCCTGCGTTGGTGGCATCGGACGACGTCTTCACCAACCATATCCACGCCGACGATCTCGCGGCGATTCTGATTCGCGCGATGTGGCGTGGCAAGGCGCAGCGGGTCGTGCATGCGAGCGACGACACCGAGTGGTGCATGGGCGAGTACTTCGACCGCGTCGCGGATGCGCTGGGCTTGCCCCGACCGCCGCGTGTGTCTCGCGACGAGGCACGCCGGGTCCTGGAGCCGACGCTGCTTTCCTTCATGTCCGAGTCGCGACGGCTAGACAACACGCGGCTCAAACGCGAACTTGGGTACGCGTTGAAGTATCCCGACGTGGCGGCGCTGTTGTCGACGATGACGCCGCTCGCATCGCGCGACGACGGATCCTCGACCGTCGCGCCCGCTTGACGACGAGCGTCACACTTCCTCCTCAGCTATCGTTCCCCAACGTCCCACCAATCGCTTTGACGAGCGAGAGCGTTGCATCGATCTGTGCGAGGCGGGACTGCGCGGCGTTGCGGCGAGCCTGACGCGCGAGGCGTTGGGCGTCGAGCCACGATTGCAGGTCGATGTCGCCTGCACGATAGCGCGCCTCCGAGAGCTCGGCTGCTCGTTGCGCCAGGGCGGCGGCGCTGGCGAGCGACGTGTACTGCGACGTCGTTCGCTCGCGTGCCGAGAGGGCGTCTTCGACTTCCACGAGCGCTGTGAGCAACGTGTTGCGAAACGTAGCGACCGACTGCTCGTAGTCATTGCGCGCGAGTGCCGTCGTAAAGCGTGCCGTTTGCACCTGAAGGAACGGCATCGCAATCGACGCGGCGAGCGTGCCGACAGGATTGGCGAGCAGACGCGAGAGCGACTCGCTGGTGGTTTGCGCGGTGCCGGTGAGCGTGAGGGATGGATAGAACGACAGGCGGGCGGCGTCCACATCTGCCAGACGCGCGCGAACGCGCGTCTCGGCGGCGGCGAGGTCCGGACGCTGTGCGAGGAGCGACGCAGGCAGCCCGGGCGCGACCTCTGGCAACTGTGCGACGGCGAGCGACTCGCGCTCAGTGAAGCGTGTCTGTGCGGGACGTCCGAGCGCGTTCGCCAGTGAGTGCCGCGCTGCATCGCGCAACCTTTCCCATTCAGCGAGTGCGCCTGCGGCGGCGTCGCGATCCTGCTGTGCCTGCACGGGGTCGAGGGCCGACACCGAACCGGCACGCCGACGCGCCGTGACCAGCGCAACGGCGCGTTCAGCAGCCGCGAGGTCGTCCGTCGCACTGCGCACATTCTCGTTCAGATAAGCGACACGCCAATAGAGCGAGGCGACCTGACTCGAGAGCGAGAGGGCGGCGGCGCGGCGGTCCCATGCGCTGGAGGCGGCTTGCCAATTGGCGGCGTCGCGTTGCGCGGCGAGCTTGTTCCAGAGATCGACTTCGTAGCTGATGCCGACGCTTGCGCCGGAGGTCGTCTGCGTCTGTCCGTTCAAACGTTGTGCGGCTTGCCCGCCGTCCAGCGCGCGCGACTTCGAGCCCGTGATGTTCGCGGAGAACTGCGGCCAGCGATTGGCGTCGGTCAGTCCGGCCTGGAGCGCATCGCGATCCGCTTGCAGGGCTTTGATGGCGAGTGCGGGGTTGGCCGCGAGCGCCTGAGCGATGAGCGAGTCGAGCTGAGGTTCGCGAAACGCTCGCCACCACGGCGCAATATCCGCGTCGGCTGCTGCGCTCGCAGCGTCCGCTTGCGCTGCACCTGACCGAGTGCCGTCGATGGGCGTTTGGAACTGCGACGGGACGGGCAACGCCGGGCGTTCATAGTCTGTGCGGGTCAGGCTGCAAGCATTGAGCATCATGCAGACGGCGACTGCGAAGAGCGACGGCGAGACGCTCTGGCGCGGCCGGAAAAATCCTGAAAAGCAATTCATCGAATCTGTCAAAAAGACCCCCGCGCGCGACACCGAATCGCGCGCGGGGTATAAAAGCCATCCCGAGCCTGAGGGGGGGATGCAGCGGGACGGCGGGGGCAATCATTCACGGGCCAGGGCATCCACCGGATCGAGGCGTGCGGCACTGCGCGCGGGGAGCCAGCCACTGAGCATGCCGATAGCGCAGGCGCAAGCCACGGCGGCTGCAAACGTATTCGTCGAAAAGACCACCGAGACCTGCGGCACGAACGTCGCGACCAGCCAGCCGATGGCGTAAGACAGCACCACACCGATCGCACCGCCCATCAGACAGACGAGCACGGCTTCGATGAGGAACTGCCGGAGGATGTCCTGACGGCGCGCGCCTATTGCGCGACGGATGCCGATCTCACGGGTGCGTTCCGTCACCGAGACCAGCATGATGTTCATCACGCCGATGCCACCGACCACCAGCGAGATGAGGGCGACGAACGAGAGCAGCAGCGTGAGCATCTGGCTCGTGCGCGAAATCGACTTCACGATCGTGTCCATGTTGAACGTGAAGAAATCCTTCTTGCCGTGGGCGCGCGTGAGCAGGCGAATGATTCCGGCTTCGGCGGCGGCGGGCGGGTGGCCGTCGAGAATGCGGACCGTGATCGATTCCAGATGCTGCTGACCGGCGAGGCGGCTCGCGACCGTCGTCCAGGGGACATAGACATTGAGCGAGCGGCTGACGAACATCGACGAGCGATCGCGCACAACGCCGATCACACGTAGCGGCAGCGAGCCTGCGAGAACAATTTGTCCGATGGGATCGCCACCGTTCGGCAGCAGCTTGCGCAGCGTGTTTTCACCGAGCAGGGCCACTTGTGCCTGACGCTCTACTTCGCTGGCATCGAAGCTGCGTCCACGGGCGAGTTTCAGGCCGTTGGCGCGCATGAAGTCTGCGCTCTCGCCGTGGACTTGCGCGTCCGTATCGATGCGACCGAAGCGCATGCGGGCCGTACGTGGGCCGACTTGCGCCGTCACGCTGTCCGTGTAGGGCTGGGCGGCGAGCAGATCGGCGTCGCGGGGCAGGAGCGTACGAATCTCTGCGGCCTTGTCGTCGTTGAAGTCCTTGCCGCGCAGCACCGTGATCGTGTTCGGAGCGATGTTGCCGATATCGTTGAGCACGCGTCGCTTCGTCCCTTCGCCGATGGCCGACAGAGAGACCACCGACGTGATGCCGATGATGATGCCGAGCATCGTGAGACCGGTGCGCAGACGGTGCGAGGCGAGTGCGTGCCATGCCATCGACAGGCTTTCTGCAAACGTCGGCCAGCCACTCATCCAGCGAGTCAGCGCATTGCCGCGCGACATTTCCGGCGCATCGGCGACCCGGAAATCCACCGAGCGTTCGGGGCCGGACGACGCATCACGCGTTTCACTTGCCACCGAGGCTTTGACCGCATGGGGCGTGTCGTTCAGCCGATCGCACTTGATACGTCCGTCTGCGATTTCAATCACGCGTTGCGCCCATGCGGCGACATTCGGATCGTGGGTGACGAGGATGATCGTGTGTCCGCGCGCGTGGAGTTCACGCAGGATGTGCATCACTTCCAGCCCGCTATGGCTGTCGAGTGCGCCGGTCGGTTCGTCGGCGAGGATGATGTCGCCGCCGTTCATGAGGGCGCGGGCAATACTGACGCGTTGTTGCTGCCCGCCGGACATTTGCGAGGGGCGATGCGAGAGATGCTTGCCGAGGCCTAGACGTTCGAGCAGTGCTGCGGAGCGCGACGAGCGTTGCGAGCGCGGGATACCGGCGTAGACGGCGGGGACTTCCACGTTGCCTTGGGCCGAGAGATGGCCCATCAGGTGATAGCGCTGGAAGATGAAGCCGAAGTATTCGCGGCGCAGTTGTGCGAGCGCGTCGTCGGAGAGTGAAGCGACATCGTGTCCGTCGATTTCGTAGCGTCCGTGGGTTGCCCGGTCGAGGCAGCCGAGCACGTTCATGAGCGTCGACTTACCGGAGCCGGATGGGCCCATGATCGCGACCATTTCGCCGCGCTCGATGACGAGTTCGACATCGCGCAGGACCGTGACGGCACCGTCACCTTCGCCGAAAGAGCGAGAGATGCCGGAGAGCCGCAGGAGCGGTGCGGGGGCGTTCGTCACAGGAGCGTACCTGCGTCGTTGCTACCGGACGGCGGCGCGTCGGTCGGATCGGCGGTTACGACGCGGTCGCCTTCGGCGAGTCCGTCGAGGGCTTGTGCGGTGAGACGGTTGTCGAGCCCGACCTTCACCCAGCGCGGGTGGGCAATGCCCTTCGCATCGAGAACACGAACGCGATAGCGACCATCGGCGCGTTTTTCGCCGAGGGCGACAGAGGGAAACGTCAGAGCGTTCGAGATACGAGCACTCACGATAGACACTTGCGCGGTCATATCGGGACGGAGGACACCGGCCGGATTGGGCACATCGAAGAGGGCGTTAAAGAAGATGGCGTTATTGATCTTCTCGGGCGAGGGTTGGATGACGCGGAGCTTGCCTTCGTAGCGCTTTTCGGGGGCACCGAGGATCGTGAAGTAGACGGGTTGACCGGCGCGGATGCGCACGACATCGGCTTCCGAGACCTGAGCGCGAATCGTCATCATCGAGAGGTCGGCGACCTTCAGGATCGTCGGGATTTGATAGATGGCGGTAACCGTCTGTCCTTCTTGGGTGGTGATGGCGGTGACCGTGCCGTTAATGGGCGCGGTAATACGCGTATAGGACTGATTCGTGCGTGCCTTATCGACCTTCACCTTTTGCTGGCTGATCTGAGAGTCCAGGGAGGCGAGTTCGGCGGTGAGGGCGTCGGCTTCGGTGCGGGCCTTCTCGAGGTCGCGGGGCGAAGTGGCGTCATCGTTGGCGAGTTGGCGTTGACGAGCGAGTTCGCGAGCGGCTTGTGCGTGTCGAATGGCTTTGGCGCGTCGGTCGGCGGCGAGTGTGGTGAGACCGGCGTTGGCTTCGCGCAGGTCGTTATCGCTGGACGTAGGATCGATTTCAGCGAGCAATTGCCCCTTCGAGACAGCGTCTCCGAGCACCACCTTAAGAGAACGAAGTTGTCCGTTGGCTTGCGAACCGACTTCGACTTGTTTGATGGGTTGGAGGACACCGGTAGCGAGGACGGCGTCTTCGAGATCGGCGCGGGCGACCTTAGCGGAGAGATAGGCGGGCGGCGTGGGCCGGGGCCATTGCCATGCGACGAGGGTTGCGAACAGGGCGACGACGACTGCGCCGATCTTGCGATGTCGGGTAAAGCGAAAAGAGGCGAAACGAGAAAAGAGGCGCGTCATCGAAGGAAAGAAATGGCGAAAGCCGTCGCGGGGTAAAGCGAACGTGAGGCGATGCTAAACAAAGGTGTGGAGACAAACTGTTTTTAGTTGTTGGGACTTTGTGAACAGAGATAACGGGAAAGAAAAAACAAAGAAAAGCGATCAAAGGAGACAAAAAGAAACAAAGGAGGGGGGAGAAAAGAGGGGAAACCGAAGCGGGTGAGGCGTAGAGAAGTGCTGGGCGTCATAGAGGTGGGTGGTGCGTGTAGAGGGACAGGCAGTGTGTGAGCGACGACACGGCCGTCCCGCAGCAGTTGCGGAGCACGTGCGGGGCGGGTGTGGCGTCGCGATGGTGCTGGAGAAGAGCGGTGTCGACGGAACCTGGGGTTTCGGCTAAGGAAGCGGGAAGCGGGCGGTGTCGGTTGAGGTACTGGGTGTTTCGAGGGAGACGGACCGGGGCCCCTTTCTGCAGCGAGTTGGGTTTATGTCTGAGAGGCGGAAAGGGGCCCCGGTCCGTTGGGGGGAAGGTGTTAGGGGCGGGGAGGAGGGGGAAATGTGGAGAGTAGGAAAGGGGAGGCAGCGGGTTGTGGTTTTGGTGTGGGAAAGGGCGTGAGCGCCTTATCTTGTAAGGGCGAGAGGGATTTCGAGGGGGCTGAGGGTGTGGCGACGTAGTGTCTGCACAGTGTGAAGATTGCGGGGCGGCGGCGGCGTGCGGCGTCCATCCGTGGGGCGTTATGTAAGGTAGTCACAGCGATGCGGCATCGTTAAATTCGCTATAATTTCGCCTTAATTCGCCTAACGTCGACGAAATCTGGATTTTCGAGCCTTTGGTGTCGTCATGAGACCGTGAAATGGTCTCAGTCCACCTTACCAATCCTTTCTGAAATAAGGATTGGACGCCATTCTGTTGGATGCTTCGGTCAACGCTTCACTGGACGGGCGCGCAAACTGCGGTGTATCTCGTCACGGAGGGGTACAAAGCATGGCCATTACCATTGGTTCGCCGGACGCGGCGGTGCATCGTGCCTGGCGCCTGCCGGGACAAGGGGCGGCTTCGACGGTCGGCACACATCGTGCGGCGTCGGGAGCAGATCGATATGCCAACGCGCTGCGGGCGCTCTCCAGTACGCCGGAGCCCGTGTCCGTCACGCAAGACGATGCAGTGAAACTGTCGCAAAACGCGACGGCACCGCGCGCAACCTAATTTACCGAGAAATATTCATGAGTCTGCATGTTCTTCTGGTCGATGACGATCCTGTCGTTCGCGACCTATTGCGCGAATTGCTGCACGCCAATGGCATGCAGGTCTCGGTGCTTCACAACGGCGCGTCGTTGCTGCGTCGGTTAGAGCTCGAACGACCGTCCGTCATTTTGCTCGACATCATGATGCCGGAGCGCGACGGCCTGCGAGCATTGCAGGACTTGCGTGCGGCGGGCGAGGATATCCCCGTCATCATGTTGTCGGCGCGTGGCGGCCCGCTCGATCGTGCCCTCGGCCTTGAGCTGGGTGCCGACGATTACCTTGCCAAGCCGTTCGATCCGCGCGAGCTGCTGGCGCGTATCCACGCCGTGCTGCGCCGCCGTGGCCCGGTCGCCGCCAGCGCGCCGGACGCCCGTGCGCCGTACCGATTTGGCCCGTTCGAGCTGGATTACACGCTGCGCACCCTTCAGCGCGAGGGTGAGCGCTTGCCGCTGCGCGATACCGAATTCGCCATGCTCAAGGCATTCACCCAGCATCCCATGCAGGTGCTACCGCGCGTCAAACTGCACGCCATGTTGTATGGCGACGGCATCGCCTTCCGCGACCGTAGCCTCGATGTGCCCGTGTGGCGTCTGCGCCGCCTCATCGAAGCCGACCCGTCGGAACCGCGCTACATCCAGACCATCCGAGGCAAAGGCTACGTGTTCGTGCCGGGCGGCGAGCTGACCGAGGGTGCGACGTCCGAGGCCCGCGAGCGCGCTGACGGATTGGGGGATGCCGGTGATATCGGCAGTGTCGGCGACGACGGTATGGCGCTCGCTACCACGGCATCGGCAGGCAAGCGCACTGTGCGCGGCTGGCGGGAGTCCGCTGCGTGAATTTGCGTTGGTTGCTGCGCGACTCCCTGTTCGCGCGCATGGCATGGCTGGGCATTGCCGTCTTGTTGGTGATGCATCTCGTGTGGAGCGCGCTGGTGTTCTACCAGCGCCCGCGCCAGCAAGTCGACGGCTTCGCCCGAGGCTTGCTGGTGGCCATTCAAAGCGTCGATCAGCGGGCTGTCGATCCTGGCAGCCTTGCGCCGCCCCATGCCGTGCGTCGCGTTCCTGTGGCGCAGACGCCGACCTTCACCAACGAAGCCGATGACGAGCGCGCCACGCGTCTTCGTCACGAACTGCTCTCGCGTCTGCCGCCAGACACCCAACTGCACATCGTCAACGAACGCAAACGCAGCAACATCTGGGTGCTGCTGCCGCAGCGCGACGAGTGGATCGTCATCGGACTCGATCTTCCGCCGATGCCGCCGTTCGTGCGCGAGACCGTCGGTATTCTTATCGGTGCCGTGTTGCTCGCGCTGCTCGTTGCGTGGCAGATGCAGCGACCGATTGCGCGTCTCGCACATGCTGCCCGGGTGATCGCTCGTGGACGGCGTCCGGCATTGTTGCCCGAGCAAGGACCGCACGAGTTGCGCGACCTGACCCACGCGTTCAACGAGATGGCCAAGCGGCTGGCCGAAGCCGAAGACAATCAGGCCATCATGCTCGCGGGGATTGCGCACGATCTCAAATCGCCACTCACGCGTTTGCGCCTGCGCGCCGATCTTATCGACAGCGAGAATTCACGCGATGGCTTCGTGCGCGATATCGCGTCCATTGACCACATCGTTCAGCAATTCCTCGCCTATGCGCGAGACGAAGCGGATACCAGCCCGCTGATCGGCGTCGATGCGTTTTTGCGCGAGCAATTTCCAGCGGATGAGGAAGCGTCGGATGCCAGCCCTATCGAGAGATCCGCCGAAGCCACCGACGATGCCTCGCTATTCGTCAGCAACTTACGCGCGGGGCCCGAATTCATGCTGCCGCGCACGCTGCTCGACCGCGTGATGTCGAACCTCGTCGACAACGCGCTGGAGCACGGCGAGCCGACAGTGCGTCTGGCGACGTGGCGCGACGAAGCGACCGGATACATCGAAGTCAGTGACTGCGGCAAGGGCATCCCGGACGATCAGGTAACGCTCGCCATGCGCCCGTTCGTGCGGCTCGATGCCTCGCGCGGTGGCGAAGGCCACTGCGGACTCGGACTGTCGCTCGTCGGGCGGCTCGTGGAAGGGTTGGGCGGTGCGGTGCGCCTCGACAGATCCCCCGGTGGGGGATTGCGCGTGACGCTCCAGTTGCCGATGCTCAGTAAATCTCCGGCACGATGATCTCCGACGGCACCGGGTGACGCATATAGCTCTCGCTGCGGGCGCGCTCGGGTAGCACCACCTGCGAGCGCTCCACGTCGTGATACGGCACCTGGTTGAGCAAGTGATGAATGCAGTTCAGACGCGCGCGCTTCTTGTCGTCGGCCTGCACCACCCACCACGGCGCTTCCGGAATGTGCGTGCGCTCCAGCATCACTTCCTTCGCGACCGTGTACTTCTCCCAGCGCGTGCGGCTCTCCAGATCCATCGGGCTCAACTTCCACTGCTTGAGCGGATCCTGAATGCGGGCCATAAAGCGCGCTTCCTGCTCTTCGTCCGAAATCGAGAACCAGTATTTGACGATCTGGATGCCGCTGCGCACCAGCATTTTTTCGAACTCCGGCACCGAGCGGAAAAACTCCTCGTACTCGTTCTCCGTGCAAAAGCCCATCACATGCTCGACACCGGCGCGGTTGTACCAGCTACGGTCGAACAGCACGATCTCGCCAGCGGCCGGGAGATGCTGGACATAGCGCTGGAAATACCACTGCGTGCGTTCGCGATCGTTAGGCGCGGGCAGGGCTGCCACACGGCACACACGAGGATTCAGGCGCTGCGTAATGCGCTTGATCGCGCCGCCTTTGCCTGCGGCGTCGCGGCCCTCGAAGATCACCACGAGACGGTGACGGCTGCGAATCACCCAGTCCTGCAACTTCACCAGTTCGCCCTGAAGACGGAACAGCTCGCGGAAATAGTGCAGACGGTCGTCGCGCGCCTCCGCGCTCAGATCGTTCAGACCGGGCAGACGCAGATCGTCGATTTCCATCTCGATCTCTTCGTCGTAACTGTCGATCAGGTCATCTTGGAGACGACGCGCAAGCATTGCGTCGTGGTCGGCGTCGGAATCGAATTTAGTCATGGCGACGATCTCTTACGGCCAGCAAACACAAAAGGCACCCCGTACTGCCCGGGTGACGGCGGACGGACAAAATGCGCGCCCGATGATGCGTTTCAGTATGCGACGATTTTATGACACCAGCATGGCGTTGACGAATGCTATGTGACGTAGTTCCCGCGCGTGCCCCGTCCGGCGGTGCAGCCACCGTATTCCGTAGGATTCGCGAGCATGCCGAAATTGTCACAAAAATGAAATATGACATTGTCATGATGGCAAGTCCCACCGTGCTGCGGTGCGGTTCACGTCCTTCCCCCACGCCTCGCCACAGATACCGCGCGCATGTTCGCCGAATTAGCTCACAACGCATATGGCTGCGATCAGGCTGGTCTGATCTACGGCTATCGTTTCACTGACGGCGCACCCCCGCAACCGGTCGATTCGACCGAGGCGCTGGCGTGGCTGGCGAAAGGCGAGCGTGCCGACGGCTTCCTCTGGCTGCACTTCAACTTCGCGCATGCTGCGTGCGAGAAGTGGCTCAAGCAGCAGATGCATCTGCCCGAAGAGTTCTACGAAAGCCTGAGCGAAGGGTCGCGCTCCACGCGCATCGAACATTCCGACGATTGGCTGCTGGCCGTCATCAACGACGTGATCTTCGCGTTCGACATCGCGCAGTCCGAGATTTCGACGCTGCGTGTGGCGGCCAACGCCCGCTTGCTCGTGACCGGACGCGTGAAACCGCTGCGCTCCATCGACAAGCTGCGTGCGTCCGTCAAACGTGGCGACGCCTTCCGCTCGCCGCTCGCTTTGCTCGTGCACTTGCTTCGCGATCAGGCGGACGTGCTTGAGCGCATCGTGCGCGAGACGAGCCGCCGTGTGGACACCGTCGAAGACCGCCTGTTGCAGCAGCGTATCGAGAGCAACCGAGCCGACCTCGGGTCGTTGCGCCGGGTGCTCGTGCGTCTGCAACGTCTGCTCGCGCCGGAGCCTGCGGCGCTCTTTCGTCTGCTGAGCCGCCCGCCGATATGGGGCCATGCCGACGACGTTCAGGAGTTCCGTCAGGCGACGGAAGAATTCGCCGTCGTTCTTAACGACTTGTCGGCTTTGCTTGAGCGCATCAAGTTGCTTCAGGAAGAAATTGCGGCAATGGTCAGCGAGCGCACCGACCGCACCATTTACACGCTGACGGTCGTGACCGTACTCGCGTTGCCCATCAATATCGTGGCGGGCTTTTTCGGGATGAACGTGGGCGGCATTCCGCTCGCGGATCATCCGCATGGCTTCTGGGTGCTCGTGTTTATCGTCGCGACAGGCACTGCTGCCGCAGGCTGGTGGGCCTTCCGGCGGCGGCCGGACTGAAGTCCAGACCGCCGCTGCCCGAGGGGAAAGGGGACTTCGGGGGCTATCTGCGCTCCCGCGTCAGTGCCAGAACTTCATCAGCAGCGTTGCGATCACCACCATCCCGGCACCGCCGATACGCGTGGAAATCTGCGCGAACGGCATCAGTCCCATGCGATTCGACGACGACAGAATCGCCACGTCGCCCGTGCCACCCAGACCGCTATGACAGGCGGTGACGATGGCCGACTCGACCGGGAACATCTTCAGCCACATGCCGACGAAGAATCCCGAGACGACCATCGCGATCACCGTCGATGCGCAGATCACGAAATAGGCCGTCGAGAACGCGCCGACGAGTTTGTCCCACGACACGAACAACGTCCCGAGCCCGACCAGAATCGCGAACGTCAGGTTCGTCGACATGAACTTGTACATCTGATACGCGCCGGTCTCCATGCTTTCCGGAATCAGGCGCGACACCTTCAACACCGCAGCGGCGACGATCATCAGCACCGGCCCCGGAATGCCGGTCACGGGCGCAAGCAACGCACCGAGAATGAACAGCGTGCAGGCCAGCAGCAGGCCGTGTCCCATCAGACGCAGATCCAGCGCGTGCTCCACGTTCTGCCCTTCGAGCAGCGCACGATCTTCACCACTGCGCACGAGCATGCCATTGCCGTTGTATTGCGGACGCTTCTCCCCGAAGCGCTTGAGCAGCCCCGCCGAAAGAATCGCCACGACATTGCCGATGAGCGCGGCGGGGACCATCGTTGCAATCAGATGCCCCTGCGCCTCGCCCGTAATTTCCGAATAGCCGATCGACAACGGCAGAATGCCCTCGCCGATACCGCCACCGAGAATCGGCATCACGATGAAGAAGAACGTGTGACGAGGGCTGAAGCCGAACAGCAAGCCTGTAAGACATCCGGCGGCAATCGCAGCGAGCGTGCCGATCAGCAGCGGCACGAACATCTTCAGAAAGCCCTGAATCAGGATCTTCCGGTTCATGCCGAGCATGCTGCCCGCCACCAGACACGCAATGTAGAGATATTGCAGATTGGCCGTCTTCATCGTGACGGTGATGGCCTTGAGGATCGCATCGTCCATCAGCCCATTGCCGAGCAATGCGGCCGGTACGAACAGACAAAGGATCGCGGGGCCGCCGATGTGCTTGAAGACCGGAATCGCGCCGCCGATCTCGCCGAGCAACATGCCCGCAATCATCAGCACCGCGAAGCCGCCGATCATGTCGGCGGGCAGGCGCCCGGTGACGGCCGCAAGACCGGTG
This sequence comes from Pandoraea sp. NPDC090278, assembly GCF_044772185.1. NCBI lineage: Bacteria > Pseudomonadati > Pseudomonadota > Betaproteobacteria > Burkholderiales > Burkholderiaceae > Pandoraea > Pandoraea sp. NPDC090278. The sequence goes on along the minus strand of NZ_JBIVYJ010000007.1, from coordinate 193,983 downwards.
ATGACGGCGATGGCGACGAACATCGGCAACGGTGCGCCGCCGATGGTGAATTTCGACATCAGAGAGGGGGTGGCGAGCGGCGTCGCGCTCGCCTGAGCGGCCTGGCTTTTCATGGTGTCTCCTGAAAGGATGGAATACCTGTCCGGGTGAGGGCGCTTGCGGCACTGATTCAATGCCGTGCGCCTCTTGTCACTCAGGCGGTACGTTGTTGTCTGGGCAGATCGATTTGCATCCAGGGAAAACCGGTGCGGTGGCGGGCTTCGAATGCGGCGATGGCGTCGCTGTCCTTGAGCGTCATGCCGATCATGTCGAGACCCTCCACGAACATGCGTTTCTGACGCGGCGGCAGATCGAACGCGAACGACTCGCCGTTTGCCGTCACCACACATTGGCGCTCGACGTCGATGGTCAAAGCGTTTTGCGCGGGATCGGTCACCGTCTCAGTCAGCTTCGCGATGTCCTCCGGGGCGAGTACGATCAACAGCAGACGGTTGTTCTGCGCGTTGAAGTAGAAGATCTCGCCGAAGCTCGGTGCGATGACCGCTTCGATCCCCGATTGCTGCAAACCCCACACCGCGTGCTCACGGCTCGACCCGCAACCGAAGTTGGCCCCGGCCACCAGAATGCGGGCGTCGCGATAGGCGGGACGGTTCAGAACGAACGTGTCGTTCGGCGTGCCGTCGGCATTCGTGCGCAGGTCGTACAGCACACCGCGCGCGAGGCCGGACTTGTCGATGCCGAGCAGAAATTGCTTGGGCATGATCTGGTCCGTATCCAGATTGTTCAACGGTAGCGGGGCGGCCGTACCGGCCACGATCGTGTGCTCAGCCATGAGCGGTCTCCTTGCGAATGTCGACGATGCGACCTGCGATGGCGGCGGCGGCGGCCATGGCGGGGCTCATCAGATGCGTGCGTGCGCCGCGTCCCTGACGTCCCTCGAAATTGCGGTTGGTGGTCGACGCGCATCGCTGACCGGGCTTGAGGATGTCGTCGTTCATGGCGAGGCACATCGAACAGCCCGGCTGACGCCATTCGAAACCGGCGTCTTTCAGCATGTCGGCAATGCCTTCACGCTCGGCCTGATCGCGTACGCGACCCGACCCTGGCACGACCATTGCACGCACGCCGTCGGCCACCTTGTGACCCCGCACGATCTCCGCAATCGCACGCAGGTCTTCGATACGCGCGTTGGTGCAGGACCCGATGAAGACATGATCGATGGGCAAGCCGTCGAGCGACTGACCGGCGTCGAGCCCCATGTAGCCCAGCGCCTTCGTTGCGTTGTGACGCTCCGTCTCGTTGTCAGAGAGCGAAGGAATCCGCGCGTTGATCGCAATGGCCTGATCGGGGCTCGTGCCCCACGTCACGAAGGGCGCGACGTCGGCGGCATCGAAGCGGTGTGTGACGTCGAATGCCGCATCCTCGTCGGAGCGCAGCGCGAGCCAGCGGGTCTTGGCGTCTTCTAGCGCGTCGCCGGACAGATCGCGAATGTGATCGCCGACGTATTGCAGCGTGGTCGCGTCTGGCGCGATGAGCGCGCCGCGCGCGCCCGCCTCGACGGTCATGTTGCACAACGTCATGCGGGCTTCGGCAGACAGCGCCTCGATGGCCGCGCCCGTGTACTCGACGACGAAGCCGCGCGCGCCTTGCGCTCCGATACGGGCAATGATGTACAGCACGAGGTCCTTCGACGTCGTGCCGCTTGCCAGCGCGCCGTCGACATGAATTCGCATGTCGCGTGCTACGCGATATATGAGCGTTTGCGTCGCCAGCACGTGCTCGACTTCCGACGTGCCAATGCCGAAACCCAGCGCACCGAGTGCGCCGTAGGTGGTCGTGTGACTGTCGCCGCACAGCACCACCATGCCGGGGCGGATCAGCCCCAGTTCGGGGGCCACGACGTGTTCGATCCCTTGCTCCGGGTCCGTCACGTCGAACAGATGAATGCCGTGTTTCTGGCAGTTGCGGGTGAAGTTGGCGGCCTGATGGGCGGCAGCGTCGATCACGATGGTGCGTTTATCGACCGGCACCGGGTGCGTGGGAATGACGTGATCCACGATCCCCATCTGCTTCTCCGGGCAGCGCACCGGCAGGCCCTTCTCGGCCAGTCCCGCGAAGGCTTGCGGGCTCGTGTACTCGTTCATGATGTGCAGGTCGGCATAGAGCGCGACGTGCTGCGCATCGACGTCGAAGGCCGTATGGCTTCGCACGATCTTTTGGTAAAGCGTTTGTCCCATGAGGTACTCCTTGATGCGGGCGGTCGTCGTTTTGCTATGTCTCGCAACCTTGCGTGCAGTCTAATTCGTTCATAGAATCGCAAAATGCATATTCGCTTAACCTATTTTTAAGTTGAATTTAATAATGGACGCCATCGCCGATCTGGAATTCTTCGCCCGTCTGGTGACGTTAGGCAGCCTGTCGGCGCTGGCGCGCGACCTTGGCGTGACACCCCCGGCGATCAGCGCGCGGCTGAGCCAGTTGGAGCGACGGCTCGGCGTAAAGCTGCTCAACCGCACCACCCGGCGACTGGCGATGACGCACGAGGGCGAGCTGTATCTCGGCACCGGCTCGAAGATCATCGAACAGGTGCAGGAGTTGGAGCGCATGGTGTCGAGCAGCCGCGATTTGCCGCGCGGTCTGCTGAAGGTGAACGCGACGTTCGGCTTTGGACGCCGTCACGTCGTGCCTGCTTTATCCGAATTTCGCGAGCAGTATCCCGAGGTCGAAGTGCAGCTCGATCTGACGGATCGTCCGATGAATCTGGCCGAGTTCGCGTTCGACGTCGGCATTCGCTTCGGCGAACTGCCTGACCAGCGAGTGGTAGGACGCCGCATCGCGGCGAACCGGCGGTTGGTGTGTGCGTCCCCCAAATACCTGGCGCGCCACGGCGTGCCGAAGGTGCCCGACGATCTGCGCAATCATCTGTGCATCGTGCTGCGCGAGAACGATACGGCGTATGGCACATGGCATTTCACCAAAGGCAAGCGCCACGAGTTGGTGAAGGTGCACGGGGCGATGAGCAGCAACGACGGTGAAGCGACGCTGCGCTGGGCGCTCGATGGTCACGGCGTGCTCGTGCGATCGGAATGGGATGTGCAATCCGCATTGACATCGAACGCACTGACGCAATTGCTTAGCGACTGGGCATTACCGGCCGCCGATATCTACGCGATCTATCCGGAACGGCTCAATCTCTCGGCCAAGGTACGGCTCTTTGTCGAGTTTATGGAGCGCTATCTGGCACGTGAATTGAACCGGGATGTCGGTGGTAGTGCGAACTGAATTAAAAGTATTCGCGTATATCGATTACGCAAATGGTGTGCGACGTATTTTGCAATTTGCATGCAATTCCCGGGTTCAAATAAAAATTCCAAACGATCGTGTGAATGTTGGGCGAGGGCATGTGGGTAGGCTGGCGGCGTGGCTTGCCACCATTGGGTATAGCGCCTCAGATGTTAATGAATCGGTATTGGAATTCGTCGCCAATAAGTTTTGTATAACGAACAATCCGGAGGCATGATTTCCGGTCTTCCCCTTATAATCCGCTGAATCGGACGTCGAATATCCGGGCGGTCGCGCGCAAACCTGCGAAGTCATCACGGGGTGCATGGCGTTGCGCGCATCAATCACCGGTTTAAATGCCGCGCAATGACACCGGGTTGAACTTGGTGGCCATGTTTCGCGCGTCGACACAACGGCATCCGAAGTTGTCCATCAAGCCGCTTTCAGGCGAGGAGACCGACGATGAAGTGTCCCGCTGTATTACCGATGGAAACGGAGCGGCTGGCTGCGCTGGCGGAGTACGGCCTGGGTAGTGAACGCCCGCTTCCGAGTCTCGATGCCGTAGTGCATATTGCAGCGCACATGTTTGGCGTGCCGGTGGCGGCCGTCAACATGGTGGGCAACGATCACGTATTTTTCGCGGCGGCCACGGGCTTTTCCTGCACCAGCACCGATGTCGACATGAGCCGCGACGCGTCTTTCTGCGCGCACGCGATCAATGGCGACGGGGTGATGGTGGTACCCGACGCCACGGCCGACGAGCGCTTTCACGACAACCCGCTGGTCACCGGCAACGCGCAGGTGCGTTTCTACGCGGGTGTGCCGCTCATGTCGGTGGACGGTCACGCACTCGGCGCGCTATGCGTCATCGACAACAAGCCGAATCACACATTCTCCGAAGTGGATCGCGAGCGTTTGCGCGAGCTGGCACGCATGGCGTCCGACCGGCTGGAATTGCGTCGTGTGGAGTTGTTCATCGAGCGCGAACGGCGCACCTTTGCCGAGCCGGAGCGCTATTCGCCCACGGCGATGATCCGCTTCGACGCCTTCGGCGAGATCCTCGACTGGAACCATGCGGCAGTGACGATGTTCGGCCACGCGATGACGGACGGCCCGGGCCGTTCGCTGGAGACGCTGCTCGCCGGGCGCAGCCGCTCGGTGCTGCGCGATCAGATCACACAGGCGGTGAGCGCCGGATCGGTCGACGGTATGACGATGCCCTCGGAGGTCTATGGCCTGCGTCGCGACGGTCGCGAGTTTCCGATGAGTCTCTCGCTGTTCTGCTGGGTCGAGAACGACGTGCAGACGTTCAACGCGCATGTGCATGACCTCAGCACGCTGCGCGAGGGCGGGGAAGTGTTGCGGCGGCTCGCGAGCACCGACGTGCTGACGGGCATCGCGAATCGGGCGAGCTTCTATCGCGACGCGGAAGTGGCGTCGGTCTGTCTGCGTGGTGCCGCCGTCGCGATATTCGATCTCGACGGGTTCAAGGACATCAACGATACGCTGGGCCACGCCGTCGGCGACGGCATTCTGTGTGAAGTTGCGCGACGTTTGACGCGTCTCGTGCGCACGGTCGACACGGTCGCGCGCATCGGTGCGGACGAGTTTGCGCTGCTGCTGTGGGGCGTGACGGACGCCGTGGAGGCGCGTCGGCGGGCCGATGCAGCCCTGTTGGCGATTGCGGAACCGATGGTGATCGACGGGTTCGACGTGCGCGTGAGCGCTTGCTGCGGCATCGCGGTCGTCCCGCGGCAGGCGGAGGAAGCGCTGAGTCTCATCAGCAATGCCGATCTGGCGCTGTCGCGGGCGAAACAGCATGGGGCCGGGCAGACGTTCGTCTTCATTGACGCGCTGCGCATCGAAGCGGCGGCACGTCGTGTGTACAACATCGAACTGCATCGTGCAGTGAACGACGGCGAGTTCGTGCTCTTCTATCAACCGCAGGTGGATTTCACCGATGGCTCGCTGACCGGGGCTGAGGCGCTGATCCGCTGGCGGCATCCGCAACGTGGATTGCTGTCGCCCGCCGCGTTTCTACCGGCGCTCGAACGCGGGCCGCTGGCGGCGTCGGTGGGCGCGTGGGTGTTGGACGAGGCGTGCGCGCAGGCGGCGTACTGGCGACGCAACGGCGCGCCGGGTTTCCGGATGGGCGTCAATCTGTTCGGGCTGCAATTTCGTATCGGCAGCATCTTCGACGAGGTGGTCGCGGTGCTCAACCGGCACGGACTGCCGCCGCAGGCGCTGGAACTGGAAGTGACGGAGAGCATCGTGCTCGATGACGACGTCGTGCTCGAAGCGTTGCAGCGTCTGCATGCGTACGGTGTGAGTATTGCCTTCGACGACTTCGGCACCGGCTATGCGTCGATCAGCATGTTGCGACGCTATCCGTTGAGTCGCATCAAGATCGACCGGTCGTTCGTGCAGGGGATGATGGAGTCGGAGCGCGATGCGTCCGTGGTACGTGCGCTGGTGGACATGACGCGCAGCTTCGATCTGCGCACCATTGCCGAGGGCGTGGAGACGGAGCAGCAGCGCGACAACCTGCGTCGGCTTGGTTGTGACGAAGGGCAGGGATACCTGTTCGGGGTGCCCATGCCTGCCGTCGAATTCGGAGAGATGTTCGACGTGGGGCGTCAGTTGAATCAGGCGTGAGCGTGATGCAACGATGCGCCGCTTATCCCGACGGGTGGAGCGGCGCATGTAATTCACTTTGCTTGCGTAACTTCCTTACTTCGCTTCTTTCGGCGGCTGAATCATCTTCCAGCCGTTGCCTGCCGGATCCCGGAAACCTGCATCGACGCTGCCGTAGCGGTCCACCGGTTCCTGTGTGAATTCCACACCTTTCTCCTTCAGGCGCGCGTAGTGCGCGCGGCAGTCGGCCACGTAGAGCACGAGCGGTGGTATGGCGCCCTTGGCGACCATGGCACGTAGCGTCTGTGCGGTGGCGTCGTCGTGAATCGGTGCGCCGGGCGCGAACAGGCCGAGCTGGAACGTGGGCTGGTCGGGATGTTGCACCGTCAGCCAACGGTACGGGCCGTTGCCCACATCGGTGTGCACGCGAAAACCGAGCTTGTCGACATAGAACGCGAGTGCTGCGTCCTGATCGTCGACATACAGCCCCACCACGCCAATTCCTTCGTTCATAAGACCTCCTCGTTGGTTGATGGAGGGACTTTACCGTCGGCCATCCGACGGCGCTTCTCCAAAACTGCGATGTTGAGATCGGGCCGCTGGGCGGCCTTCAGGACGCAACCCGGCACCAGATCGAGCGGCGAACCGTTGGCTCGCGCCTGTTCCCGAAGTTCGCCGGGGCTTTGTCCGGTGATGTCGCGAAAGATCCGTCCGAAGGTGCCGATGCTCTCCCAGCCGGTCGCGAAGGCGATTTCCGTGATGCTGAAGTCGGTGTCACGCAGGAGCGTACTGGCCTGCTCGATGCGCCGGGTCAGCAGATAGCGATGCGGGGGGAGTCCGAAGGCTTGTTTGAACGAACGGGAGAAGTGCGCCTCGGACGTGCCGCTGACCTCTGCCAGCCGCTTGACCGGCCACGCCTCGTGCGAGGCGGCGTCCATGCGGTCCTTGGCGCGCAGCAAGCGGCGAAGCAGCGCGGGTGACTGCATAGAGATAGCCGCGTCAGGGGCTTGGCGTGTGTCAGAGGCTTGGCTGCGTGCTTTAGCGGGCATAAGGGCTGACGGCGCAGGGAGTGTGTGGGTAGTTTAGGCCCAACGTATGGCGCATCGCACGCATTGCACCAAAACAGGCATGCGGATGATCGTAAAATCGATCTTTGAGTCGTTAATGTTCGATTTAACGAGCATTTACTTTGTTGATTTTTCTGGAATTGCTCGTAAAATCATTCTTTGAGTCTGTAAGGAGCGATTTTACGAACATGAAAACTTCTCAAAGCAGCTCGCTTACGTCGGCGCAACTTACCGAAGCCTCGAAACTCGGCCAGTTGCTCGCTCGCCTGCGCACCGCTCGTCGGGTAAAGCAGGTCGATGCGGCGATCCGTGCGGGCTTATCACGCAATACCGTATATCGAATGGAACACGGCGATCCAGGGATTGCCTTTGGTCAAATCCTGCGTTACCTCGACGCCATCGCGCCAGGCACGACGCTCGGCGATCTGTATGCTGAATCGGATCCTGCACTTGCAATGCTGCGCGTGCGGGAGCAGACGAAGCGTGTGCGCGACATGTCGTCTTCGGAGCTCGATGCCCTCGACTTCTGACGCCTGAGCAAAACCGCTAACGTCTTCAGCAACTTATCTCGAACGAAGGGGCGCGACGCATGGCAGAGGTGACCACACGGTTGATTGTTTTTTCGCATTTGGCGCAAGGGTGGGCACCGTGCGGTCAACTGGACCTGACCGAGTCCGGCGCAACATTGATGGCCTCGACGTTTGCGTATGGTCTGAAATATCTCAAACGAAAAGACGCCGTTGAGCTAGACCCGGTCAGCCTCGGCACAGGCGACTCCAACCTCGTCACTGGTAAGCGGCTGTTTCCCGTGAATCGCCTGACGTCATTTGGTGGTGTACGCGACGCAGCGCCCGACGCATGGGGGCGTAGAGTCATCGAGTCCAAACTCAAAGCGCCTGCGAACAGTCTTGCCGAGTCCGTGTATCTGCTGCACGCTGGCAGCGAGCGCGTTGGTGCACTGGATGTGCGTCGAGCGTTGAATGATCCGCCTACCGCTGGCGTGACGGGTGTGCAATCGCTGTCGCATCTGATCGAGGCGGCCGAACGAATAGAAGCGGGCGTACCGGTGCCAGCACATCTCGACGCCATTTTTGCAGACGGTTCTGCACTAGGCGGAGCACGACCGAAAGCTTCAGTTCGGGACGAAGAAGGCGCACTCTGGCTAGCGAAATTCCCTAGCCGTGGCGATTCCATCAATGTGCCAGCGCTTGAATGCGCAACGCTCAAGCTCGGCGCACACATCGGACTGTCTGTTCCGGACGTCGTCACTCGCAATATCGGAGACCGGCAGATCATGATGATTCGCCGCTTCGACCGTTTCTGGACGAATCCCGAGAGCGGTCTCGTCTCGGCGTCACCCGGTGAGGGACGAATCGAGCGGCGTATGCCGTTCGTCAGTGGGCTGACGCTGTTGGCGTGCGACGAGATGGAGTCACACGCCAAGTCTTATCCGGAAATTGCCGATGCCATTCGTCGCTATTGTCATCCGAGCGTTGTTCGGCAGAACAACACAGAGCTGTTCCAGCGCATGATCTTCAACATCTTCGTGAGTAACGACGACGATCATCTGCGCAATCACGGATTCCTATGGGATGCACAGATCGGTGGTTGGCGATTAAGCCCCCTATATGACGTCATGCCACGAGCCAGCATGGCGGAAGAGAGACTCTTACATCTCGGTGTGGGTCCTCAGGGACGTCTTGCAACGCTTGATAATGCGCTGGAAGCCCACGAGCGCTTTACGTTGTCGCGACGCGATGCCTGTCGACTAATTGATCGTGTTTGGCGAGACGTCCGGGAGTGGCGAGTCCACTTCGAAGCCTTTGGTGTCGGTGCTGATGATATCGACCGTATTGCGCCCGCATTTCGACATATCGACGCCATTTCCAGCGCGGCCTTGCGCAAAGCGTTGGCCTGACTCGCTGATCTCTTTTCTCTTTTAACTATCCCGTCAATCCCGGCACCCGATCCACCGCCGACAGCACTGCTTCCGGTGTAATCGACGTCGAGCATTCGAAGGCGCGTTCCGTGCCTTTGTGGCGCGGGCAGAAGTGGAAGTCGTCGTGGTTGTAGCGGATGGCGGGGTCGTGCCAGCAGCCGGTGCAGACGTCGGGGTTGATCACGCGGTACGGCGTCGCGAACTCGTTATGCGGCAAGGTGAAGCCCGAGATCAGGACCGTCGGTGTGTCCATCGTCCATGCGAGCCACGACAGGCCGCTCGACAAGCCGACGAAGGCGCTCGCGTGCATCAGCCAGCGCGCGCGCTCGGTGAGCGGCAGGTCGCCCGTCGCATCGATGGCCCCCTCGGGGATCGACTGCCAGAAATCGTTCTTGCCATAGCGCGGTTTCTGATCGACGCACACCACCTGAAAGCCACGCGCGCGCAAGCCCGCAACGACGGCGTCCCATCCCCCAGGGTGGTTCCAGTATTTGCACTGCGCCGTACTTTGCACGGCGATGCACACGTAGGGCTCGGCCATCGGACGTGACACGTCCGGCAATGCCGTCTTTGCTCGTGCTTCCGCGTCGTCGACGCCGAGGATGTGCGCGGCCGTACGGTGCAGTCCCGTTTCACGAAAGTCGCGTGGCTGCTGCGTGAACTCCTTATCGTCGAAGAACAGGCCGATGTTGTAAGTCGCGTAGTACTTGCGCCGCTCGACCTTCTCCTGCGCAACGAATTCGACGTCGGGATGCGCGTCGCGGAACAGCGCGGCTACCGCTGGCGTGACCACGCACGCCAGCCGACAGCCATACACGTCCTTGAAGCGCAGGGCGTACGGTATCCATCCCAACACATCGCCCAGGGCCGCCAGCGGAATCTGGATCAGCACGTCCTGATCGCGGAGGTCGAAGCGATGCTCGAAGACCACCACGTCGTTCAGCCAGATCGTGATGCCATACGGCACATAATACTTCGCCGGGCTGCGCACCACGCCCGACGACAGCGAGACTTCCGTGAGTGTGCTGTCGTCGCGCAAATCGCTGATGCGCACGCGCCACGGCAGCGGCTGACCGAAGTCGGGGATGACCACGCGCGCGCCGTCGTTGAAGTCGAAGCGCAGCCCGGCCGGGCCGACCTGCGTGGGCAGCAACGCCGGGGCCAGAAAGATCTGGTGCGGCGACGCGCCGAACGGGGTGATTGGGGGCGTGACCAGCGGCGTCCCGGCCGATGCGGGATCGGCCGACGTCGCGGTGTTCTGAGGGGAGAGGGAGACAGCGTCGTTCATGGGCCACACGATACGACGGACACAAATCCGGCAATCGAGCGGGAAACGAGCCGAAAAGGCTTCATTTCGCGAAATTCGCCGGTTTTCGCGATGGTTTTGCGGTCAAGGGCCTTTCAACGCCTTTCCGGTAGCGGCTCAGGACGTCCCGGCCATCAACTGATACTGCGCGCGCAGCGCCTCCGTGAAGCGCCGGTGCGTCTCGCGCGGGTTCTCTCGACGGGTGAACATGGCCACGGGCGGCAGCGTCCACGTGAGCGACCACGGCACGATGGCCACGCCTGCGATACGCACCAGTTCCTCGGCGATATCGGCGGGTAGTAACGACACCGCGCGCTCGCTGCTGGCCAGCAGTTCGCCCGTCAACCGGGACGAAAAGCTCTCCACCACAGGTACCGGCGGCACCACCCCGGCATGCAGGAACAGGTCGGAGAGCTGGTCGCGCATCGGCGTATTCGGCGCGCCCATCACCCAGTCGAGTTCCGCCAGTTGGGCCCACACCGGGGCGCTGCGTCCCAGTCGGGCCGCCAGACGACGGCTCGCCACCACGCGCGGGGCCTGATGGTGCAGGACTTCGAACTGCACCTGCGTGACGTCGACGTTCGCCGCCGCGCGGGCGATCACCACGTCCAGCGTGTGGTCACGCAATTGCGCCATCAGCGATTCGCTCGTGCCTTCATGCAGCGTGACGGTCAGGCGCTGGGGAATCTGGGTCAGCGTCTGCTGGATGGCGGCGGAGAGGGTCTTGCCGGAGATATACGGGATCACACCGACCTGAAGGCGGGCTGCATGCCCGGCCATGACGGCTTCGATATCGCGGGTCAGATGGTCGAGATCGTGGACCATCGCCTGCGCTCGGGCCAGCACCACGTCGCCAAGCGGTGTCGGCGTCATGCCGCGCGGGGTGCGGTCGAAGAGCGGGCCGCCCAGCATGCTTTCCAGCTCGGCCAGCGCGCTGGTCACGGCCGGTTGACTCGTCGCCATATGCTCGGCCACGCGCGTAAGCGAGCCGTGCTGCTGAATCTGCAACAACAGCACGAGATGACGCATCTTGAGCCGGGTCGTCAGCCGCCGGACCACTTCCCCCGTATCGAAAGGCACCGCCACCATCTGTCCTGAATCCTCTGAAACCCCCGATGTTCGGGGCTTATATGGAAAATATGATGCCCCCATAGTAATTCAGAATCGCCCCCCGCTGGCGGCTCCCTAGAATGGGCTCACCTCTATGCGCCAGAGTCGACAGCCGTCACCAGAACGGTTCGCAGCGCAAAACAGAGCGAGACAAAAGTTCAGAGAACCTACGAGGACGACATTGCCATGAGCAACAGCAACGATCACCAGGCCGCCCTGGAGTATCACCAGTTCCCGACCCCGGGCAAGATCTCCGTGACGGCCAGCAAGCCGCTCGTCACTCAGCGCGATCTGGCGCTCGCCTACACGCCGGGCGTCGCAATCCCGTGTCAGGAAATCGCGGCCGACCCGTCGGCATCGTTCAAGTACACCGGCCGTGGCAACCTCGTCGGCGTGATCACCAACGGTTCGGCCGTGCTCGGTCTGGGCAACATCGGCGCGCTCGCCTCCAAGCCGGTCATGGAAGGCAAGGCCGTCCTCTTCAAGAAATTCGCTGGTATCGATGTGTTCGACATCGAAGTGACCGAGAGCGACCCCGACAAGCTGGTCGACATCATCGCCAGCCTCGAAGCCACGTTCGGCGGCATCAACCTCGAAGACATCAAGGCACCGGAGTGCTTCACCGTCGAGCGCAAGCTGCGTGAGCGCATGAAGATCCCGGTCTTCCACGACGACCAGCACGGCACCGCCATCACCGTAAGCGCCGCGTTCATCAACGGCCTGAAGGTCGTAGGCAAGGACATTCGCGAAGTGAAGGTCGTGACCTCGGGCGCGGGCGCTGCGGCACTGGCCTGTCTGGACCTCATGATCGACCTTGGCCTGCCCCTCGAGAACATCTGGGCAACGGATATCGACGGCGTGGTGTTCGAAGGCCGCACGGTCGGCATGGACCCGGACAAGGCGCGTTTCGCCCAGAAGACCGACAAGCGCACGCTCGCCGAAGTGATCGACGGCGCGGACGTGTTCCTCGGCCTGTCCGCCGGTGGCGTGCTCAAGCCGGAAATGCTCAAGAACATGGCCTCGCGTCCGCTGATTCTGGCGCTGGCCAACCCGACCCCGGAAATCTTCCCGGAAGACGCCCGCGCCGCCCGTGAAGACGTGGTGCTCGCGACCGGCCGTTCGGACTTCCCGAACCAGGTCAACAACGTGCTGTGCTTCCCGTACATCTTCCGCGGTGCGCTCGATGTGGGTGCCACCACCATCACGCGCAACATGGAAATCGCCGCCGTGCACGCGATTGCCGGTCTGGCGCAGGAAGAGCTGAACGACTCCGTCGCCAATGCCTATGGCGCATACGACCTGTCGTTCGGGCCGGAATACCTGATTCCGAAGCCTTTCGACTCGCGTCTGATCGTGCGTATCGCCCCGGCCGTGGCGCGCGCTGCGATGGAAGACGGCGTGGCCACGCGTCCGATCGCCGACTTCGACGCCTACGCCGACCAGTTGCAACAGTTCGTGTACCACTCGGGCGCGTTCATGAAGCCGATCTTCTCGGCCGCGAAGCAACTCGTGCGTGACGGCGGCAAGTCGCGCATCGTGTTCGCCGAAGGGGAAGAAGAGCGCGTGCTGCGCGCCGTGCAGGTGATCGTCGACGAGAAGCTGGCGCGCCCGATTCTGGTCGGTCGTCCGGAAGTGCTGCTCGCCCGCATCGAGAAGTTCGGTCTGCGTCTGCGTCTGGGCGAAGACGTCGAAGTCACCAACCCGTACTACGACGAGCGCTTCCATCAGTACTGGACCAACTACTGGGAACTGCGTTGCCGCGACGGCATCACCAAGGAAATGGCGCGTGTCGAGATGCGTCGTCGTCTCACGCTGATCGGCGCGATGATGGTGCGTCTGGGCGATGCCGACGGCATGATCTGCGGTACGGTGGGTGCTTATCACGACCACCTGCGCTTCGTCGATGAAGTCATCGGCAAGCAGCCGGGCGCGAATACCTACGCTGCGATGAACATCCTGCTGCTCGACAAGCGCACGGTGGCACTGGTCGACACGCACGTGAACGACGATCCGACGGCCGAGCAGATTACGGAGTTCACGCTGGCGGCTGCGAAGCAGATGACGCGCCTGAACCTCAACCCGAAGGTTGCGCTGCTCTCGCGCTCGAACTTCGGCTCGGGCAGTGCGGCGTCGGGCACGAAGATGCGCCGCGTGCTGGAGATGGTGACGGCGCAAGCACCGGATCTGGAGATCGACGGCGAAATGCACGGCGACTGCGCGCTCGACGAAGGTCTGCGCAGCCGTATCCTGCCGCAGTCGAAATTGAAGGGTGCTGCCAACCTGCTGGTGTGCCCGAACGTCGACTCCGGCAACATCGCCTACAACCTGCTGAAGACGGGCGCGGGCAGCAACGTCGCCGTCGGCCCGTTCCTGCTGGGCGTGGGCGCACCGGTCAACGTGCTGACGTCCAGCTCGACCGTGCGACGCATCATCAACATGACGGCCCTGACCGTCATCCAGGCCAATCGCGACTGAAGTCAACCCGGCGTCGATGCTCCGGCAGTTGTTCCGGAGTGCGACGCCGATCGCGATGCGCCAGACGGCTTAGCCGTCGCGTGAATCTTGCAAGCCCCGGCGGGGGCGGCAACCGTATCGATACGATGCGCTGCCAGCCCCGCCGGGGCTTTGCTTTTGCGTCGTCCGGATCGCTGGCTTGCGGTTGAAGCGGTTTGCCGAGCAACGTCGTGCAAAGCCATTCGAGTGCGGTGCACATCACGAAGTAGATCAACGCGACGAACGCGAACACTTCCGCCGGGTAGACCATGAGCCGACTGTTCACCTGTGTGGCAACGAACGACAACTCCGCCACGCCGACGATGTACGCGAGCGAGGTGTCCTTCACCAGCGAAATCCACTGATTGACGAACGACGGCGTCATGATGCGCAGCGCCTGCGGCAGTACAACGTGACGCAACGTCTGCACGCGCGTGAGACCGAGCGACATACCGGCCTGCCATTGCGCCGTGCCCACGCCACGAATGCCTGCGTAGACCGTGTGCGAGAGATACGCGCCACCGATCAGCGCGAGCGCGCATGCCACGGTGGCGAGCCCCGGCACGTCGACGCCGAACAGGATCGGCAGCAGAAAGTATGTCCAGAAGATCAGCATCAGCACCGGAATGGCGCGAAAGAAGCCGATCACGAACGTCAGCAGCCAGCGCGCCGGGCCGCCGAGCATCGAGAGGGCGATACCACCCGCCAGACCCAGTACACCGGACGCCACCGCGCTCACCGTGGCGAGCACCAGCGTGAGCGCGGCACCGGAGAGCGGGCCGTCGGGGAAGTCACCCCAGAGCAGGTAGGGCAGGTTGTCGAAGACGGCGGAGAAATTCATGGGGACGTCCGGGAGGTCGCTGGCGTCGGGCGCGGTGGGATCGGCGAAATCAGCGAAATCAGCGAGAAGGGGCGGTGGCGTGACGATGCGTCGTGACCATGCTGACGGCTTCGATCAGCGCAATCGCGCCGACGTAAAGCAGCGTGGCGATGCCGAACGCCTGAAACGTCTTGAACGTTTCCGTCTCGACCTGACGCGAGGCGTACGAGAGTTCCGCGAGGCCGATCGCCATCGTCAGCGAAGAGTTCTTCACCACGTTCATGTATTGCCCGAACAACGGCGGCATCGCAATGCGCACCGCCTGCGGCAGCACGACATGACGGAAGATCGCGAAGCGGCTCAGGCCGAGCGCAGCGGCTGCATGCGTTTGTCCGGCAGGCACCCCTCGCAGGCCCGCGCGAATCTCTTCGCCGATGAACGCCGTCGTGTAAAGCGTGAGGCCTACGAAACCGGCGAGCGTCTCCAGCGTCGGCCAGCGAATATCGAACAGCACGACATGCCAGACATGCGCTTGCGAGAGCCATTGCACGGCGTTCTCGGGCAGCAGCGCCGCGACACCGAAGTACCAGAAGAAGAGCTGGACGAGCAGCGGTGTGTTGCGCATCAGCGCAACGTACGCGGTCGCGGGGCGAACGAACAACGCGCTGTGCGAGTTGCGCGCCACGGCCAGCCCGAAGCCGAGCAGCGTCGCCGTCGCGCTGGCCGCGATAGCCAGTGCGACGGTGACGCCGAAGCCGGTGAACAGCCAGTCGAGATACTTCGGCGCGAGCCAGTCCGTCACGCCTTGTCGCCGATCTTGAACAGACGCGGCAGCGGCTGGGCCGACTTCGGTCCGAACCAGCGGTCGTAGATGTTGGCGGCGGTGCCGTCCTTTTCCAGATCGCGCAGCGTGTCGTTCACGAACGCGGTCAGCCGTGCCTCGCCCTTCGGCACGCCTACGCCCATGTAGTCGTTCGAAATCGTGAAGGCCGGGATCTCGTAGTTCTGCTTGTCCGGCACATTGGCGAGCAGCCCGACGAGCTTCGGCCCGTCCTGCGTGATGGCCTGCACGGTGCCCGTGCGCAACGCAGCGAAAGCGAACGGTGTGTCGTCGAACGCGACGATGGTCGCTTTCGGGAATTTCTCACGTAGCGTGATTTCGTTCGTCGTGCCCTTGTCCGCACCGATGCGCAGCGCACTCAACTGATCCGGCGACGACAACGTGCCTTTCTTGGCGAGGAACTGCTGGCCCGAGGAGAAATAGGGAATGCTGAAGTCGACCTGCTTGGCGCGCTCGTCCGTGATCGTGAAGTTGGCCAGTACGAGATCGACCTTCTTCGACGTGAGGAACGGAATCCGGTTGGCCGGGTTCGTCGGTTGCAGTTCGAGCTTCACGCCGAGCTTGTCGGCCAGTGCTTTCGCGTAATCGACGTCGAGACCGACGATCTTGTGCGACTTCGCGTCGACATAACCGAACGGGGGATTGCTGTCGAACGTCGCGACGCGCAGCACGCCCGCTTTCTTGATGTCGTCGAGCTTGTCGGCGTGTGCGGCGAGTGGCGCGAGTGCTGCGACGGACAACAGAGCCGCAGCAATGGAGGAAATGGCAAGACGTGTGCGTGGCTGGCGAATATTGTTTTGCATGGCCTGTTGGGCTCCGATTATCGTGGATCGCTGCGGATAGCAGCGAGCAGATGTCTACGATAACGGCGCGCATGCTCGCGCCCAACCAACCGATTTTCCTTAGCAAAACGCCGGCGCTGATAAGCGCCGGCGTTTCGATACCACGTCTTGAATCAGTCGCGATTACCCGTGATAGCGATCATGGTCGTGATCGTGGTCACCGTGGTCGCCGTGGCCGCGATTGTCATGACGGTCGGGGCCGCCATGATCCCATCCGCCACGGTTCAGTTCCCAGCCATGCGGGCCCTGATGCCAGGCCGGTGCGCGGTAGGCGTAACCCGGGCGTGCCGGTTCCCAGTGACCGGCGCGCCAGTCGTGACGATGGCCGTCCCAATCCCAGAAACCCGGGGCCCAGACGTAACCCGCACGCGGCGGCGGGACCGGTTCATAACGCGGCGGCGGCGGTGCGCCGATGCTGATGGACACGCCCACCTGAGCGTGCGCCGGTGCTACGGCAAAGCCGCCGAGCGTGGCAGTAACGAGCGCGATGGTCAGAGTCAGTTTTTTCATTTTCGCCCCCTTGCAAGCGAAGTTTTGGTACGCCTTCATCGTACGAGGGGGCGCGTCAGTTACGAAGCTAATAGTCGTAAGAAAATGTTGAAATTGTTTCGTTTCATCCCGCGAAAAGCCGCGTGAACATTAGCTTCGGTGACATTGACCATCGGTCGGCTTTGGGGTGACTTTGTCAGTGAATACTCACAACGACGCCGCGCGCTGATGCCGATACTCCTGCGTGCGACCGCCATAGCCATACGCGGCAGCACGCGCGTCGATCACATGGATGTACGAGCATTCGTGCACGTTGCCGAGCAGGCCGGACAGCGATTCGAATACCTGGGCAATGAACCGCGCCTTCTCGGCTTTCGTATTCGTTTCGTCCGTCACGCTGATATCCAGATGGAAAGCGTTCTTGCCTTGCTCCGAGAGCGGCGCGCCGCCGATGAACCAGCGTTCGTGCGGAATGTAATCGACGGTCACGGCGATGACTTCCGGTGCCTTGTGCAAGGTGTCGACAGTCAGTTGCGAGACGATGCGAACGGCATTGCGCGAGAGTGTGTCGTCGGGCGTGCCGGAGAGTTGCAGGACGATGTGCGGCATGGTGAAGCTCCTTGAGAGTGAGAGTCGGTGCAGTGACAACGACTTCAGTCTAGGGAGATGTTTGACATCGGAAAAGCGGGAATATACGATTTCATCCATCGGTTTCTTTAATGGGTGAGATCATGGCCCCCGGATTCGATTTCGACCAGTTGCGTACTTTTGTGGCCGTTGCCGAGGCTGGCAGTCTGTCGGCTGCGGCCCCGCGCGTGTTTCTGTCGCAATCCTCTGTCAGTGAACAGATGCGCAAGCTAGAGGAACGCATCGGCGTGACGTTGTTCACACGCGGCAAGCAGGGCGTGGCCACGACACCGGCCGGTGAGCGGCTGCTCGGGCATGCAAGACATCTGCTCGCTCAGTCGGAGAGCGCCTGGCACGACGTGCGCGGTTTTTCGCTCTCGGGAGAGTTGCGGCTGGCGATCACCGATTACTTCCGTCCAGGCGATGTGGCGCGCATGCTCCGGCATCTCGGCGTGGCGTATCCGTCGTTGCGCATCCACGTGACGATTCTAAAAAGCGGCGTGATCGAGAGCGGTTACGACACGGGTGACTTCGACATCGGCTTGTCGATGCGCATTCTTGGCAAGTCGCTGGGGCGCGATGCCGTCGCAGGCACCCGCCCGCTCGGACGCGAGTCGCTCGATTGGGTGGCGTCTTCGGATTTCGTGCTGGACGCGGATGCGCCGCTACCGCTGCTGGTGCTCCCCGACACATGCGCGTTGCATCGCTTCACGACGCAATGGCTCGACGAGCAGCAGGTGCCGTACACGATTGCGCATGTGGCATCGGGCGTGGCGGGGTTGCAGTTGGCGCTGAGTGCGGGGTTGGGGGTGGCGTGTCTGAACACGTCGGCGGCGGGGCCGTCGCTCGCGCGCGTCGACAAGCTGATGCCGGGGCGGCGCTTGCCGCCGCTGCCGGAAGCCGAGTTTCATCTGCTACCGGCACGGCGTGGTGAGCCCGAGTGGGTGACGCAGGCCCGCGACGCGCTGGCCGAGCATCTGACAACTTCTACGTCGTTGACGGCACCGGCGGCGCTTACAACGCGTTGAGCGGAATCTTCAGATAGCGCGTGCCGTTCGCCTCCGGCGCGGGCATGTCGCCTGCACGGATGTTCACCTGCACGGCGGGAAGGATCAGCGTCGGCATGTCGAGCGTGCGGTCACGCGCTTCACGCATGGCGACGAAGGCGTCCTCGTCGATTCCGTCGTGCACATGGATGTTCGCGCGTCGCTGCTCGCCGACGGTCGTCTGCCAATGCGCCGTGCGCCCGGCGGGCGGATAGTCGTGGCACATGTACAGACGCGTCGATTCGGGCAGGGTCAGCAGGCGACGGATCGAGCGGAACAACGTGTGCGCGTTGCCGCCGGGGAAATCGCATCGTGCGGTGCCCACGTCGGGCATGAACAGGGTGTCGCCCACGAAGACGGCATCGCCCACCCGGTACGCCATGTCCGCTGGCGTGTGGCCCGGTACGAACATCGCCTCGGCCTGCAACGTGCCGATGGCGAACGTCTCTCCATCCTCGAACAGGTGGTCGAATTGCGAGCCGTCGGGCGGCACGTCCGCGCCCAGATGGAATAGCTTCTTGAAGACGTGTTGCACGTCGCGGATATGCGCGCCGATGGCAATGCGCCCACCCACGCGTTCCTTGAGCCAGCGGGCCGACGACAGATGATCGGCGTGCGCATGCGTCTCGAGAATCCAGTCGACGGTCAATTTCTGTGTGGCGACGAAGTCGAGCACGCGCTCGGCCGAGCCGGTGTGCGTGCGACCCGCCTTCGGGTCGTAATCGAGCACCGGGTCGATGATCGCCGCGCGACCGCCGGGCGCATCGAACACGACGTAAGTCACCGTGGCGGTGGCCGTGTCGAAAAAGGCTTCGATGTGTGCTGGCGTGGCTGACATGACCGGCTCCTGCAAAAATTTATCGATTCATATATTATAAATCAGTAAAGTGTACGCACTACGCGTGACATCTTGCGAAAGGGCGCGGCATCTCGTCGCGGTCCGGTTTCCTGATTTGCATCGATCCTGCCATGCCACGAGTCACTGCGCTATCCCGTGTTGCGCCTGTCGACCCTCCTGCGGCTGTCGTCCCGTCCGCCTCGCTCGACCTCGCGCGTCTGCGTGCCGCTGCGCAAGACGCGACGGCGCTGTTGCGTGCTCTAGCGAACGAGGACCGTCTGCTTATCCTGTGTCAGCTCACACAGGGCGAGCTATCGGTGGGCGAACTTGAAGCGCAGCTCGATATCCGGCAGCCAACGCTCTCCCAACAACTCGCCGTCTTGCGCAGCGAAGCGCTGGTGACGACCCGACGCGACGGCAAGCGCATCTACTACGCTGTGGCCGACGGCGCGGTGCTCGCCGTGCTGGCGTGTCTCTACGATCAGTTCTGTCCGACATCCTGATTCCACGACGGAGCCTCTCCTCATGACACTCGACACCCTTCACTTCACGCCGTGGGCATCGCTCGCCGGTGGCGTGCTGATCGGCATTGCGGCGGTTTGGCTGATGTTGTCTGCCGGACGAATTGCTGGGATTTCCGGCATTGCGGGCGGGTTGTTGCGGCCTCGTGCGGGCGACGTGGCCTGGCGCGTCGCATTCATCGTCGGCCTGATGGCTGCGCCATGGGTGTATCGCGCCGTGGCGATCGTGCCCGAAGTGCAGGT
The DNA here is from genome assembly GCF_044772185.1 of Pandoraea sp. NPDC090278. Lineage (NCBI taxonomy): Bacteria > Pseudomonadati > Pseudomonadota > Betaproteobacteria > Burkholderiales > Burkholderiaceae > Pandoraea > Pandoraea sp. NPDC090278. Next base: position 173,885 of record NZ_JBIVYJ010000007.1, on the reverse strand, counting down.
GGAGGCGAGTACTGCGATGCTCGTCGCGGCGGGGCTGCTGGTCGGCTTCGGCACCCGTCTCGGCTCGGGCTGCACCAGCGGTCATGGCGTGTGCGGGCTGTCGCGTCTGTCGTGGCGCTCGCTCGTCGCAACGCTGTGCTTCATGGCGACGGGATTCCTGACGGTGTACGTCGCGCGTCATGTGCTTCACGTCGGAGGTGCCGCATGAAGAAGATCCTCTTCGCCCTCGTCGGCGGTCTGGTGTTCGGGGTGGGACTGATCCTCGCGGGCATGGCGAATCCCGCGAAGGTGCTTGGGTTTCTGGACATCGCAGGTAAATGGGACCCGTCGCTCGCCTTCGTCATGGGCGGTGCGGTCGCGGTGGGGCTCGTGGGGTTTCGGCTGGCGCACTCGCAAGCGCTGGCGTGGACCGGCGAGCCTCGCGTCTGGCCTGCGTTGCACGGACTCGACAAACGGCTGGTGGGGGGCGCGTTGCTGTTCGGCGTCGGCTGGGGGATCGCAGGGATTTGCCCCGGTCCCGCGCTCGTGCTGCTTGGCGCGGGATCGGGCAAGGCGCTGGTGTTCGTCGTCGCGATGATCGTCGGCATGGCGGTGCATGCCGTCGTCACCTCTGGCCATTCGGCCACGTCTGCCAGCGGGAAGGGGGCGAAGTAACGCGCCCCGCGTTCAGTGCTTACGTGCGAGTTCCGTACCCGCGTCTGCAGGCAGTTGCCGTGTGACGGGAATGGACAGCCACGAGAACAGGCCGATCACGAGGAAGGCGGGGAGGAAGTCGCTCGCCACCAACTCGGTGTGGCCGGCCAGTCGGCTGCTCGCCTGAAGCACCATCCCCGAAATCGTCACCCCGAGCCCCAGCGACAGTTGCTGAACGACGCTGGCGAGACTGGTGGCGCGACTCGCATCCTCGCTCGCGATGTCGGCGTAGACGATGGAGTTCAGACAGGTGAATTGCAGCGAGGGGAAGAAACCGCCGAACGCCACGACGCCGAGCATGACGATGACCGGCGTGTTGTGCGTAAAGAGGCCATATGAGGCGAGTGCCAGCCCAGCCAGCCCGGCGTTCACAATGAGCACCTGACGGAAGCCGAATCGCGCCAGCACGCGCTGGGCAATCGCCTTCATGAAAATCGCGCCGAACGCCGAGGCGCAGGTGATCATGCCGGACTCGAACGGGTCCATGTGCAGACCTTCCTGTAACGCCAGCGGCAGCAGGAACGGCACCGCACCCAGGCCGATGCGAAAGAGCGAACCGCCAACCACGCTCGCATGGAACGTCGGAATGCGCATGAGACGGAAGTCCAGCAGCGGTGCTTCGACGCGATTGGCATGTCGCCAGTAGGCGTAGACGAATACGCCGCCCAGCACGCACATGGTGATCACAACCGTGTCGCTGACCTGATGCTCGCCGATCATCGCCAGCCCCAGCATCAGCAGACCGCTGCCGAGCGCCGAGAGGATAAAGCCAATGGCGTCCAGAGGACCTGCATCGCCACCGCGCTCGTTATCGATGTACTTCCCCGCGAGATAGATGCCGAGCAGACTCACGGGAATATTGACGAAGAAAATCCAGCGCCAGTGCAGATACGCGGTGATGGCGCCCCCGAGCGGCGGGCCGATCACCGGGCCGAGTAGGGCGGGCATGGTCAGATACCCGATGGCTTTCACCAGATCGTGCTTGGGCACCGCCCTGAAGATCACGAGTCGGCCGACCGGCACCATCATCGCGCCGCCCACGCCTTGCAGGAAGCGGGCAAAGACGAACGTCGGCAGCGAAAACGACACCGCGCAGAGAATCGAACCGGCCATGAAGATGCCGATGGCGGTGCGGAACACATTGCGCGCGCCGAAGCGGTCGGAGACCCATCCGCAGATCGGAATGAAGATGCCCAGCCCGACCACGTAGGCGGTGAGCGCCATCTTCAGTGAAATCGGATCCTGATGGAGGTCGCGTGCCATGGCTGGCAGCGAAGTGGTGATCACCGTGGCGTCGATGTTCTCCATGAACAAAGCGCAGGCGATGATGAGCGGAATGATGACGGCGCGCGACACGATGGGGGGAACGGCTGGCGCAAAGAGTCAGATTGTCCCACGATTTAAGCGCCTGCTTCAATCTCGCAAGCGACGCTCATCCCTTGTTTGCCGCCAATCGGCGGCGTCCAGCCGGTAAAGCACGTGACGGCGCAGCCGGTGGCCGGGCGGAATCAGCGGGTGCAGAAAGTCTTCGTCGGGGCAGTGGTGCATGCCGATGCGTTGCATCACCGCGCGTGAGCGAACGTTGGCGGGCACCGTGAAGGAAACGAGGTCGTCCATGCCTAGCGTCTCAAAGGCGTAGTGGGCTGCGGCGTTGGCCGCTTCCGTCGCATATCCCGCCGACCACCAGGCGCGGGCGAGCCGCCAGCCGATTTCGACGGCCGGGACGAAGGGCGCGTCGAACCCGACGCGCATCAGTCCCACGAATCCAGCGAACGGCGTGACGCCAGGGATCTCCAGTGCCCACGGGCCGTAGCCGTGGGTGTCCAGATGCTGTGCCAGCCGGAGCGCGACTGCGTCGCTTTGTGCGCGATCGAGCGTCGTCGGAAAGTGGCGCATGACTTCCCGATCGGCGTTGAGCGCGGCGAACAGAGGCAGGTCGCTGGTGCGCCACTGGCGCAGGATCGTGCGGCCGGTCGTAATCGTGGGGGCCTCGGTGTCGAAAGGCGAGCGTGAATCCGAGGCCGTCGTCGATGTCGTCATGCGTTCTTTCATGCGTCCCAATCCGTAGGAGATCGACGCCAATTCAATTCGGGATTTGGCGATTTCGGTTAATCAGCAAAGGCTTAATTCGACCGTCAGGGTTATGGCATTCCATCCGGGGGGGGGGGCGACGGCACTGGCTTTGGCAGGCATCGGCATGCTGGCGAATTAGCTTATCTTACGAAAACTTCCCGGATTCGTGAAATCAGATTCCCGTATGGGTTTGACGTATACGTCAACAAAAATGACAGTTTGCCTCACGTCGCGATTTATCCCTATGCCGACTTGTGGACGCTCTTCGCCTGAAATGTGGACGATATGTCGACGCATTTTGCTAAATCCTCAACTCAAGTTATCCGTAAATTGCGGCAGTTGGTTGAGAATTGTCCGAATGATTGCAGTGCTTCGGATAACAGAATGATCGGATTGCGCTTAAATATTTGTGATCGTATATTTTGATGCGTCGATTTATGTGAAAACGTGATGCAATGGGCGACTTGGCGGGATAGGCGAGGAAAGCTTTCTAAGCCTTGCGGCATGAAGCGTGAACCAATAGTGCCGTGTGGAGTCCTCATCACCGGCCAGAGGATTCATCTCATATTGCGAGGGAATTGACGGTGACCCCAACTTGTTTTCGGAGGGGTTATGGGGTGAAGGACTGTGACGGTAATCCCGGATATATGCCCCGATTCTGTGCATTTTCTGAAGTGTCCCTCGGACAATTCAATGCAATTTCTGCGTCCACAGACTCATTTGATGGAAATGCGGTTTTCAAATTATTAAAACTCGTGCTATTTTAAGTGGCGATCCATTTTTAACAAGGTAAGGACACGTCAGATGGCAACAAGCTATAAGGAACTCGTCGCGCAACGCGACAAAATCGAAAAGCAGATCGAAGAGGCCCGCGCCCGTGAAGTGGCTCAGGTCATTGCCGCAGTCAAACAGAAGATCGAGGAATACGAGCTCACCGCGAAGGATCTCGGTCTCGCTACGACGGACGGCCGCCGCCGCCCGGCCCGTGCACCCATCGCTCCGAAGTACCGCAACCCCGAGACCGGCGAAGTTTGGTCGGGCCGTGGTCGCGCGCCGAAGTGGATTGGCAAGAGCCGCGAGAAATTCCTGATCGCGAAGTAATTCGCCGGCGTTAGCCGGACTGGCATTGCCGGTCACATGCCAGGGAGGTTGGGGAGTCAATATTGCTGTGCCTCACTCGCACAGTCTTTGCCATCTCCATCGTGTCCCTGTGAGCAGTAAAGCGCAGCCCAGTAGTCGCATTGCCCCCCAACCCGGATCGCCTGGCTGTGGCTTGATGTGATGCAGTGCCGTAAAAGTCAAAACCCGCCGTTCGTTAATCGACGGCGGGTTTTTTCATTGGCTGGGAATTGGCGCGGGCGTCGGGGGATTTGTCTTATCCCTCAGCGCTGGGATCGTCGGGCGGGAACATCAAGGTGACTTGTAGGCCACCGGAGGCGCGGTTGGCGAAGGAGACGCGTCCGCCGAGTTGCTGGGTGAGCTTATCGACGATGGCGAGACCGAGGCCGCAATGGGCATTGCCGCCGCGCGCCGGGTCAAGGCGCACAAACGGGCGCACGATGCGGTTGATGTCTTCGTTCGGAATGCCGGGGCCGCTGTCCTCGATCACGAGGCGCCAGCCACTTGCGTCCTGCGACGTGCGGATCGTCAGCGGCGCGCGGCCGTACGTCACCGCGTTATCGAGCAGATTGTTCACGATGCGCTCCAGATACGTCTGGCGCAGTTTGAAGCCTGGCCCGGCCTGCAAATCCAGGTCGATGGTGTATCCCTGATCGAGGAACGGCGCGATCAGCGATGGAATCCGGGCTTCGACCGGCGAGGCGGCGCTGTCGAGTTCCACGCCTCGCGCGAACAGCAGGAACTGGTCGACGATGCGCGTCATCGATTCGGCGTCGCGGGTAATGCCTTCGCTCATCTGTACGTCGTCGAGCATCTCAGCGCGCAGACGCAGCCGGGCGAGCGGTGTTTTCAGATCGTGCGCAATGCCGGCGAGCATCGTATTGCGCTCGCGGTCGGTCTGGACGATGTCCTGACTCATGCGATTAAAGCGCTCCGTCAATTGCCGCAGCTCCAGCGGGCCGCGCTCTTTGACCTGCGTTCGAACGCGATGGGTCGCCAGTTGTTCGGCGGCGGCCGCCATGTCCCGCACCGGGCGTTGCAACTGCCACGCGGCGAACAACGCAAAGATGACGGTAATCCCCAGTACGGCGGCCAGGCCCGGCAGAATCGTCGCTGTCCCCGGCGGATTTCTTACAGACAGTACGGGGGTCGCAATCCAGTAGTCACGGCCGGGCAGACGCGCCCAGATCCGTGGCGGCGGCGTGCGCTCCACGCGCAATTGCGTACCGGCGGGCAAACGGCGGGCGAGTTCGGTCGTCAGGCGTGCGCTTTTGCTGGCCGGTTCGAAAACATCGCCATGCGCGAACGAGACGGGCACGACCTGAACGAGATCGGGCAGCGTGAGCGTCGAATTGCCTTCGTGGACCTCGGACGCCGCCTTGATGATGAACGCCATCTGTTCGGCGGCGTTCTGCACGCGCATCTCATCGTGATCGCTGCGAAGGATCGTGAGATACGAGAAGTGACTGATGACCAGCGCCGCGATGATAAGCACCGCGAGCCGGCCGAACAGCGTGTCAAAACGGCCTTTCATGCGGTGGCCATGTCGGCGCGTTGGCCGTCGGGAACAAAGATATAGCCGCGCCCGCGCACGGTCTGAATAAAGCGCGGGCTTTGTGCGTCCTCGTCGAGCAGACGGCGCAGGCGCCAGATCTGCACGTCGATGCCGCGATCGTTCACGTCGCTGTCGGCACCGTAAAGCAATTCGATAATGCGTTCACGGGACAAGACCTGCATCGCGTGGTTCACCAGTAGCCGCAGCAGGCCGTATTCGCCATCCGAGAGCGTGAGCAATTGCGAGTCGCGCGTCAGCGTGCGGCTGCGAAAATCGAGCATGAACGGGCCGAACGCGTAATTCTCGCGCTGTTCCGGCACGGCGGCGTCGGGCGTCTTGCGACGGCGCAGCACCGCGTTGATACGGGCGAGCAGTTCGCGCGGGCTGAAGGGCTTGCCCAGATAATCGTCGGCCCCGATTTCCAGTCCGACGATACGGTCGATTTCGTCGCTGCGTGCGGTGAGCAGAATCACCGGCACGTCGTCGTTACGTGCGCGCAGATCGCGCAGGGCGGTCAGACCGTCCACCTTGGGCATCATCAGGTCGAGCACGATCAGGGCGGGGCGCTCGCGCTCAAGGCGTGCGGCCAGCCCTTCGCCGTCGTGCATGACCGCGACGGAGAAGCCGTGGCGGCTCAAATACTCGCGCAGCAGATCACGCAGATCGGGATCGTCGTCGACAACAAGAATCTTCATATTCGCTCGGACAGGTTGTGTCGTCATGATAGTGGCCTCGCTGCGCGGCTTTGTACGTGTTTTGTTTCCGGAAATTACAGTCTTGGTCGCCTGTAACGATGCGTAATAATAGTGCGAGCCGCGATAACGCAGGAAACACGCACTAATTTCATCGACGTCGAGTAAGCTTCGGTCTCTTAATCAGACTGCCTGATTGGCCCTGACGGAATCGGTTTTGCCAGTGTTTCGTCGCGCGTCATCCTTAACAGGCGGTCGGTCTGGCAGTAAATCGCACACCCAATCGCACGTCTCATCTCACGGGACGCTGCGCCAAGGCACTGCACAGCGATGCACGGCAAGGCGATGCAAGGCATCGGTGGACACGATCGGCGGGCAGGTGCGAACCATCGTTCGTCCAGCCGGTCATTTAGCAGCGTCGGACAATTCCGATCGACGGCACAGAAGAAACGCTTGTAACAAGCCATCCCATCGAGCTGTTACAACCGTCTGCTATGCTGGTCAGCCAATGAGGTGCATGCCGCTGTTTCGGGGCTTCCCGGGCAGTTTGCCGCGCCGCAGCAAACCAAAGAAAAGAACGTCGTCCGCATTGGACGAATCCGCCAACTACTCCGCTGTTACGAGGAAGTCATGACCGAGCACGGTCCCCACGGTTCCGAAAAACCGAACGGTTCTGAGCGTTCGCCTGCCCCGCAGGTGCCGCCGACACCACCGGTTTCGCTGACATCCACCGAGCCGTCGCGCAAGCGCCGCTGGCTTGTGCCGGGCATCCTCGGACTGATCGTCGTGCTTATCGCCGGGGGTGTTTACTACCGTCTGCACTCGCAGAACGCCCAGGGACCGGCACAGGCCGGTGGACGCCGGGGCGGGCCGCCAGCAGGCATGGCAGGCACGGGTGCACCGGCTACACCGGTCACGGCAGTCGCGGCGAAGACCGGCGATCTGCCGGTGTTCCTCAACGGGCTGGGCACCGTCACGCCGACACGCAGCGTCACGGTGCACTCGCGCGTGGACGGCCAGCTCATGAAGGTGCACTTCAAGGAAGGCGATCTCGTCAAGGCGGGGCAACTGCTCGCGGAGATCGATCCGCGTCCGTTCCAGGTGCAGGTCACCCAGATGGAAGGCCAGTTGGCGCGCGATCAGGCGCTGCTCAAGAATGCGCAGCTCGACCTCGCGCGATACGAAACGCTGCTCAAGCAGGATTCGATTGCCACGCAGACGGTCGACACGCAGCGCGCGCTCGTCAAGCAGTACGAAGGGACGGTCAAGTCCGATCAGGGCCAGCTCGACAATGCCCGCCTGCAACTGACCTATGCGAGCGTCACGGCACCGGTCTCCGGCCTCGCAGGCCTGCGTCAGGTCGATCCGGGCAACATCATCCATGCGTCGGATACCAACGGGATCGTCATCATCAACGAAGTCACGCCGATCACCGTCGTCTACACCATTCCTGAAGACAACCTGCCGAAGGTCGTCAAGCGCTCGCGCGGCGGTGAGACGCTGCCCGTCGAGGCGTTCGACCGGGCAGGCAAGACCAAGCTGGCCGACGGCAAGCTCGCCTCCATCGACAACCAGATCGATACGACGACGGGCACGGTCAAGCTCAAGGCCGAGTTCGCCAATGCCGACGGCATGCTGTTCCCGAATCAGTTCGTCAACGTGAAGATGCTGGTGGACACGCTCAAAGGCGCGACGCTCATCCCGAGCGCGGCGGTTCAGCGCGGCACGCAGGGCAGCTTCGTCTACACCGTCCAGCCGGATCAGACGGTCAAGCTCAAGACGGTGAAGCTCGGACCGACCGACGGCACGAACATGGCGGTGGAGTCCGGGATCGATCCGGGTGAGAAGCTCGTGATCGACGGCATGGACAAGCTGCGCGATGGCGCGAAGGTCGAAGTGATCACGGCAGAGAGCCGAGCCGCAGCGGTTGCGCCGCGTGCCCCGGGCGAGAAGCGTAACGGCAACGGCGGTGCGCATCGCCGTCAGGCGCAGTGAGCGGCATCCCGCAGTGAGCCACACCCAGCAGTGAGCTAGATTAACGTCGCTAATGAATCCGTCACGTCAGTTTATTCTCCGACCGGTCGCCACATCGTTGCTGATGCTGGCGATTCTGCTCGCCGGTTTCGTCGCTTACCGGCTGTTGCCGCTCTCGGCACTGCCGGAAGTCGACTATCCGACCATTCAGGTCGTCACGCTCTATCCGGGCGCGAGCCCGGACGTGATGACCTCATCGGTGACCGCGCCGTTGGAGCGTCAGTTCGGGCAGATGCCGGGACTGAACCAGATGTCGTCGACCAGTTCGGGCGGGGCGTCGGTGATTACGCTTCAGTTCTCGCTCGACCTCGGCCTCGACGTGGCCGAGCAGGAGGTGCAGGCCGCGATCAACAGCGCCAGCAACCTGCTGCCGAGCGATCTGCCGATGCCGCCGATTTACAACAAGGTCAATCCGGCGGACACCCCGATTCTGACGTTGGCGATCATGTCGAAGACCATGCCGCTGCCGAAGCTGCAGGATCTGGTCGACACGCGCGTGGCGCAGAAGATTTCACAGTTGCCGGGCATTGGTCTGGTGAGTATTTCCGGCGGGCAGCGACCGGCCGTGCGCATTCAGGTCAATCCGCGTGCCATCACGTCCTATGGACTGAACATCGAAGACGTTCGTACTTCGATTGCGGCCGCCAACGTCAATCAGGCGAAGGGGAGTTTCGACGGTCCGCTGCGCGCTTCGACCATCGACGCGAACGACCAGTTGGCGTCGGCAGACGAATATCGCAATCTCGTCATTGCCTATAAGAATGGCGGGCCGATCCGCCTGTCCGACATTGCCGATGTGATCGACGGCGCGGAAAACACCAAGCTCGCCGCGTGGGCCGACACCACTCCCGCCATCGTGCTGAACGTGCAGCGTCAGCCGGGTGCGAACGTGATCGAGACCGTCAATAAGGTCAAGGCGTTGCTTCCGCAATTGCAGGCAGCGCTGCCGGGCAGCATCGACGTGCAACTGCTGACCGATCGCACCACGACGATCCGAGCGTCGGTCTCGGACGTTCAGTTCGAACTGATTCTTGCCGTCGCGCTGGTGGTGATGGTGATTTTCGTTTTCCTGCGCAACGTATCGGCCACCATTATTCCGAGTGTCGCGGTGCCGCTCTCGCTGATCGGTACCTTCGGCGTGATGTATCTCGCTGGCTTTTCGATCAATAACCTGACGCTCATGGCGCTGACCATTGCGACTGGCTTCGTGGTCGATGACGCCATCGTGATGATCGAGAACATCGCCCGGTATATGGAGCAGGGTGAGAAACCGTTGCAGGCGGCGCTCAAGGGGGCCGAGCAGATCGGCTTCACCATCATTTCGCTCACGTTCTCGCTGATCGCCGTGTTGATTCCGCTGCTGTTCATGGGCGACGTGGTGGGGCGTCTATTCCGCGAGTTCGCGGTGACGCTGGCGGTATCGATTCTGATTTCGGCCGTGGTGTCGCTGACGCTCACGCCGATGATGTGCGCCAAGTTGCTGCGCCATGTGCCTGACGAGAAGCAGGGCAAGTTTTATCGCAAGACCGGCGAGTTGTTCGATCGCATTATTGCGAAGTACGGCGAATGGCTCACGTGGGTGCTCGACCGCCAGACGGCCACGCTGCTCGTCGCGCTCGGCACGCTGGTGCTGACGGTGTTGCTCTATATGTGGGTGCCCAAGGGCTTCTTCCCGGTGCAGGACACCGGCGTGATTCAGGGCATTTCCGAAGCGCCGCAGTCCATCTCGTTTGCGGCGATGGGCGAGCGTCAGCAGGCGCTGGTCGCGGAGGTGCTCAAGGATCCCGCAGTGGAATCGGTGTCGTCGTTCATCGGTGTGGATGGCGTGAACGCTACGCTCAACAGCGGGCGTCTGCTCATCAACCTGAAAGACAAGGCGACGCGCGGGATCGACGCCTCCGAGGTGATTCGCCGTATTCAGCCCGAAGTCGCGAAGGTCCCCGGCATCGCACTCTATATGCAGCCGGTTCAGGATCTGACGATTGAAGACCGCATCAGCCGCACGCAGTATCAGTTCACGTTGCAGGATCCGAGTCTGGATACGTTGGGCGTCTGGGTGCCGAAGCTCGTCGACAAGCTGCAACACGTGCCGCAACTGGCCGACGTGACAAGCGACTTGCAGGTCAACGGCTTGCAGGCCTATGTGGAGATCGATCGCGATACGGCGAGTCGTCTGGGCGTGACACCTGCGGCTGTCGATCAGACGCTATATAGCGCCTTCGGTCAGCGTCTGATTTCCACGATCTATACGCAGGCGTCGCAGTATCGCGTGGTGCTGGAAGTGGCTGACGACTTCCAGCGCGGGCCGGATGCGCTCAAGGGCATTTACGTCGCATCGACGACTGGCGTGCAAGTGCCGCTCACGTCGTTCGCGAAGATTATCGAGAAACCCACACCGCTGGCGATCAACCATCAGGCGCAGTTCCCGGCGGCGACGATCTCGTTCAATCTGGCCAAGGGCGCATCGCTCGGCGAAGCGGTGAAGGCGATTACCGAAGCGGAACAGTCCATCGGCTTGCCGGTGAGCACGCAGACGACTTTCCAGGGCGCTGCGCAGGCGTTCCAGGCGTCTCTCTCGAATACGTTGTGGCTGATTCTTGCGGCGGTCGTCACGATGTATATCGTGCTGGGCGTGCTCTACGAGAGCTACATCCATCCGATCACCATTTTGTCGACGCTGCCGTCAGCGGGTGTGGGCGCGCTGCTTGCGCTCATGGTCTCGGGCAACGACATCAGCATCATCGCGATCATCGGCATCATTCTGCTGATCGGTATCGTGAAGAAGAACGCCATCATGATGATCGACTTTGCGCTCGAGGCGGAGCGCGAACACGGCATGGCGCCGCGCGAGGCGATCTATCAGGCGTGCCTGCTGCGTTTCCGGCCGATTCTGATGACGACGATGGCCGCCGTGCTGGGCGCGCTGCCACTGATGCTCGGCTCCGGTGTCGGCTCCGAGTTGCGTCAGCCGCTGGGTATCACGATGGTCGGCGGTCTCATGGTCAGTCAGGTGCTCACGCTCTTCACCACGCCGGTGATCTACCTGTGGTTCGACCGCTGGGCAATGCGGGCACGTGCATGGCGCGAGCGCCGCTTCGGACCGTCGGATAGCGAGGGGCACGACGGACACGATGGTCATGGTGGCCCGGGTGGTTCCGGTCCTGTCGGTGCGGTGACAACGGACGGTCCGGCACGATGAACCTGTCGGCTGTCTTCATCAAGCGCTCGGTCGCGACCGTTCTGCTCACCATCGGGGTGACGCTGGCTGGCATTGTCGCCTTCGGGCTGTTGCCGGTTTCGCCATTGCCGCAGGTGGACTTTCCGACGATCTCGGTGTCGGCGTCGCTGCCCGGCGCGAGTCCGGAAACGATGGCGGCCAGCGTGGCCACGCCGCTGGAGCGCTCGCTCGGACGCATCGCCGGTGTGACGGAAATGACGTCGAACAGCTCGCTCGGCTCAACCCGCATCACACTGCAATTCGACCTTTCGCGCGATATCAACGGCGCGGCGCGCGACGTGCAGGCGGCGATCAACGCGGCGCGCAGCTTGCTGCCGACGGGACTGCCGAGCAATCCGACCTACCGCAAGGTGAACCCGGCGAGTGCGCCGGTGATGATCATTGCGCTGACGTCCGAGAGCATGACGCGCGGTCAGATGTACGACGCGGCATCGACCATCCTCGCGCAGAAGATCTCGCAACTCGAAGGGGTGGGCGATGTGACGGTGGGCGGCAGCTCGCTGCCAGCCGTACGCGTCGAACTCAATCCCACGGCGCTCAACAAGTATCAGATTCCGCTGGAGACGGTGCGTACGGCGATTCAGGCCGTGAATGCGAACCGACCGAAGGGCGCGCTTGAAGACGGCGACCGCCGCTGGCAGATTCTTGCCAACGATCAGGCGAAGACGGCCAAGGAATACCTGCCGGTCATCGTCGCCTATCAGGACGGGCGTCCGGTGCGACTCTCCGATATCGCCGACGTGGTCGACTCGGTGCAGGACGTGCGCAATGCCGGTTCCGCCAACGGCAAGCCCTCGGTGCTGCTCATCATTACGACGCAGCCCGGCGCGAACATCATCCAGACGGTCGACGGCATCAACAAGATACTGCCGAACCTGCGCGCTTCGATTCCGGCGGCGATCAATCTCGACGTGGTGATGGACCGGACGCCGACGATCCGGGCGTCGCTCAAGGAAGTCGAGCGCACGCTGCTGATCTCGATCGTGCTCGTGATCATGGTCGTGTTCCTGTTCTTGCGAAACTGGCGCGCCACGCTGATTCCGAGCGTGGCCGTGCCGGTCTCGCTGATCGGCACGTTCGGGATCATGTATCTGTGCGGCTTCAGTCTCGACAATCTGTCGCTCATGGCGCTCACGATTGCGACCGGCTTTGTCGTCGACGACGCCATCGTGGTGCTGGAGAACATCTCGCGGCACATCGAAGAAGGCTTAAGTCCGTTCGCGGCGGCGCTCAAAGGGACGCGCGAAGTCGGCTTTACCGTGCTCTCGATGAGTATTTCGCTGGTGGCGGTGTTCATCCCGCTGCTGCTCATGGGCGGCATCGTCGGCCGCCTGTTCCGCGAATTTGCGGTCACGCTGTCGGCGGCGATCATGGTCTCGCTCGTCGTGTCGCTGACGACCACGCCGATGATGTGCGCGCGGCTGCTCAAGGGGCGAGCCGCACCGGGTGTACCCGCTGGCACCGCGCCGCTTGCGCCTGAACCGCCCAAACCACCGTCCATCTGGATGCGCATGGGCAACTGGACCGAGCGCATGTTCGAGGCGATGCTGCGCGAGTACGAGCGCTCGCTCGCTTGGGCATTGCGCCACGGTCCGCTCATGCTGCTGATCCTGCTGGCGACGATTTGTCTGAACGTCTGGCTCTATATGGTGGTGCCGAAAGGCTTCTTCCCGCAGCAGGACACCGGGCGCATGATCGGCTTCATTCAGGCCGACCAGGCGATCTCGTTCCAGGCGATGGAGAAGAAGCTCGCGGACTTCATCAAGATCGTGCAGGCCGATCCCGATGTCGCAACGGTCACGGGCTTCACCGGCGGTTCGAACCGCAACGGCGGTTCTATGTTCGTCACGCTCAAGCCGCTGGGCGAGCGAAAGCTCACGGCCGATCAGGTGATCGCACGTTTGCGGGGCAAGCTGGCCAAGGAGCCGGGCGCGATGCTGTACCTGCAATCCGTGCAGGACATTCGCGTGGGCGGACGTTCGAGCAATGCGCAGTATCAATACACCTTGCAGGCGGATGACCTCCAGCAGTTGCGGGAGTGGGAACCGAAGGTGCGCAATGCGATTTCGCGTCTGCCGAATCTCACCGACGTGAACACCGATCAGCAGGACAAGGGCCTGCAGACCACACTCGACGTCGATCGCGACCAGGCGTCGCGGCTCGGTCTGACGATGAGTCAGATCGATAACGTGCTCAACGACGCGTTCGGTCAGCGCCAGGTCTCGACCATCTACAACCCGCTCAATCAGTACAAGGTCGTGATGGAAGTGGCCCCGCAATGGTGGCAGAGTCCGGAGTCGCTCAAGGACATTTACGTGGTGACGTCGGCGGGGGCTCAGGTGCCACTTTCGGCATTCGCACGTTATCGTCCGACGAATACGGCATTGGGCGTCTCGCACCAGGGCCAGTTCGCTGCGAGTACGATTTCGTTCAACCTGCCGGCGGGCGTCTCGCTTTCGCAGGCGCAGGCGTCGATCAACGATGCGGTGGGGCGTCTTGGCATGCCGACGTCGGTGCAGGGCAGCTTCCAGGGCACGGCGCAGGCGTTCCAGTCGGCATTGTCCTCGCAGCCCATTTTGATTCTGACGGCGCTGTTGACGGTGTATATCGTGTTGGGGGTGCTCTATGAGAGTTACATCCACCCGCTGACGATTTTGTCGACGTTGCCTTCGGCAGGCGTTGGCGCTTTGCTGGCGCTGCTGCTGTTCAATACCGAGTTCAGCATCATCGCGCTCATCGGTGTGATTCTGCTGATCGGCATCGTGAAGAAGAACGCGATCATGATGATCGACTTCGCGCTCGATGCCGAACGGCGTCAGAACCTGCCGCCGCGCGAGGCGATCTTCAAGGCGTGCGTGCTGCGTTTCCGTCCGATCATGATGACGACGATGGCCGCCATGCTTGGCGCGATTCCGCTGGCGCTGGGCTCGGGCGACGGCGCGGAACTGCGCCAGCCGCTCGGCATTTCCATCGTGGGCGGTCTGCTCGTGAGTCAGGTACTCACGCTCTATACGACGCCGGTGGTGTATCTGTATCTCGACCGTGTGCGGCTGCGCTGGATGCGTTGGCGTGCACGTGGCCAGACCGGCCACAGCGACGTGGGGGAGGTAGGCCATGGCTGATGCAATGCGCGACGCGCGCTCGTCGACGGCTGCCCTGACTCCACGGACTCCCGGGATTTCCTCGCCGTTTGAACCCTCGGTTGTCTCAGTTAATTCAGTGACCTCTGTTGCGGCCGAAGGGCCGATGTCCGCCATGCCTCGTACCGTGAATCGTCAAATGTCCAACGTTCGCTCACACGCCGCTGCCGTGAGGGTGGCGAATGTGCCAGGGCGTGGTTTTGGAATGTCGCCGCGTGTGCGTCGTTCGGCAACGTTCCTCGCGGCGAGCGCGGTGCTGTGGCTTGCGGGCTGCGCGCTGGGGCCGGACTATGTTCGCCCGGAGATCGACACGCCTGCGGCGTTCAAGGAAACCGGCGACTGGAAGCTGGCCGAGCCCAACGACGCGGCCGATAAGGGCGACTGGTGGGCGATTTATCAGGATCCGGTGCTTGCCGATCTGATGTCACAGGTCGACATCAACAACCAGAACATCAAGCTGGCCGAGGCGAACTATCGTCAGGCGCTGGCGGTAGCGGGGCAGGCCCGCGCGGCTTTCTTCCCGACGATTGGCGCTAGTGCCGGTGTGACGCGCAGCAGCTCGCGCGTGAGCAATACGGCCGTCAGCGGATCGGGCGTGGGGGGGATTTCCAACAGCTACAGCTTGTCGGGGACGGCAAGCTGGGAACTCGATATCTGGGGCAGCGTGCGCCGGTCGGTGGAAGCCGGGAACGCGAGCGCCGAGGCAAGTGCGGCGGATCTGGCGAACGCACGTCTGTCGGCGCAGGCATTGCTCGCGCAGAACTACTTCGACCTGCGCGTGACGGATGCCCAAAAGGCGCTCCTTGGGCGCACCGTCGCGGCCTACGAGCAGACGCTGAAACTCACGCAGAACCAATATGCCGTGGGTGTCGCGCAGCGCTCGGACGTTATTCAGGCGCAGACTCAACTGCAGCAGGCTCAGGCGTCCGCGCTCGATATCGAAGTGACGCGTGCCCAACTGGAGCACGCCATCGCGTTGCTCGTCGGCAAGGCTCCGGCTGTGTTCTCTCTGACGCCCGCGCCGTTGCGCGCCGCTTTGCCGCCCGTGCCGGTCAGCTTGCCGTCGAAACTGTTGGAGCGTCGTCCCGACATCGCGTCCGCGGAACGTTCGGTGGTCGCCGCGAACGCGAAGATCGGCGTGGCGAAGGCCGCATTCTTCCCGACGCTTTCCCTCTCGGCCACGGGGGGCTTCCAGAACAACAGCTTTGCCGACTGGCTGACGTTGCCGAGCCGTTTCTGGTCGGTCGGCCCGGCACTCGCGGCCACGTTGTTCGATGGCGGCCTGCGACGCGCACAGACCGACGCAGCGATTGCCGCCTACGACGCGCAAGTCGCGACGTACCGCCAGACCGTGCTCACGGCATTCCAGGCTGTCGAGGACAATCTGGCTGCGCTTAATTATCTGGGGCGTGAGGCGGCCGTACAAAATCAGGCGGTGCAGTCGGCTCAGGAAGCGGCGCAACTGATCCTCAACCAGTACAAGGCCGGGACCGTCGGATTCCAGAATGTGCTGACGGCGCAAGCGACTGCATACACCACGGAGCGTACAGCCCTGACCATTCTCGGCCGACAGTTCACGGCGAACGTGTTGCTCGTGACGGCACTCGGCGGTGGGTGGCATGGACTGCCACATGACGGGACGGCAGTAAGCGGCGCGGCCAGCAGCGGGACCGACGCGCCGAACGGCGGTAAGGCTTCGGGGCCTTCCGCGCAGGAATAACTACGCATCTCGGGAGGCGCGCAACGCGCCGACCATTAAATCCAGCGCAGGTGTTTAAGGTAATTCCGACTTTCTCAATCGGAATGCCGGAAACCCGCGCTGCGAATCTTCCGAATGCCGGTGACGCGAGTAGCACAAACTCCCGCGTTATGTGGCTGTGCAATTTCACGTCCGTGCAAGGCACTTCAAGTAGTTAGCGTGCAGTACCCGCTCTATCGGGCAGTATGCGGGCCTCTCGTGGATGGACCACACCGCGTGGCAAGCTGCTGTGTCCGATACGACTATGTGACGTTTCCCATCCGGTCGCCCCGTTCCCTTTTTGCCAGAATGGACCCGCTTCGTTGTGACGGCCGACGCGAAGCACCGCGTGCCTCGCGCGGTCACCACGGTCTGCCAAACGAAGAAAAAGGGGGGACAAATGACGATCAATGTCGTGGTCGCTGACGACCATCCGATTGTGCGGTTTGGAATACGACGCCTGCTCGAAGAGCGGGACATGATCCACATGGTCGGGGAGGCGGGAAACTCGTCGGAGCTGGTCAATCTGCTAGCCAAAGCGCCGTGCGACATCCTCGTCACCGACTTCTCCATGCCCGGCGGCAACTTCAAGGACGGCCTCTTTCTCATCGGCTATGTGCGCCGCTACTTCCCCAACATCAAGATCATCGTCGTCACGATGCTGGAGAATCTCGCCATTCTGCGGGGCATGCTCAAGCTTGGCGTGCACTCGATTCTCTCGAAGCTCGATGAGCAGAGCTCGATTGCCGACATCGTTTGTGTGGTGGCCGATGGCAGCCGCTATATTCCCGCAGGCCTGGCGACGCGCTTGCACGACTCCGTGATCGATGACCTCGAAATCGATGCGTCGAAGCTCTCGGGGCGCGAAGTCGAAGTGGTGCGCTTGTTCGTCTCCGGGCTGACCATCAGCGAGATCGCGTTCCAACTGAGTCGCAGCGTCAAGACCGTGAGCTCACAGAAGACCAACGCCATGCGCAAGCTGGGATTGGATCGGGACGTCGATCTCTATCATTACGCGACGCGATCGGGCATCACCTGAAGCACAGGCGAGCCGGTCCGGCGCGGCATGACGGGTTCACGCGGGCAGACGAATAGCCCGCATGTCGCGCAGAATCAGCTCGCCCGCGCGCAACATCTGTTTGAGCTGATGCACGACCTGCTTGATCTCCTGCACGTGAGCGTCGACCGCGTCGGGTTGCTGTTCCTGCGCGACGACCAGGGCATCGAGACGCTTCGTGTAATCGCGCATCGCTTCGGTGGCCGCTTGCGTGTCCGTCGGCACGGACGCCGCCGGTGCCGCGACCGCCTGTGAGAGCAGGTCGCTGATCGCGCCAACCACCTGTCCCAACTCACCGCTCTTGTCTGCTGCGATTTGCCGCGGCAGCACGTCCGACAGGCCCGTGATGTACGACGCCATCACGTGGTTCTGCACCAGCAAATCGTTCAGCTCTGCAACCGCGACCTGCTTGGACTTCGGTTCGAGCATCATCCGCTTGAAGGCAGCACCGAAATTCCCGAAGGCAATGTGCATGTCCTTGCGTGCCATGCGATAGGCGAAGTCGTCGCGTTTGCCGTCCAGCGCGGCGCTCGATTCGAGATAGGTGCGCGTGGACTGCACCGCGTTGCGGATCAGCGGACCCATCAATCGGTATTCCCAATACGGGAACAGATACGAACACACCAGCGCAATGGCCGATCCGATCAGGGTGTCGATGGCGCGCTCGCCGATCACCGAGAGCGAGCCCGGCAACAGGAAGTGGAACAGCAGCAGCACGTACGACGACATGAAGACAACCGACAAGCCGTAGTTGAACAACGACAGGCTGTTGCCCATGACCATGCAGAAGAACATGAGCGCGAGCAGAATCCAGGCCTTGTGAACGAAGGACAGGATCACCAGCACGCTCACACAGCCGATCAGCGTGCCGGTCAGACGCTGTGCGTTCTTCTGCTTCGTCAGGCTGAAACCCGGCTTCAAAATCACGATGATCGTAAGCAGTACCCAGTAGCTGTGATCCTGCCCGGCGAGCAACGACCAGTTTTCGCAGATGAGCAGCCCGGCGGCGATGGCAATCGTCACCCGCAACGCGTGACGGAAACTTGGCGACGAAAAAGTCAGATTCTTCCAGAGAAGTTTCGGAGAAAAGCTCTGTCGCGACGTGAAACGTTGCAGGGCCTGATCGATCTGCACTTCGGTTGCGCTGCCTGCGGTGCTCACATCGGTGTTGCGGTGCATCCGCTCGACGATACGCGTGGTGCTCCACACGCGGCGGAACGTGCTGGTGAGCGCCTGATAGGCTTCCGGGGATTTCTGTTGCAGCGACTGCTTGCGCATCAGTTCGATTTCGTACTCGATGGCCCGGAATTCCGCGCGCCAACTGCGTTGTGCCCGCGAAGGCTCGTTGGTCGCAATGGCGTAGCCAATCGCATCCACCTCGATGGCGATCTTGCGGATCATGTCGCGGAAGAACAGCAGCACGTCGTTATTGGCGAACTCGCGACGCAGCATCGGGTAGTCGGTATGCACCGACACCACCGTCTCATGCAGATCGACGATGTTGATGAAGAGATTGAACAGCATGGTGCGGCGCGGTTCCAGCGCACCGATGCGCAGCCGGGGCAGGTTACGCAGAATGATCTCGCGCGCCGCCTGCTGCTTTTCCACCACATTGACCTGTGCGGCGATCAGACGGCGATAGCAGTCGTCGATATCGGTCGACGTATCGTAGAAGGCCGCTTTGGCTTCCAGATACTCGGATGTGACGAAGAAGCACTCCGCCAGCGTTTGCTGCTCGATGCGAAACCACCAGATGCGACAGACGAACAGGCTGAAATAGGTGTACCAAAGCCCGCCAGCGAGCACGGCCCCGGCGTCGAGCACCGCCTGATGGCGCGTGAGGTCCGCTTCGACGTTGAGGACCATCATCATGAGACAGGCGAAGCTCACGAGCGACGCGCGCAACCCATAGACCACGAGCATCGACAGACCGAACGTCAGAATCAGCGAGGTGATCCAGAGTTGCCACGGCTGTGCGGCCGTCGCCATGCCGGTGATCAGGACCGTCAGTGCACCGAGGAGTGTGCAGCTCAGCAGTTCGGTGTGCTTGTGACGCAGCGGCCCGTTGATGTCGACCACGCTCGCGCAGAGCGCGCCCGAGGCGACCTCGATGCCGAGCAGGTGCTTATCCATCCCCCAGAACAGGACGAGCGCAGGCAGGATGACGCCGACTGCCTGCCGGGTGCCGCTGAAAAAGTAGTGGCTATAGAGAAACTTCTTGATATCGGTCTGGTAGTCCATGCGTCGGGTGCGAGGGTTCCGCAGCAAAGCTGGCCGCGCGATGGGGTGGGGCGCGGCGCAGTGAGAGTCTAGCCGATGCCCGGCGTGCCGCGAAGTGGGGATACCGCTGGTTACACGCGAGCCGCCGAAGCGGGCTAGGCGAGCGCGCCGGGTATGGCGTCGGGGCGCCTTCAACTCGCAATGACCCCACCGTCACCCATGACGGGGTGAGCTTTCGGATCTGTCCGATGGGCTTTGGCACAGGGCATTTGTTATGCTTGCGAACAGACTCGCTAAGCCGCCACGCCCGCATGCTCCATCTATTCTTCTCCAATCGGTTCACCACGCTCGAAGCCGCCCTGTTGCGCGATATCGCTCAGGCACCTGAGGCGTCGGCGGGGGCAGTGAATCCCTTCGAGACGGAAACCATCGTTGTGCCGAGCGTGGCAGTGCGCCGTCGGCTCGAACTGGACTATGCGGACGTCTTCGGCGTGTGTGCGAACGTCCGTCTGACGTATCTGGCGCAATGGCTCTGGGACATGGCAGGCAAACTGCTCACCGTGCCGGAAAGCTCGCCGTTCGCGCCCGACCGGCTGGTCTGGCCGCTGTACCAGTGTCTCGCGCAACCGTGGGTTGAGGCATCGCCGCGGCTGGCCGGTTATCTGGCCGGGGCAGACGACGTCATGCGATTCGAGCTGGCCGACCGACTGGCCCACATCTACGATCAATACCTGACTTACCGGCCGGACTGGCTGGAGCGGTGGCAATCCGGTGAAGTCATTTCGCCAGGGGCGTCGACGGCCTGGGGCGATGCCCAGCGTGCCGACGAGGCTTGGCAAAGTGCCTTGTGGCGACAGGTGTTGGCGCATCTGGAGATTCGCGAGCGCCACCCGACGCTGCGGGCCATCGACCGGATCGAACAGCTCACGCCGGAAACCGTTCCTGCAGGCTGGCCGTCCCGAGTCTGCGTGTTCGCGCTGTCGTCGATGCCGCCGCTTTCGATGGCGCTGCTCAAGGCCATGTCCCGCCTGATCGACGTGCATCTTTATGTCCTTAACCCCTGCGAGAGCTACTGGTTCGACATCGTGCCGCCGTCGCGGCTGTCGTATCTGACCCAACGCGATGGCAAGGCACACCGCGAGGTGGGGCACCCCTTGCTGGCGGAATGGGGACGACAGACGCAGTCGCACATCGACGCGTTGTACGCGGACCTTGCGCCGCAGGCGGTGGAGGATCGGGCGTTGTTTCAGCCGAATCCAGAGCCCACGCTGCTGGCCGCCTTGCAGAACGGCATTCTTTCCCTGGACGATGGTCGTCATGGCGCACCCGATGGCGTCGCGGCCGATGGCTCGGTGCAGGTGCACGTCTGCCATAGCCTTGCGCGTCAGATCGAGGTTCTGCACGATCGCCTGCTGGCGTGCTTCGACGAGATCCCCGATCTACGTCCCGACGATGTGCTGATTACCGTGCCGGACCTTGGCCGTGCGGCACCGCTCATCGACGCCGTGTTTGGCACGGCAACGCCCCGTATTCCTTATCTGGTGACCGGCCTGCCGCCGACGCGGACCAACCCTGTCGCACGCGCCTTCGCGTCGATTCTGGCATTGCCGCAGCAGTGGGTGGCGGCGTCGAGTCTTGTCGAGCTTGCTCGGACAGAGGCGGTAGCGCAGCGTTACGACCTGGGCGGCAATGTGCTCGACGCCATTCAGAACTGGCTGCACAGTGCAGGCGCACGCCGGGGCTGGCGCGGAGACGCCTTGCTGCGGCTTGACGGTACTGGACAGACCTCACGTGACGGCGCGATGACCGGCGCCGGTGCGGATGTACCTCCTGCGTTGGAGCGCCATACGCTGGGCGACGCCATGATGCGCCTGTTCCTCGGCTACGCCTTGCCGGATGACGCCATGCCGGTCGACGACTGGCTGCCTGTCGGCGGGATCGAAGGCGGCAAGGCCGAGTTGCTGGGGCAACTGGCGCGACTGATCGACGATCTCGACATGACGGCGGTGTCGCTCCAGACCGAGCGGACTGGCCTCGCGTGGCGGGATCAGTTGCTGGCAATGCTGGAGCAGTTCTTCTCGGATGAGCCACGTTTTGCCGATGACGTCGCCGAAGTGCGTATGGCCATCGAACAGATCGGCACAGCCATTGCCGACGGTGCGCCCGAGGTGCGCGTGCCGGTGGAAGTG
Organism: Pandoraea sp. NPDC090278; assembly: GCF_044772185.1. Taxonomy (NCBI): domain Bacteria; kingdom Pseudomonadati; phylum Pseudomonadota; class Betaproteobacteria; order Burkholderiales; family Burkholderiaceae; genus Pandoraea; species Pandoraea sp. NPDC090278. Next base: position 152,137 of record NZ_JBIVYJ010000007.1, on the reverse strand, counting down.
GTGGCGCGCGTGCTGGCCGACGCGCTCGACGATCCGACGCGCGGCGGGGTACCGTCGGGACGCGTGACGTTTGCCGCGATTCCGAGCTTGCGTCTGTTGCCGTACCGCGTGGTCTGCATGATCGGCATGGACGATGGCGTCTTACCCGGGCGCGTGCGCGCCGACGAGTTCGATCTCATGCGTGCGCTGCCACAACGCGGCGACCGCCAGCGTCGCGATGACGAGCGCAATCTGTTCCTCGATTTGATGCTGAGTGCGCAAGACCGCTTTCTCATCACCTACACGGGGCGAAGCGTTCGCGACAACGCGCCGTTGCCGCCATCCACCGCTGTGGACGAATTGCTGGACTTCACGGGGCAATTGCTCGCACCGGCATCGCAGGGATTCGACCTCGACGAGCAACGCAAAGCGCGTGAGACGCTTGTTGTCCTGCATCCGCTTCAACCGTTCTCACCCGCGTACTTCGATGGGCGCGAGCCGTCGCTGTACAGCTATGACGTCGCTAACGGCGAGGCGGCTCAGCAACTGGCTGGTCAATTGGCACCCCCTGTGCCGGACGCAGCCGCAACGCCATTCGTCCACGAGCCATTGCCCGCCATTGCGCAAACGCATCTGACGTTGGACGACCTGCTGCGCTTCTGGCGTCACCCAGGGCGGGCGTGGGCGCGCGACCGGCTGGGCCTGTCGCTCGGCGACATGCTCACCGAAGTCGACGACGAAGAGCCGTTCGTACTCGACTGGTCGGGGCGCGACGCGCTCGCCGCGCGGCTGCTGCCGCGACTGTTGCGCGACGGGGCTCAGGATGCTCGGGCACAGGCGGCGGCGATCGAGCGCATTGCGAACGTCAGTCATGAGCTGCCAGGCGGCGCGACGGGTGCGGTATGGCGTCGACGTGAACTCGGTGGACTGCGCGCACTGGCCACGCAAGTGAGGGAAGCGCAGGCGGAGGGCACCCAGGAATTGCTCGTGACGTTGCCGCTCAAGCCCGCGCTCCCACCGTCGTGGACGGGATCGACGGATGCGATCTGGCACGGCGATGCTACGTTGTCCGCAGAGTGTTTGCTGCAAGGGCGTCTAGCGCCGGTGTCGCGCCACGGACTCGTCATGTATCGCTATGGCAGCATGCGTCCGAGCGATCTGCTTGCCGCCTGGCTCGCCCACCTCGCGCTATGCGCACATTTGCAGCAGCCGGAGCATGCGGGGCTTGAGGTTGCACCGCGAACGCTCTGGTACGGAGAGGACGAGACATTTGCGCTACGTCCCGTGGACGACGCAGCGGCGCTGCTCGCGCAATGGGTGGCGTTGTATCGCCTTGGGCAGACCCGACCGTTGCCGTTCTTTGTCCGGAGCGCGTGGAAGCTGGCGAGCACCGGAAAAATGACAGATGCCGAAAGCGCATGGTCCGGCTCTGCATTCGCGCGCGGCGATGCCGACGATCCCTATACCAAGCTGATCTGGCGGGGCGTCGAAGACCCGCTGGCGTCGCCGTTCGACTTGCTGGCAAACACGATGTTCGGACCGATGGTGCAACACCTTGAAATCGTGGAGGGCGCATGACGCAACTCATCGACCTCGACGTTTTCGGTTGCAATCTCGATGGCGTCTGCCTGATCGAAGCGTCGGCCGGTACAGGCAAGACGTGGAACATCTGCGCGCTCTATGTCCGGTTGTTGCTCGAGAAACAACTGACCGTCGAGCAGATTCTGGTCGTGACGTTCACGAATGCCGCAACGGCAGAATTGCGTGAACGGATCCGGGGACGACTTGCCGGATTGGTCGCAGCGATGGCCCCGGTCTTCGATGAGGGCGAAGGCGAGGGTGGCGGCGAGGACGGTGACGATGGCGCAGACGACTTCCCCGACTTCGACCCGGACGCCAGCGACGATCCGCTGTTCAACGTGATGATCGCCGGGCTGATCGAGCGTGGCGAGATGTCGCCGAAGGCGATTCGCGAGTGCCTTCAGCGTGCGTTGCGCGGTTTCGATCAGGCGTCGATTCACACCATCCACGGCTTTTGCCAGCGAGCGCTCGCCGAAGTGCCGTTTGCTGCCGGGCTGCCATTCGCTTATGAGCTGGTGCCGGACGACAACGGCGTGCGCCACGATTTGGCGGTGGAGTTCTGGCGTCGCGTCGTTGAGCCGATGGCGGCGCAGGATGACAACTTCGCTGCATGGCTGGTGGACCGCAAGCGTTCACCGGGCACGCTCACGGATCAATTGGCGCGTCGCCTGAAGAAGCCGATGTCCGAGTTGCGTTGGCCGGAGGCCGTGCAAAGCGATGCGGAGGCATCGCCTGACTCGGCCTTGCTGGCGACGTATTCGGCGGCATGCGATTGCTGGGAAGCCGAAGCATCGGTGATTGCCGACCTGATGCGCGCAGTACTACCTTCCTACAAGAAGAATATCTACAACGAGACGTCTCTCCCGCAGGCCGTCTCGGCATGGCAGCGATATCTTGGCGCGCGCGACGCCGGTGCATTGCTGGGGCCGAAGGCCGAGTTGCTGACGACGACGCGGCTCGCCAAGGACATCAAGAAAGGGGAGACGCCCCCCGACCATCGCTTCTTTGAAATGGCGGACGTACTCGTCCGGGCGCGCGCGGATGCTGACGAGCGCTACGCGATGCAGTGGCTGCGCATCCTGCGTGAGTGGCTGATACAGGCGCCGGAACAGTTGGCGCTGCGCAAGCGCGAACTGCGCGTGGTGTCGTTCGACGACTTGCTTGGCAATATCGCGCGCGCGTTGCATCAGCATCCCGATCTGGCGGACGCGTTGCGCGAGCGCTATCCGTGCGCACTGATCGATGAATTTCAGGATACCGATCCGCTGCAATTCGCCATTTTCAGCGCCGTGTACGGACATCGGTCAGCCACATCGGATGACGTCTCGGGCGAAGTGACGGACGAAGTGGCGGACGAAGCGACGGAACAAATGGCAGCGGCCAGCGGGCGCGGCCCGATGTTCATGGTCGGCGATCCCAAGCAGGCCATCTACAGTTTCCGTGCGGCGGATCTGCACACGTATCTGGCCGCGCGCGAGAACGCCGACGCGGCGTACACGCTCGCCGTCAATCAGCGCTCGACGCCAGCCATCATCGAAGCCGGTAACCGCTTGTTCGGTGCCAACGATCGTGCGTTCGTGCTGGACGGGCTCGCGTATCCGCCGGTGCGTCCGGGCACGCGTCGTCGTCCTCCGTTGACGGACGTACGGGCCGTCGCCGACTTTACGGTCTGGTGGCTGCCCGACGCCGACGAGCCGCTACCCAAGGACGAGGCGCAGCAAGCGTGCGCCCGCGCAACGGCGGCCGAAGTGGCGCGCTTGCTGGCGGGGGCGTCGCGTGGCGAGGTACTGGTCGGCGACGAGCCGCTCGCACCCGGCGATATTGCCGTGATCGTGCAGACGCACCGTCAGGGAGCGTTGATGAAGTCGATGCTCGCCGAGCATGCGGTAGGGAGCGTGGAGTTGACGCAGGACTCGGTATTCGCGAGCGAAGAGGCGGAAACCTTGCTGCGTGTGCTTCGCGCAGTGGAGGCCCCGGGCGATGTTCGAGCGCTTCGCGCAGCGCTCGCGACAGAGTTGTTCGGACTCGATGCCACGGCGCTTTACCGCATGCAGACAAGCGATGCCTCGGATGCGGAAGCGATCGCGTGGATCGAGCGCCTGCAACGCTATCGTCAGTTGTGGACGGATCGTGGGTTCTCGGCGATGTGGCGCACGCTCATGCGCGAGCTTGGACTTGCGGCACGGTTGGTCGCGCAGTCGGGTGGAGAGCGTCGTCTGACCAACTTCATGCATCTGGCTGAGCTTGCACAAGCGCGATGGGCAGAACAGCCGGGCATGCCTGCGTTGCTGCGCTGGCTGGCGTCGCAGCGCAATGCCAGCGGCGGCGAGGAGGCGCAACTGCGCCTGGAGTCGGATCAGAATCTGGTCCAGATCGTGACCGTTCACAAATCGAAGGGCCTTGAGTACGGCGTGGTGTTCTGCCCGTTCCTTTGGGACGGGGCGGTGCGCGACGGTGGCGGTCTCGAGGGTCTGGAGTACCACGATGGTGCGACGGCCGTCATCGACTTTACCGACGCAGCGGGCAAAGGTTCGCCTGCCGCTGCCGCGTTGCGACAGGAACAATCGGCGGAGCAGGCGCGCCTGCTTTACGTTGCGCTGACGCGCGCGGTGTACCGCTGCTATCTTGCGGCGGGCATCTATTCGTCGCGTCGTAGCGTGAAGGAAGCGTGCGGCGGCATGCTCAACTGGCTTGCGGCCGGGCAAGGGACGACGTTCGACGCATGGATCGCTTCGACCATCGACGCCGATGAGCGCGTCGAGGCGATTCGCTTGGCGTGGAAGGCGCTCGTTGGCGGGCCACTTGACGTCGTGCCGTTGCCCGTGGGCGATGCGCTCGACGGCGATACGCGCGTCGTGCACGATGCCGCGCCAGAACTGACTACGCGCGCGAGTACGCGAGCCTTGCGCGAAGCATGGCGCATCGGCAGCTTCTCCGGGTTGCTTGCGGGCATGCACACCGGACCGCAACTGGGTGGTGGGCAGTTGAGCGCACCGGAGCGCACGCGTCCCGATTACGACGCGCAAGCCAATGCGGGACCGACGTTTGCGCTGCCGCCGGAAGGCGATGACGCCTGGCCGCCTGCAGACGACATTCTTCGCTTTCCGCGTGGCCCGGCTGCCGGGGAGAGCTTGCACCGAGTGTTCGAACTGGCGGACTTCCAGTCGCGTGCCCAATGGTCGCATGCGGTGTCGCGGGCGCTACGCGAGCGTCCGCCGGGACGCGGTGCGGAGCAAAACGATACGTGGCGCGCCATGATGACGAACATGCTGAGCGACACGCTCGCCACGCCGTTGCGCCCAGGCATGCAACTGGCGGATGTCTCGCTGGCCGAGCGTCTCACCGAGATGGAGTTCACGTACCCGGCGGATGCGGTGTCGCTTGACGCACTGCGCGGCCTGTTGCGCCAATTCGGGTATCCCGATCTACCGTTGGACGCGACGGTCCTGCGGGGCTATCTCAAGGGCTTCATCGATCTGGTGTTCCGTCACGGCGGTCAATGGTGGATTCTCGATTGGAAGTCGAACTACCTCGGCACGGCTCCCGAGAACTACGGCGGCGACGGCTTGCGCGAGGCCATGGCCGAGCACGGCTATCACCTCCAGTACTTGCTTTACACGCTGGCGCTGCATCGTTATTTGCGGCGTCGCTTATCTAATTACGATTACGACCGCGATATGGGCGGCAGCCTCTATTTGTTTGTGCGGGGCGTGCGTCCCGATTGGGCTAACGCGCATCTTGCTGGGGATGAAGTTCCGGGTGTTTTCTTCGACAAGCCTTCTCGGGAAATGGTCGACGCCCTCGATGGACTGTTCGCCGCAGGTGAAAACGCGGCGCTGGCTCAGGCGCTCTCGCTGGACACGAACAGTGCTTCGGTCGGGACCCGCGAGGAGAACGCATGAGCGATAGACGCCATATGGGCGATGCGTCCGGCGCACCGCTGGCCGACAGCGGCGTGGTGCGACTGGCGCAAGGTTTCGCGCGTCGCATGGGATTGCTCGCGCGAGGGAACGGGGCTGACGAGGTTACGTGCCGCTACGTTCGACGGGCGGCGCTCGAAGTGAGCCTCGCCACGTCGGAAGGTCACGTGTGCGTGCCGCTCGACAACCTGCTCGACGCGCAGGCCAGCGGCGAACTGTTTCCCGGTGACGCACCGGCCTTGTCCGTCTGGCGAGACGCGCTCTTCGCAAGCGGCTTGTGTGCGCCCGCCAGTCTCGCGCACGTACTTGCGGGCGATGGACAGACAGACGCCTATCCGCTCTTGCTCGACGATCAGGACCGTCTGTATCTGGCTCGCTACTATCACTATGAAGCGCGCCTAGCCCTCGCGCTCGGACGAAAACTGACCCTGAGCGACGAGGCGACTTCAGCATCGACGGCACCGACTTCGGCGATCACGGAGGAAGACCGTAAGCGCTTGCAACGCTACTTCCGCGATGGTGTGTTGCACTCGCCCGAAGGCCAGCGCGAGCCGAATTGGCAGATGGCGGCGGCGGCGCTCGCATTGCAGCGCTCGTTGGTCGTGCTCAGCGGTGGCCCGGGAACGGGGAAGACGACCACCGTTGTCGGTCTGATCGCGTGTCTGCTGGAGCGTGATGCCAACCTGCGCGTCGCGCTCGCGGCACCCACCGGCAAAGCGGCACAGCGCATGCAGGAAGCGCTGACGGCACGTCAGGACTTGCCGGAAGCTGTGCGACTCGCGCTCCCCGAAGCGGCGGTGACGTTGCATCGACTGCTCGGGGTATTGCCGGAATCGGCGGAGCAGGTCGGGCGACGCTTTCGTCATCACGCAGGCAACCCGTTGCCTTACGATCTGATCGTGGTGGACGAAGCGTCCATGATCGATTTGTCGATGGCGACGCAACTGTTGGAAGCGGTGCCGGAGGGGGCGCGTCTGGTTTTGCTGGGCGACAAGGACCAGTTGGCGGCCGTCGAGGCGGGAGCGGTGTTCGGCGAACTGAGCGCCCAGCGGGTGTTTTCGCCTTCGATGCGCATGCAATTGCTGTCGGCACTCGGCTGGCCGTCAAACGACCTTCCTGGCTCGGGGCCGTTGGCCGTGAGTCGCGACAGCGTGTCGAAAACCAGCGTTGTGCCGACGGCGCAAGCCAGGGCACCACGCGGTTTGGAGGACGCCGTCGTCTGGCTGGAACGCACCTATCGCTTTGGCGCGAACTCGGCGATTGGCCGTCTGGCTACGGCCATCAAGACAGGGAAGGTCATCGATGCGCGTAAGGAGTTCACTGTTGCCGAGAGCGAGTCCGGCCGCATGAATGCCGGACGAGGGGAGGGTGTCGCACTCTCAGGAGCCAATCCGGTGGACCGCGTGCTCTTGAGCGAAGATGGCGGAATCCAGTTGTCTCCAGCAACACTGAACGCGCTGGCGGATGGCTACGGCGAATACCTCGATGCGCTCGCTCAGGCGTTTACGACGATTGAGCAGTTGGGCGATCCCGCTGCGGCCACGACGGCCGACATTGCGATGGTCGCGCAGCCGGTCTTTGCTGCTTTTGGGAAGTTTCGCGTGCTGTGCGCGACGCGGGGCGGCCGACGGGGCGTCGAGTTTCTCGGCGCACAACTGACGGCGCTGCTAGCGCGTCGTGCGGGCGTGGCGTTGGGCGCGGGTGGCGGTGCGTGGTTTGCGGGGCGTCCGGTGCTTGTGACGCAGAACGAATACGCGCTGAACCTCTTCAACGGCGATATCGGCATTGCGTTGCCGCTGGGTCCTTCCGGTACGTTGCGTGTGACGTTTGCTACGCCGGACGGCGGCTATCGTCTCTACTCGCCTGCGAGTTTGCCCGCGCACGAAACGGCGTTCGCGATGACGATTCACAAGTCGCAGGGATCGGAATTCGAGCGCGTCGCAATCGTGCTGCCCGAGCAGGCGAGCCGGGTGCTATCGCGAGAACTGATTTATACGGGGGTCACGCGTGCGCGCCGGGAGGCGTGGCTATATGCGCCGTGGCCCGTGATCGCGTCGGCCATCGCGCGCCCGACGCAGCGCGATGGCGGTTTGACCGACCGCCTGACAGAGGTGCTGACTACGATGTCTGATTTTCCGGCGGGTTCGCGTTCAGCTTTGCCGCTGCGATAGCGGCCTCGGCAACGGCACCGATGCGGGTGACGAGCAACTGGTCGATCTTGTAGTTGTCGATGTCGACCACTTCGAACTTGTAACCCGCCGCTTCGGTGGCTTCCGACTTCTTCGGAATGCGCTTGAGCTGATAGATCATGAATCCGGCGATGGTCTCGAACTCGCCCTCGCCGGGGAGTTCGTCGATATCGAGCGCCTTTTTCACGTCCTCGACCGACGTGACACCGTCAACGAGCCAGGAGTGCTCGTCACGCTGCACGATCTGGTCTTCGTCGGCCGGGTGGACGACGTCGCCCATGAGCGCGCCAACGATGTCGTTCAGTGTCACGACGCCGACCACCAGGCCGTACTCGTTGATGATGACGGCGAAGCCCTCGCGGGTTTCCTTGAAGCGTGCCAGCGCTTCGGACAGGTTGAGCGTGTCCGGAATCACCAGCAGTTTCTTGGCGTAGAGACGATCCAGATTGCGGATCACGCTGGAGAGGTCTTCGCTCGCAATGCGCTGGAGCAGGTCCTTCGAGTCGACATAACCGAGCACGTTGTCGATTTCGTCGCGACACACGAGATACTTCGAATGCGGACTTTCCGTGATTTTCTGACGGATGCTGCGCTCGTCTTCGGCGATGGTGAAGTACACCACGTCGTCGCGGAAGGTCATGACCGAGCCAACGGTACGCGACTCCAATTCGAACACGTTCTCGATCAGATGCAGTTCCTGCTTGCGCAGCACACCGGCCTGCGCACCGGCACCGACCATCGCTGCGATGTCTTCCGACGTGATGTTGTCGATCGCATGGGTGGGTAGCTTGAACATACGCAGAAACAGGTTCGCTACGCCGTTGAAGACGTAGACCAAAGGACGCAGGATTTTCAGGCAAAGCAGCATCGGATCGATGATGGCCATCGCGACGCGCTCAGGATTGACCATAGCGAGACGCTTCGGAATCAGATCGGCAAACTGGATGAAGGCGATCGTAATGAACAGGAACGAACCGATGCCAGCCAGTCGGAGCGCGAGCGCCTCGTCGGTGAAAGGGAAGAACCAGTCGAACAAATAGCCGGTGAGGAAGCTCTCGCCGAGCACGCCGCCGAGCACGGCGACGGCATTCACGCCGATCTGAACGACGGTGAAGAAATTGCCCGGCTGCTCCTTGAGCGCGAGCACTTTGACCGCCTGTTCGTCGCCCTTCTCCATGAGCACCTGAAGTTTGGTGCGCTTGGCCGCAGTGAGCGAGATTTCGGCGGCGGAAAAGAAGGCGCTTGCCAGCACCAGCAAGAGAATACTGAAAAGAAAACCGTAACCACTCATATTGTTGTCCCTGAAAGTGCGAGTGCGGATACATAGCCGCGACGCAGGCCGGACCGGTTCGCACGGGAGTGGGTCCGGGAGCAGGGAGACATTTCAAAACAAGGCCGGCGGGCCATCATTTTGAGATGCCTTCGGGCTGGAGCGCGGGAGCAGCGTACCCGCAGGGCGGGTCGCGTCAGCCGCGTCGGCTGTACCGCTGTCCGATAGCATGCCATAAGTTCGGGGCACTCCGACAGCGCGACCCCTGCGTACCCGACGCGCACCGGACGCATTCAGGCGGCCCGGCTGTCCACTCCGAGGCGGTCGCTTGCACGAGCTACGAGAGCCCGCGTGCAGAACCGAAAAGTGCCGAACGACCGTTCGGGCATCGTGGACGCCGTCTTGACGACGCCTCCCGGCGACATCCGAGCTTTGTCGGCGTCTGTGGGGCGCGGCGCAGGCGACGTCGAGACCGTGGTGCACACCACGGATCTCCCTTTCCCCAATTTGAGGACTTTTCGATGACTTTCGGTATGCAATTCGCGAATCACGCCCCCGCTATGGGCGGACTTGCCCCGATGCCCGCCACACTTCATCCCGGCGGAATCAATAACGTCGTGGACATGCCGCTTACGGGCATCTCAAATATACGAAGCGCTCGCCTGGACCATCCTAGGACCCCGAGCGCGTCTCAGACGACCGCCGCTGCGCAATCGTCGAGTCACGCCGCTCGGGACATTGGTCGTCGTCAGTTCGAAGCCGACTTTGCGAGCGTATCGTCGCAAGAGAATCGGTCCGGTGAGACATCTTCGGGCGGGCTCGTGGATGTCGACAGTGTTGATGTTCTTGAAGCGCCCATGACCGGTGAAGCGCTGACGTCCTTTCTCGCGCCGCGTGTCGCGCAACCTGTCCTCCCGCCTGCGGCACTGGCAACGCTGCACGTCTGCGCCGGTTCGCATCAGGTCAGCACGCGTGTGGCATCGCTGGACGGGCGCAATCACCCGGTTGTCATGCCGGACGGACGCAGCGAACGCGCGCAAGTCTGTCGCGACATCGTCAACGGTTCGTTGCTCGGCACCGACGGTCGCAATGGCACGGTGCCGTACGAGCCGACGCGTGCCGACGTGACGAAGACGGTGGCGGACACGGCGCGCCGATGGACCGGCAAGCCCGCACTGGCAGGCAAGAAGGAGTGGTCGACAGCATGTTCCGTGCGCGAGGCGCCGTCGAAGTTCATCGGCAAGCTGAACGCGCGTCTGCAAGCAGGCACGCGTCCCATGCCCACGAGCGAAAGCACCGAGTGGATGCTTCGTGTGGGGTTTGCTGCCGGTCTGCCGATGCATCAGGCGATTGTGCGCGGCGATCTGCCCGCGTCCATCGGGTTGGGCACGGACGAGTGGGCGAAGCTCGCGCTCGGCGTCGAACAACTGGGCGAGCGTCACTGGGACATGCGCCACACTGAAGTGATGGATGCCGCCGCCATGCCCGCGACCAACACGGAGGCGTTCACGGCGCTGGCAACCTCGATGTCTTCGGTTGCCAAGCACATCGCCACGGAGCGGTTACGCAACTATCTCACGCAGCGTGGCGTGCCGACGGTGCCAGCCGCCGTCACCAGTGAATCGCCTTCCGTCGCATAACGACGATTTCAAACCTTTCGGTGATGCCGTCCGCTTGACGTAGACGGCAGTCGACAACGTCATCGCAATAAAAAAACGTGCCCGGTTTTACCCGGGCGCGTTTCGTTCGCTACGTGATGATTTGCGGCACACGACGGCGGCGTAGATGCCACCGTCGCGCACGCATCCCTCTCGCGCTAATCAGGTGCGACGATAGATTTCGGCGCCGCTCTTCACGAACTCGACCGCCTTGACCTCCATCCCTTGCTTGAGGGCGGCTTCGTCGGTGAGTCCTTGCTTGGCGGCGTAATCGCGCACGTCCTGCGTGATCTTCATCGAGCAGAAGTGCGGTCCGCACATCGAGCAGAAGTGAGCGACCTTGGCCGAATCCTTCGGCAGCGTTTCGTCGTGGAATTCACGCGCCTTGTCCGGGTCGAGGCCGAGGTTGAACTGGTCTTCCCAACGGAATTCGAAGCGTGCTTTCGACAGCGCATTGTCACGAATCTGCGAACCCGGGTGACCCTTGGCGAGGTCGGCTGCGTGGGCGGCGAGCTTGTACGTGATGATGCCTTCCTTCACGTCGTCCTTGTTCGGCAAGCCAAGGTGTTCCTTCGGCGTGACGTAGCAAAGCATGGCCGTGCCGTACCAGCCGATGGTGGCCGCGCCGATACCCGACGTGATGTGGTCGTAACCCGGGGCGATGTCCGTGGTCAGCGGTCCGAGCGTGTAGAACGGGGCTTCGTCGCAGTACTCGAGCTGGAGATCCATGTTCTCCTTGATGAGCTGCATCGGCACGTGGCCCGGGCCTTCGATCATGACCTGCACGTCGTGCTTCCACGCGATTTGCGTGAGTTCGCCCAGCGTCTTGAGTTCGGAGAGTTGCGCTTCGTCGTTGGCGTCGTAGATCGAGCCGGGACGCAGACCATCACCCAGCGAGAACGCGACGTCATACGCCTTCATGATTTCGCAGATCTCTTCGAAGTGCGTGTACAGGAAGCTTTCCTTGTGATGCGCGAGGCACCACTTGGCCATGATCGAGCCACCGCGGCTGACGATACCCGTCATGCGGTTAGCCGTCATCGGCACATACGCGAGACGCACACCGGCGTGGATCGTGAAGTAGTCGACGCCTTGCTCGGCCTGCTCGATGAGCGTGTCGCGGAACATTTCCCACGTCAGATCTTCGGCCTTGCCGTTGACCTTTTCGAGCGCCTGATAGATCGGCACCGTGCCGATCGGCACCGGGCTGTTACGCAGAATCCACTCGCGCGTTTCGTGAATGTGCTTGCCGGTCGACAGATCCATGACCGTGTCGCCGCCCCAGCGGATCGCCCACGTCATCTTGTCCACTTCTTCGCCGATCGACGACGTCACGGCCGAGTTGCCGATGTTCGCGTTGATCTTCACGAGGAAGTTGCGGCCGATGATCATCGGCTCGGATTCCGGGTGGTTGATGTTGTTCGGGATGATGGCGCGCCCGCGTGCGATCTCGTCGCGCACGAATTCCGGCGTGATTTGCTCGGGGAGGCTGGCACCGAAATGCTGTCCCGGATGCTGGCGCGAGAGCAGCTTCGCGAGACGCTCGCCCTGCGGACCGGCGGCGCGCACGCTTTCGATGTATTCCTGACGACGCAGGTTTTCACGAATCGCGATGTATTCCATTTCGGGCGTGATGATGCCCTGACGCGCGTAGTGCATCTGCGTCACGTTCTTGCCCGCCTTGGCGCGGCGCGGCGTGCGATGCAGGCCCGGGAAACGCAGGTCAGCGGTGGCGCTGTCGTTAGCGCGCTCAAGGCCGTAGGCCGAGGACAGGCCCGGCAGGGCTTCGGTGTCGCCGCGCTCTTCGATCCACTTCGCGCGCAGCGCGGGCAGGCCGGAGCGGATGTCGATGGTCGCGTTCGGATCGGTGTACGGGCCCGAGCAGTCGTAGACGTAGATCGGCGGATTCTTCTCGCCGCCGAAGCTCGTGGGCGTGTCGGCTTGCGAGATTTCGCGCATCGGGACCTGAATGTCCGGGCGCGAGCCTTCGACGTAGATCTTGCGGGAATTGGGCAGCGGTGCGATCGCAGCTTCGTCCACGCGCGCGTTGGCTGAGAGGAACTTCGGATTGGCGTTCATGCAATGTCTCCTGGCGGGGCACGTGTTGACGCCGACAATTTCGGCGCAAAGCGGCTCAGGAGCATGAACGGGGGCGAGGAATTTCTACGCTCCCTGCGCTGGCATTATCCAGATCAGGTTCTAAGGGTATTTCTCACCCACAACTCACGTTGCAGGACCCCTGCGCTTAGCTTTGCGGCAACGATACACCGACACGCGGGGCAAAACAAGCACGATGTGTCCCGAAAAACGTGAACTGAAAATGGTGCGGTGCGACATATCGATGGGCGCGTCAACCGTCCTGCGCCACCCGCACTTCGCGTTGAAAGTCGCGCGGCATCAGACGTAGCGCATCGCGGAAAAAGCGACGGTCGGGCGGCGGCAGCATCGGCAGTACACGACCGAGTGATTGCGCAGCGTGGAATGCCTGTGGCGAGTCGCCGTCCTGATGCAGCGCGAACCACAGCATTTCGAACCACAGGTTGGCGAGCTGCAATGGCTCGAAGCGCACGCGTCCTTCCTCGTGGTCGGCGAGCGTGGTGGCCACGACATCCGTCCAACGCAGGAAACCCTTGGCGCGGGAGAAGGGCGCGCCGAATGGCTGGACGGCATCGAGAAAGGCGTCGACCGCGAGGGGCGTACTCGCGCGCAGCGTCTCCAGATCGGGATCGCGTCGCACCGGCACAGCACCGCGTGCAATGCGCAGCAGGAACACCGTATTCCAGACGGAATTCCCGCCCACGCCGAAGCGATCGCAAATCCACTCTGATAAACCGATCCATCGCAATGCCTGACGCTGGACTTCGGCCGCCGCAAGTCGCCTGCCCGGATCGATCAGTGCCCCTTGCCAGAACAGCCAGAGCGACAGACCGATGTTGGCGGCGACGTGCTGGGCCAGCTCGATGGAGTCGGCTTCGAACGCCGCTTGCAGGGCGTCCGAGAAGGCGGCCAGCGCGTCGGCGGCGGATTGCGCACGGGCAGGCATCGGACCATTGCGCGCGGCGTGCGATTTGTGCAGCAATGCCTGGAGATTACGGCTTTCAAAGCGGATGCGCGGGTTGTAGACGAGGCACGGGGCGAGCGACGCGTCGTCGCTGATGCGTTGCAGATGCGCGAACGCGCCCGGCTCGTCACGCAATGCGTAGGCCTGCCATGCCTGCACGATCCAGTGCATGGCGCGTAACGTCGGCGAGCCGGGCTGGCTCGCACCGAAGGTGGCCGCGAGCGTGGCTAACGTCTGCTTCGTACGCGCGGCGTCTCCCATGCGACGCCACACGATGGTCTCGGCAAGCAGCGCAATGCCACGCTGTACGTCGTCCACGGCACACACTTGCGCCGCATGGAACGACGGGATCGCGCCCGTGCGCTGACGTCTGGCTTCGCTTTGCGTCGAAGGCGGCGACGGCGCGAAGAACACGCCGTCCTGCATGTCGCGCTTGCCGAGCGTCAGGTGATGCCAGAACGCAATGTCCTGCATGACGTAATCGAGCGCGGGTGGCTGGGCGTCGGGCGTGCTGTCCTGCGGCAGACCGAGAAACGCGGCGATAGCGCGGCGCGGATCGGCAGGGGTCGTGTCGCCGATGGCGACCTTGATGCGCGACATCTCGTGCGCGGCGAGCCAGAAGGGGCCTTTTCCACGTCCGCGTGTCGGCAGCAGACGCACGTCGGCTTGACGGTCGTCGCCCCAGCCGACCGCGACGCCCCATCGCGCAAAGTCCGAAAACGCGCGACTGATGAGCATGCGCAGATCACCCCCGAGGCCTGCCTGACCGAAGCGGATCTTCAGCGACGCAAGCGTCACCGGCGACGCCTCGAAATGCGCCGCGTAATAGACGCGCATCAGCAACCACAGGCTTTGGTATCGCACCGGCTGACCGTCGATTTTCTGCGGCGCGTCGAGTCGCACGACGAGTGCGGGAGCGAGCGACGGCTCGGTGGTGTCGTTCATGTTGACTGAGTGACTCGGGCAGCAAGCTTGGCAGGGACCGGCGACGCGCGTTGTGGCGCGAACCGCGTGCGCACGTTCCACGCATTCGTGGAAGGGGCGAGCCGATGATACGGCGGTTACGTCGGTTACGGTAGCTTTGCTTTGCAGCTGCCGAAACGCACACTAAGCTGCAAACGCTTTTGAAAAAGCAGTGCCTGGCCAGCGCGACTTGTATCGGCAGTGATGACGCTTCGACGTCGCTGCCACACCCGGTGTGTCATCTGTATGTCACCCACTAGCTTCTTGAAAATAAGGATAACGAAATGAAACGAATTCTCTCTCGCTGGCGTCGCGTGGCCATCGTGCTGCGTCTCGCGTCGGCGGTCGTCGCGTATGGTGTGCTGCCTTCGCCAGCACACGCGCTGGAATTGGCCCGGGCGTCGGCGGCGGGCGCACCTTCCGTCGCTGCTCCGGTCCACCTGACCGAGCGCGCCGACTGGGGCAAGTTCTTCGCGGCAGAAAACGTGAAGGGCACGGTCGTTGTGCTCGACGGCAAGACGCAGACGTATCAGGCGTACGATTCGGCGCGCGCCGAGCGGCGCATGTCCCCGGCGTCGACGTACAAGATATTCAACAGTCTGCTGGCGCTGGAATCGGGCGCGCTGGACAACGAGCGCGAGACGATTCCGTGGGACGGCAAGCCGCGCCGGATGAAGGCGTGGAATGCGGAATTGAATCTGCGTGACGCGTTTCGCGTGTCTTGCTACCCGTGCTATCAGGTCGTTTCGCACAAGATTCCGCGCGCGTATGCGCAGGCGAAGCTCGACGCCGTCGGGTACGGTAACCGGACCATCGGTCGCGTGAACGACACCTATTGGGTGGATGACAGTCTGCAGATCTCGGCGCGCGAGCAAGTCGATTTCCTGCAACGTCTGGCGCGCGGCACGTTGCCGTTCTCGGCTCGTTCGCAGGACATCGTCCGGCAGATTTCGATTGTCGAAGCGAACGCCGACTATGTGCTGCACGGCAAGACCGGCTGGTTCGTCGACAAGAAGCCGGATATCGGCTGGTGGGTGGGCTGGCTGGAGCGTGACGGCAATCTGACGATGATTGCGCTGAACATCGATATGAACGGTGAGGCCGACGGCCCGAAGCGCGCGCGTATCGTGCGTGAGGTGCTGAAGAACCTGAAGTTGATCTGAGCCTGATACCGTGCGACGCGAACGTCGAGTGACGTCGCGTCGCGCGTGTTGCCGGTGATTTGCCGACGCGTTTTACAGAGCGCGTCCGTGTTTGAGCGCGGCGGCGATTTCCGCGACGTGACGGCCTTGCGTCCGTGCAATCGTCAATTCGTTTTCGCTCGGATGACGTGAGCCGTCGGCACCGGCGAGCGTCGTGGCACCGTAGGGCGTACCCCCGGTGATCTCTTTCATGTTGGTGAGTGCGGGTTCCGTGTACGGCACGCCGACGATGATCATGCCGTGGTGGAGCAGGGTCGTGTGGAAGCTGGTGATCGTCGTTTCCTGTCCGCCGTGCTGTGTGCCGGTGCTTGCGAACACGCTGCCGACTTTACCGGCCAGCGCGCCCTTGGCCCAGAGGCCGCCGGTCTGGTCGAGGAAGTTGCGCATCTGCGCGGTCATATTGCCGAAACGCGTCGGGGTGCCGAAGATGATCGCGTCATATTCGGCGAGCTGGTCGACGCGCGCGACAGGCACGCTGGCGAACGCGGCGCGGGCGGCCTTGGCCCCGCTCTTTTCCAGCACTTCATCGGGGACAAGTTCGGGGACCTGCATGACAGTGACTTCGGCGCTGGCGACGCTGCGTGCGCCTTCGGCGACCGCTTCGGCCATCTTGTAGATGTGCCCGAACATGCTATAGAACACCACCAGGATCTTGGCGTTGGCCATGGAATTCTCCTTTGGGGTCGAAAGATGCAGGCGTCGCGGACCGTCGGCCGCGCGAGGCGAGCCGTTTCATCATAGTCGACGCGGATGACGCTTTAGCGCAAGCGCGATCAGCTTCAGCGCAGCCGCGAGCCGATAAGACAGCCCAGCGCCAGCGCTGCCATGAGCACCGCCACGCTCGCCGACACACCGCCCGCCAGTGCGAGTCCCGTGGCTGCCAGCCCATGCGCCATCACAGCGGCGGGCACGAGCAGCATGACGCTCACGACACACCAGCGCATGACATAGCGCCACATGAAGCGGCTCACGATCTGCATGCGCGCGTCGAGCTGATGCCGCTGCCAGAAAGACAGATCGGCTGCCGCGTGGAAGAGCCACAGCGGGCTGAAGTATTTGATGAACAGGTCCATGGCGACGTACCGGAAACACAATGCCCGCAGGGCGCGGGCATGTCGTCGAGGCACGATGGCGGGGCAGACGCCCGATGGCACAGTCACGCACTTGGGGGGAGTCGACGCACTGGCATTGTAGCAGGCGCTCACTTACTTTGATGTGTCGAGACCTCTCTCGGTCAGGTGATTTTTCTCTGAATTTCGCTCAATGGTGCGCAAACTTCCTGTATCCGCTGGTTATTCCCATCATGTCAGGGGCAGTTGCCTAGCGTGTCACTTGCGAGGCTTGCCCGACGCAAGCGAGTGCGGCGTATTGGCTGTGATCTGCTGGATCAATTCCCAGACGGATTGGGCGGCGGGGGAGAGCGTCCGGTTCTTGCGGCGCACCAGCATGATGGTCCGGTCGATCTGCGGCGTGAGCGGCAGGGCCACGAGGCGGCTGTCCGCTTCCGGGCTGTTCGCCGCCAGTCCCGGCATGGCAGGCAACGCCAGCGCAGGCATGATGCTGATGCCGATACCCGCTTCGACCATTCGGAAGACGGTGATCGCGTGCCCGACTTCCTGCGCCACGTGACAGTACGCACCGTGTTCGGCCAGCGCGCGGTCGATCAGCGGTCGGCTGCCGGACGCGTAGTCGAGCAACACCAGCTTTTCGCCATTGAGTTCCTTCCACGTCACCTCGGTCTGCTTCGCAAAGCGATGTGAGCGGTCGCACACCACGAGGAACGGCTCGACCATGATGGGTTCGCCTACCAGATCGTCTGTACCCTCCGAGGCGACAATCACGCCAAAATCCACTTCGCCGTGCCGCACGCTGTCGGTCGCCAGTGTCTGGACCTGATCGCGCAGCATCAGCGTGATGTCGGGATAGCGGGCGGCGCACGCCGAGATGCACTCGGGCATGAGATTCGCGGAAATGGTCGGCGCACTGGCCACGCGAACGCGGCCACGGCGCTCTTCCGCCAACCCGTGCGTGTCGCGCAGGGCGCTCTCCAGTTCGTCGAGCACCCGGGCGAGGGTGGCCGAGAGGCTAGCGCCCACTTCGGTCAGCGTGACCTCCCGCGTGGTGCGGTCCACCAGCTTGAGCCCGAGTTCTTGCTCCAATTCCCGGATGCAGCGGCTCACGGCTGGCTGAGTCAGGCCGATATCCTCGCCCGCGCGGCTGAAACTGCCGTGCTCGGCCACTGCGAGGAACACTTTGAGCTGGCGCAGCGAGATATTCATGCGTCTTTGGTATGAATAAAATTTTTAAATGAATTTGTATTTTAACTACCCTTGCGCTCTAATACGTAAAAACCCGTAGCGCGAGCGCACACTTCCGGTCACTTTCCGGTCAATTTTTGACGCCTGGGACCTCCAGGAACGACAGTCGACCTCGCTGACGGCCCTCAATGCCGTCGTGTCCCGTGTTCTGGCGGAACGGGCTTTGTCATTTCAGACGTATCCGAGAGAGTATTCAAGAGCACCGATGGCCAGACCGCGTTTCCTTCCCGACAATTTCACGTTGATGCTGGTGGCTACCGTTGCGCTGGCCAGTTTCCTGCCCGCGCACGGCGAGGGCGAAGTCGCCTTCAACCTGCTGACCAACGTGGCGATTGCCGCATTGTTCTTTCTGCACGGCGCGAAGCTGTCGCGCGAAGCCGTGCTCGCCGGTGCGACCCACTGGCGTCTGCATCTGCTGGTGTTCGCCAGCACGTTCGCCATTTTCCCGATCGTCGGCGTGGCGCTCAAGCCCGTGCTGTCGTGGATGGTGACCCCGGAGTTGTATCTGGGCATCCTCTTCCTGTGCACGCTGCCCGCCACGGTCCAGTCGGCCATTGCCTTCACGTCGATGGCGCGCGGTAACGTGCCCGCTGCGGTGTGCAGCGCATCGGCGTCCAGCTTGTTCGGCATTTTCATTACGCCGCTGCTGGTCGGCCTTGTCGTGATCCATCACGATGGCAACAGCGGCGCGTCGCCGTTCGACTCCATCGGCAACATCATGTTGCAACTGCTCGTGCCGTTCATTGCCGGTCAGTTGTCGCGCAAGGCCATCGGCAAGTGGGTGGAGCGCAACCGCGGGCTGCTCAAGATTGTCGATCAGGGCTCGATTCTGCTGGTTGTCTATACCGCGTTCAGCGAAGCCGTGAACACGGGACTGTGGCATCAGATTCCCCCGCTGGCGCTGCTGGGCCTGCTGGGCTGCTGCGCGGTCATTCTCGCGATCATGCTTGCGATCACGACGTATTCGGCACGCTGGCTCGGATTTTCGCGCGAAGACGAGATCACCATCGTCTTCTGCGGCTCGAAAAAGAGTCTGGCGAGCGGCATTCCGATGGCCAAGGTGCTGTTCGCGACCGGCTCGCTCGGCGCGATTGTCCTGCCGCTCATGCTGTTCCATCAGATGCAACTGATGGTGTGCGCCGTGCTGGCGACGCGTTACGCCAATCGTCAGCGGGCCGCTCAGGCCGCGAAGGCCGTGGCCGGTAAGGCCGCGCCCGGTGCCAAGCCTGGCAAGCCGGAGAGCGGCAGCGCCAACGCAGGCGCGGGCCGCTGAGCGCCCGACGCACCCGTGCTTCGACGCATTCGCCAACGCATAACCCCACGCGTTATCCGACAGACACGGCCCGGCAAGGGCCGTTGTCACACGTTGGTCGTGCGCAAGTGCTAGAATTGCGTCTGTTTCGCTTCTTGACGACCACCCCGGTCCGGCGGCGCCCGACGCATCTGTTACCTGACAGACCCCTCTCGCGCCAGCCTTGAGCATGGCGCGCAGCGCCCCTTGAATCTTCGCGAGTGAGCTTTGATGCGGAAACCCTTCCGCGTGGCGGCCCCCGTTTTTTTAAAAGAGATGTCCCTTCATCATGGCTGATGTAAATGCTGTTCCGACCCCCGGCTTCGATAGCTTTGGGCTGCATGCGGACATCTTGCGGGCCATCGCCGAGCAGGGCTACACCCAACCGACGCCCATTCAGGCACAGGCCATTCCGGTGGTGCTGTCCGGTCGCGACGTCATGGGTGCCGCACAAACGGGGACCGGTAAGACCGCCAGCTTCTCGTTGCCGATCATCCAGCGTCTGCTGCCCGATGCCAACACGAGTGCATCGCCCGCCCGTCACCCGGTGCGTGCGCTGATCCTCACGCCGACGCGCGAACTCGCCGATCAGGTGGCCGACAACGTGCGTTCGTACGCCTGTCACACGGCATTGCGTAACACTGTGGTGTTCGGCGGCGTCGACATGAACCCGCAGAAGGACGCACTGCGCCGTGGCGTGGAAATTCTCATCGCCACGCCGGGCCGTCTGCTCGACCACGTCGAACAGAAAACGGTGAACCTGAGCCAGGTGAAGATGCTGGTGCTCGACGAAGCCGACCGCATGCTCGACATGGGCTTCCTGCCGGATCTCCAGCGCATTCTGAATTTGCTGCCGAAGCAGCGCCAGACGCTGCTCTTCTCGGCCACGTTCTCGAACGACATCAAGCGGCTCGCATCGAGCTACCTCACGAACCCGGTCACGATCGAAGTTGCGCGTCGCAATGCGACGGCCGATACGGTCGAGCAAGTCGTCTACGAAGTGGATGAAGACGACAAGCGCGCAGCCGTGGTCCAAATTCTTAACGAGCGCGATCTGAAGCAGGTCATCGTGTTCGTGAACAGCAAGATCGGCGCGAGCCGTCTGGCGCGTCAGCTTGAGCGCGACGGCATCGTGACGGCCGCCATTCACGGCGACAAGTCGCAGAACGAGCGCATGCAGGCGCTCGAAGCGTTCAAGCAGGGCGGGATTCGTGCGCTTGTCGCGACCGACGTCGCCGCACGCGGCCTGGACATCTCCGATCTGCCGGGCGTCATCAACTACGACCTGCCGTACAACCCGGAAGACTATGTGCACCGCATCGGCCGTACGGGTCGTGCCGGTGCGTCGGGTGAAGCGCTCTCATTGTGCGCGCCGGACGAGCGCAAGCAACTCGTGGAAATCGAGAAGCTGATCAAGCGCGAACTCAAGCGTGGCGAGTTGGTGATGGAGCGCCGCAGCCGTTCGCGCGACGACCGTGGCGATCGTTACGAACGCAGCGACCGCGGTGAGCGTGCGGAACGTGGCGAGCGCAGTGATCGCAGCGAGCGTGGAGAGCGTCACAGCCGTCATGACGGCCTGCGCGCTGGCCGCAGCGGCGGCAGCACGCCGCGTCGCGTGCGTCCGGAAGATGAATTCTTCTACAAGCCGTACGAGCCGTCGCCGTCGGCCGGTGAGTCGCAGCGCGACCATCGTGCGTCGCATGACGTTGCTGCACCGACGACCTTCGGTGCGCCGTCGGAAAAGGCCCCTAAGCGTCAAGTCGCTGCACTGCTCGCGGGCTTCCCGCGCAAGGCACAGGACCGCTAATCCAAGGCCAAGCGCCGGGTGCGGTAGTTTCACGCACCATGCAGTCGTGAAAAAGCCAGCGTACATACGCTGGCTTTTTTCATTGAGCGGCCGTATTCGGACCGTGCTGGACAGTGAGCCGACGATGTCAGCGTACGTGTTGCGCCTGCCACGCGAGCGTGGCCGCCGCGTAGAAGTCGTCGCGATGAGAGATGTCGGCGAGTGCCGCGGGTAACCCGAGGTGCGAGGCCGCCTCTTTGAGGGATGCGAGGACCGCGTCGGGTGAATCGAGCGACAGCGGCGCGGCACCGTTCTGCTTGCTCAGCTTCTCGCCGTCGTCGGCCATGACGAGCGGCACATGCAGATAGTGAGGCTTCGGTGCGCCGAGGCAGGCTTGCAGGTAGATCTGACGCGCGGTCGAGTCGAGCAGATCGGCCCCGCGCACGATGTCCGTGATGCCCTGCAACTGATCGTCGACGACGACCGCCAACTGGTAAGCCCACTGTCCATCGGCACGCTTAAGCACGAAATCCCCGACTTCCGTCGCCAGATCCTGCGTCTGCGATCCCATCCAGCGGTCTTCGAAGTGCATGCGCGCGGCATCGCCATCCGGCACCCGAAGACGCCATGCGCGGGCCGTCTTGCCGTGCAGTCCCTCGCGGCAGGTGCCCGGGTAAGCCAGTGTGCTGTGACGCGCATGCACGCGCGTGAGCGAGTCCGCAATTTCGCGACGAGTGCATCCGCAGGGATAGACGAATCCGCGTGTCGTCAGGGCCCCGAGCGCCTGCTCGTAAAGCGCATGACGACGGCTTTGCCAGACAATCGGTTCGTCCGAATGCAGGCCGAGACGCGTGAGGGTGTCGAGAATATTGTCGGCAGCACCGGGCACGCTGCGCGGTTCGTCGAGATCTTCCATGCGGACGATCCAGACGCCGCCGTGCGCCCGGGCGTCGAGCCAACTGGCCAGTGCCGTGACGAGTGAGCCGCGATGCAGCGGCCCGGTCGGGGAGGGGGCGAAGCGTCCGCGATAGCTGCCGACGCTTGCACGGGCCGACGACGTCGGGTCGTCGGCAGATACGGTGGCGGGTATGGTGGCGTCGCGCGCCGTAGCCTGCGCCACCGGGGACTCAGGCCGACGTTGCCGTGACAGCCGCAGCGGTATCGGCGGCATCAGCGGCGGTGGCACCTGCCTTGTCACCCACGCACGCCGGGCACTGCTCGCCTTCGATGTAATCGGGGCTGCACTGATCCTCGGCCGTCACCACGGCGCGGCAGGCGAAGCACTGCTTGGTCGTCGACGGGGCGAGGTCCGGCGTGAGTGCCGTGCGGTAGTCGAACACGAAGCAGTCGCCCTGATAGTGCGCGCCGCCCACGTCTTCGAAGTACTTGAGAATGCCGCCGTCAAGCTGATACGTGTGCTCAAGCCCGATGTCGCGCATGTAGATGGCGGCCTTCTCGCAGCGGATGCCGCCGGTGCAGAACGACACGATGGTCTTGCCCTCGAAGTCTGCGCGATGTGCGGCGATAACGTCAGGGAATTCCGAGAATTTCGTGAGACGGTAGTCGACAGCGTTGTCGAACGTGCCCACGTCCACTTCGAAGTCGTTGCGCGTGTCGAGCATCACCACCGGACGGCCTTCGTCGTCCTGTCCGGCGTCGAGCCAGCGCTTGAGCGTGGCGGGCTCGACACCCGGTGCACGTCCGTCTGCCGGTTTGATGACTGGCATCTTCATGGTGATGATCTCTTTCTTCTGGCGCACGAGCATGCGGCGGAAGGGCTGATCGTCCGAGAGACTTTCCTTAACTTCCAGATCGGCAAACCGGGCGTCGGCGCGCAGGCCCGTCAGGAAGGCATCGATCGACTCGCGCGAACCGGCGAGGAACAGGTTGATGCCTTCCGGGGCGAGCAGGATGGTGCCTCTCAGATCGAGCGCGTTGCAGCGTTCAAGCAGGGCCGGGCGCAGGGTCGCGATGTCGTCGAGCGTGACGAACTTGTACGCAGCGATGTTGACGATAGACATGGCAACGAAATTCCGCAAAAGCGTGAAGCAATAAACCGCCATTATCGCCGATTCGGTGCAAGTTCGCGCTTGATTCAGGACAAAGCGGGTCAATTCGGGACCCGTGCAGCAAGCCTCAAGTGGGTGCTTCGACAGACAGACGCGGGCTGAGCTTGGCCGCGTAGCCCATGGATCGGAGCGTGTCCATCACGTGGCGCAGGCCGTCGAGGCTCGATGCGCTCAACGGCTCGGCCCCGGGCACGAAGAAAAGCGGGGCGTCTGAGCTGGAAAAGCCGGGAGAAAACGGATTGCCGTTCTCGGGGTTGTGCCAGAAGAGTTTGCCGCCAGTGTAGCCGTCGCTAGCGACAGCAGTGTTAAGCGCATCGACGATGGTGCGGTGAAAGAGCGGAATGTTGCCCATATTCGGGTCTTCCGGCTCGCTCGCCCCCTCGCTGATGGACCGCAGGTATTGGAACGCGCGATGGCTTGCCGGGTTTTTCGGGCCGACGAGGATGCGTGGCTGCACGGGCATGGGAGGTAGGTCGATGTCGCGTTGCCAGCGGGAGAAGATGCAGAACAGGTCGTAGTCGGCAGTAATCGGTAGCGCGCTCGCCTTGAGCGCCTTGTCTCTGGCGAATCCTCCCGGCAGCTCCGGTGGGTTTGTCATGACAGTGACGGGACGCCCGGCATCATCGAATACGCTGAGCGAGTTTTGCGTGGACCGGCGCAGTGAGAAGTTCATTTCGCCAGCCGGATAACGTGCACGGTAGGTTGTGCCGCCGACGTGGGTCATCGCGCCGAGTTCGATGAGTTCCGCGACGCGCACCGATGTGAGTCGTAAATCGACCGCACGGGCCCCGGCTTGCAGCGAACTGGCAACGGCGCGGGCTTGTTTGTCCCATTGCGCGACGCCCACCTTCGAATACTTCGGCTCGATAGGTACGAATCCTGCGGTTGGCCCACTCCCGCTCGACTTCGCTTTGACGTGGAAATTCTTGGAAGGAAAGCCCTCGCGAAGCAACGACTGCCCGTGCGCGCTGGGTCTGCGCAGGCCGATGACGACGTTGTACCGGTTGGCAACGCGCTGGATCGACTCGGCGAAGAGCAACGTCGACGCACCGAGCCGAAGGTGAGCGCAGGCCTCATTGGTGCCCGTGGTGGGAGCGGTCCAGTCAACGACATCGGTCTCCATATTGCGCGCACTGAGCAGCGCGCGTCGCAAGCCATCGACCGTGGAGTGACCGATGCGCCAGGCGTCGGGGTCCGGTTCCGCTTCGAGAGGCGTGCTGTTGCCAGACGGGTCGGGTGTATTGCCGTCGTTACTCTCGTAGCCCGATTCGCCTTGATCGACGGGCGTTTCGGTGACAGAACAGGTCGGGGCGTCCAGCGGAGTGCCGGAGGGTGAAGGGGACGAGGAGGACGAGGAGGATGCGGAGGATGCGGAGGAAGTCGAGCGCGACGAACTTGTTGCCGAAGCGTTTGTGGATGACGTCGTGCTGGGCAACGTGAGAGGCGTGGGCGTCCCGAAGCGCGAGATTTGCATGCGAAGCCGTGTGGAGATCTGGTTTTAGAATGCGACGAGGGGCGTCGCACATTTCGTTTTCACTCTAGATGGCCGCGTCACGGCCGGGATTGCCGTATTCGCTCGCGTTCCACCGAGGACCCATTCGAATTCGGCAGGAATCTCGTTCGGCATCGATTCTCCGAAGACGGTCAATCTGGGGGCGCCGCGTTACAATACGGCCCATGTCAGAACCTCGCTTCGTCCACCTCCGTCTCCACTCCGAATATTCGATCGCCGATGGCATCGTGCGGCTCGACGACGTCGTCAAGGCCGCCGCCAAGGATGGTCAGGGCGCGCTCGCGCTCACCGACCTCGCGAACATGTTCGGAGCCATCCGTTTCTATAAGGAAGCCCGTGGCAAGGGCGTCAAGCCGATCATCGGCTGCGACGCCTGGATCACGAATCCGGTCGACCGCGACAAGCCCTCGCGTCTGCTGTTGCTCGCGCGCGACCGGGAAGGCTATCTGAATCTGTGTCAGTTGCTGTCCAAGGCGTGGCTCGGCAACCAGCACCGGGGACGCGCAGAGATCGAGCCGTCGTGGCTTCAGCCCGACGGCCTCGCCCGTGGCCTGCTGGCGCTCTCCGGCGCGCAGATGGGCGACGTGGGCGCGGCGTTGGCCGCAGGCAACCCCGACCTGGCGTTGCAATGCGCGAAACACTGGGAGAGCGTTTTCCCGGGCGCGTTCTACATCGAACTGCAACGCACCGGCCAGCAGGGCATGGAGACGTACGTGCAGCAGGCGGTGCAACTGGCGGCGAAGGCCGGGCTGCCGGTCGTCGCCACGCATCCCATCCAGTTCATGACGTCCGACGATTTCACCGCGCACGAGGCGCGTGTGTGTATTTCGGAAGGCGAGATGTTGGGCAACGCCCGCCGGGTGCGCCGTTTCACGCAGGACCAGAGTTTCCGCACGCAGGACGACATGCTGGCCGCGTTCGAGGACGTGCCGTCCGCGCTGGCCAACACCGTCGAGATCGCAAAGCGTTGCAACCTGACGCTCGAACTTGGCAAGCCGAAGCTGCCGCTGTTCCCCACGCCGGACGGCATGTCGCTCGACGACTATCTCGTCCAGTTGTCCAAGGAAGGGCTGGAGACGCGTCTCGCGCAGTTGTTCCCGGACGAAGCCGAGCGCGACAAACAGCGTCCCGAGTATTACAAGCGGCTCGATTTCGAGACCGGCACCATCATCAAGATGGGGTTCCCGGGCTACTTCCTGATCGTGGCCGACTTCATCCAGTGGGCGAAGAACAATGGCGTGCCGGTGGGACCGGGCCGTGGCTCGGGGGCCGGTTCGCTCGTCGCCTATGCGCTGGGCATTACCGACCTCGACCCGCTCAAGTACAACCTGCTGTTCGAGCGTTTCCTGAACCCGGAACGTGTGTCGATGCCCGACTTCGACATCGACTTCTGTCAGGACGGCCGCGACCGCGTCATTCAGTACGTGAAGGAAAAGTACGGCGCGGACGCCGTCTCGCAGATCGCTACCTTCGGCTCGATGGCCGCCAAGGCAGCGGTGCGCGACGTGGGCCGTGTGCTCGATCTCGGCTACAACTTCGTCGACGGCATCTCGAAGCTGATTCCGTTCAAGCCGGGCAAGCATGTCACCATCGACGACGCGCTCAAGGAAGAACCGCAACTCGCCGAGCGCTTCCAAACGGAAGACGAAGTCAAGCAGCTGATCGAGCTGGCGCAGCGGGTGGAAGGGCTCACGCGTAACGTCGGCATGCACGCGGGCGGTGTGCTAATCGCCCCGGGCAAGCTCACCGATTTCTGCCCGCTCTACACACAGGGCAGCGGCGAAGACGCCAGCGGTGTGGTGAGTCAGTACGACAAGGACGACGTGGAAGCCGTCGGTCTGGTGAAGTTCGACTTCTTGGGCCTGACCACGCTCACGATCCTGAACTGGGCCGAGCGCTACATCAAGCGCCTGCATCCGGAGATGGCGGACTGGTCGCTCGAACAGGTCTCGCTCACGGACCCGGCCGCGTTCAGCATTCTCAAGAAGGCCAACACGGTCGCCGTGTTCCAGCTGGAAAGTCGCGGCATGCAGGGCATGTTGAAGGACGCCCAGCCTGACCGCTTCGAGGACATCATCGCGCTGGTGGCTTTGTATCGTCCGGGCCCGATGGATCTGATCCCGAGCTTCTGCGCGCGTAAGCATGGCCGCGAGAAGACGGAATATCCGGATCCGCGCGTGGAGCCGGTGCTTCAGGAGACCTACGGCATCATGGTCTACCAGGAGCAGGTGATGCAGATGGCGCAGATCATCGGCGGATACTCGCTCGGTGGCGCCGACTTGCTGCGCCGCGCGATGGGTAAGAAGAAGGCCGAGGAAATGGCCGAGCACCGCGAGATTTTCGCCAAGGGTGCCGCCGAGAATGGTCTGACGCGCGAAAAGTCGGACGAAATCTTCGACTTGATGGAGAAGTTCGCGGGCTACGGCTTCAACAAGTCGCACGCCGCCGCGTATGCGCTGCTGGCCTACTACACCGCGTGGCTGAAGGCCCACCATCCTGCCGAATTCATGGCCGCCAATATGAGCTTGGCCATGGACGACACAGACAAGGTCAAGATTCTTTACGAAGATTGCCTGGCCACGGCCAACGGCTTGGGCGTTCTGCCGCCGGACGTCAACGTTTCGGCCTATCGCTTTGAACCGGCGGACTCGAAGACCGTGCGTTACGGTCTGGGCGCCATCAAAGGCAGCGGTCAGTCGGCCATCGAAGAAATTCTGCGCGCCCGCGAGGGCAAGCCGTTCACGGACCTGTTCGACTTCTGCGCACGGATCGACCGTCGCGTGGTGAACCGTCGCACGATCGAAGCGCTGATTCGCGCGGGCGCGTTCGATTCGATCCACGACAACCGGGCGCAGTTGATGGCGTCGGTGCCGATGGCGATGGAAGCGGCTGAACAGGCGAGTGCTGCCGCCAATCAGGTCAGCTTGTTCGATCTGGGTGACGAAAGCCTGCAGGCGCCGCTGGAACTGGCCGACGAACCGGCATGGACCGACAAGCGCAAGTTGCAGGAAGAGAAGCAGGCGCTCGGCTTCTACCTGTCGGGTCACATGTTCGACTCGTACTCGGACGAAGTGCGACGCTTCGTGCGCACTCGCATTCGTGATCTGTCCGAAGGGCGTGATCGTCTCGTCGCTGGCGTGATCTCCAGCATGCGTACCATGATGACGCAGCGCGGGAAGATGCTGATCGTCCAGCTCGACGACGGTACGGCCACGCTCGAAGTCACGATCTTCAACGAGCAGTTCGAAGCGAACAAGCACCTGTTCAAGGAAGACGAACTGCTGATCGTGCATGGCAATGCACGACCGGACAGCTTTACGGGTGGCCTGCGTTTCAACGTCGAAAGTCTGATGGACCTCGGCCGCGCGCGTGCGCGCTTCGCCCGGGCGCTCAAGCTGTCGTTCAACGGTAACGCGGACTGGACGCGTCTTCGCGCCACGCTGCAACCGCACTGCACGATGTACCGAGTGGCCGCCACGGCGGGCGCGGGCGGTGGTGGCGGGTTCAATGGCGGCGGCGGGTTTAATGGTGGTGGAGGCGGTGGCTTCGGTCGACGTAACGGTAATGGCAACGGCGATGGCGACGCGGATAAGCAAAACGGCCTGCCGGTGCATATCGTCTATCGCCGTACGGACGCCGAGTGCGAGTCGCGTCTCGGCGATGAATGGAAGGTGCAGCCTGGCGACGAGTTGCTGGGCGAACTTCGTCAGTGGCTCACCACCGACTCGGTACAAGTCGTCTATTGATGCATCGGTGTTAGCAAGGCAGCGCTGGTTGGCTGCCTTTCGCTAGCTGGCGCGTTGGCGTAGTCGCGTAATGTGCCCGTTGCCCGCCGTTCGATATCACAAGGAAATCCGGATGTTCTCCATCATCGTTCCGACCTGGAACAACCTCGCCTTGCTGCAACTCTGCGTACGCAGCATCCGACAGAACTCGCGTTACCCGCATCAGATCATCGTGCACATCAACGACGGTTCCGACGGTTCGCTCGACTGGGTCCGGACCGAGGGGATCGAGCATACGGCGTCGCCCGATAACATCGGGATCTGCTACGCGGTGAATCAGGCGGCGGCGCTGGCGCGCGAGAAGTACATCGTCTATCTGAACGACGACATGTATTGCTGCCCGGGTTGGGACACGACATTGATCGAGCGCGCCGAGGCGCAACCGGACAAGGCATTCATGCTGTCGGGCACGATGATCGAGCCGGTGGATACCGGCAATCCTTGCGTGCTGGTGCAGGACTTCGGCCGTGACGTCGATACGTTCGACGAGGCGGCGCTGCTCGCCGCCGTGCCGACGTACAAGAAGCCCGACTGGTTCGGCGCGACGTGGCCGCCCACGCTCGTGCATCGCGACTGGTGGTTCCTTGTCGGCGGCTACAGCACGGAACTGAGTCCCGGCATGAGCAGCGACAACGACTTCTCGATGAAGATGTGGGGCGCGGGCGCGCGTCGCTTCGTCGGCGTGGGCGCAAGTCTCGTCTATCACTTCCAGTGCAAGAGCACCGGCAAGGTGGTCAAGAACGACGGGCGCACGCAATTCCTTCGTAAGTGGGGCATGACACAGTCGATCTTCGATCGCTACTATCTGCGTCGCGGCACGCCGGTGCCGTCGGGCAGCGATGGCCGTCTCGCCGAGCCGGTCGACGACAGCAAACTCCGCTGGCAGTTGTTCCGCTCGCGCATCAAGCGGGCGCTGGCGAAGTAAGCCCGGAAGACGCCGCACGCGGAATGAGAAACGGACGCCAATGGCGTCCGTTTTGCTTTGGGGCCGTCGTCAGACGTCGCCGCGTCGTAGCAATGCGTACTTCAGGAATGCACTGCGAGCGTTCATGCGGGCAATCGACGCACCGGCAGCACCGTCGAGAAAGCCGCGACGTAACACGTAGGTCCGAACGAACGCCCATCCCCCATTGATCCACGGCTTGAGTGCAGAGACACGTTTGCCGCGCAGCGACATTTCCTTGGCACCGGCGCGTGCGTATCGCTGCACCTTGTCCTCGACCTGACGGACTTCCGTGTAGCTGTAATGGAGCAGGTGATGGGTGAGGGTGCCGATCTCGCCGTCGACGATCACACGCTCGTGCACGAGATTGTCGGAGAAGCGTCCGGCTTCGCGGCGAAACAGGCGCAGCACGTAATCGGGATACCAGCCGCAATGCTTCACCCAGTGCCCCAGAAACTGCGACAGACGCGGCATGCGATAGCCAGCGTGGGATGCACTCCTCATCGCCGCCGCGATCTCAGCGGCCAGTTCCGGCGTGACGCGCTCGTCCGCATCGAGCGACAGCACCCACGGTTGCGTAGCGAACGACAGCGCGCGATTCTTCTGCGGCCCAAAGCCCGGCCAGTCGGGCGTGATGTGGACATCCGCCCCGGCAGCGCGTGCGATATCGGCGGTGCCGTCCGTACTCGCGTTATCCACCACCACGATCTGCGAGGCGAACGCCTTCACCGATGCAATGCAGTCGGCGATGTTGTGACGCTCGTTGCGCGTGAGGATCGTGACGGTCAGCGGTAATGTGGGCATGAGCGGGGCGTGGGCGGGACGTGGAACTCAGGCGTTCAACAATTCGACGAGCGCTTCGCCGTAACGCTCGATCTTCGCTTCTCCGAGGCCGGTGATATCGACCAGTCCTTCGCGGTGACGCGGGCGGCGCTGAGCAAGTTCTCGCAGCGTACGGTCGTGAAGGATAACGTACGCGGGGACGGCCTGCGTCTTCGCCATTTCCTGACGCCACGTGCGAAGCTTCTCGAACAATTGCTGATCGGCTGTATCCAGCTCGATGGCCTGCGACGACGCGTATCCGGCAAAGCGGCTCTTTTTGCTCGCCGTGGGCCGCTGACGTCGCAGCGACACGACCGTCTCACCCTTGAGCACCGGACGCGCCGCCGCATTCAACGTGAGCGCCCCGTACTGGCTGCTGTCCGGTTCGATGATGCCGTGGGCAATCAGTTGACGAAACACAGCCCGCCAGCCCTGATCGTCCATCTCGCCGCCCACCCCGAAGGTCGGCAGGCTTTCATGGCCGAACTGACGAATCTTGTCCGTGCTGCGCCCGCGCAGCAGGTCGACCAGGTGGCCTGCGCCAAAGCGCTGGCCCGTACGCAAGATCGCCGACAGCGCTTTTTGCGCCGCAATCGTGCCGTCGAAGACTTCCGGGGGATTCAGGCAGACGTCGCAGTTGCCGCAGGGCTCGCTCGACTCGCCGAAGTACGACAGAAGCACCGTGCGGCGGCAGCGAGGGGCTTCGCAGTAACCGAGCAGCGCGTCGAGCTTCTGGCGTTCGATGCGCTTCTGGAGGTCGGGCGCGTTCGACTCGTCGATCCGGCTGCGGTGGACCACCACGTCGTTCAGGCCGTACGTCATCCAGGCTTCGGCCGGTTCGCCGTCGCGCCCGGCGCGTCCCGTCTCCTGATAGTAGGCTTCGAGGCTCTTGGGCAAGTCCAGATGGGCGACGAAGCGCACGTCCGGCTTGTCGATGCCCATGCCGAAGGCGACGGTCGCGGCCATGACCAGCCCTTCCTCGCGCAGGAAACGCTGCTGGTGCGTGCGGCGCACTTCGGCGTCCAGCCCCGCGTGATACGGCAGCGCCGGAATGCCTTGCGTTTCCAGCCACGCGGCCGTTTCTTCCACCTTTTTGCGCGACAGGCAGTAGACGATGCCCGCTTCGCCGCGATGCCGACTCAGAAAGGCCAGCAACTGTTTGCGCGGGTTGTCGCGGTCGACGATTTCGTACCGGATATTCGGTCGGTCGAAGCTGGAGACGAACAGGCGTGCGTCCGTCAGGCCGAGCCGCGTTTGAATTTCCTCGCGCGTCGCGGCGTCCGCCGTGGCCGTGAGCGCAATACGCGGCACACGCGGATAGCGCTCATGCAGCGCCGAGAGCTGGATGTACTCAGGACGGAAGTCGTGCCCCCATTGCGAGACGCAGTGGGCCTCGTCGATGGCGAACAACGCCAGTTGCCCGCGTTCGTCGAGTCGGTCGAGCAGATTGAGGAAGCGGTCGGTCAGCAGCCGTTCCGGCGCGACGTACAGCAAATCGAGTTCGCCTCGCGCGGCGCGGCGTTCGATATCGACCGCTTCGTCGAAAGCGAGACTTGAATTCAGATAGGCAGCGCGGACCCCAGCCTGGAGCAGGGCGTCGACCTGATCCTGCATGAGAGCGATGAGCGGGGAGACGACGATACCGATGCCCGGGCGCAACAGCGCGGGGATCTGGTAGCAAAGTGACTTGCCGCCGCCCGTGGGCATGAGCACGAGTGCATCGCCCCCGTCGGCCACATGGTCGACGATGGCGGCCTGATCGCCACGGAATGCGTTATAGCCGAATACGGTACGGAGAACTTCGAGTGCGCTTGCCATGCGCCGGAGTATACCGGTTCCACCCGGCGTCCGGCGTGCCAACAGCCCTTGAAATCTGGCGTTAGGGCGATTTTTGGGGCGCGGTCCGAGTCCGCGTCGGACACGTCCCGACGGGACCGGCCGGTACGTTAGAATAGCGGTTTTCCCGCTGTCCCCGACTTACATGAGCGCACCGCACAAGCCCACCGGACCGATTCTGCGACGTCTGCTGGGCTATCTTCAGCCATATTGGCACATGGGCCTGCTGGCCGTTCTCGCCATGGCGCTGGTGGCGGCCACCGAAGCGGCCATCCCGGCAGTTCTCAAGCCGGTGCTCGACAAGGGCTTCTCGGGCGGCGATCCGTGGAAGCTCTGGTACGTCCCGGCCGCCGTGATCGGCCTGGCCGTGATCCGGGGTCTGGCTCAATATTCGGCCAACTACATGCTGTCGTGGGTCTCGAACCGCGTGCTGCTCGACTTGCGCGTGAAGATGTTCGAGCGTCTGCTGCACGCCCCGGCCGCCTACTACCAGCGCGAGACGACCAGCACGCTTATCAACGCGATCGTCTACGAAGTCAATCAGGTGCTCGGCGTGCTCACTACGGTGCTGATCACGCTCGTGCGCGATTCGCTCACCGTCGTCGGCCTGCTGGGCTATCTGTTCTATCTGAACTGGCGTCTGACGCTGGTCGTGGCCATCATTCTGCCGCTGATCGGCTGGCTGGTCGGCAAGATCAACCGCCGCCTGCGCCGTCTCAATCGTGAGCAGCAGACGCTGACCAACGCGCTGTCGTATGTGGTCGAAGAGGCGGTCGGTGGCTACAAGGTCGTGAAGATCCACAACGGCGAAGAGTACGAGAAAAACCGCTTCGACCGGATGACCAGCACGCTGCGCGGTTACGCCATGCGCGTGACGGTCTCGGGCGGTCTCGCGCAGCCGGTCACGCAGGCGCTGGCCTCGCTGGCGCTGGCTATCGTGATTACCGTCGCGATGATTGAGTCGTCTTCGGGCGAGATGACCGTGGGCGGTTTCACGGCGTTCGTCACGGCACTGCTGCTCGTTGTGTCCCCGCTCAAGCATCTGATGGACGTCAACCAGCCGCTGCAACGCGGCGTGACGGCCGCCGAGCTGATCTTTGAAGTGATGGACGTCGAAGTCGAGCCGGCCGGTGGCGAGCGCACGCTCGAACGTGCGAAGGGCCGTGTGACGTTCGATCAGGTGAGCTTCAACTACGGCGCGAGCGAGCGCCCGACGCTCGACAAGATTTCGCTGGAGGTCGCGCCGGGCGAGATGGTGGCGCTGGTCGGTCCCTCGGGCAGCGGCAAGACGACGATGGTCAATCTGGTGCCGCGCTTCTTCGATCCGACCGGCGGACGCATTCTGCTCGACGACATTCCGCTCAACGATCTGCGTCTGGCCGATCTGCGCCGTCAGATTGCGTTCGTGAGTCAGGACGTCGTGTTGTTCAACGACACCATTGCCGCGAACGTGGCCTACGGTCAGGAAATCGATGCCGAGCGCGTGCAGGCAGCGCTGCGCGCCGCCAATCTGGCCGATGCGGTCGCTGCCATGCCCGATGGCGTGAACACGCTGGTGGGCGACAACGGCATGCGCCTGTCGGGCGGCCAGCGTCAGCGTCTGGCGATTGCCCGCGCGATCTACAAGGATGCACCGATCCTGATTCTGGACGAAGCGACGTCGGCACTGGATTCGGAATCCGAGCGTCATGTGCAGGCGGCGCTCGAAGTGCTGATGGAAGGCCGTACCACGCTGGTGATCGCGCACCGCCTGTCGACCATCGAACGCGCCGACCGTATCGTCGTGCTCGAACATGGCCGCATCGTGGAGCAGGGGTCTCACCAGGCACTCGTGGCGCATAATGGCCTCTACGCCCATTTGCACCGCATTCAGTACGCACAACAACAGGAAGCGTGACAACTGGGACGCCCGCGGGTGCCGCGTGCACTGCGGGGGTCGCAACGTCATGTCCGAAACCGCATACCCCTGCATTTGAGGATTTGAGGAGACTATGATGAGCCAGCCGCCGATCAGTCGTTTTCCCGTGCCGGACCTCGCTGCGTTGCCGGACGATATTCGCGCACGCATCGACGCAGTCCACGAAAAGGCTGGCTTCATCCCCAACGTTTTCCTTACACTCGCGCACCGTCCCGACGAATTTCGCGCATTTTTCGCATATCACGATGCATTGATGCTCAAGGAAGGCAATCTGAGCCAGGGCGAGCGCGAGATGATCGTGGTCGCAACCAGTGCGGTGAATCAATGTCTGTATTGTGTGGTCGCGCACGGTGCGCTGGTGCGCATTTACGAAAAGCAGCCGTTGCTGGCCGATCAGGTGGCCGTCAATTATCTGAAGGCGGATCTGACCGAACGTCAGAAGGCGATTCTGGCGTACGCGATGAAGGTCTGCGAGCGCTCGCATGAAGTGAGCGACGATGACTACGCCACGCTGCGCGGCCACGGACTGAACGACGAGGATATCTGGGACATTGCGTCCATTACGGCGTTCTTCGGCATGTCCAACCGGATTGCCAATGCTATTTCGATGCGGCCCAACGACGAATTCTTCTTGATGGGGCGCGTGCCTCGCACCCGTTAAACCTACTTCTCACAAAACTTCGATACCTATGATCTTCGTGACTGGCGGCGCCGGATTTATCGGCGCAAACTTCGTTCTCGACTGGCTCGCGCAACATGATGAACCGGTCCTGACGATCGACAAGCTCACCTACGCAGGCAATCTGGCGAACCTGGCGAGTCTGGAACGCGACCCTCGTCACCACTTCGCGCAGGTCGATATCTGCGATCGCGCAGCGCTCGACAAGCTGTACGCCGAGCACCGTCCGCGTGCCGTGCTGCATTTCGCGGCGGAAAGCCACGTCGACCGCTCCATTCATGGTCCGGGCGAGTTCGTGCAGACGAACATTGTCGGCACCTTCACGATGCTCGAAGCGGCCCGTGCCTATTGGGGTTCGCTCGACGGCGAAGCGCGCGATAACTTCCGTTTCCTGCATGTGTCGACGGATGAGGTCTACGGTTCGCTGAGCCCGACCGATCCGGCCTTCACCGAAACCACGCCGTACGCGCCGAACAGCCCGTATTCGGCGTCGAAGGCAGGCTCCGACCACCTGGTGCGTGCGTATCACCACACGTACGGCATGCCGGTCCTCACCACCAACTGCTCGAACAACTACGGTCCGTACCAGTTCCCCGAGAAGCTGATTCCGCTGGTGATCGCCAACGCGCTCGCCGGTAAGCCGCTGCCGATCTACGGCGACGGCAGCAACGTGCGCGACTGGCTGTACGTTGGTGACCATTGCTCGGCGATTCGCGAAGTGCTTGCCAAGGGCGTCCTGGGCGAGGTCTACAACGTGGGCGGCTGGAACGAGCAGAACAACCTGTCGGTCGTGAAGCATTTGTGCACGTTGCTCGACGAGTTGTCGCCGCGCGCCGACGGCAAGTCGTACGTCGATCAGATCACGTTCGTGACGGATCGCCCGGGACACGATCGTCGCTACGCCATCGATGCCCGCAAGCTTGAGCGCGAACTGGGCTGGCGTCCGGCGGAAACGTTCGAGACCGGCATGCGCAAGACGGTGCAGTGGTATCTGGCCAACGGCGAGTGGGTGCGTCAGGTGCTGTCTGGCGAATACCAGCGCTGGATCGAAACGCATTATCAAAAGAACGACTGAGGCAACGTATGAGTACTAAACGTAAGGGCATCATTCTGGCGGGCGGGTCCGGCACGCGCTTGTACCCGGCGACGCTGGCCGTCTCGAAGCAACTGCTTCCGGTCTACGACAAGCCGATGATCTATTACCCGCTGACCACGCTGATGCTCGCGGGGATCCGGGACGTGCTGATCATTTCGACGCCGCAGGACACGCCGCGTTTCGAGCAATTGCTGGGCGACGGCAGCCAGTGGGGCCTGAATCTCCAGTATGCGGTTCAGCCCTCCCCGGACGGTCTGGCTCAGGCCTTCCTGATCGGTGCCGACTTCATCGGCAACGATCCGTGCGCGCTTGTGCTCGGCGACAATCTGTTCTACGGACACGATTTCGCTGCCTTGCTCTCGGCAGCCAACGCGCAAACGGACGGTGCATCGGTGTTTGCCTATCCGGTGCACGATCCGGAACGCTACGGTGTGGTCACGTTCGACGAACACGGCAAAGCCATCGAACTCGTCGAGAAGCCGAAGGAGCCGAAGTCGCGCTACGCCGTGACGGGCTTGTACTTCTGCGACAACAACGTCATCGATATCGCACGCTCGATCAAGCCGTCGGCACGAGGCGAGCTGGAAATTACCGACGTCAACAACGAATACCTGAAGCGCGGCAAGCTGAACGTGCAGATCATGGGCCGCGGCTACGCCTGGCTCGACACGGGGACTCACGAGTCGATGCTCGAAGCGAGCACGTTCATTCAAACTATCGAATCGCGTCAGGGACTCAAGGTAGCTTGTCCGGAGGAGATCGCGTACCGCCGGGGCTGGATCGATGCGGCGGCCATCGAAAAGCTGGCACAACCGCTGGCGAAGACGGGGTACGGTCAGTATCTCCTCTCGATGCTGCGCGAGCGCGTGTTCTAAGCTCGGCGCCTCTTCGTCTCAGTTCTCTGTCTCAGATATATACCGGTACCTCAATATGCAAGTGATTCCGACCGCCATTCCGGCCGTTCGCGTGATCGAACCCAAGGTGTTCGGTGACTCGCGCGGTCATTTCTTCGAAAGCTTCAACCAGCGTAATTTCAACGACGGTCTTGGCGAGACGCTCACGTTCGTTCAGGACAATCAGTCGCGCTCGGTGCGCGGCGTGTTGCGCGGTCTGCACTATCAGGTCAAGCAGCCGCAGGGCAAACTGGTCCGAGTGCTGCAAGGCGAGATATATGACGTCGCAGTCGACATTCGCGAAGGATCGCCGACGTTCGGCAAGTGGGTCGCCGAAGTGCTGAGCGCCGAGAACAAGCGGCAGCTTTGGATTCCGGTGGGCTTCGCCCACGGGTTTGTGGTGACGTCGGAGACGGCCGAGGTGCTGTACAAGACCACCGACTACTGGGCGCCGCAATTCGAGCGCTGCATCCGCTGGGACGATCCGACGCTGGCGATTCCCTGGCCCCTTGACGGCATCACGCCGGTCGTCTCGGACAAGGACAAGCAGGGCATGCTGTTCGCCGACTACACTCACGAAGACTGAGTTTCGCCCGTCACCCTGAGCACCCGCACGTACCGCAATCCCAGCGGAGCGAAGCGGGCGGTCAGGGCATCTGCGACAGTTTGCGACGGCCCTTCGATGCCACCGTCGCCCGCTGCCAAACTGTTCGACCCGTTCGTACCGATCGAACCGTTCAGCCCTTCGACGATCACATCGGCTTCCAGCCCATTGTTCAGATAGTGCAGCTTGACGTCGTGCAGGGCCAGCGCATTGGCCCTGCACAGCAGTTCGGCCGCACCGACGACCACGGCGCGCGCTGGCCACTGTTGCAGCGCGGTGCCCTTGGTGTCGCTTTCCGGATCGACGTGCACCAGCACGTCTAGGATCTGTGGTTCGTTCATGACAGCGGCCCGGGCCTGTTCGGCCAGGTAGTGCCCCTCCGAGACCGACAGCCTTGCGTCCACCAGAATGTGGACGTCGACGACGATCTCATCGCCCATGCGTCGCGTACGCAGCATGTCGATGCCACGCACGCCTGGTGTGTCGAGCAGCCGCTGGCGAATCGTGTCGGTCGTGTCGTCGTCCACGCCGCGATCAATCAGGTCCTGCAAGGCGTTCCAGCCGAATTTCCATCCGGTGCGTCCGATCATCAGTCCCACAAGCGCTGCCGCGAGCGGATCGAGAATGCGGTAGCCCGCGAGGTTGCCGAGAATCCCGCACGCCACCACGAGCGACGACAGGGCATCCGAGCGCGCATGCCAGGCGTTGGCGACGAGCATCGCCGAGCGCACCCGTTGTGCCGCGCGCAGCATGTAGCGAAAGAGTCCTTCCTTGCTGACGAGCACGATCACCGCCACGACCAACGCGATGGTGTGCACCTCGGGAATGTCCTCGGGGTGCAGCAAACGCTCCACGCCACGCCACAACATGCCCGCCCCCACCACGAGCAGGATCACGCCCAGGAACAGCGACGCGGCATTCTCGTAGCGGCTGTGGCCGTAGGGGTGATCGGCGTCCGGTGCCCGGGCGCTGCCGCGTGCGGCGGCGAGCACCACGAAGTCGGAGACGATATCGGAGAATGAGTGGATGCCATCGGCGATCAGCGCCTGTGAGCGCGCGAAGATCCCGATGACGATCTGGGCGGTCGTCAGCACGACATTGACCCAGATGCTGACCCAGGTCGAATGGCGCGCGACGGCATGTTTGTCGAGCGCCTCGCTCGATGCCGCCAGGTTGTCGTAGTTCGAGTAGGGCATGGCCGGGGCGTGCTTTCGCGCACGACGAAATCGGATCTATTGCGTATTGTATTGCGGATGCCCCGGTTTTTTGTGAAAGCGCTTACATCAGAATAATGTCGTACTGCTCCTGATGGAACGACGATTCGACCTGAAGTGAGATCGGTTTGCCGATGAAGTCGATCAGCATCGCGAGGTGCTGCGACTCTTCTTCGAGGAACAGATCGACGACTTCCTGCGAGGCGATCAGACGGAACTCGCGCGGATTGAATTGGCGCGATTCACGCAGAATCTCGCGCAGGATGTCGTAGCACAGCGTGCGCGGCGTCTTGACCTGTCCCTTGCCCTGACACACGGCACACGGTTCGCATAGCACGTGCGCGAGCGATTCGCGCGTGCGCTTGCGGGTCATCTCCACCAGCCCCAACTGCGAGAAGCCGTTCACCGTGATACGCGTGCGGTCGCGTGCGAGCGCCTTCTTCAACTCCGCGAGCACGGAGTCGCGATGGTCGGCGCTCTCCATGTCGATGAAGTCGATGATGATGATCCCGCCCAGATTACGCAGCCGCAACTGGCGCGCAATCATCAGCGCTGCTTCAAGATTGGTCTTGAAGATCGTATCGTCGAAGTTGCGCGCACCGACGTAGCCGCCGGTGTTCACGTCGATGGTCGTCATCGCTTCGGTCTGGTCGATCATCAGATAGCCGCCGGACTTCAGATCGACACGACGCGACAACGCGCGCTCGATTTCCGTCTCGACGTTGTACAGATCGAACAGCGGACGCTCGCCCGTGTAGTGCGTGAGCTTGCCGAGCACCGCCGGGGTGTAGATCGACGCAAACTCGGCCAGCTTTTGATACGTCTCGCGCGAGTCGACGAGGATCTTGCCTGTCTCTTCATGCACGAAGTCGCGCAGCACGCGCTGGGCCAGATTCAGATCCTGGTACAGCAGCGCAGGGGCGGGCACACGCGTGCTTTGCTCGCCAATCGTCTGCCATGACTTGCGCAGATAGGCGATGTCGTTGGCGAGTTCGGCGTCGGCCGCATCTTCCGCAATGGTGCGCACGATGAAGCCGCCTTTCTCGTCGGCGGGCACGAGCGCCTGAATCTTGCTGCGCAGCGCCTCGCGCTCGGCTTCGCTCTCGATACGCTGCGAGATGCCGATATGCGGCTCCTGCGGCAGGTAGACGAGCGTGCGTCCGGCAATGCTGACTTGCGTCGACAGGCGCGCGCCCTTCGTGCCGATCGGGTCCTTGATGACCTGCACCATCAGCGTCTGCCCTTCGAAAACCGTCTTCTCGATGGGCGGCTGCGGATGCGGCACGGACGTGTCGTTATTCGTGCGCGGATGCCAGATATCGGCCACATGCAGGAACGCCGCGCGCTCCAGCCCGATATCGATGAAGGCCGACTGCATGCCCGGGAGCACGCGTACGACCTTTCCCAGATAGATGTTGCCTACCAGACCGCGCGAGAGCGTGCGCTCGATGTGCAGTTCCTGCACAGCGCCGAGCTGCATAAGCGCCACACGGGTTTCCTGTGGCGTGATATTGACCAGAATGTCTTCGTTCATAAATTGTCGACCAGACTCGAAATGCGCGGGGCCAAATGGCGTTAGAAGTCGACGCCCGCCTGACGCAGCAGCGCGGCGGTTTCGCAAAGCGGCAGTCCCATGATGCCGGAGTAGCTGCCGTCGATTCGCATCACAAACTCGGCGGCCTTCCCCTGAATACCATAAGCGCCCGCCTTGCCTTTCGGTTCTCCCGAGGCGACGTAGCGCTCGATCTCCTCGCGGCGCAACGGCCGGAACCAGACGTGCGAGATGTTCACGGCCTGATGGATCTGTCCGTCGGCACAGACCGCTACAGCGGTGAGCACACGGTGACGGGTGCCCGACAGACGGGCGAGTACGGCGCAGGCGTCGGCGTCGTCGAACGGCTTGCCGAGGATGGTGCCGTCGAGGCAGACGGTCGTGTCGGCCGTCAGGATCGGCGCGCCGGGCAGTCCGGCGCGCGCCAGACGGGCCACCGCCGCTTCGGCCTTGGCGCGCGTGACGCGCTGCACATAGTCGTCGGGCGGCTCCCCAGGCAGCACGGCTTCGAGTGCTTCGGCGTCCTCGTCGGCATGGGGCAGCAGCAACTCGAAACGAACGCCGAGCTGTTGCAGCAGTTCCTGACGGCGGGGGCTTTGCGAAGCGAGATAGATGTATGGCATGGCGGCTTGGCTTGAATTCGTCCAGCCCGGCACACGGCTTTGCAGTAAATTGCAGCGCGCGCACCGGGCC
Source organism: Pandoraea sp. NPDC090278 (assembly GCF_044772185.1). Lineage (NCBI taxonomy): Bacteria > Pseudomonadati > Pseudomonadota > Betaproteobacteria > Burkholderiales > Burkholderiaceae > Pandoraea > Pandoraea sp. NPDC090278. The sequence continues at coordinate 111,302 of NZ_JBIVYJ010000007.1, read as the reverse complement.
GCTGGATGGGCTGGGCGAGGGGAACGCCCTATTATGCCGCCTTGCGACCCCGCCCGCCACCATGCGGCAGCGCCAGGGGGGTGCCGTTTTTCAAGGGAATTGCGTGCGAGAGCGGGCTTTGGGGGACGGTAGGGACGTCGGCGACGTCCCTACCTGCCTTTCGACGATCGGAGGTCGGCGAGGAAGTCCGCGCCGATCAGGTCGATGCGGTCGGTGCAGATGGCGTCCACGCCCCACGCGGCCAGTTCGCGGGCGCGGGCCGGTTCGTTGACCGTGTAGACGAGCATGTGCAGCCCGGCGGCTTTGATCTCTGCGACCTGCGGGCCGTCGAGATGCTTATGGCTCGCATGCAGCGTGACGGTGCCCAATTTGCGGGCATCGTCGCGCCAGTGCGCCGGTACGGCCTCGTACAGCATGCCGCGCGGCAGTTCCGGCACGGCAGCGGCCGCCGCTTCAAGCGCCTCATAGGAGAACGACGAGAGCAGCGGCGGCTGAGCCTGACCGGCCCACAGCGCCTTGACGGCCTGTGCCACCAACGTGCCCGTCTCGGCTTCACGCCCCGGGCACGGCTTGATCTCGACGTTCGCCGCGAGTCCCAGCGCCTGACAACGCTCCGCTACCTGCGCCAGCGTCGGCATCGTCTGACCGGCAAAGCGGCCATCCGCGCCAAACCAACTGCCCGCGTCGAGCTCCTCGATCTCGGCGTACGTCATTTGCGCCGCCGAGCCGTGGCCGTTGCTGGTGCGATCGACGGTGTCGTCGTGCAGCAGGAAGACGACGTTATCCGCCGAGAGCTTGGCGTCGAATTCGACCATTTGCAGGCCCAGCGATGCGCCCATCTCGAAGGCAGCCAGCGTGTTCTCCGGCGCGAGCTTGCCGCCGCCGCGATGCGAGACGATGCGCGGATACGGCCAGTCGCGCCACAAATGGGCGGTTGCCGGGTCCGGGCTCATGCCGCTCATGCTTCCACCCGCTTGCCCGTCGACGGATCGAACAGGTGCAGCGCCTTGGCGGAGATGGCCAGCGGCATGACGGTCCCGGCCGCCGGACGCAACTCGTGCGGCAGGCGCACCGTCAGGTTTTGCTCGCCCCAGCGGCCGTGCAGCAGGTTGTCCGCGCCGAGCAGTTCGAGCTGATCGACGGTGATGCTGGTTTGTGCGGCGAACGCGCCCAGCCCGTTCTGCTGTTCGGCAGGCACCAGATGTTCCGGACGCACGCCAAGCACCAGTTCGCGCCCTGCGTGGGCCATGCTCGTCGGCGGCAGACGCAGCGCCGGGCCACCGTCGACTTCGAACGTACGGCCTTCCGCGTCGACCCGGCCCTTGAGCAGGTTCATCGCGGGCGAGCCCATGAAGCTCGCCACGAACAGCGACGCCGGACGCTCGTAGACGTCGGTCGGCGTGCCGATCTGCTCGGCGTAGCCCTTGTTCATCACGATCACGCGATCGGCCAGCGTCATGGCTTCGACCTGATCGTGCGTGACGTACAGGCTCGTCGTCTTCAGACGCTTGTGCAGACGCTGGATTTCCAGACGCATTTGCACGCGCAGCTTGGCGTCGAGGTTCGAGAGCGGTTCGTCGAACAGGAACACGGCCGGTTCGCGCACGATGGCGCGGCCCATGGCCACGCGCTGACGCTGACCACCCGAGAGTTCACGCGGCTTGCGCGCGAGCAGGGGTTCGAGTTCGAGAATGCGCGCCGCCGCGAGCACGCGCTCTTCGATGGCCTTCTTGTCGATGCCGCGAATCTTCAGGCCGTACGACATGTTCTGACGCACGTCCATGTGCGGATACAGCGCGTAGTTCTGGAACACCATCGCAATGTTGCGATCCTTCGGCTCCAGTTGATTGACGACCTGCGATCCGATCAGAATGCTGCCTTCGCTCACCGATTCGAGACCGGCGACCATGCGCAGCAGCGTCGACTTGCCGCAGCCCGACGGGCCGACGATGACCACGAACTCGCCGTCTTCGATGTCGATGTCGACACCGTGCAGCACGTAGTTGTTCTGGTCGTAGGTTTTCTTGACGCTATGGAGTTTGAGATTTGCCATGATTACTTATCCGAATCGACCAGACCGCGCACGAACCAGCGTTGCATCAGCAGCACCACCGCGAGCGGCGGCAGCATAGCGAGCAACGTAGCGCTCATGACGAGTTGCCATTGGGTAGCGGTGTCGCCGCTGCCGATCATGCTCTTGATACCCACGACCGCCGTGGTCATTTCCGGCGCGTTGGTCACCAGAATCGGCCACAGGTACTGATTCCAGCCATAGATGAAGGTGATGACGAACAGCGCCGCAATGTTCGTCTTCGACAGCGGCAGCACCACGTCGAAGAAGAAGCGCATCGGCCCTGCGCCGTCGATGCGCGCGGCTTCGACGAGCTCGTCCGGCAGCGTCATGAAGAACTGACGGAACAGGAACGTGGCCGTGGCCGAGGCGATCAGCGGGATCGTCAGACCGGCATAGCTGTTGATGAGCCCGAGGCTCGAAATCACCTGCACCGTCGGGAAAATCCGCACTTCGACCGGCAACATCAGCGTGACGAAGATGAGCCAGAAGAACAGATTACGCAGCGGGAAGCGGAAATACACGATGGCGAAGGCCGACAGGATCGACACCGAAATCTTGCCGATCGTGACGACCAGTGCCATGAACAGACTGTTGCCGAGCATCAGTCCGAAGGGCATGGCAGCGTTGCCGGTGCCCGCGCTCCACACCGTCGAGAAGTTCTCGAGCAGGTGCGTGCTCGGAATGAGCGACAGGGGAACGTTGAAGACTTCGCTCTCGTTCATGGTGGCGGCGACGAACGCCACGTAGAGCGGGAAGACCACCAGCAGCACGCCGATTATCAGCATGACGTGGCAGAAGATATCCAGGCCGCGACGGTTCTCGATCATGCGTATTGCACCTTGCGTTCGATGAAGCGGAACTGCACGACCGTGAGCACGATGACGATGACCATCAGCACCACCGACTGGGCAGCGGAGCTGCCGAGGTCGAGCCCCTTGAAGCCTTCCGAGTAGATCTTGTAGATCAGCGTCATGGTCGACTGACCCGGACCGCCGCCGGTGGCCGCGTCGATCACCGGGAAGGTGTCGAAGAACGAGTACACGAGGTTGACCACGAGCAGGAAGAACGTCGTCGGCGAAATCAGCGGCAGCACCAGCCCGAAAAAGCGTCGGATCGGGCCTGCACCGTCAATCGCGGCGGCTTCCACGAGCGAGCGCGGAATCGCCTGCAACCCGGCGTAGAAGAACAGGAAGTTGTAGCTGACCTGCTTCCAGATCGAGGCGAGCACGACGAGGAACATCGCCTGCCCGCCGTTGAGCGCGTGGTTCCACTCGATGCCGACCTTCGCCAGGCCGTACGTGACCAGACCGATACTCGGGTTAAAGAGGAAGGCCCACAGCACGGCGGCAATGGCCGGTGCTACGGCGTACGGCCAGATCAGCAGCGTCTGGTAGAGACGCTTGCCGCGCGTGACCCGGTCGGCCATCGCCGCGAGCAACAGCGAGATGACCAGTCCGCAGACGGTGACCAGTCCGCTGAAAATCATCGTCGTTTTAAACGACGCGAGATAGAGCGAGTCACCCCACAGCGAGGTGAAGTTGTCGAGCCCGACGAATTCGCTCGACAGGCCGAAGGCGTCTTGCGTCGAGGTGGATTGCCACAGGGCCTCGCCCGCAGGCCAAAGGAAGAACAGGGCCGTGATGATGAGCTGCGGCGCGACAAGCGCGTAGGGCAGCCAGCCGGTGCCGAAGCGGGGGCGTTCTCTGGAGTTTTGCGCCATAACGTAGTGACCGAAAAAAACCAAACCGGCCCGCGTATCACGCGAGCCGGGGTGGTGTCATTGTAACGTCACGATTCCTCCCGCAAATGCAGGAAAAGCCCCCGCATTGCGTGCGTCATCGTGCGTTCACCAAACGTTGAGGGCGACTTAGCTGCCTTGCTTCGCGAAGCGAGCCAGCAGGTCGTTGCCACGTTCCACTGCCTTGTCGAGCGCAGCTTTAGGCGTTTGCTTGCCGCTCCACACGCCTTCGAGTTCCTCGTCGACCACCGTACGGATCTGCGGCATGTTGCCCAGACGCAGACCGCGCGTGTACGGCAGCGGGTCCTTGTTGAGCATCTGCTTGATGGCCGTGTCGGCACCCGGGTTCTTCGCGTAGAAGCCTTGCTTCTCGGTCAGCTCGTAAGCGGCCTTGGTGACCGGCAGGTAGCCGGTGTCCTGGTGCCACTTTGCGGCCACGGCCGGCGAAGCGAGGTAGTTCAGGAACTTGGCCACGCCCTTGTACTCAGCGGCCGACTTGCCCGCGAGCACCCACAGGCTGGCACCGCCGATGATGGCGTTTTGCGGTGCGCCCTTCACGTCGGCGTCGTACGGCATCATGCCCACGCCGTAGCTGAACTTGGCGTACTTGCCGATGTTGGCAAGCGCGCCCGACGTCGTCATGGCGATACCGCAGTCGCCGCTGTAGAACTTCGAGGTCACTTCATCCTTGCGGCCCACGTACGTGAACGTGCCTTCCTTGGCCATGTCGGCCAGGAACTGGATGTGCTTGATCTGTTGCGGACCGTTGAATTCCAGCTTGGCGTCGAGGCCGCCGAAGCCGTTGTCCTTCGTGGCAAACGGCAGGGCGTGCCACGCGCTGTAGTTCTCGAGCTGCGTCCAGCCTTGCCAGCCCATCGTGAAGCCGCACGACATGCCCGAGGCCTTCAGCTTCTCGGCGTCGGCCTTCACGTCGGCCCACGTCTTCGGCGCTTTGTTCGGGTCGAGACCGGCCTTCTTGAAGGCGTCCTTGTTGTAGTACAGCACCGGCGTCGAGCTGTTGAACGGCATCGAGATCAGGTGATTGGTCTTGCTGTCGGCGTAGTAACCGGCGATGGCGGGCACGAAGGCCTTTTCGTCGAACGGCTCACCGGCGTCCTTCATCACTTGCCACACGGGCTTCACGGCCTTCTTGGCACCGATCATCGTGGCGGTGCCCACTTCGTACACCTGAAGAATGGCCGGTGCGTTGCCAGCGCGGAAGGCGGCGATCCCTGCGGCCAGCCCTTGCTCGTAGTTGCCCTTGTAGATCGGGACAATCTTGTAGTCGCTTTGCGATGCGTTGAAGTCGGCTGCGATCTGGTTGACGCGATCGCCGAGGGCCGATTCCATCGAATGCCAGAATTGGATTTCCGTGGCGGCCAGGGCCGACGTGCTCATGCCGAGTGCCAGTGCGGCGCCAACGCCAGCGAGGGCGAACGTGCGCAGGGAAGGTTGCTTCATGCCAATCTCCGGGGGTTCACGAGAAGTCAAGGGTCTGATTGTGTGAGTGGACCCTACTTGTTCGCGGTGCGAACTGTAGCGCCGCGTAGACTAACACGTCGCCGTGTTATTTCCATCCGCAGCGCACAACGCGTGTTGCACGCGAGTGCAACGGGGGGATTGACACGGGGTGAAGCGCCCCGGCCAGCAAGGCCCGGCGGGGCATCGACGGTCCGGTACAACGTTGCGTTGCACCGCAAAAAGCGTTGATGACTTACGGATGACTTATTTTTTTGTCATACAAGGATGGTGTGCGCAACGTCACGTAATGCAATGCGAAGTCACGTTGCCAGCCATCCTGTCGACAGCGCGCCGTCACACCCGATGGTAGGGGTGATTGGCGTTGATGCTCCAGGCGCGGTAGAGCTGTTCGGCGAGCAGCACGCGCACCATGCCGTGCGGCAGGGTGAGGCTGGAGAGGCGGATGAGGGTGTCGGCACGCGAATTGAGGGTCGGGTCGAGTCCGTCGGCGCCGCCGATCACGAAGGCCACGTCGCGCCCGTCCTGTTGCCAGACGGTGAGCGACTGAGCCAGCCGCATGGTGGTGAGATCCTGCCCGCGTTCGTCCAGACAGACGAGACGACAGCCGCGCGGCAGCGCCGCGTCGATGCGTTGCGCTTCGGCGGCCATGACCGTCTCGGCCGTGCGGGAGTTGGAGCGCTGCTCCGGCTTGATTTCCTTGAGTTCGATGCGCAGCTCGGGCGGCATGCGCTTGGCGTACTCGGCGAAGGCGGTCTCGATCCAGCCGGGCATCTTGTGCCCGACTGCGAGAATGAACAGACGCATGTCGGCAGGATCGTGTGCGGCGTCTTACTTGCTGGTCTTGCGACGAGCCGGTGCCGGGGCGGCGGGCGCGTCTTCCTCGTCTTCGTCTTCCGCGCTGGCCTTTGCACCGGCCTTGGTACCGGCGGCCTTCAGGCGGACGGGCTTCTCGCCCCAGATTTCTTCGAGGTTGTAGTACTGGCGCAGGGCCGGCTGCATGATGTGCACGATGGCGTCGCCGGTGTCGACCAGCACCCATTCGCCCACGTCTTCGCCTTCCATGCTGACGATGTCGCCGCCGGCGGCCTTGACCTTGTCGCGTACGCTCGCGGCCAGTGCCTTGGTCTGGCGGTTCGATGTGCCGCTCGCGATGATCACGCGCTCGAACAGGGCGGTGAGGTGTTCGGTGTTGAACACCTTGATGTCCTGGGCCTTGACGTCTTCGAGGGCGTCGACGATCAGGCGCTGAAGTTTACGAATATCCATAGTGCGTCTATTTGGTGAAACAGGGGTGCGAGATAGCGGCCCGGCAATTGCCGTGGGGCCGTCAGGCGCGGTACAGGTGTTGCGTGCGGATGTACTGCCACACGGGTTCGGGCAGGTTTGCCGGGGGTGTGACGGTGTCTCGCGCGTGCGCCAGCATGGCGCGCAACTCGGTGGCGGAGATGTCGACGGCCAGTGAGTCGTCGATCAGGATGCCGCCGCATGGCGTGGATTGTACCCCGAGCGCGGACTTTTCCCGTTCTCCGAAGACCTGACGCAGTTCCGGCGACGCTGTTTCGCGACTGAAACCGGGCCGTGCCGCCGCACAGACGTGGGCGTAATCGAACAGTTCGCGCCATGCGTGCCAGGTGTCGAGCCGCACCAACTGGTCCGAGCCGATGAGCAGAGAGAGCGACGCGTCGGGCCCGGCGTCCTGCCGCATGTCCCGCAGGGTATCGACGGTGTAGCTCGGCCCGGCGCGCTCGATCTCACGCGTGCTGACGATCACCTGCGTCGACGGATGGGTGACGGCCAACTCGGCCGCCAGCCCCTGTGCGGCAAGCCGGGTCATGGCCAGCCGGTGCTCGGCGGCCGTGCTGCCTTGCTTCTGCGGCTGCTGCCCGGCGGGCATCAGCACCAGTTCGTCCAGCGCCAGCGTGCGTGCGAACAGCGCGCCGAGCGCGAGATGGCCGGTGTGGATCGGATCGAACGTGCCGCCGAGCACGCCGATGCGCTTGCGCGTCGGGCTGGCCGGGTTGCCCGCGTCGGCTTGCTGTGCAGAGGAAGTGACGGTCATGCGCGCAGAGCCTTTACACCCACTCGCGGCGCACGAGGAAGTCGGTGTAGAGCTTTTCTTCGGGCGTGCCCGGCTCCGGCTTCCAGTCGTAGTGCCATTTCACGATCGGGGGCATCGACATCAGAATCGACTCGGTGCGTCCGCCCGATTGCAGGCCGAAATGCGTGCCACGGTCCCAGACCAGATTGAATTCGACGTAGCGACCACGGCGATGCGCCTGAAAATCGCGTTCGCGCTCGCCGTACGGCATGCCGCGTCGGCGCTCGACGATAGGGACGTAAGCATCGAGGAACGCGTCGCCCACGCTTTGCATGACGGCAAAGCCCGTGTCGAAGCCACCACCGGAGAAGTCGTCGAAGAAGATGCCGCCGATGCCGCGCGGTTCCTGACGATGCTTCAGATAGAAGTACTCGTCGCACCACGTCTTGAAGCGCGGATACCAAGTGGTATCGAACGGATCGAGCGCGTTCTTGCACGTCTGATGGAAGTGTTGGCAGTCTTCCTCGTGCGCGTAGTACGGCGTGAGGTCCATGCCGCCGCCGAACCAGAACGCGGGCAGCTCGCCGGGCGCGGTGGCAATCAGAATGCGCACGTTGAAGTGCACTGTGGGGCAGTACGGATTACGCGGATGCAGGACCAGCGAGACGCCGAGCGCTTCAAAGCCGCGTCCGGCCAGCTCAGGCCGCGAGGCGCTGGCCGACGCGGGCAGCTTGTCGCCGATCACATGGGAGAAGTTGACGCCGCCGCGCTCGAAGAAGTCACCGTCGTCGAGCACGCGGGTGCGCCCGTCGCCACGGAGCGCGCCATCGGCGGGACGCTGCCAGTCGTCGACCAAGAAGCGTTTGCCGTCCAGGCGCTCCAGCGTCTCGACAATGCGGTCCTGAAGCCCGAGAAGATACGTGCGTACCGCGCCCGTGTCCGGCGCCGGTGCGGTGTCTTGCGCTGTCATTCTGTGACGTCCCTTGCGTGGTCTGTGTATGCAAATTGCGGTTTTATCCGCGATTGTACCGGCACGAGGGCAGACGCGGGCGGGCGGCACCGCGTGCAGGTGCCGCCCGAATGACCTGAATCAAAGCTGAATCAAAGGATGTCTCGCCCGACGGGTTCAGGGTGCCGGTGCGTTCGGCAACGTCCCGGCAGGCGCGGTGCCACCTGCGCCCGGCACGATCGGTGGCACGGCGCTGGTGCCGCCGACCGCCGGTCCGGCCACACCTGGCGGGGGCATGAGAATCTGCCGCGTGGCGGGCACCGGCCAGTGAGCTGTGCCGCCGACTTCGGCAATCGCCTTGTTGGTGTCGAAGTAGACCTGCCAGTAGTCGCGGTTGTGGCAGTAAGGCCGCACCGCGAGCACCGGCCCGGACGGATTGAACTCGAGAATCTCGACGTCCACGGCAGGCTTCTCGGCCACGTTGGGAATCTGCGCCACGCGGGCCTTCAGACGGGCCACAGCATCGTTCAGATCGACCGTATGCGCGAGTTGTGCCGTGAGATCTACGCGCCGGAAGGCGTTGGCGTCGTACACGGTGATGTTGTCGCCGAACACCTTCGTGTTGCCGACGTACACGCGCAGGTTGTCCGGTGTCGTAAGCGTGGTGACGAACAGGCCGATTTCGTCGACCACGCCCGTCACGCCGCCCGCGCTGATCATGTCGCCCGACTTGAACGGACGCAGCACGATCAGGAAGATGCCCGACGCGAAATTCGACAGAAGTCCGGACCAGGCGGCGCCGATGGCGATACCTGCGGCAGCAAGCAGGGCGGCGAACGATGTCGTTTCGATGCCGCAGACACTCAGAATGGAAAGGATCAGCGCGATACGCAGGGCAATGCGCATCGTCGATTCGGTATAGCGAACGAGGGTGGGATCGATGTGGCGGCGATTCATCGCGCTGCGAACGAGCCGCGCCAGCAGATTGATGACGATGCCACCGATGATCCAGATGACGACGGCCATCACGATTTTCAGGCCGAACGGCACCAGATAATCGTTGACCAGCTTATCGAGGTCGAACATGTAAGTCTCCGTCGAGCGAGGGTCTGTCGGGAAAACTGCATGAATGCCGCCGGGGCTGGCCGGCCGCGTACTCTCCGGGTAAACCTTCGATGTCACGCGACGCCAGCGTGCCAATTTGGCCAGCGCTTGTCAATCGCGGGGGAATGAAGATGTGAGGCGGCCCATCAAGGGGGCGCGGGGATGGTGGGGATGGACGACGGCTACGCCTGCGTCAAAAGACAACGGCCCGGGGAACGCGAAGTTCCCCGGGCCGTGGTGAAGCGATCCGGCGTAAGTCAGGTAACGGCCGGACGCTCGCGACTTATTCCGGCTTGCGTGCGAGTGCGCGGTTGCCGATGTCGTGACGATACTGCATGCCGTCAAAGTTGATCTGATTGACGGTCTGGTACGCCACGCTTTGCGCGCCGCGCACGGTGTCGGACAGGCCGACCACGCACAGCACACGTCCGCCCGTGACCTTGAGCACGTTGTCTTCGAGTTGCGTGCCTGCGTGGAACGTCACGCATTCGTTGGTCTCTGCCGGAACTTCCGAGATACGGTCGCCCTTGCGCGGCGTGTCCGGGTAGCCGTGAGCGGCGAGCACCACGCCCAGCGCATAACGACGATCCCAGTCGAGCTCGATCTTGTCGAGCGTGCCCGCAATCGCGTGCTCGACCACCACCGAGAAGTCGCCCTTCAGACGCGCCATGATCGGCTGCGTTTCCGGGTCACCCATGCGGCAGTTGAATTCGAGCGTCTTGACGTTACCGTCGGCGTCGATCATCAGACCGGCGTAGAGGAAGCCCGTGAAGCGAATGCCGTCGGTCTCCATGCCGCGCACCGTCGGCATGATGATCTCGCGCATCACCTTCGCGTGAATCTGCGGCGTGACGATCGGTGCGGGCGAGTAAGCGCCCATGCCGCCCGTGTTCGGGCCCTGATCGTTATCCAGCAGACGCTTGTGATCCTGCGACGTGGCCAGCGGCAGCACGTTCTTGCCGTCGACCATCACGATGAAGCTGGCTTCTTCGCCTTGCAGGAATTCCTCGATCACCACGCGCGCACCGGCGTCGCCGAGCTTGTTGTCCGCGAGCATCATGTCGACGGCGTTGTGCGCTTCTTCCAGCGACATCGCCACGACCACGCCCTTACCGGCGGCCAGACCGTCGGCCTTGATGACGATCGGCGCACCCTTGGCGTCGATGTAGGCGTGCGCGGCGGCAGCGTCGGCAAACGTTTCGTAATCGGCGGTCGGAATGCCGTGACGCTTCATGAACGCCTTGGCGAAGTCCTTCGACGATTCGAGCTGCGCGGCTTCCTTCGTCGGTCCGAAGATCTTCAGGCCACGGGCGCGGAAGATGTTGACGATACCGGCGGCCAGCGGCGTTTCCGGGCCGACGACGGTGAGCGCAATGCCTTCGCGTGCGGCGAATTCGGCCAGCACGTTCGGATCGCTGATCGGCACGTTGCGCAGACGTTCGTCGAGCGCCGTGCCACCGTTACCCGGTGCGACATAGACCAGTTGAATACGCGGCGATTGGGCAAGCTTCCACGCGAGCGCGTGTTCGCGGCCGCCCGAGCCGACAACCATGATCTTCATACTTATTCCCCGATGACGGCGTTGGTGAACACTTCCTGCACGTCGTCGAGGTTTTCGAGCGCGTCGAGCAGCTTTTGCATCTTCACGGCGTCGTCGCCGGTGAATTCCACTTCGGTTTGCGGCTTCATCGTCACTTCGGCGACTTCTGCCTTCAGGCCTGCGGCTTCGAGCTTGTCCTTGACGGACTGGAAGTCGTTAGCCGGGCAAACCACTTCGAAGCTGCCGTCTTCATTGGTGATGACGTCGTCCGCACCGGCGTCGAGCGCCACTTCCATGAGCTTGTCTTCCGAGGTTTCCGGCGAGAACAGGAACTGACCGCAGTGCGTGAAGAGGAAGGCGACCGAGCCGTCGGTGCCCATGTTGCCGCCGAACTTCGAGAAGGCGTGACGCACTTCGGCCACCGTACGCACACGGTTGTCCGTCATGGTGTCGACGATCACGGCCGCGCCGTTGATGCCATAGCCTTCGTAGCGGATTTCTTCGTAGTTCGCGCCGTCCAGACCGCCCACGCCGCGATCGATCGCGCGCTTGACGTTGTCCTTGGGCATGTTCGCGTCGGCAGCCTTTTCGACGGCCAGACGCAGGCGCGGGTTGCTGTCGGCGTCACCGCCGCCCAGACGGGCCGCGACCGTGATTTCCTTGATCAGACGTGTCCAGACTTTACCGCGCTTGGCATCTGCCGCAGCCTTCTTGTGCTTGATGTTGGCCCATTTGCTATGACCCGCCATGAATTTCTCCGTCGTGCCGCGCTGGGCGGCGAAGTATGCTCTGCCGGCCTGCGCAGTCCGGCGCGGCCAACCTTTGAAACGGGAGCGCCCGCCACCAATGGGGTCGCGGGCGCCGATTGCCTCGCCGCCCCGTCGTCTCGCACGGATCCTGTCGGTCGCGTGGGGCATTTCGGGGCGGTGCAGTCCGAGCGGCAACCTGTGCCGCTATAATCGGAGGCAATTTTATCATGCCGCCGCACCGTGCCACGGGTGTTTGCTGCGCCGTGTCACGAGCCACGCCGCGTCTACCGCAGAGGTCGCTCATGCCCAAGAAGCCCGTGCCGTCGCAAGCGTCGTCCACCGCGACCCCAGCCGTTCCCGTCTCCCCCGTCGCAACATCCGCTGCTTCAACGAGTTCCGCTCACGAGTCCAGTGAAGGGCTGGTGATCGCGCGCAACGCACAGCACCTGCTCGGCCTGCTACCCGCGATGGGCAACCGTCACGGGCTCATCACCGGCGCGACCGGCACCGGCAAGACCGTCACCTTGCAAGTCATCGCCCAGGCATTTTCGGACATTGGCGTGCCCGTCTTCATGGCGGACGTCAAAGGCGACCTGACGGGAATCACGCAGCCCGGCGTCGAGACGCCCAAGCTCAAGGAGCGCATCGCCAACCTCGGCTTCGACACGCCCGACTGGCACGGCAGCCCCGCCACGCTGTGGGACGTCTTCGGCGAACAGGGCCACCCGGTGCGCGCCACCATCTCCGATTTGGGGCCGCTCCTGCTCTCTCGCCTGCTGGGCCTGAACGAGACGCAGACCGGTGTGCTCAACCTCGTCTTCAAAATTGCCGACGACAACGGTCTGCTGCTGCTCGACAGCAAGGACCTGCGCGCCATGCTCCAGCATGTGGGCGACAACGCGTCGAACTTCACCACGCAGTACGGCAATATCTCGGCGGCATCGGTCGGGGCGATCCAGCGCGGGCTGCTCACGCTGGAGCAACAGGGCGCGGACAAGTTCTTCGGCGAGCCGATGCTCAACATCGAAGACTTCATGCAGACGGACGCGCAGGGACGCGGCATCGTCAATATTCTCGCAGCGGACAAGCTGCTGGCCGCCCCGCGCATCTACGCCACGTTCCTGTTGTGGCTGCTGGCGGAGCTGTTCGAGCGCCTGCCGGAAGTGGGCGACCCGGACAAACCCAAACTCGTCTTCTTCTTCGACGAGGCGCATCTGCTGTTCAACGAAGCGCCGAAGCCCTTGCTCGAACGCATCGAGCAGATGGTCCGGTTGATTCGTTCGAAGGGCGTCGGTGTGTACTTCGTCACGCAGAACCCGGTCGACGTGCCGGACACGGTGCTTGGCCAGTTGGGCAACCGCGTGCAGCACGCGTTGCGCGCTTATTCGCCGCGCGATCAGAAGGCGGTGAAGGTCGCTGCGCAGACGATGCGCGCCAATCCGTCGCTCGACATCGAGACGGTCATCGGCGAACTGGGTGTCGGTGAGGCACTTGTGTCGTTGCTCGACGAAAAGGGGCGTCCCGCCATCACGGAGCGAGCCTACATCTCGCCGCCCGCGTCGCGTATCGGGCCGATCACACCGCAGGAGCGCGCGGCGTTGATGGCCAACTCGCTGGTCGCAGGCGTGTACGAGAACGTGGTCGACCGCGAATCGGCGTACGAGAAGCTCGTGGGCCGTACGCAGGATCGGCAGCCGGACGGCTCGCCTGCGCCAGCGGGCGGTGCACCCGCCGGGGCCGGTGGAGCGGGTGGTGGTGGCTGGCTCGACTCTCTCGGCGGCTTGCTGGGCGGTAGCGGGTCACGCAGCAAGGACTCGCCCGTCGAAGCGATGGTCAAGAGCACGATGCGCACTGTCGGCAGCCAGCTCGGACGCGAAATCGTGCGCGGCGTGCTGGGCAGCATTCTGGGCGGCAACAAGCGCCGGTAAGGCGGATACTGACGCTGACGCTGACGCGGGCGTTGCATTGCGCATCGCGCGCCCGCGTTCTCTCGTTTCTCGCTTATCGCTTATCGCTTATCGCCTCTCGCGTCTTCTTTGCCCGTGTTGCAGATCCGGTTCCCGTCAAACAATAAAAGGTCGCTCACTCGCCGATGTCCCTCAAATCTTCGCTGGAGCCGGTGCGAACCGGTGTCGCACACGATCCGCTGTGGCTGCGCGCCGCACCGCTCATCTTCCTGTTCCTGTGGTCCGTTGGTTTCACCGTCGCCAAGATCGGGCTGGAATATGCCGATCCGCTGACCTTCCTGGCGTTGCGTTACGGGTTGGTGCTCGTGGTGCTGGCACCGCTCGCGGTCGTCATGCGCCCGCCGTTGCCGAAGACGGCGGCGGCATGGGGTCATCTCATCGTCATCGGCCTGTTGATTCAGGCGCTGTATTTCAGCATGACGTATCTGGCGCTGCGACTCGGCGTATCGGCGGGGAGTGTGGCGCTGATCACGTCGCTGCAACCGATTCTCGTAGCGCTGGCGGTGCCGCATCTGGTGGGCGAGCGCGTGAGCGGGCTGAACTGGATCGGGCTCGGTCTGGGACTGGCCGGGGCGGCGCTGGTGATCGTGGCGCGCTCGGCGGTGGAGGCGACGTCGGCCGTCGGACTGCTATTGACGTTCGTGGCGCTGGGCGCGATTACGTGCGGCACGTTGTACGAAAAGCGCTTCGGTGTGGGCCAGCACCCGGTGACCTCGAATCTGGTGCAGTACTTCGTCGGGTTCGCGGCGACGCTGCCGCTCGCATGGTGGCTCGAGCCGATGCACGTCGCGTGGACGTGGCAACTCGGCCTCACGCTCGTCTACCTGGTGATCGGCAACTCGATCGTCGCGATTTCGTTGCTGCTGGCGATGATCCGGCGCGGCGAGGCGTCGCGCGTGTCGGCGCTGTTCTTCCTCGTGCCGCCCTCGGCGGCGCTCGCGGCCTGGCTCATGGTCGGGGAGCATATGCCGCCGCTGGCGTGGGCGGGGATGGTGCTGGCGGCCATCGGCGTGGCGATGGCCACGCGACGCAAGGCGGCATGAGGTAGACGCCGCAAGACGCGCCCCCAAAGCAAAAGCCCCGGCAGGACCGGGGCTTTTTTCATCAGCGCATCAATGCATCAGTTCTTGGTGCCGAACAGGCGGTCGCCTGCGTCGCCGAGACCCGGGATGATGTACGCGTGGTCGTCCAGACGCTCGTCAAGCGAAGCGACGTAGAGCTTCACGCCCGGATGCGCGTCGTGCAGCACCTTCACGCCTTCGGGCGCGGCCACGAGTGCGAGGAATGCGATGTTTTCGGGCGTGACGCCGCGCTTGATCAGCACGTCGACGGCGTGCACGGCCGAGTAACCGGTCGCGACCATTGGATCGCACAGGATGAAGCGGCGGTCGGCGACGTCGGGCAGGCGCACGAGATACTCGACCGGACGATGCTGCTCGTCGCGATACACGCCGATATGGCCGACGCGTGCGGACGGCACCAGATCGAGCAAGCCGTCGCTCATGCCGACGCCAGCGCGCAGCACGGGCACGATGGCGAGCTTCTTGCCCGCGATGACCGGGGCGTCCATCTCGACCATCGGCGTGTCGATGCGCTCGGTCGTGAGCGGCAGGTCGCGCGTGATCTCATAGCCCATGAGCAGCGTGATCTCGCGCAGCAGACCGCGGAACGTGCGCGTCGACGTTTCCTTGTCGCGCATGTGCGAGAGCTTGTGCTGAATCAGCGGGTGATCGCAGATGAAGAGGTTCGGGAATCGGGTGTCTTGTTTCATGGCAGGCAATTTGGGGCTGGGCCGCTGGATGGCCGGGTCGGTATGACCCGGTTCGGCCCGCATGGCCGCGATTTTAGCCGATGCGGGCGATGCCGGTCCGGGTTTCGACTTAGAATCGCTGCAAGACGGCCGCAAGACACTGAAAAGCGGCCAACGACCAACGCATCACTTGTCTTGAAGGCAGAACATGGATCTGGGAATCAAGGGCCGCACCGCGCTGGTGTGCGGCGCGAGCAAGGGACTGGGGCGCGCCTGCGCACAAGCGCTGGCCGAAGCCGGTGTCAATGTCGTGATCGTCGCGCGCACGGCCGACGCGCTGAACGCCGCCGCTGCCGACATCCGTGCATCCACGGGCGTGAACGTGACTGCCGTGGCCTGCGACATCACCACGCCGGAAGGCCGTGCGCAGGCGCTCGCTGCCTGCCCTCAGCCCGACATCCTCGTGACGAACGCGGGCGGTCCGCCCCCGGGCGACTTCCGCGACTGGCAGCGCGACGACTGGATTCGTGCGCTCGACGCCAACATGCTCACCCCCATCGAACTGATCAAGGCCACCGTTGACGGCATGATCGCGCGGGGCTTCGGGCGCATCGTGAACATCACGTCGTCCGCCGTGAAGGCACCCATCGACATTCTCGGGCTGTCCAACGGCGCGCGCTCCGGGCTGACGGGCTTTGTCGCCGGCCTGGCGCGCACCACCGTGTCGCACAACGTCACCATCAACAATCTGCTGCCGGGCGCGTTCGACACGGATCGTCTGACGGCGACCCTGAAGGCGTCGGCGGCCAAGAGCGGTCAGAGTGTCGAGGATATGCGCGGCAAGCGCGCTGCCGCCGTTCCGGCGCGCCGCTTCGGCCAGCCCGAGGAGTTCGGCGCGACCTGCGCGTTCCTGTGCAGCGCGCACGCGGGCTACATCGCCGGACAGAACGTGCTGATCGACGGCGGGGCGTACCCCGGCACGTTCTGACCCGCGCCACGGCGCATTCATCTATCGCATTCACTGCACGCATCAGCACTCAGGACTCGCATTCATGACGGTTTCGACGGTACCCAAGGTAAGGATTGCGCTGATCGCGCACGACAAGAAGAAGGACGAGATCCTCGCGGTCGCACGCGACTACGTCGAGGTACTGCGTCAGTGCCAGCTCGTCGCGACGGGCACGACCGGCGGGCGCATCGCCTCGGAACTCGGTCTCGACGTCGAGCGCATGCTCTCCGGCCCGCACGGCGGCGACCTGCAGATCGGCGCGCAGTTGGCCGAGGGGCGCGTGGACATGGTGCTGTTCCTGCGCGACCCCATGACGCCGCAGCCCCATGAACCCGACATCAACGCATTGGTGCGCGCTTGCGACGTGCACAACGTACCGTGCGCGACCAACAGCTCGACGGCGCGTCTGCTGCTCGAACAGTTGATCGTCCAACTGGCCGCACAACCCTCGGCGTGAGCGACCGCCACGCTGGGGCATAACACTACCCAGACAGAAAGGAGCGAGGAAGACAATCATGACAAAAGCCATTCGCATCGAACAGAACGGCGGCCCGGAAGTGATGAAGTGGGTCGATGTCGAAGTCGGGGAACCCGGTCCGGGTGAGGCGCGTGTGCGCCATAACGCCGTCGGGCTGAACTACATCGACGTTTATTTCCGCACTGGGTTGTATCCGCAGCCGCTGCCTGCCGGTCTCGGCATGGAAGCCGCTGGCGTAGTCGAGGCAGTAGGCGAGGGCGTGACGCATGTGAAGCCCGGCGACCGCGTGGCTTACGCGAGCCGTCCGTGCGGGGCTTACTCGCAGGCGCGTGTGATGCCTGCTGCACCGCTGGTGCGCGTGCCCGATAACATCAGCGACGATCAGGCCGCCGCCATGATGCTGCAAGGCATGACGGCGCAATACCTGCTGCGTCGCACGTATTCGGTCAAGTCCGGGGACACCATTCTGATTCACGCCGCTGCCGGTGGCGTGGGGCTGATCGTGTGTCAGTGGGCGAAGGCGCTGGGTGCGACTGTGATCGGTACCGTCGGCTCGGACGAGAAAGCCGCGCTGGTGCGCCAGCACGGCTGCGATCACCCCATCGTCTACACCCGTGAGAACTTCGTCGAGCGTGTGAAAGAGATCACGGGCGGCGAAGGCGTGCCGGTCGTGTACGACTCCATCGGTCAAGACACCTTCATCGGCTCGCTCGACTGCCTGCGTCCGCTGGGCACGATGGTGAACTTCGGTAGCGCGTCCGGCCCCGTCACGCAAATCAACACGGCGGATCTGGTGTCGCGCGGCTCGTTGTTCTTCACGCGTCCCACGTTGTTCAACTACACCGCCAAGCGCGCCGATCTGGACGCCACGGCCAACGAGTTGTTCGATGTGGTCGGCAAGGGCACGGTCAAGATCGAGGTCAATCAGCGTTATGCGCTGGCCGACGTCGCACAAGCGCATCGCGATCTCGAAGCGCGTAAGACCACCGGGTCGACGTTGTTGATGCCCTGAGCCACTCGCGCGCGTTTTGCACGTTTTGTGCGACGCCAATGAAAAAGGACGCCTCGGCGTCCTTTTTCATTTCTTGCGATGCGCGCCCGTCAGCAAGCATCAGGCTCGCTGGGTGAACACATGCGCGCGCGCGTCCTCGCGCACATCGACCGGCAGGCGCTTGATGAGCCAGTGGACCACCATGCCGATCACGACCACGTCGTCGAGCAAACCGAACACCGGCACGAAATCCGGGATCAGATCGATGGGGCTGAGCAGATAGATCGCGAGCAGCACCACAGCAGGCAACAGCCAGCGCGGACGGCGCGGGTCACGGGCCGCATGCCAGAGCACGCGGAAATCATGGCGGGCGATTTGCCACAGACGAAGAAAACGCTTCACTTGCAGACTCCTGGTACCAATGCGTCCGCCGGGAAGCCCCGGTCAGGCCCGGGCAACGTTGGACGCCGAAACGCGATTTCACTCAATCGACACGAACGTCGTTCAATATCGATTGAATATCGTGCAATTTGTCTCGATTATACGCAATCAGTGTGATATGTGCCGAGCCGAGCTCAACCGCCGCTGGCGTGCATCCCATGCGTAACAATGAACTAAGACATCGCCCGACCGGGACGGTTTCATCGGTGTGCGAAAGCGGGGCGGGGCGAGGCTGATGTCGCGGGGCTCGCAAAAAGGGACGTTTGGGATAGCGGTTGCGGCGGGATTGTGGCGGCGGGATAATTCCCGGGCCGACGTGGTCAATCCTACTTTCCCCTTTCGTCCACCTTTTTTCGGACGCATCCAAACGCCATCATGACCGACGCTCAAGATCCGAAATCGCCGCAGCAGCCGTCCAAGCCCGAATCCGATACGAGTAAGAGCGCAACCTCGCCGACGGCTCCAGCCTCCGAAGCACACGAACCCGCAAAGCACAGCGACTCGCCCGCAGACTCGCCTGCGACGCGTTCGTCCGAGTATGTGGAGCCCGCGTCGCCTGCGACGCCGCGTCCCACGGCAAAGCCGGTGGCCGGTACGGCCGAAGGGTCCGGCGACATGCCGCCCAATCCTGACACGCTGACACGTCCTGCGCCGCCTGCCGAGCAAGGCAGCGCGGTGCGAGCCGACGGATCGGACGATTCGAAGGCCGAGACGCCTGCGTCCGCCGCCAAATCTGCCAGGCCCGCCTCGGCCGCCGAAGTGGCGTCCGACCGCAATCCGATCGGCTCACCCGTGCCGAAATCGGGTGATGACGTGAAGGCGGCCGGTGTAGGGAGTGCCGGGGGCAACATCGGCGAGACGGGGGCAGGTGCTGCCGGTGCTGCCGGTGGCGCGGGTGGCGGTTCAGGCGGTGGTGAGCCACCGCATCAGCCGTCGTTCGGCGGGGCCGGGCCGCGTCCGGGCAGTCCGGCGTCGATGGGCGGCCAGCCGTCGTACTTGCAGGCGGGCGACTCGCCGTGGTCGGTGCTGCGCCGGATCACGTCCGCGCGCTTCCGTGCCTGGTACGACCGCGCCGGTCAGCGCATCACGCAACGCACGCTGAAGATCGGCATCTCGGCCCGTATCTTCCACCCGGAACCCGGTTCGAAGGGATTGCGCAGCAAAACGCTGCAATACCTCGAAGAGTCGATTGCGCACTGGGTGATGTCGCGCGATGTGCTCGTCTTCATGATTCCGACGGTGGACACGCAAGGCTTGCTTCACCCGAGCCATATCCGTCTGCACGATTACGCGAAGCACCTCGACGGGCTGGTCTTGCAGGGCGGAGCAGATGTTTCGCCGCACACCTATTCGGAAGTGGCGACGCGTCACGAATGGCAGGGCGACCGCATGCGTGACATGTACGAACTTGAATTGCTTCACGAGTTTGTCGAGCAGGGCAAGCCGATTCTCGGCGTCTGCCGTGGCTGCCAACTGATCAACGTGGCGTTCGGCGGCACGTTGCATCAGGACATTGCGACGGATTTGCCCGAAGCGATCCCGCACGTCACGGAAACGTACGAACACAATCGTCACACGCTGACTTTCCCGGAAGGTTCGTCGCTCGCGCAGATGCTGGCGCCGGTCGATGTGCCGATCGTCAACTCGATTCACCACCAGTCGGTCAAGACGCTGGGGCGCGATCTGAGCGTAGAGGCGGTGTGTGCGGAGGACGGAGTGGTGGAGGCGATTCGCTACCGCAAGGCACCGTTCGTGATGGGCTTGCAGTGGCACCCGGAATTCCACCGCGCAGGCGGTCCGGAGTTTCTGGATTGCACGCCGGTGCTGGACAACTTCCTGCGTGCCGCACGCGAGACGCGTTTCTGATGTGACGAGCCGACGGGCGGCGCTGTTTTACGCGGCGTCGTAGCGCCCAGGCAATAAGTTCGCGCAATAAAAAATGGCAGCCCGAAGGCTGCCATTTTCATGTCAGGAGCACCGCGATACGACTGTCGGTGCTCACGCCACTTCGATGCTTAGAAGCGGTGACGGATGCCCGTGCCCACAACGGTTTGCGAGCTGGTCGACGACATACCGCCGGCAGCGCCGACACCGGCTTGGAGGCCCGTGCCTTCGTTGTCGGAGATGTGCTGGTACGAACCCGTCAGGTACACATCGGTGCGCTTCGACAGACGGTAGTCAGCTTGCAGCGTAACGGTGTGGAACTTCGGCTTCTTGTCCGTCGAATCTTGCTTGGCCATCGTGTACGTGTACGCGGCCGACAGCGAGACTGCCGGGGTCAGCATGTAGCGACCGTTGACTTCGAAGTTGTCGAACTTCAGGCCGTCGTTGCCGAAAGCAACTGCGGTGCTGTTGTAGTTCAGACCCGTCAGACCTTGAAGTTGGGTGTGGGTGTACACCAGGCCGACCGTTGCCGGGCCGAAGGCGTAGTTACCACCGATACCCCAGACGCGTTGCTTCGACGACTGGAACACCGAGTCACCGCCGTTCGACGTGTCGACAGCGCCCGTGCCGTTGTTGTTACCCGGATTGCCTTGACGCTCCAAGTAAGCAGCAGCAACCGTCAGCGGGCCGTTTGCGTAGTTCACGCCGGCGCTGAATGCACGGTTGTTGGCGAAGTCACCAGCCTTGTTCGAGAAGCCATACAGGCCGCCGAACGTCAGGCCGTTGTAGTTGGCGCTCGAGTACTTGACCGAGTTGTTCACACGGAACGAGTTGTTCGTGTTGTCGTTGTCATACGGGTGCGAAGCGATCGTGCCGCCGAACGACGAACCGTTCAGGGTCAGCGGTGCCAGGTAGTCGACCAGCGAGTCGTACTGACGACCGATCGTCACAGCGCCGAAGCGGTCGTTTTGCAGACCAACGAAGGCTTGACGACCGAACATGCGGCCGTTTTGGCCCGACGTGCCGTTGTTGATCGAGAAACCGTTTTCCAGCACGAAGATGGCCTTGTTACCGCCACCCAGGTCTTCCGAGCCCTTCAGGCCCCAACGGCTGCCGTTGACCAGGCCGCTCGTTGCACGGAAGTTCTTCGAACCCGAAGCCGACGACGTCGTCGAGTTGCTCGTGTAAGCGACGCCAGCGTCGATCAAGCCGTACAGGGTGACGCTGCTTTGAGCGTGCGCGGTCATCGAGAACGCGCCGACGACGGCAGCGGCAAGAAGAGTTTTTTTCATGGTTTAAGCTCCAGTAACGTGACACGAATCGCAGAATTCGCGTGTAAACAGAACGCGGCGAAACAGAACATGTCGAGGTGACGATTCATCACGCTTCATCACTCGCGGACCCGTACAGCTATCGGCACTGCTCTGTTGACAGGGGGCAGTGTATGAGTCGCTGCTACTCCCGCCTATTTCAGAATCCGCAAGAATCTATTTCAGATATGAAAAGAATCTGTGAGACACGTCCTAAAGCGTTGTCGGACAAGGGATTGGCTTGATTAAGCGTAGGCGAGAAATCGCGATGCAAGCGATGTGTGTTGCGCTCGGGACACAGTGTGGTGTGCAAGTGAAAGCGCGCGCGAAGCATTGCCAGCACTGGTTTTGCGCGCGACATGCGTGTTCGCGTTAAGTTCCATCGCAGTGAATGCGCGCGGCAGTGACGGCTCGCACGCCCGATGCATCGCGTGAAAAGTGCGATGTGAATTTGTGTGAGGAAGTGAGCGCGTTGTCGCGATGTGCGACGTCGCTATATAGAGAGCGATTCATCGCCGTGTCAGGTGGCTGCCATCTCGCTGTCATAGGGCTCACGTACTCGCGCGCATTGAGCCATTTCTGAGATGTTGGCAAGCGCGAGAAATCGGCGCGAGCAAAAAAGGCCTTTATTTATGGGGTTTTACGGACTATTGCGAGTCGCCGAATAATTCATTGCGTCGAATGATGACAATGATTTTCGGATGCGCACCTATACTACGTTCCGCGAGAAGTAGACTTTTGCGTTGAGTGAAAAGTCTCCAAACCTTGGCGCGGCCTCATCGGCCGCGCTTTTTTTTGCCTGCGATTTTTGTGTCGAAAAAACTAGGCGTATTGCCTTGTGCTGAGGGCTTCGCCGCAGTCGCGAACATGCGGAATGCTCAACTGCTTGAGCTTGCGATATAGCGACGCACGACAAAATCCCAGCGTGCGCGCCGCTGCTGAAATGTTCCAGCGATGTTGTGCGAGCGCTTGCAGAATGCGTTCGCGTTCCTGATCGTGCGGCTCGTGTGACGCGTCGTGTGCACGATATTGCGTGTGCGAAGCAACGCTGGCGGTATAGGCCGTTTCCTCGATCCGGACGTCGCGCGTTTCCTCGTGGCGATTCGCTGAGTGCGTCGAATGCAATGCAGGCGAGGACGCAAATTCCGGTGGCAGATCGTCCACACACAAGCGTTCCCCACTCATCACGGCACACGCATATCGCAATGCCGCGCGCATCTGACGCAAATTCCCCGGCCACGCATGCGTGAGAAGACACGAGAGCGCGTCGGACGTCACACGCGCGAGCGCCTGATCGACACGCAGGTCTGGCCATTCGTCGCACAACATGCGCGCGATCAGCTCGCGCTTGTCGTCGCGCTCACGCAAGGTGGGCAGCGTCAGCACGCCGACGGCAATCCGGTAGTAGAGGTCTTCACGGAACGTGCCTTGTGCGACAGCGCTTGCCAGATCCTGATGCGTGGCACAGATCAGTTGGACATCGACCGGCACCGGCTGACTCGCCCCTAGCGGCGTGACTTCACGTTCCGAAAGCACGCGCAGCAAACGCGTCTGCATCGCGTAGGGCATGTCGCCGATTTCATCGAGGAACAGCGTGCCGCCATCGGCTTGCTGCATCTTCCCTTTCATCCCTCCAGGCAACGCGCCGGAGAAGGCGCCACGCTGATAGCCGAACAGCTCACTCTCGATCAGATGCTCCGGCAGCGACGCCGTATTGATGGCGACGAACGACTGTGCGCGTCGCTCGCTGTATTCGTGTAATGCGCGGGCGAGAAACTCTTTGCCGGTGCCCGTCTCACCGAGAATCAGCACGGACAGGCCACGGTCGACGAAGCGTTTGCCGCGCGCGAGCAGATCGCGCATGCGGGCATCGGTGCCGCACAGATCGTCGATGGCGAGGTAATCGGGGCGAAGCTGACGGGACGCCGGGGCTGGCGCGGTAGCGGCTGGCACGCGCACTACATGCTCGGCAAGCGCGGCGATGTTGTTGAAAGCGGTATTGGCACTATGGGCGCTGGCTGCGCCGAGGGGGGCGGCGTGGCCGACAGGTCGAGCGGGGGCGGACGCTACAGCGAGGTGAGCGGGCATGACTTGTCTCCTTCTCGTATTGGTACGAAAGGGCGCCGTCGGTGGCTTGTGGCCTGGCGATTCCTGACGTCTCTTTATGTCGCGGTCGGCTCGGGTGACCTACCGCCAAAGCAGGATACGACCGCGCAGTCATAACATCCAATACAATATTGATGCGCTATTAATACCTCAGGGGTATCAAATGATCGAATTGCGCCATTTCCAGTATTTCGTGGTGCTCGCGCAGACACTGCACTTCGGCCGCGCGGCCCAGCAGTTGCATATCTCTCAGCCGCCGCTCTCGCGTCAGATCGCCTTGATGGAAGCGGAGCTGGGCGTGCAGTTGTTCGAGCGCACGAACCGCAGCGTGCGACTCACGCGGGCGGGCAATCGCTTCTATCAGGACGCAGTGGAAATTCTCAACTCGGTCGATCGCGCGCGCCGCAACGTGGTGGCGGCCAGCCGGGGGGAGGATGGCGCGATTACGGTCGGCTTCATGATGTCCTCGGCGTACAACATCCTGCCAGCGCTCACGCGGACGTACGCGGCGGCGTTCTCGCGTGTCGACATGAAGCTTGCGGAGACGCTGCCCAACCTGTTGGCAGAGGCTGTGCGCGCGGGTCAGACCGACGTCGGCATCATGTATCGCCCGGAGGATCTGACCGGCCTGGACACGGCAACGGTGTTTCGCGAAGAGATGGTGGCGGTGATTCCCCGCACGCACCCGCTGGCGAAGGTGCGCGTGCTCGACGCCGCGCAACTGGCTGAGGAGTCGTTCGTGAGCATCCCGCGTGAGATTGCACCGCTCGTCTACGATCTGGTCGTGACCCACTGCCGCCGCTCCGGGTTCTCGCCGCACATCCGGCTCGAAACGAACCTTCAGCAGACGATCATCAACCTCGTGGGGGAAGGACTGGGTGTGGCGATGGTGCCGATGTCGATGAGCAGCGCGAGTGCGTCCGGCAACGCGGTGTTCAAGCCGCTGCGCAATGCGCCGGTGGCGGAGGTGGCGCTGCTATGGAGCCGGGACAATCACAACCCGTGCGTGGCGACGTTCGTGGAAAATGCGCGCAGCGTGTGGCGCGACATGCAGCGTGCGCCCGGCGCGCGGCTGGTGCCCGATCTGCCGGACACCAGCGTGCTTTGAGGCTAACAGGAATGGCGTGAGACGATTTCGTCGCGCTTTCCTTCGTCAGATTTCCAGAATCCCGGCGGCGACGAAGCCGCCGTCGACCGGCAGGATATGGCCGGTGACATACGATGCGTCGTCCGACGCGAGAAAGCTCACTGCACCGGCGATTTCATGCGGCTGCCCGTAGCGCCCGAGCGGCGTCGTCTCTGTGTAATGACGGCGCGAAACGTCCGAGTGCAGCACTTTGGTCAGCGGCGTGTCGATGGGGCCGGGGGCGATCCCATTGGCGGTGATACCGAACGGCGCGAGTTCGATGGCCATCTGACGCGTCAGTCCGATGACCGCCGCCTTGGACGTGCCGTAAGCCGTGCGTCCGGCACTGGCGAGAATGCCCGCGACCGACGCCAGATTGACGATCCGTCCCCAGCGCTGCTCGCGCATGAGCCGCGCGGCGTGCTGGCCGCACAGTAGCGTGCCCGTCAGATTGACGGCCATGACCTGATGCCAGTGATCGAGCGGGTAGTCGAGAAACGGGAACGTCTTGGCCACGCCCGCATTGTTCACCAGCACGTCGCAGCGCCCATGCCGCTTGGCGATCTGCGCGAAGCCGTCGGCAATCGACGCCTCCTCACCCACATTCATGCCCAGCGCCCACGCGCGGCCACCCGACGCACTCAGCGCTGCGGCCGTCTCGCTCGCCGCGCCTTCGTTCAGGTCGGCCACGACAACCGTCATGCCGTCCTTGATCAGACGTTCGCAAATGGCGGCACCGATACCCATTCCACCGCCCGTGACTACTGCTACCTTCTCCGTCATGCTATGGACTCCTAAATGTACTGATGGCTACAGCACGGGCCCCGCCGCCAGCAGCGTGGCGGAGCCCGTCGGTGATATCGCGAGACCGTTAAGGGGTTAGCGTTACTTCAGGAAACCGATCGAGATCCAGGGGATGAAGACCACGATGAGCAGGGCGACGAGTAGCGCGCCCATGTAGGTCCACATCCGGTTGAATACTTTGTCGGGCGACGTCTTGCCGATGGCGCATGCGGCGTAGAAGCCCACGCCGAGCGGCGGCGCGAACAGGCCCATGCCCATCGAGAGGATGACGACCATCGCGTAGTGCACGTCGTGAATGCCGAGCGAGCGGGCGACCGGGAACAGCAGCGGGCCGAACAGCACGATGGCTGGAATCCCTTCGAGCACGCTGCCGAGCACGATGAACACGACCATCGAGATGAGCAGGAAGCCGACTTGTCCGCCCGGCACGCCGTGCATCAGGCCGACCAGCTTCGCGGAGAAACCCGATTGCGTGAGCGCCCAGGCCATGGCCGTCGCCATGCCGATGATCAGCAGAATCGCGCCGGAGAGTGCAGCCGTTTCCGTGAGCAGCGGATAGAGACGCTTGAAGTTCAGATGCTTCTTGAAGGCGTGGACGATCAAGCCGATTACGATCGTGTAAGCGATACCGATGGTCGAGACTTCGGTCGCCGTGGCCGCACCTTCGATCACCGCCGTGCGGATCAGGATCGGCAGCGCGAGGGCGGGCAGCGCGACGATAAACGTCTTGCCGATCACACCCCACGGTGCACGACGTGCTGCGCTCGGCGCTTCCTTGCGCGAGCGGGCAAAGCACACCACGACGATGGCGAGCGTGGCGATCACGGCGGGTAACAGACCGCCGACGAAGAGCGCCGTGATCGAGACACCGCACACTGCACCGATGGTGATAAGTACGAGGCTCGGCGGAATAGTCTCCGTCATCGCTCCCGTGGCGGACAGCAGTGCGACCAGGTCTTCCTGCTTCGAGCCGCGACGTTGCATCTCGGGGAACAGCGCCGGGGCGACGGCAGCCATGTCTGCCGCCTTCGAGCCGGAGATGCCGGAGACGAGGAACATCGCACCGAGCAGCACGTATTGCAGGCCGCCGCGCACGTGGCCGAGCAGCGACGCCATGAACTCGATCAGGCTACGTGCCAGACCGCTCATCTCGATGAGGGCGCCTAGCAGCACGAACAGCGGCACGGACAACAGCACGAGGCCGGACATGCCTTCGTCCATACGGCTGACGACGATTTGCAACGGTGCGTCCGTCACAAGCGCCAGATAGGCGAGCGTGGCAGTCCCGAAGGCAAACGCAATCGGAATGCCACCGGCCACGCATGCGCCGACGATCAGCACGAAGAAGATCAGCAGGTTGTAGTTGCCCATCGCGATCAACGCGGGACGGCCGAGCCAGAGCGCCGCACCGAGGGCCGCGACGAACAGCACGCCGAGGCCGAACTGACGCACACTGGAGCAGCGCGCCATGCGCGAGATCGCGGCAATGAGCATGAGCGCCGCGCCCACCGGCAGGGCGGCTGCGCGCAGCCCGTCGGGGATTTCCAGCGCGGGCGTGGTGATGTCCATCTGTTCGATGGCATGCGTGTACGCGGGCATGATGATGAGCGCGACGAACACGCACACCGTCAGCGCGGCCATGGTCTGGAACCAGTCGCGCCAGGCAGCGGGAAGTTTGTTGACGATGGCGGACAAGCGCATGTGCTCGCCCCGGTCGAGGGCGAGTACGGCACCGAGCATCGAGAGCCAGATGAACAGAATCTGCGCGAGCTCATCCGACCACGTGAGCGGATTGTCGAACCCGTAACGCGAGATCACGCCCGCGAGCAGGATGAGAGTTTCCGCCACCACCAGCAGCACGGCAACCGCCTCGGTGACTTTCATCACCGCGCGGTTGACGTGGCAGAAGAGGCGGGCGAGCGCGTGCGTCGGCTCGGCCGTCATCGTCAACGTTTCCATTTACGCGAGCTTCCCAGTGTACTTTTCCAACATGGCCCATGCTTCGTCGCCAAACTTCTTGTGCCATTCGGCGTAGAAACCGGCCGAGCGAAGTTTGTCGCGGAACTGCTCATTGTTCGGGGCGTTGAACACCAGACCCTTCTGCTTGAGCTCGGCCGTCACACCTTCGTTGAGCTTGCGCACGTCGTCGCGTTGCGCCACGGCGGCGGCGTTCACGTTGGCGGTGACAATCTCCTGAAGGTCCTTCGGCAGCTTGTCCCACTTCTGCTTGTTGGCGAGGAACCAGAAGCCGTCCCACATGTGATTCGTCATCGACACGTACTTCTGCACTTCGTAGAGCTTGGCCGTGGTCAGCAGCGCCAGCGGGTTTTCCTGCGCTTCGACGATGTGCGTTTGCAGGGCCGAATACACTTCGGCGAAGTTGATCGACGTGGGCGACGAATCGAACGCCTTGAACATCGACGTCCACAGTGGGCTCGTCGGGACTCGGATCTTCAGACCCTTGAGATCGGTCGGCGAGTTGATCGGACGGCTGCTCGTGGTGATCTGGCGATAACCGTTCTCCCAGATCTTGTCGAACGCGAACACGGTCGTCTTCGAGATCTGGCCGCGCACGTGCGCACCGAGATCGCCGTCCATGGCCGCCCACACCTGGCTGTAGTCCTTGAACGCGAAGCCCACGCCCGAAATCTGCGCGGCAGGCACGAGCGTGCCGAGAATCAGCGGCGAGAGCGTGAAGTAGTCGATGGCGCCCGAGCGAATCTGGCTCAGCATGTCGCTGTCGGAGCCGAGCTGATTGTTCGGATAGATCTGGAAGTCGATGCGGCCTTTCGATTGCTCCGCGATCTTCTGCGCCATCTCCTTGGCGCGGATGTTCATCGGATGGCTGACCGGCAGGTTATTGGCGAACTTCAGCGTGAATTCGGCAGCGTGTGCCTGCGTTTGATACAACCCCGTAGCGGCGGCGGCCGATGTGGCGGCCACAACCTTGATGAAGTGGCGGCGATCCATGGTGCTCATACTGCATGTCTCCTGTTTTTTGGTTTGGTGACTGCGTCTGAAGCGCGGGCCGTGCATACGTGTTGCCATGCAACGTCCCGGCCAACTCGGAAAAGTGGCTGGCTAATCTTACGCAAATCGAATGCCAGTTCGGCATCCGAACGGGAAAACCCTTACGTTGTTAAGCATTAGTGAATTCCCGGGGGGCGTGCTGCGCGTGCGCCATGCGCCTGTCAGGCGCCTTTCATCAGGCGCAACAAGCCTTCGCGGCGATGTCGAGGGCGTGGCGCGTTTTGCTGCACGCGCGGTGCTCGGCTGAACACAGCAAACATGCGGGTGTGACACCTGTCGCATTTCGCCGACGCCTTGCGACACCTGTCGCAAATGCCGCCGCGCACGGTGCGACAGGTGTCGCATGCATTTCGGTGTGCGGGTCATTGCTGCGGTACAGCAAATTTTCTTCATCTGGCGTGCTTAAGAATTCACTTGATGGGCCAGTGACTCCCGCTTTACGCTTGCGTCAATTGCATAGGCGCCAAAAGCGCAGCAAGGGAACGACCTCGCAACGACGACTGACCGAGCCGTCGATGTGACAGATCAGGCGTTGCGCTGCCAGCGAACAAACGCCTTGCAGGGATCTGGCATCGAAATTGCTCACCGGAGTCTGGATGACCCCAATTTTCCGGAGACACTTCATGGTTGCTGCATGCCTTACCGGCTGGGCCCACTCCCAGTTCGGCAAACTCGATAACGTCGACGCCGAGGTCCTGTTGGCCGACGTCGCCCAGGCCGCCCTCGACGATGCGGGCCTTTCGCCCGAACAGATCGACTCCATTCACGTCGGCACCTTCAACGGCGGGTTCCTGTATCAGGACTTCCCGTCGTCGCTCATCTTCAACCGCATTCCCGGCCTGCGTTTCAAACCCGCCACGCGCTACGAGAATGCGTGCGCGACCGGTTCGGCCGCGGTGCACGGCGGGCTGCAATCCATCGAAGCGGGCAAAGCCACGCACGTGCTCGTGATCGGCTTCGAAAAGATGACCGAACTCGCCACGCCGCAGGTCGGCGAAGTGCTGCTCAAGTGTTCGTATGCGCGTGAAGAGGCCGGGATTCCCGGTGGCTTCGCGGGCGTGTTCGGCACCATCGCGCAGGCCTACTTCGACCGCTACGGCGATCAGTCCGACGCACTTGCGCGCATTGCGGCGAAGAACCACCGCAACGGATCGGTGAATCCGTATGCGCATATGCGTCGCGACTTCGGTTACGACTTCTGCCGCAACGTCTCCGAGAAGAACCCGTTCGTGGCCGGTCCGCTCAAGCGTACCGACTGCTCGATGGTGTCCGACGGTGCCGCCGCGCTGGTCATCTCGAAGGCCGACGTCGCACGCAGCATGCCCAAGGCGGTCGGCTTCCGCGCGGCTGTGCAGGTCAACGATTACCTGCCGCTCTCGCGACGCGACCCGCTGGCGTTCGAAGGCGGCCAGCATGCGTGGCGTCAGGCGCTGGGCGTGGCTGGGGTCTCGCTCAAGGATCTGTCGCTGGTCGAGACGCACGATTGCTTCACCATCGCCGAACTCATCGAATACGAAGCGATGGGGCTGGCCAAGCCGGGACAGGGTGCGAGTGTCCTCGCCGAAGGGTTGACGGAAAAGAACGGGCTGCTGCCGGTGAATCCGTCGGGCGGTCTGAAAGCGAAGGGGCATCCGGTGGGGGCTACCGGTGTCTCGATGCACGTGATGGCGGCCATGCAACTGACGGGAACGGCGGGCGACATGCAGATTCCCGATGCGAAGCTGGCGGGCGTCTTCAACATGGGCGGCGCGGCCGTGGCGAACTACGTGAGCATTCTCGAAGCGCGCTAAGCGTGCCGGGCCATCAAGGAGACGAGAAATGCTCAAGAAGGTCATGAACCTCGGCCGGATGTTGGCCGCCGTCGCGCGGCGGCACCCGGACGAACCGGGTTTGATCGTTGGCGACAACGTCACGACGTGGGGCGAGATCGATGCCCGCGTGAACGCGGCCGTCGACGCGCTGCGCAAGCTCGGTGTGAAGAAGGGCGACAAGTTGCTCGTGCACTCGCGTAACAACCTGCCGATTTTCGAGAGCGCGTGGATTGCGTTTCGCCTCGGGGCCGTGTGGGTGCCGACGAACTTCCGCATCACCGCCCCCGAGGCGGCGTATCTGGGGCAGTCGAGCGGCGCTTGCGTGATGATTTACGACGCGGGTTTCGAAGGCCACGTCGATGCGGTACGTGCGGCGTCGCCCGCATTGCGACACGTCATCGCCCTCGGTGCGCCGCGTGCGGGCGAGCTGCATTACGAGACGCTCGTTGCCGAACATATGGGGGCAGAGGGGTACGAGGAGGAGGTGGAGTACGAGGATCCGCTGTGGTTCTTCTACACCTCGGGTACGACCGGCCATCCGAAGGCGGGCGTGCTCTCGCATGGGCAGATGGCGTTCGTCGTCACCAACCATCTGGCCGATCTGATGCCTGGCATCACATATCGCAGCCGCTCGATGGTCGTCGCGCCGCTCTCGCATGGCGCGGGCATTCACGCCATCGTCAACACGGCGCGCGGCGCGGCCAGTGTGTTGCTGCCGGGCGAAAAGATGGACGCGGAACAGGTCTGGCAGGCGGTCGAGCGTCACCGGGTCGACAACATGTTCACGGTGCCGACCATCGTCAAGATGCTGGTGGAAGATCCGGCGGTGGACTGCTACGACCATAGCTCGCTGCGCTTCGTGATCTATGCGGGCGCGCCGATGTACCGCGCCGATCAGAAGTACGCGTTGCAGAAGCTGGGCCGTGTGCTGGTGCAGTACTACGGACTGGGCGAGGTGACGGGCAACATCACGGTGCTGCCGCCGTGGCTGCACAGCGATGACGACGATGCGCCCGATGCGCGCGTCGGCACGTGCGGGGTGCCGCGCACCGGTATGGAAGTGGCGATTCTGGACGAGCAGGGGCAGCGTCAACCGGCGTTCGCGTCGGGCGAAATCTGCGTGCGCGGTCCGGCCGTCTTCATGGGGTATCACAACAATCCGGACGCCAACGCCAAGGCGTTCAAGGACGACTGGTTCCACACCGGCGACCTGGGTCATGTGGATGCGCAGGGGTTCCTGTACATCACGGGCCGTGCGTCGGACATGTACATCTCGGGTGGCTCGAACGTCTACCCGCGCGAGATCGAAGAAGCGCTGCTCACGCATCCGTGCGTGTCGGAGTGTGCGGTGCTGGGCGTGCCCGACCCGAAATGGGGTGAGAGCGGGCTTGCAGTGGTGGTCGCCCGGGAAGGCATGGCCGCACAGGCCGATGAACTGCTCGGACATCTCGAAGCGCGTATTGCCCGCTACAAGTGGCCGCGTCGCTTCGTGTTCTGGAGTGCCATGCCCAAATCGGGCTACGGCAAGATCGTGAAGAAGCAAATCAAGACGATGCTCGAAGAGCAAGGAGACTATCGACTATGAAACCTGCGCTTTCACGGGTCTATCGACATGCTGGCGCCCCCACGTTAGCCCGTGTGGAAGACTGCGTGTTGAGCGGGCAGCACGAACTGCGCGTGACGATCCGGACTGGTGCCAATCTCGGCGAGGCTTTACGCGCGGCGTTATCCCGCTATGCGTACGGCGGCGGCGTCGGGCGTTTCTGTGCGGGGACCGCGCGAGGTCTGCGGTACCACATGATCGAGAACACGACGGATGCGGATCGTCCCTTCGGCTATGGGCAGCCGGTCGACGAGATGCGTGAAGTCGATCTGATCGGCGGCGCGATTACCGTGGGCCGAACGGCCGACGGCGCGACGCTGATGCATTGTCATGCGGGCTTCTCCGATCCGTCGGGCGAGCTGCATGGCGGGCATCTGATCCTCGATCACACGTGGGCCGGAGACGAACCGGTGGTGATTCGTCTGTGTCTCTTTGCGCACGGCGGTTACGTGACGGGCGACGACGAGGAGACGCGGTTCCATCTGTTGCGTCCGGTGGCGGGAGAACTGTCATGAGCGTCGCGCTGGATGTTCCCGTCGCCATCGAAAATGGCACGTTGGGCAGGTTGGTGGTGGCGCGTCTTAAGCCGAATCAGGATCTGACGGAAAGCATCGAGGCGCTGTGCGCCGAGCATGCGATTGCGCGCGCGATCGTGCGTGGCGCGGTCGGGAGTCTGATCGATGCGAGGCTGGCGTTTCGCGCTGGCGACGGCTGGCGCGAGCAGGTGGTGAACGGTCCCGGGGTCGAGATCCTCAACGTGTTCGGCGAGGTGGATGCGCGTCCTGGGGCAGCGAGTGCCATGCCGATGCTGCACGGCATGGTGGCGGACACCGAGGGGCGCATGTTCGCAGGACGCTTTGTGCGCGGCGGCAACCTCTCGTTCATCACCATCGAGGTGACGTTGCAGGAGTGGTTGCCCGCCTGACGGCGGTCTATCGCTCTGTTGAAAGGCGCAGTTGGCGCGTCGATGGGGAGTCTGCGGACTCCCCATTGTTTTTTGAAACGATGCGACGATATCGGCGCTACTCGCGAAGGAACGATTCGATGGCGCTCACCAGCGCTAGCGGCGTCTCGTTCATGGGGTAGTGCCCTGCGTTGGCAATGACCTCGACGCTCGCGTTCGCATAACGTTGCAGATAAGTGCGTCGCATCATATCGGTATCGAACACCGGGTCGTGCTCGCCGACGAGCACTCTGATAGGCGCGTCGACATGGAGCTGCTCGCTGAAATCGGTGTCCGCCCACGCCTGAAAATAGGCCGCGAAGGCCTCCATTGACGAATGCGTTGCCGAGTAGGTGGCCTTCCAGTTGATCCATGAAGCTGGCAGTCGGTGGCCCGTGCTGCGGGCGATGATCGCCATGCGATCTTCGAGCGAGGTTGCGGCGTTCTCGAACAGTGCGCGACGCTCTGGATCGAACGATATGCCGCCGCAAGGTACGGGCGCGACAGGGATGAGCTTGCGCACGCGTTGCGGGGCAACGGCCGCAATTTTCTCGATGGCCATGCCGCCCATCGAGTGCCCGATCAGACTGAACGTGGTGAGATCCATGGCGTCGGCCAGCCCGAGGGCGTCACGCGCGATTTCGTCGATGGTGTAAGCGCCTCGGGCGTCACGCATGCCGCCATAACCGCGATAGTCCATGAAGACATAGCTGAACATGTCGCGCGAAAGCCAGGGTTCGCAGTCGTGGAAGGAGCGGGCGTCGCCGAACCAGCCGTGTAGAACGAGCACGGCATGTGGGCCGTAGCCGACGCGATGAAAGGTGTTGGGCATCTTGCTTGTGGAATCAGAATGGGACGCGCTCATCCTAACGACACGAAAAACCGCCCGCCGTCGATGGTGGGTCGTTCACTGTAGAATTCGGGTCATGAGAAACGTCTCAATCGATCCATACGAGCATCTGCCGCGCAGTGTGGTGGTTGCCACCAACGACTACCCTGCGGGACTGACCTTCCCCGCGCATGCCCACGCGCGCGGCCAGTTTGCGTTGGCGTCGCGCGGCATGATTACCGTGTCGACGCCGGAGGGGCGCTGGTTCGTTCCGCCGCAGCGGGCGTGCTGGGTCCCTGCGGGCGTCACGCACGAGATGACGATGAGCGGGCCAGTGACGATGCTCAACACCTTCGTGACTCCTGAGGCGTCGGCGTCTGCGGGACTACCGGCCGAGTGTTGTGTGTACGCGGTGTCGCCGCTGCTCAGGCAACTGCTGGACTACGCCATCGACCTGCCGCCGATGTATGACGAAGACGCGCGCGACGGCAAGCTCATGGCGTTGCTGTTGGCGGAGATTGCGGCGATGCCGCGTCTGATGCTCCATGCGCCGTTGCCTGCCGATGCGAGGCTCGCTAAGGTCTGCCGCAATGTGTTCGCGTCGCCGTCGATGGCGCTGGATCTCGATGCCGTCGCGGCGATGGCGTCGATGAGTCGCCGCACCTTCACGCGACACTTTCGGGAGGAGACGGGGGTGAGCTTTGCGCAGTGGCGTCATCAGGTGTGTCTGATGGCGGCGCTCGAGCGCTTGAGTGACGGGCAGTCGGTGACGCGTGTAGCGTTCGATCTCGGGTACGGCAGTCCCAGCGCCTTCACTGCGGCATTTCGGCGGGTGCTGGGAGATGCGCCGAGCCGGTATCTGACAGACCTGCCTTAGTCGCGGCTGTCTTCATCGTCTTTGACGCCCGAAATACATCGGGGCGCCTCTAGCGAGTGCGCCCCGATGTACTATTCGGCGGTATTGTTGACGCTTACGCGACGGTCGGCTGCACCAGTCCGTCTTCACGGAACATGTGCTTGATGCCACGCACGGCCTGACGAATACGCGACTCGTTTTCGATCAGTGCGAAGCGCACGTATTCGTCGCCATACTCACCGAAGCCGATGCCCGGCGAGACCGACACCTTCGCCTGTGCAAGCAGCTTCTTGGCGAATTCGAGCGAGCCGAGCGCGCGGTACGGTTCGGGAATGCGTGCCCAGATGTACATCGACGCCTTCGGCAGATCGACCGCCCAACCCGCTTCCGTCAGCCCTTTGTAGAGCACGTCGCGGCGGCGCTGATATTGCTCGCGAATTTCCTCGACGCACGTCTGATCGCCTTCGAGTGCGGCAATGGCGGCGACCTGAACCGGCGTGAACGTGCCGTAGTCGTGGTAGCTCTTGATGCGCGCGAGTGCGGCGACCAATTCCGCATTGCCGACCATGAAGCCGATACGCCAACCCGCCATGTTGTAGCTTTTGGACAGCGTGAAGAATTCGACGGCGACGTCCTGCGCGCCGGGCACCTGCATGATCGACGGTGCTTTGTAGCCGTCATACACGATGTCGGCATAGGCCAGATCGTGCACCACGAGAATGTCGTGTTTGCGCGCGAGGTCGACGACGCGTTCGAAGAATTCCAGCTCGACGCATTGCGCCGTGGGATTCGAGGGGAAGCCGAGAATCACCATCTTGGGCTTCGGATGGCTTTCGCGAATGCCGCGTTCGAGTTCGGTGAAGAAGTCGATGCCGGGCGTCATCGGCACGGAGCGGATGTTCGCACCGGCGATAACCGCGCCGTAGATGTGAATCGGGTAGGACGGATTCGGCACGAGCACCGTGTCGCCCTGATCCAGCGTGGCGAGCATCAGGTGGGCGAGGCCTTCCTTCGAACCGATGGTGACGATGGCTTCGCGCTCCGGGTCGAGTTCGACGTCGTAGCGGTCCTTGTACCAGCGCGTGATGGCGCGACGCAGACGCGGAATGCCGCGCGAGGTCGAGTACCCGTGCGTATCGGGACGTTGTGCGACTTCGACGAGCTTGCTGACGATATGCGGCGGCGTGGCCCCATCGGGGTTGCCCATCGACAGATCGATGATGTCTTCGCCACGACGGCGCGCAGCCATCTTCAGTTCGGCGGTGATGTTGAAAACGTACGGGGGAAGACGATTGATGCGCGCAAAGCTGCGCGAGCCCTGAGAGCTGGACATGTTGAACCCTGGAACGTAAGCGCCCGGAACCGTCCGAGCGACGCCGGTGTGCTGGCCACACCGTGACGGCGACTGTAGCGCGGCGTCGTGCGCTTTGGCAAGAAATTCTTGCGTGTGACGTGAGCGGCACCGAGCAAGTGTGTCGGTTAAGATGACCGGCCTTGAACCGGGCAGCGCGAAAGCGAAAGGAGTGTCGATGGCGTATGTGTACCTGTTGGTGGCAATCGTGGCGGAAGTGATCGCGACGTCGGCGTTGAAGGCATCCGATGGATTCTCGCGCGTCGGTCCCGTAGCGCTGGTCGTCGTCGGATACGGCATCGCGTTCTACATGCTGTCGCTCACGCTGCGCACGATTCCGGTGGGCATCGCCTATGCGATGTGGTCGGGGCTGGGCATCGTGCTGATCTCGATTGCGTCACGCGTGCTCTTCGGACAGAAGCTCGACGCACCGGCATTGCTCGGCATGGCGCTCATCATCGCCGGGGTACTTGTGATGAATCTCTGGTCGAAGTCGTCGGCGCATTGAGACGGTTGCGATTGTCGAGACGCTGAGCAGTGAGATCAGCGATGACCTTCGGCTTCGGCAAGCACCGCCTTGAGCGCGGCGATACAACTGTCGATTTCTGCGCGTTCGATGACGAGCGGCGGTGCGAGACGCAGCACCGTCGAGCGCGTCTCCTTGGCGAGCACACGCCGTCGTAGCATCCCCATCGACAGATCGTGAGCATCGGCCCGAGCCGGATCGATTTCGATGCCTGCCCACAGACCGCGTCCGCGCACCTCCCGAATCAGCGGCGAATGAATCGCGTGCAAGCGCGATAGCAGATATTCGCCCATCTCAGCACTTCTGCCCGGCAGGTCTTCGTCGGCCATGACGTCGAGCGCTTCGAGTGCGACGGTGGCTGCCAGCGCGTTGCCACCGAACGTCGAACCGTGGCTGCCCGGCTCAAACAGGTCGATAACGTCGCGTCGCGCGACGAAGGCGGACACGGGCAGCAAGCCGCCGCCGAGGGCTTTGCCGAGCATGATGCCGTCCGGCACGATGCCTTCGTGCTGATAGGCAAACCAGCGGCCGCTGCGCCCTAGACCCGATTGAATTTCGTCGAGCAGCATGAGGACATTCTGCTCGGTACACAGTTGACGCAGCCCTCGAAGAAAGCCGTCCGGTGGCACGACGATACCGCCTTCGCCCTGAATGGTTTCGAATAGGACGGCGCAGGTGTTGGGGGTGATGGCGGCGCGCACGGCGTCGATGTCGCCATACGGCACGCGGATGAACCCGGGCGTGAACGGCCCGAAGTCGGCGCGATAGGCGGGTTCCGAGGAGAAGCCGACGATGGTGGTGGTGCGTCCGTGGAAATTGCCGTCGGCGACGATGATTTCGGCGCACTCGGCGGGAATCCGTTTGACGCTGTAACCCCAGCGGCGCGCTGCCTTGATGGCGGTTTCGACGGCTTCCGCGCCGGTGTTCATGGGCAGGGCACCGCCGAGCGTGGTGAGATCGCAGAGGCGTTCGAGAAAAGCGCCGAGACGGTCGGTGTAGAAGGCGCGGGAGACGACGGCGAGGCGTTGCGCCTGCGCAGTGAGCGCGGCGACGAGACGCGGATGCGCGTGCCCGTGACTGACGGCGGAATAGGCGCTCATCATGTCGAGATAGCGATTGCCCTCGACGTCCCAGACCCAGACGCCCTTTGCATGCGAGAGCACGACGGGCAGGGGTGAGTAGTTGTGCGCACCAAAGCGTTGTTCGCGTTCGATCTCGTTCATGAGCACGTTCCTCCACACCTGAAGTCTAGATGCGAACGAGATGGCACGCAAAGGGGACAACTCCCGAAGCGCCGCGCATGAAACTGGCTTGTACGTGCGCTATAATCGCCGATTACTCGGATGTGGCGCACGTTTCACGTGTACTCAGCCCCCCGAGTCTCTCCGGCAGCGATACTCGATCGCCGCCATCACGCACTGCCCATAGCTCAGTTGGATAGAGCATCGGCCTTCTAAGCCGACGGTCGGGGGTTCGAATCCCTCTGGGCAGGCCAGCCAATTTGACGCGTTTCAACCTGGCCGAAGTCCGGCCTGTCGCTTATTCCCAGTACGGTCATGGCTTGTCGAGTCGACCATTGCGCGTGTTCTGGCAACGTTGGCCCCCACGTGCCGCACAGCGCTCACAAACGCGTCCAGCGCCGGCGTCTGATTTGTCTCCGCGCGCGTCACAAGACCCACAGCCGGCATGGGCCATTCGCCCTGTGCGTTCAGGATGGCGATGACGCCGAGCCGCTGATACTGGACGGCAATCGGCCGGGGAAGAAAGGCGAGCCAATCGGTGTCTTGCAGCATTTGCAGGTTCGCAAGCACCGAGACACATTCCACCTTGGGTATGGGGACTGTCGTCAGATGGTCGGCGAAAAATTGCCGAATCGACGCGCGTAGCGGTGCATCGCCGCCCGGGAATATCCAGTCGGCGGATGCGAGCATGGCCGGAGTGATCTTCTTTCGTCGGGCCAGAGGATGATGATGGCGAGCGACGATACAAACGCTCTCCTCGAACAGCGCTTCCCGGGAAAAATGGGCTGCCGCAGTCCCTTCGCCCAGTCGACAGACGACGCAGTCGAGCTTGCCCTGAGCCAGTCCGCCGAGCATCCAGTCGATAGACCCTTCATGAAACTCTGCCACTACGCCGGGCGAATCCTTCGATAAGTGCGTCAACACTTTGCTCAGAAGATCGGGAATAGCGACCGGCATGATGCCGACGCGAACCTTTCCGAGGGCACCGTTGGCGATCAATTCAAGATCGCTGCCGAGCTTTTGCATCTCGGTCAACATGATCCGTGCACGGTCGATAACGATCTGGGTCGCAGCGGTGGGCCTGAGTCCTCGTGGATGGCGATCAAACAAACGTGTGCCGAACAGTGTCTCCAACTCGCGAAGTGATTTGCTCGCAGCGGGCTGCGTCATGTGAAGACGCGTGGCCGCGCGGTGAATGCTGAGCGTATCCGCCAGAGCGACAAGCAATGCCAGATGCCGTGCCCTCAGGCGGGCGAGGAGATGTCGTTCTATGACTGGTGGCATGGAATACCCTGATATCGCGAAGTTATCAGTCCCCAAAAAGAAAGCATTACTGACGTGCGGGAGGGTCGTGCAATTCTACATGCGCAAATCGTTCGATAAATCAAAACAACCGGAGACCCCGTATGCAGAAGATGCTACGAAAGTGTGGTGTGATTTTGGCGCTTCTGAGCGCAGTAGGCAGTGCCCCGGCGAGTGCGGAGACGATGCGCGTCACGCTTCTCGGCACTGGCACACCGATACTGAACATCAACCGTTTCGGCATCAGCGTGCTTGTGGATGCGGGCAAACAAAAGCTGCTGTTCGATGCTGGCCGGGGCGTCGCGATGCGCCTGCACCAGCGGCAGGTTCCATTGCGTGACATATCCGCCGTCTTTATCAGTCTGTTGAACTCAGACCATATCACCGGGCTGCCGGACCTTTATGCGACCGCGCCGCTTCCGACCGATGACGGACGTCTCAAAACGCCGATGACCTTGTTTGGTCCGGATAGCATCGAAAACGTCGCGCGCGGCATCGAGCTGATGTTCAAGGACCAGAACCGGATGCGAATGCTGGAAGGGGAAGTGGTCGAGCCAGCGACGCATATCGACGCAAAGCGAGTCGAGCCCGGGATCGTTTATGAGAGGGATGGTGTGAAGGTCTCGGCCTTCCTGATCGAACACGGCCATGTGAAGCCGGATTTCGGTTACCGCATCGAATACGGCGGACACGCCGTGGTCATTACCGATGACACGACTTACTCCGAAAACCTCGTCGCACATTCGAAGCATGCCGACCTCATGGTTCAGAGCGTCGCAATCGGCAGTCGCGCGCTCGAACGGGCCGCACCGGACTACGTCAATCACTTTTACGGATATCTCGCCAGTCCGGAGAGTGCGGGGCGCATTCTTTCGGAAGCCAAACCTAAGCTGGCGGTGTTTGCCCACATCTCGCTTTACAGCCTTCCGGACATCCCGCGTGCCACCGTGGATGAGTTGCGTGAGCGCATTCAGGCCGTTTATCGCGAAAATTTCGTCATCGGAGAGGACTTGATGACCTTTGATATCGATGACCGCGGTGTCACACAAGCCCCGTACTCGTCAGAAGTCAGACAACAGGAGCCGAGGACCTGAGCGTGGGGCCATTCGCGCCGCCCGAATCGCGAATGTCAAAAAAAATTCATGATCCGATGCGAATATGCGAGCACCTGACATTGCCCGGACCGGGCGAGGTCAGGGCGTGCCGTCTTGATGTCCGGTGCGGCAGCAACAAGCGGACATCTGGCGCAACGCATCGAGGAAATGGGGAATGCTTCAGCGCACGAAACCCATCGACATGCGTTGGCAGTGGCTTTCCCTCGGCATTTTCCTGTGCGTGATCTGCGCATCCTTGCATGCGGG
This sequence comes from Pandoraea sp. NPDC090278, assembly GCF_044772185.1. Lineage (NCBI taxonomy): Bacteria > Pseudomonadati > Pseudomonadota > Betaproteobacteria > Burkholderiales > Burkholderiaceae > Pandoraea > Pandoraea sp. NPDC090278. Next base: position 70,909 of record NZ_JBIVYJ010000007.1, on the reverse strand, counting down.
CAGCGGCGCGCCGTCGATACCGGCAGATACCGGATCGACTGAGCGCACGGCGGGCCCCGGGGACACCGGCAGTTCTCCCATGCATTTCGAGATTCCGGCGCAGCCGCTCGCCGAGGCGCTGGATCGATACGCCGGTCTGACCCATCGACCGGTCGTCTATCCAGGCGATCTGGCTGCCGGGCGCATGGCGTCCGCAGTCCATGGCTGGTTGACCCCGGAAGCCGCGCTGCACATGTTGCTGCAAGGCTCGGGCGTGTCGGCGCGCAAGCTTCGTACGCCCGCCGGCGAGACTTTCGTATTGAGCGAGATTCCGGCTGTCGACGACGGTTCGCCGCAAGGCTCCCCTTCGTTGCTAACGAATCCGCAAGGTTTTCAGGCACAAGTGCAGGCCGGGATTCTGTCGGCACTTTGTGCAGACCCGAACACGACGCCCGGCAACTACAGCGCCCTGTTCCGGTTTCGGTTGGACGCCGAGGGATATGTGCGCGATGTCCGGCTGCTCGATGCGACGGGCAACCCCAGTCGCGATGCAGCGATCGTGTCGGTCCTTGGGCAACTCCGGATGGCACCGCCATCCAGGCCTCTCGCAGGGAGAATACTTACCATGGCTGTGCTGCCTCAGGGGCCGAATGTCCGCGCGCAATGTCCTTCGGGGATGCGAGCAAACTAGCTATGGCCGAGAACGCGCCCCCGCTGCTGCTAGACTACCTGACCACTCGCTATCACAACCTCAAGCTGCGCTTGCGCAAGGTGCTGGGGGATGACGAACTGGCCGACGATGCACTTCACGACACATGGCTGCGCCTGAAGAAGCAAGAAGACGAGGCGTCCGGCGCGATCCAGAGTCCGGCGTCCTATCTCGTGCGGATGGCCGTCAACCTCGCCGTCGACGCACGCCGTAAACATGGCCGTACAGTCTCCGGCACCGAAATCGACGAATTGCTCGACGAGATCGCCGACGCGTCGCCCGGCCCGCTTCAGGTGACGGAGTCACGCGCCGATCTGGCCTCTCTGATGGACGTGCTTAACCGCATGCCGGAGCGTCGTCGCCAGATCGTGGTGATGGTCCGCTGGAACGGGATGACGCAACGTGAAGCAGCGCAGGCGCTGGGCGTCTCGCTGCGCACCGTGGAGTCCGATCTGCAGCGGGCCAACGATTATTTGAATGCCTATATGAGCGCTCGGGAAAACGATGAGCGGTTTTGAGCGACGCCGTTCGTCTAAGGATATGAGCCAAATCGATGCCATGACCGGCCACCCCACCACGTCCAGCGAAGTCGAGCGAGAAGCCCTGATCTGGCTTCAGTTGCTGACGTCTGGCGAGCCGAAGGCGTGGGACGTCAAAGGGTTCAAGCGCTGGATCAGTCTGAATCCGGCGCATCGCACCACATTCAACGAAGTGCGACGCCGCTGGGAAGGCATGCAACTGCCGGAAGGCGTCATGCTGCCCCCGCAGAAACCTCAAGCCACGCCGTCCAAGGTGCGCACCGCCAGCGCCTTCAACCCTCGCCGTCGCTACTGGCTCGGCTCGGCCGTGAGTCTGGCCGCCGTGGCCGGGGTGGCGAGTGTGTACCCGCCGCTTGGGTTGTGGCCCTCGCTGGCCACATGGGGCGCGGACGAGCGCACCGGCATCGGCGAGCAGCGCACGCTGTCGCTCGCACAGAACGCCCGCGTCACACTCAACACGCGCACCAGCATTCGCCGACAGACGGTCGGCGGGCAGACGGTCGGCTTCGATCTCATCTCGGGCGAGGCGGCGATCGATCTCTCGACTTCGCCCCGGCCGTTCGTCGTGGTGGCTGGTGTAGGGCGCAGCGCCGCGCAGACTGGCCGCTTCGAAGTCTGCAATCTGGATGACCGGGTGCGCGTCACTTGCCTCGAAGGAACGGTGACTGTTGAGCATCCGGCGGGACGCCACACACTGCTTGCCCGCCAGCAGACGGCTTACAACGCCAGCATGCTCAGCGTCGTCACGAACGTCGAACCGGCGCAGGTGAGCGCGTGGCGCAACGGCGAACTGGTCTTCAACCAGACACGTCTGGCCGATGTGATTACGGAGATCAACCGTTACCGGCCGGGCAAGGTCGTGCTGATGAACGATCAGGCGCGCCACCGCCCTGTCAATGGACGCTTTGCCATCGCGTCGCTCGATCTTGCGCTCGAACAACTCGAACATGCCTTTGGTCTGAACGCCCAGTCGTTGCCCGGGAAGGTCCTCATCCTGACCTGACAAAAAAATACTGCGGTATTTGCGATGTCTCTTCCGTCATAGGGCATCGCGCATGCCGACTTGATGCCCATCGAGGTCTCAGGAGGTGAGCGCACGACGAACCCGGATTCGCGCACAGAACGCCGTCCGGGCGATACGACCTCACTTACGGGCAGGCATGGAAATGGGCATTGGCGAGCGCAGCGTCAAGCAGGGATCACAACGCGACAACAGGGTGGTGCTTCGCAAGGTGCCTATCGCACAGGCAATTGCATTGACGCTGGCGACGATGGGTGCGGTCGGTGAAGTCCACGCGCAGCAAGCGTTCAGCAGCCAGTGGTTTGCCGCGCGAGGCGCAGCGCAGGCCACGGCGTCGCAAACGGGCCGTCTGCCGAACGGCATGCCGGTCACGTCGCTGATGGATCCGTCAGCACAGCAGCAACAGGCGAACGCGCAATTGCAGCGCTCCATTGCAAATCTCGGCTCCGCCGCACAAAACATTGCCGCCATGCAGGCAGCGCAGGCCAATGCGCGCACGGCTGCAGCCAACACGCCCGCCACGATCCCCGACGGTCTCACCGAAGGCGGTCTCAAAGTCGATACGAACAGCCTGACGCAGGGCTGGATCAACGCCAACGCGCCGACGCAGTCGACGTCGAACGGCAAGACCAACGTCAATATCCAGCAGACGGCCGACAAGGCGATCCTGAACTGGGAGACCTACAACGTCGGACGCAACACGTCCGTCAACTTTGCACAACAAAGCGACTGGGCGGTGCTCAACCGTGTGAACGATCCGAGCGCGCGTCCGAGTCAGATTCAGGGGGCGATTCACGGCGATGGCACCGTGATGATCCTGAACCGCAACGGCGTTATTTTCGGTGGCACGAGTCAGGTCGACACGCGCAACCTCGTCGTCGCGGCAGCGAAGATGTCCGACGCGCAATTCCGCACGGGCGGACTCTACGGCGCGAGCGGTACGACACCGAGCTTTACGGACGCGCTCGGGAACGTCGAAGTGCAGGCCGGGGCGAACATCGCGACCCGCACGCCGACGTCGGTCACGCAAGGTGGCGGCTATGTGCTGATGCTCGGCAAACAGGTCAGCAATGCAGGCACCATCGTCGCGCCGCAAGGTCAGGTGGCGATGTCGGCTGGCGACAGCTTCGTGATTCGCAAGGGCTACGGGACCGACGCGAATCTTCCGTCGACTACGCGCGGTAACGAAGTGTCGCCGCAGTTCGTCGCACAAAGTACGGCGGGCAAGGTCGTCAACACCGGCTTGCTGATGACACCGGAGGGCGACATCACGATGGCGGGACGCGATGTCCGCCAGCTCGGTGTGGCGGTGTCGACAACCTCCGTCAACACGCGCGGCACGATCCACCTGCTGAATTCGGCGAGCGACACGTTGGGTAGTGTCACGCTCGGCAGCGGCGCACTCACGTCGGTCCTGCTCAGCGACAACGGCGCGACGGCGCTCGATAGCCAGCGCGCGGCGATGATTCAGGACTCCGCCGTACAGGACGCGCTCCGCAACAAAAGTGCTACCGGCATTTTCGACAACCTGTCTGCGCTCACGGATCGTCGCGATCAGTCGCGCGTGGAAATCGTGACCGGTGGGAACGTCGAGTTTCAGGGCGACTCTCTGACGCTCGCCACCGGCGGTCAGATCGCTGTGAGCGCCGCGCGCCGCAGTTTCGTCGCGAGCCGCGCGCAACTCGATGTGTCGGGCGCGGTGGGCGTGTCGCTGTCGATGGATAGCAACAACGTCAAGGTCAACGTGCAGGGCAATGAGCAACGCGACGCGCCCGGCAACCGCGACAACCTGGCGCTGAACAATGCGAACGTCTACATCGACCGTCGACGTCTGGTGTATGTGCCTGCGGCTGTCGGCGGCTATGCCAACGAGCGCTGGTACACACCGGGCGGCTTGCTCGAAGTCGGCGGGTATCTCTCGAATCAGGGGCACGGCATCGGAGAGTGGGCCGCGCAGGGCGGCACCGTCACGTTGGGCGGCAAGGAGGTCGTGACGCAAACGGGCGCGACGATCAACCTCTCCGGCGGTTCACTGAATGTGCAGACCGGCTACCTGAATCAGTCTTGGCTCAAGGGTGTCGACGGTCAGCTCTACAACGTCAACACGGCACCGTCGAACGTGCTGTACACGGGCGTGTACAACGGCTTCGAAGTCGATCACCCACGCTGGGGCAAGAGCGCGACGGAAGCGTACGCCAGCCCGTTGATCGCGCCGACGAAGGTGCTGCAAAACGGCTACTCCGTCGGTCGCGACGCTGGTCGTCTGAACATTGCTGCGCCGACGGCGGTGCTCGAAGGCGACGTGATCGCCAACGTCTATACCGGTCCGGTGCAGACGCAGATACGCACCGTCGGTCTGACCGACGGCTATGCGTTGAGCCAGTTCGCCGTGGCGCGCGCCGGTTCGCTCATGCTCGGCCAGTACACGGGCGTGGGACGCACTGGCGTGTTCGCCAGCGATGTGCAGATCGGTGCGGTGCCCGACATCACGTCCGCGATGCAGGTGGCCGACGCGCTCGATACGTCGCGGGGCAATACGGTGTGGCTCGACGCGTCACGCATGACGCAGACGCGATTCGGCGAAATCGACCTCGCAACAAGTGGCAGCATCGCCGTCAATTCGGATCTTCAACTGGACAACGGCGGCCGTTTGACGCTGATAGCACCCGTCATCGATCTGAAGGGCAACATCACGGTGCCGGGCGGTATCGTCAGCGTTTCCAACATGCTGTGGCGCGCGGGCGATGCGTTCGCCACGGCGATTGCACCTGCAAAGGGCAACGCGCACATCACGCTGGCCCCCGGATTCACTGTCAGTACGCGCGGCGTCTGGGTGAATGCCGCGCAGGACCCGAACACTACCCCGCTCGCGGCGTTCATCAATGGCGGTAACGTCACCTTCGACACGACAGGTGACCTCACGATTGCCAACGGTAGCCTGATCGATGTGTCCTCCGGCGGCGCGGTGCTCGCAGGAGGCAAGACGAGAGGCGGTACGGGCGGCAATGTCACGCTGATCGCCGGTGATCCGATTTCAGGATCGAGCGTCGGCACGCTGGTCTTCGATGGCAACGTGCAGGCTTACGGCGCGAACGGCGGCGGCAAGCTCACGATCTCGACACCGGACAGTATTCTCATCGGCAACAACGCAGGTATTGCCGGGGGGACGCTCGCCGCCGGAACACCCGCAGCGGTCGCCGTGAAGCTCGCGCAGACGCTTACCGTCGGCGCGGGCACGCCGCTGCCGATGCAGTACATCGAGAAACACACCACCCTCGTCCTCGATGCGCCGTTGCAGGCTGACATTTATATGAACACCCCGCCCACCGATGCCACGCAGGCCGACTGGGTCGTGCCACAGGGCATCCTCTTTCAGTCGCAGCAAAACGGGGGGACGAACTATTACGCCCCGGGCGACACGATACCCAAGGGGACCTTCATCACCGGCTGGAGTGGCTACGGCGTGCTTCCGAAAGGAACGATTATCCCGTCGGCCGTCTTCCCCAACGGGATTCCTGTACTGCCTTACCAATTCGTCTATGCGGCGGGTAGCGTCCTCACGACACCGATAACGTATCCCGTTGGCGCAATTATTCCCGCAGGCACGAAGCTTGCGCAGACGGTCGCTGTCGCGAGTGTGCCGATGTTCAATGCCGGTAACTCGGGAAGTGGCGGTTCCCTGTTCGCTTCGGGCTTCGCGTCATACGACATCAACGGTGGGCAGGGCGTACGTGTGGACAACGGCGTGGCGCTTGCGCCGGTGATACCTGTCTATCGCTTCACGGCGGACAGCCTGAAAGCGGCGACCGGCAGCGCCCCGTCTCAAGCCATGGCGCTGTGGACGCCACCCCTGTTTGCCGACAATCCCCTGACCGATACGATCTCGCAGCGTGTGGGCGCCAGTATCGCGCTGCGCTCGCAGCGCAAAAACGATCAGGGCAATTCGACGGGCGGCCCCGTTGTGGTTGCGACGGGCGCATCGATTACGGTTGATCCGGGTCAGAGCATCACGCTCGAAGGGGCGGGACAGATGACGGTCGACGGCACGCTGAGTGCCCGCGCTGGCAAGATCAATCTGATCGGCGATGCCGATGGCAGCGCCCCGACACTGGTCAATTTCGCTGCTGACGGGACGCTATTCGGCACATCGCTCTGGCTTGGCGCGAACGCGAAACTCGATGTCTCCGGGCTGGGCTATTCGGCGGTGGACGCCAACGGTCGCACCTACGGCACGATCTTCGACGGCGGGTCGATCAACGTGAACGGAGCGACATCGTTCGTCGTGATTCGTCCGGGCGCAGAGCTGAACGCCGACGGCGCGAACCTGAGCGTCGATGCCGCGACGGTGCCGGGTCAGTCCACAAACGCCAGTGGTCGCATGACGCGTGTATCGAGCGGCGGTGCCATCGCGCTGATTTCGGGCGCTGGCCTGCAACTCGACGGCAATCTGCATGCGTTTTCGGGCGGTGCCGGGGCGTCGGGCGGCGACTTGTCCGTATCGATGATTACGCCGCAGTACCCCACGCTGACGGTGGGGGCGCCGACCAGCGTGCTTGTCCCAAGCACGCTCTTCGTCACGCAGTCGCGGGCGGCGGCCCCTGACCTTTCGGGGCCGGGCGCACCGGTGGCCGCGCTGCCGCTCGGGGTGGCAACCGTGAGCGCCGACATGGTCCGCGAGGGCGGCTTCAGTTCGCTCTCGCTCACGTCAACCGACTTCATGCAGTTCAAGGGCGACGTGTCGCTCGCGCTCGACAAGAGCGTCAGGCTCAGTGCCGGGGCATATACGTCGGGACTGCCGTTGATCCCGAACAGCGATCCGAAGGCGAGCGCCCCCAGCAACACGGTGCGTATCGCGGCGCCTTACGTGCTGTTTAGCGCGACCCCGCTCACGGTCCCGGACGGCATGGCGAGCGGCACCATCGCCAATCCTGGCGCCTCGGCGCGGCCGACGTCGGCCACGTTCGAGATCGACGCCAATCTCATCGACGTGAAAGGCCCGACGGTGTTCGGGGCGAGCCGCGCCTATTACGACTCGGTGAACTACGTGTGGGTCGACATTTCGTCGCCCGGCTTTCGCATGGCCAAGCTCGTCAGCCAGGGCGACATTCGGTTCCTGGCGGCGCCGTCGCTCCAACGGGGCACCACGCTTCTCAGTGCGTGGGACATGGAACTCGATGGCGCACAGATTTACCCGACGACGGGCGCGGTGGCGAACATCGTCGCCGGTCAGCAAAGCGTCACCAACTATGCCGGGACGCTCACGCTAGGCCGCACCACGGCGGCGCTGCCCGACACGCCGCTGTCCGTGCAGGGCACGCTGTTTCTGGCCGCACCGAATATCCGTCAGGGCGGCGTGGTGCGTGCCCCGTTCGGCCGAATCCTGATCGGACCACCGACCGCTTCGATCGGCAATGTTACGGTGAACGACATCGAGTTTCTGCCCGGCAGCGTGACGTCCGTATCGATGAATGGTGTGACGGTGCCTTACGGTGGCACCGTCGATGGCGTGACTTACACCTACAACGGCACCCCTGTCACGGCGCTCACGGGTAACGGGATCGGATATGCCGCTGGCTCCGGCATTACGCTGGAAGGCCTGACGATGCGCGTCGACAATGGCGCTGTGCTTGACCTGTCGGGCGGCGGCACGCTTGCAGGCGCAGGCTTCGTGTCGGGACGTGGCGGTTCCGTCAATGTGCTGAACACCCCGCTCGTCAATGCAAACCCGACGATGAAGCTGAGCCAGGCGACCGACAAGGTCTACGCCATCGTGCCCGGTTACAACTCGCCGTATGCGCCAGTCGCGGCGGAGAATGGCGCGGGCGACCCGGTGTTGGGGCAGCGCATCACCATCGGCGACGGCGTGCCGGGGCTGCCTGCCGGTACCTACACGCTGCTGCCGTCGAACTATGCGCTGCTGCCCGGTGCCTATCGCGTCGAGATCGGCGGCACAGGGCAGACACTCCCGGCAACCACGACAGCCACAGGCAACGGCACGTATCTGACGGCCGGTTACACGAGCATCGCGAATACGTCATCGCGCAGCCAGTTGCCGTCGACGTTGCTCGTGACGCCCGGCACCGCCGTGCGCAAGTATTCGCAATACAACGAGCAGGACTACAGCACGTTCTTCACGAATCAGGTTCAGCAGTTCGGTGGCCTGATGCCGATGTTGCCGCGCGACGGCAAGGGTCTTCAGATCACGTTCGACGTGCCCTACGCCCCGGACCCGATGCCCACGACGACCGTGCTGAAATTCGACGGCAGCGCGTTGTTGCAACCTGCGACGGGTGGTGTGGCGGGCCAGGTTGCCGTGCTCAACATCGGCGAAATCACGAACGGGGAGCCGACGCCCGGCTTCAACGGCTTGTCGGTGAACGCAAGCGACCTGAATGCCATCGGTGCGCCGCGATTGAGCATCAACGGGACGTCGGGGCCGCTCAATGGGACGCTCTACTTCAACATCAGTCCGCGTGCCGGGGATCTGTATGTTCGCGACGGCGTCACGCTGAGTGCCGGGGAAATCTATCTCGTCGGCAACAATCTGAACATCGGCAACGATGTAACGCTGTCCACCGTTGGGCGGGGCCCGGCCGTGATCGACACCGCGTCGACGGGCATGAAGTTCTCACCGGGCGGATCGACCGTGCTGGCGCTCTCCAACGGCGATGTCCAGTTCCTCGGGTCGGCGAGCAGCAACGGGTCGATCAATATCGGCGCCCGCTCGGGACTCTATTCCGAGGGTACGCTGGCGTTTGCCACCAACGGTGCGTCGAGCATCGACAGCAGCGCCCATTTCGGCGCCCGCTACATCGCGCTGGCGGTCGGCACGCTGAATGTCGGCGATGCTGCGCAGCTCGCGGCCGTTGGTAATCCGGCAGGCGTGATGTTCAATCAGTCGCTGCTCAACACGTTGCTGCAAGGCGATGCGACACACGGCGCACCCGCACTGCAACGTCTCACGCTGAGCACGGCAAACGCCATCAATCTGTTCGGCAGCAACGGACTCGACACACGCGGCACCGGTGTCGATCTTGTGCTGAATTCGTCTGCGATCTACGGCGCGGGCGCGTCGGCCGATCAGTCGGTCATTGCGGCCGACCGGATTATCTGGAACGGCGTGCAGGGCGCGAGCGTACCGGTGGTGACGACCGGCGGTGCCGGAACCGGCCTCGGCTCGCTTCGACTCGTCGCCCGTGAGATTGACCTCGGTCAAACCACGACGCTCGACACGACCAACCCGAGTCGCACGATCTACGGCTTCAACGACGTCAACCTCGCCGCGAGCGACCGGATCGTGTCGGCAGGACGCGGCTCGCTGTACGTGTATCAGGCACCGAGCACACAAGCGGGCGATGTGTTCGGACAAAGCGGCACCGGCGGCAACCTGACGCTCACCACGCCACTGCTGACCGGCGCGGCGAAGTCCATCATGAACTACACGGCGGGCGGGACGTTGCGTCTGGTCGCGCCCGCAGGCGTGACACCGAGCAACACTATGACGACCGTCGCCGGTGCGGAGATCGACCTGACCGGCGGTAATGTGAGCCTCGGCAGCACTGTGCTGCTGCCCAGCGGCAAGTTCGTGGTCAAGGCCGCGAACGACATCGTGCTCGACAGCGCGAGCCGGATCGATCTGAGCGGTCAGTCGACGACCATTCAGAACGCCACGGTCGACGGCTTCGGTGGCACCGTCGTCTTCGACAGCGCGCAGGGCAACTTCCGGCAACTGGCGGGCTCGCTGCTCGATGTGTCGGCGAAAAGCGCCGGTGCGGGCAACGTCTCAATCGATGCGGCAAACGGGGTCGTCGCGTTGGACGGCAGCGTGCGCGGTGCGGCGAACGACGGCTACACGAGCGGCGCGTTCGGCGCGTCGGCGCGCACGTTTGCGGACTTCGCCGGGCTGAATGCGAAGCTGACGCAAGGCGGATTCTTCGACACGCGCAGCTTCGATCAGAAGCAGGGCGATCTGCTGGTTGGCAACGGGGTGAAGGCACGCAACGTGAACATTGCCGCCGACGCTGGCGCGCTCACCGTCAACGGCATCATCGATGCATCGGGGGCTGCGCCGGGCACCATCCGTCTCTCGGCGAGCAACGGGCTGACGCTCGGCAGCAACGCGGTACTCGACGCGCACGGCACCAAGCTGCAAGTCGATAGCTATGGCGCGCCCATCGAGGCGAAGAATCGTGGACACATCGAGTTGACCGCTGCGGGCGGCACGCTGACGCTGTCGCCGGGGGCTACGCTCGACGTGAGCGCGCCGGGCGGAACGCACTTCGGGGACGTGATCCTCAACGCCATGCGCACAGCGGAAACGGCAGGTGACGTGGCCATCGATGCCGCCGGACCGCTCACGATTCGCGGGGCGGACAGCATTGCGCTCAATGGTGTCTGGACATACACGCTGCCCTCCGGCAGCGTGATCACGCAGAGCACGCTCGATGGCTACGACGCAGCTAACACGGCGTTCATGAACAGCGCTGGGGCCAACGGGGCGCTGTCTGCGCGCACAGCAGGCCTCTCGGCGTATGGCAACGTCTATCACTTGCGTCCGGGCGTGCAGATCGCATCGACGGGCGATCTCTCGACGTCCGGCGATATCGATCTCGCCAAATATCGCTACGGCGCGGGGGCCGACCGCAATCCGTCGTCGGCAACTTACGGCGCGGGTGAACCTCTGGCGCTGGTGCTTCGCGCAGGTGGCAATCTCAAAATCGACGGCAGCATTTCCGACGGATTCACCGGTACGGTCGCGGGCGCGCCCGCCTTCTCGACATTGACGCCAACGACGTTCTCGACCGACACGGCGCATTTCGCCAGGCAAGGCACCATCCTTTGGAGAATGCTGCCGAACAACGTGATGCAAGTGAGCGACCCGGCGGGTTGGGTGGTGCCGACGCTCAATACGGGCGGTATCTTGCCCGCACCGTTCCGGCCAATGGCAGATAACGGTACGACTTATGCCAGCGGCGCGGTCATTCCTTACGGCACGAAATTGAGTCGGTTGTATGTGCCGGTGGGGGCCGAAGCATCGGCCGCGCAGAGTTTGAAACTTCAGACAGATGCAGGCACACCAGCGGCCTCGGCAACGTCGGCACGCGCGAGCCTGCTCGCAGCGGGAAGCCGCTCGGCATCGCTGCGGCTGGTCGCGGGCGCGGACCTGTCGGCTGCCGATCAGCGCGGCTTGCAGCGCGTGGCGGCATTGGCTGGCAGCGGCAATCTCACCTTGAGCGACAGCGCGTACGATGCGTCGCAAACCGGTACGTTCTTCAGCGTGCTGCGCACCGGCACCGGCGCGCTTGACCTGCTGGCCGGTGGTAGCTTCAGCGAAGCCACACCGTACGGCATCTATACCGCCGGAACGCAGTCCGCGCCGATCCTGAGCGCCGACGGGCGCAACCTCTACAACCTCGCAGGTGCAGCAACCGGTAACGTGCTGCAGGCGTGGTATCCGGAGCACGGCGGCGACGTGCTGGTCCATGCGCAGCAAGACGTCAGCGGCAACCTGCAACTTGCGAACAATCCGCTGCGTTACGTGGACAGCAATCTGGTCTCGAACTGGCTGACCCGTCAGGGCGGCGGCGGTGCCACGACCGACCCGACCGCGTGGTCCGTCAACTTCGGCGCACTGGCGAGGACGGACGCCAATGCCACCGACATGCAACTGATCGGCTTCCAGGGGATCGGTACGCTTGGCGGCGGCAACCTGACGGTGATTGCCGGGCGCGACGCCGGTGTGATGACGGGAACCGGGGGACAGACTTCGACGGGGCTCGATCTGGCCGTGGCGTCGACCGGCCGGGTGCGCGCGGACGGCACGCTGGTGCAGACCGGCGGTGGCGATCTCACCTTGAAGGTCGGTGGCATGCTCAACGGGGCCAGTGTCGGGAGCGTCAACAACTACGCCAAGGACTATTTCGGCTCGCTCACGGCCCTGCGAGGCAACACAACACTCGATGCCGGTGCCATCGGCGCGATTGCGCTGCCCATCGGCTATGTCGGCGGCACGCTCGATCCACGCGCCTATGATCCGAATGCGATCAAGGGCACCAGTCGCACGGCGGGCCCGACGTTGGTGTCGGGCGACGGCGCGGTCAATGTGAATGCCCGCGGCGATCTGGTCATTGCCGGTGCAGGCGACGCGACTACGGGGTTCTTCGCTGACTCGGCGGGTGGCTATTACACGAACGCGTCGGGAGCGATCTCGAAAAGCGGCTTCACCAGATTTACCCTTTGGACACCGACTTCCGGGATCAGCTTGATGTCCGCCGGTGGCGACGTCGCGCCGTTGTCCGGCGGCGCGAACTCTGGCGACAAGGTGAACACCACGGGGTTCTACCCGGGAAGCCTGAGCGTCGCAGCCCTCAACGGCGATGTCCGCTTCGGTGAGGGGCAGACGCTTGAGCTGATGCCTTCGCCGAGCGGTCAGCTTCAGGTGCTGGCTGCCGGATCGATCTACGGCGGCCAGTCCGTTCTCGCCATGTCGGGGGCCGATATGGCGAGCGTGGCTACGCCGTTCCACCCGCTGTTCGCATCGATGCAGGGTTTCAATCCGACGACATTGACGAACGCTCCGGCCAATTCCGCCTCACGGATCAGCAATCTCAGCCCGATAGCCTTTGGCGAGGACACCGCCTCGGGCAATCTGCATGCGCAAGACGCGACACCGGCGCAGATCTACGCTGGTATCGATATCGACGATCTCCAGGTCGGCAATTCGAAAGGCGTCCTCTTTACACCGTCGAGCCAGTTCACGCCGACGCATTCGACGTGGTACGTCGCGGCCAAGCCGGTCGAGATGATTGCGGGGCGCGATATCGTCGGGACGGGCACGTTGCCGAGCACCTTCCTGAATCAGACGGACCGCGACATCTCGCTGATCACGGCGGGGCGAGACATCATCTATCAATCGGCGAACGTCGTCGGCCCGGGGCTGCTTCAGTTGCAGGCCGGACGCAACGTGTATCAGGGCTATTACGGTCAGTTGCAGAGCGTGGGCGACGTCGCCCATCCAGCGAGTACGAATAGCGGCGCGGGGATCTCGGTGCTCGGCGGCGTGGGCGCGAACGGCCCGGACTATCGAGATTTCGCCCAGCGTTACTTCGACCCGGCCAATCAGCTTGCGAGCGGTGCGGCGCTCGCTGACAGCGGTAAGGTCGTGCATGCCTATGGCGACGAACTGGTGAACTGGTTGAAGACCCGCTTCGGCTACGACGGCAAGCCTGCCGACGCGTTGGCGTACTTCCTCGCGCTGCCGTCGGCGCAGCAAGGCGTGTTCGTGCGTCAGGTCTACTTCAAGGAGTTGCTGCTGGCAGGACGCGAGTACAACGACGAAAGCAGTTCGCGCTACGGCAGCTATCTGCGCGGACGCAACGCCATCGCTACGCTGTTCCCGACGACCGATGCGCAGGGCAAACCGGTGACCTACGGCGGCGCGATTACGCTGTTCAGCAGCGTGACCGGTAGTACGACGGTCAATGGCAAGCCTGTGCCGGTCACGACCGACGCCAGCGTGCGCACGAACTTCGGGGGCAACATCCAGATGCTGAACCCGGGGGGCCGCACGCTCGTCGGTGTGGAAGGGGTGACGCCGGGCGCGACAGCGGGTGTCGTGACGCAGGGCGAGGGCGACATTCAGCTCTACAGCCGTGACAGCATCCTGCTCGGGCTCTCGCGCGTGATGACGACCTTCGGCGGCAGCATTCAGGCGTGGTCGGCGCAGGGCGACATCAACGCGGGACGTGGGGCGAAGACTACGGTGCTCTACACGCCGCCCAAGCGGGTGTACGACGCTAACGGCGACGTGACGCTCTCGCCGTCGGTGCCGTCGAGCGGCGCGGGTATTGCAACGCTCGCGCCGTTGCCGGAAGTACCACCGGGCGACGTCGATCTGGTCGCGCCGCTGGGCACGATCGATGCAGGCGAGGCCGGGGTGCGGGTGTCGGGCAACGTCAACTTCGCCGCGCTGGCGGTGGTGAATGCGGCCAACGTTCAGGTGCAGGGTAAGTCGACGGGGCTGCCGGTGATTGCGGCGGTCAATGTCGGGGCGCTGACGAATGCGAGCGCGACGGCAGCGCAGGCGTCGTCTGCGGCACAGGACGCAATGGCGCGTGAGCGCGTGGCGCAGCGACAGAACACACCCTCGATCTTCACCGTGCGCATGTTCGGTGGAGAGCCGTCGGGCGGCGCGTTTGCCCCGTCGACGTCGGTGCATCCGGGCGGTGCCACTTATGACTCCGCGAGTGCGGTCCAACTGATCGGGGTGGGCGCGGACTACGACGCGAAGCAAGTCGCACGATTGAGCGACACGCAGCGGCAAAGTCTGGCACGCGCCCGCTAGGCCGCATTAATGCACGACGTCCGGTCGGCTGCTTTCATGGGGCTGACCGGGCATCTGTCCGAGACTACGCGACAGGTTGCTGCCCAAACAACTCCGCGACGCTCTGCCGTATCCATCGACAGGCAGGGTTCTGGTGAAAGCGGGCGTGCCAGTACTGCATGATCGTGAAGGAGGGCAGGCTCACCGGCATCGGCAGCACGCGAAGTGCATTGCGCCGCTGCAGCACGTCGGCGAGCAATCGCGGGACGGTGGCCAGCAAGTCGCTGCTCGTCAGAATCTCACCGATCCCGAGATAGCTCGGAATACGCAAATGGACCCGGCGCAGCGGCGCTTCCGTCTCAAGCATTCGAATGACGGCAGCAAAGCCGCTGCCTGCGACCTTCACTTCCAGATGAGCTTCGGTCAGATAGCGCTTGAGCGTCAGACGCGAGTCGATCCTCGGATGGTTGTCGCGCAGCAGGCAAACCACATGGTCGTCGAACAGCTTCTGTTGATAGAAGCCCGCTTCGATTTGCGGCATGTAACCGATGATCAGATCGACTTCGCCGCTCTCCAGTTGAGCCGCGGTTTCCGTGGAGATATGCGTCGTCTCGATGCGCACGTTCGGGGCCTCGGCGCGCACTTTCGCGAGAATTTGCGGCAGCAACACGACCTGACTGATGTCCGTCATCGCGATGTTAAATACGCGTTGCGACGACAGCGGATCGAACACGGCCTGAAGCGACAACGTGTGCTGCAACAGGCGTAACAGCTCGCGTATCTGCGTAATAAGCGCTTCCGCATGCGGCGTCGGCCGCATCCCGCCACCGATCCGCACGAACAGTGGATCGTTGAATCGCGTTCGCAATTTGGCAAGCCCCACACTCAGCGTTGGCTGACTCAATTCGAGTTTTTCCGCTGCACGGGACACGCTTCCCGTGGCGTAGATCTCGGCAAAGATCTGAAGCAACTTCAGATCGAATTCATTCATGCCACACCCCATCGTTTGGCTTCCGGCATTGACGTCCCCCGGCGCTCGATTCCATTTCCTGAGGAAAGCGAGGATGTCATATCGCCCGGATTTTCGCCGTTGCCATGCACCGGCCGGACCACGTCGAATCCCGTCGAATCCACGTCAGGCCAAGCCGGGCGGCCTTTATTAGGTTTCGTAATAGAACGTATTGAATCCGATTTATGGACCTTACGTCGGTCAGCGTCTACCGTAGCCCAATACATGCATATCCACGCGGTCGATGACCTCCCATGAGGTCAATCGTCCCGGAAACGGCACCGATAGCCGTCATTAAATAATTCAAATACTGAATAATCAGGAGACATGCAATTGGAAACTTCGCTAACCCGGAAGCAGGAAAGTCACTGCCCACGCCCGCGAGCGCATGCGGTGAAGGGCACGCGTGTGGTGCTGGCGTCGTCCTTCGGCGCGCTGCTCGAATGGTACGACCTGTATATCTACGCCGCACTCGCCAGCACCTTCGCCCATCTGTTTTTCCCGCCGGGCAATCCGACGGCAGCGGCATTGTCGAGTCTGGCAGTGTTCGGGGCCGCCTTTGTGCTGCGACCTATCGGCGCGATTGTCTTCGGATACATCGGCGACCGTGTCGGACGCAAACGCACCTTCGGCATGACCATCGTGCTGATCGGCGGCGCAACGCTGGGTATCGGGTTGTTGCCGACCTATGCCCACATCGGCATTCTTGCGCCGACGCTCCTCGTCGTGCTGCGACTGCTTCAGGGCCTTGCGCTCGGCGGTGAGGTCGGGGGCGCAGCGACCTATCTGACGGAACATGCGGATCAGCGGCGTCGCGGCTTCATGAGCAGCTTCCTGCAAGTGACCGCGACCGGCGGTCTGGTGCTGTCGATTGCCGTAGTGACCGTGACGCGTGCGTGCATGAGCACGGCAGCGTTCGAAACCTGGGGATGGCGCGTGCCTTTCCTCGTCTCGCTGATCCTGCTGTTCATCGCGATCAAGCTGCGTGCGGGACTTGGGGAGTCGCCTGTCTTCGAACAGTACAAAGCCGAGGGCAAGCTGGCGCGCAATCCCATCGCGGCAAGCTTTCTTGACCGCAAGAATCTGAAGAACGTGTTTGTGCTGCTGTTCAGCGCGGCCTCGGGTGTTGGCGTGCTGTATGGCACAGCGCATTTCTACTCGTTCTACTTCGTCGGCACCGTCCTCAAGGTCGATCCGGAGACGACGAATCTGCTGATGGTGATGTCGTTGCTGGCGGCGGCGCCTTTCTACTTCGTTTCCGGCTGGATGTCGGACCGGTTCGGACGCAAATGGGTCATGGTGCTGGCGTGTCTCGCGGCGGCGCTGACCATTCAACCGGCGTTCAAGGGGCTGACTCATTTCGCCAATCCGGGTCTGGAAACGTTCCTCGCGAACACGACGGTCGAAGTCTCCGCCAATAACTGCAAGTTCCATCTGTTCTCCGCGCCTGGGTCCGACTGCGACAAGGTGCGCGATTTTCTGAGCGCCTCCGGGGTGTCGTACACGATGACACCGGCCACGAGCGACAGCGTCGTCACCCGCATCGGGTCGCAACGTATCGACAATTTCGACGTGCCGGCGCTTAAATCCGCACTGGAAAGCGCCGGATGGCGGGCGCACGCAGACGACCGGCAGATCAACAAGCCGATGGTGTTCCTGATTCTCTGGTACCTCATCGTGCTGCTGGCCATGGTGTACGGCCCGATTGTGGCGTTCATGGTGGAACTGTTTCCTGCGAACGTTCGCTACACGTCGCTCTCGTTGCCGTATCACATCGGGTCCGGCTGGTTCGGCGGCATGCTCCCGTTCGTTGTCTCGGCGATGAACCTCTCGTTGGGGAATGTCTATGGCGGGCTGTGGTATCCGGTCGGTGTCGCGGCGCTCTCGTTTATCGTCGGCGCGTTGTTCATGACTGAGACGCGCCACAACAAGATCGATTGATGCGACCGGTCCGATTGCCGAACGCATGAATGCCTTGAGCTCTTTTATTCAGGAATGATCATGAAGCGTATTTTGATTGTCGGTGGGGGATTTGCCGGGCTTTGGAGCGCGTTGGGCGCGGCACGCAAACTCGATGAAGCGCAGGCGACGTCGGATGTCGAAGTGGTGCTGGTGAATCCCACGGCGCATCACAGCATCCGCGTGCGCAATTACGAGGACGACCTCGATGCCACGCTCGTCCCGCTGGTCGACGTGCTGGAACCTGCTGGTGTGCGCTGGATTCGGGGAAGCGCAACGCACATCGATGCCGCCGCCAGAACGGTGACGATCGATACCGACGGCAAAGCGACGTCCGTCGCCTACGACAAGCTTGTGCTTGCGTCGGGCAGCCACTTGGCCTATGCGCCCGTCGAAGGTCTGGCGGTGCATGCTTTCGATGTGGATACGTACGAGGGCGCGCGGCGGCTGGAGCAACATCTGGCGACCGTCGTGAGGGAGGACGGCGCTGGCAAGCGAACCGTGATTGTGATCGGCGCGGGGCTGACTGGTGTCGAGCTCGCGGCCGAACTGCCGAGCCGCCTGCGCGCGCTCGTCGCAGCGCAGGGTGGGCACGCGGATCAGCAGGCATCGCGCGTGATCCTCGTCGACCGGACCTCGCTGATCGCATCGGCCATGGGCGGCGCGCAGCCTGTCATCGAACAGGCGATGACCGAGATGGGCGTGGAGATGATGCCCGGCGTCGATATCAAACGCGTGGACAGCACCGGCATCACGCTGGCCGATGGCACGCATATCGAGGCGGCTACGGTGGTCTGGTGCGGTGGCATGCGTGCGAGTCCGTTGGCGGAATGTTTCCCGGTCGAGCGCGACGCGTTGGGCCGTTTGCCTGTCGACAAGAACATGCAGGTCGACGGTGTCGCGAACGTCTTCGCCGCGGGTGACGTAGCGCGTGCGCTCTTCGAGGACGGCAAGCACGCGTCCGTCATGTCGTGCCAGCACGGACGCCCGATGGGGCGCTTCGCGGGACACAACGTGGCCGCCGACTTGCTCGGCCTGCCGATGCTGCCGCTCGACATCGACTGGTACACGACGATTGTCGATCTCGGCCCGTGGGGGGCGGTCTACACCGAAGGCTGGGACCGCAAGCTAGCGGCGCAGGGACAGCTCGCTAAAAAAGTCAAACAGGTCATCAACTGCGAGCGCATTTACCCGCCGCGCACAGGCGTACGGGCCGACCTCTTCAAGGCCGCCGAGCCGTCCGTTCAGGCCCCGCCGCCCATCGGCAAACAAACGTCGGTCGACGCCAGCGCGGAAGGTTGACGACGACGCGCTGCGTCCTCGCTTCCCCGTGAGTCGCACGCTGCTATCGAATCAAGTCGTCTGAGCGACGACGCGAACATCCGGCAGCGCGCTTTCTAAAAGGAGACCGTCGGCGTCCCACGGGACCTCGACAAGAGCATTCCGGCAAAGGTGCGGAGGTATCGACACGCCTGCCCGGAGGTCGGCGCTCGTCTTTCGATCCGCCGAGCCACACACATAACAACGCAATAACAAAGATAAATTCGGTTTGGAGACAACCATGATCTCGAAGAGTCATCAGCAGATGTTGCGGGGCGCGCTCGGCGGCGCACTGCTATGGAGTTGCGGTGCTCACGCCACCAGCTACATGAATCTCTACGGCGTTTTTGACACGGGCATCGAGTACGTTTCACACGCGTCGATGAGCGGCGGACTGTTCCGTGTACCCAGCCTGACGGGGGAAGTGCCATCGCGATGGGGGATTCGCGGCGTTGAGGATCTGGGCGGCAACCTCAGCGCAGTCTTCACGCTCGAAAGTGGCTTCAACCCGAACAACGGCACGTTGGGGCAGGGCGGCCGATTGTTCGGACGTCAGGCTTTCGTGGGCTTGCAGTCGGATTATGGCCTGGTGTCGTTCGGCCGTCAGTACAACATGACGACCTGGGCGCTGGCAGACGCGAACCTGCTCGGCCCCAACATCTACAGCATCAGCTCACTCGATCCGTACCTTGCCGTGGCGCGCAGCGACAACACGGTCGCTTACAAGGGCACGTTTCGCGGGCTGACCGTCGGTGCGACGTATTCCCTCGGGCGCGACGCCGGGGGCACCGGCAACACGCCGGGGCAAGGCACCTGCTTCGGCAGTATCCCGGGCCATACGTCGACGTGCAGTCAGTGGACGGCGATGCTCAAGTACGACGCTGCACACTTCGGTCTGGCGTTCGCCTACGACGTCCAGCATGGCGGTCCGGGCGCTGCCGTCAGCTACTTCGACGGGACGCCTTCGACGCCTCTGACCGGCCAGATGGACAAGGACGTGCACACCACCGTGAACGGCTACGCCACGTGGGGCGCGCTGAAGGTCGGCGGCGGATGGATCGGGCGCTACGTGACGACCGAGGGCGGCGCGCCGGAAGGACGCTACGACATGTTCTTTGCGAACGCGAGCTACACCTTCACGCCCGCCTTTCAGGTCGACGGGCAGCTCGTCAGGATCATCAATACGCATCAGAACACGCGCGCGACGCTGGCGGTGTTGCGCGGGACGTATTCGCTCTCGAAGCGCACGGCGGTCTATTTGCAAAGCGGCTATCTGATCAACAGTGCGAACGCCAGCTACACAGTGAGCGTGGGCGGCGGCGGAACGACGCCGCCACAAGGCGCGACCCAGCTCGGCGTCATGGCAGGCATGAAGACAAGTTTCTAAGCAGGAGGCAACGATGACGGAAAAGGACAAAGGACGGCGTGTGCTGATCGTGGGCGGTGGCATCGGCGGGCTCGCGGCCGCGCTGGCGCTCGCGCGTCAGGGGATTCGGGTGCAGTTGCTGGAGCAGGCGGCAGAGATCAAGGAAATCGGTGCCGGGATTCAGCTCGCGGCGAACGCGTTCAATGCGCTCGATGCGCTTGGCGTCGGCGAAGCGGCGCGCCGACGAGCCGTGTTCACGGACCACATGACGATGTTCGATGCCATCGACGCGAAGGAAGTTGTGCGCATCAACGTCGGTGCGCCGTATCGCGTGCGCTTCGGCAATCCGTACGCGGTGATCCATCGTGCCGACATTCATCTCTCCATTCTCGAAGCCGTGCAGGACGATCCGCTGATTCGGTTCCACACGAATACGCACGTATGTGGACTGGAACAAGACGCCAGCGGGGTGACGGTGACCGATCAACATGGCGAGCGATATCGCGCCGATGCCGTGATCGGCTGCGATGGCGTGAAGTCGACTGTCCGTGAGGTGCTGATCGGCGACGACGTGCGGGTAACGGGGCACGTCGTCTATCGCGCTGTCGTCGACGTCGAGAACATGCCGACGGACTTGCAGATCAACGCGCCGGTCGTCTGGGCGGGGCCACATTGTCACCTCGTTCACTATCCGTTGCGCGGCGGGCTGCAGTACAACCTCGTTGTGACGTTCCACAGCCGCGAGCAGGAGGAATGGGGCGTGCGTGAGGGTAGCAAAGCGGAGGTGCTTTCGTACTTCGAGGGCATCCATGCGCTGCCGCGTCAGATGCTCGATCGTCCGACCTCATGGAAGCGATGGGCGACGGCCGATCGCGATCCGGTCGAGCGCTGGAGCTTCGGACGTGCGACGTTGCTGGGCGACGCCGCGCATCCGATGACGCAATACGTCGCGCAGGGGGCGTGTCAGGCGCTGGAAGACGCTGTGACGCTGGGCGCAGCCGTTGCCGCCAGCGACGGCGATTTCGAGCGTGCGTTCCAGCGTTACGAGACCGCCCGGATTCCCCGCACCGCACGTGTGTTGTATTCGGCGCGCGAGATGGGCCGGATCTATCACGCCCAAGGCGTCGAGCGGCTGGTGCGCAATTCGCTGTGGACGGGGCGCACCGACGAAGGCTTTTACGATGCGCTGGACTGGTTGCACGGCTGGCGCGCGGAGGACTGCCTTAAGGTCTGACGGGCCCACCACGCATCACCACTTCTCTCGAAACCCCGGCCGCTTCACCTAGCCTCTCTCGTAGCCACACCATGCCGGGATCGTTGTGATTACGTGGGTGCCATGCCGCGCTCAGCGAGAAGCCGGGGAGGGGGAAGGGGAGAGCGAAGGCGTCCAGACGGTCGGCGTATCGGGACACCAGTCGTGCTGGCATCGTGCAGACGTAGTCGCTGTGGCACAGCAAGTCCGGTACCACCGTGAACGTCTGAACCGAGACCGCGACGTCGCGTGAGCGTCCGAGCGACTGGAGGTGTTCGTCCACGAAGCCCGTGAAACTGCCGCCGCTCGTCGAGACGAGCACGTGCCGCAGTGCGCAGTAGGCACTCAGCGTGAGCTTGCGAGTGCCACGAGGGTGCGACTTGCGCTGGGCCATCACGAACGTCTCATCCACGAGCTTTCGTGCGCGCATGGTCGGCGGCACCATGCGCTCGGAGCCGATCAGCAAATCGACTTCGCCGGATTCGAGCTGTGCAGCGATGTCCGTCGCACGTGCGTGGACGAAGGCAATCTGCACCCCTTTTCCCGTCACGGAGGGCAGTGCCTCCAGCAACGCCATGCCGATCGTTGACGTCGCGTTATCGCTTGCAGCGATGACGAAGCGGCGCGCATCGGACATCGGATCGAACGTCGGCGACTGATGCACGACCGTCGCCAGATCGCTTAACGCTGCGCGTAGCGGCGTGAGCAGCGTCAAGGCGCGGGCCGTGGCGATCATGCCGCGTCCGGTATCGGCCGGGATCAGCAGCGGATCACCGAACAGGCGCCGTAGTCGCGCCAGCTGGGCCGACACGGCGGGCTGCGACAGTCCGAGCCGCTCCGCCGCGTGCGTGACGTTCCGGTCTGCGAGCAGTGCGTCCAGCGTCACCAGCAGATTCAGATCTATTCCCTTGAAATCGACCACGGTTATGCCTCGTATGTTTGTTATCTATTTCAAACATACGTCCGCAGCGCCTAGAGTGCAAGGCATGTCATCTCAACCCGGAGTGTCGATCATGAAAGCCTGGATTCTCGAACGTATCGGACAACCCCTCGTACTGCGCGACGTCGATACCCCGGACGTGCGGCCCGGTGCCGTGCTCGTGCGCATGGAAGCGGTCCCGCTGCTCAGCTATACACGCGCCTATCTGAACGGCGAGTTGCCGTATCAGTACCCGGAAGGGCCGTTTACACCGGGGACGAACGGCGTCGGCACTATCGTGGCAACGGGGGCTGGCGTGCATCACTTCCGCGCCGGTCAGCGTGTGGCGGTCAATCCGTATCTGACGAGCACCGAAAACGTCGACTCGCCTGCGGAGGTCCTGATCGGACTGACGGGCATCAGCGACGACAGCGCGCCGCTGCTGCAAGACTTCCCGCATGGCACGTTGCGTGAGATTGCCGAGTTTCCTGCGTCGGCGCTGGTGAGTCTGGAGGGGCTGGAACATGTCCCGTCGGAACGGCTGGCCACGCTTTCCAAATTTGCTGTGCCGATGGGCGGCTTACGTCGCGGGCGTCTGGTGGCGGGTGAGACGGTCGTCGTGAACGGCGCGACGGGGGCCTTCGGTTCGGCCGCCGTACTGGCTGCGCTGGCGATGGGGGCGTCGAGCGTCATCGCGCTGGGACGCCGCATCGAGCCGCTTGAATCGCTCGCCCGACTCGGCGGCGAACGGGTGCGCCCGGTGGTCTTGTCCGGCGACGCGGTGCGTGATGCCGCGGCCATCCGGTCGGTTGCGCCCTCGGGCGTCGATCTGGCGTTCGACATGGTGGGGCAGGCGACGGACCCGTCCAGTACGCTGGCCGCGCTGCGAAGCCTCAAACGCCGTGGACGCATGGTGCTGATGGGCAGCATGAACGTGCCCCTGCCGCTGCCCTATGGCGAGATGTTGCGCAACAGCTGGGAGGTGATGGGCCACTTCATGTACGCGCCGTCCGACTATCGCGCACTGGTGGCCATGGTTCGCGCGAACCAGCTTTCCCTTGAGACGATCAGCGTCAAAACCTTCGTGTTCGACGCCATCGAAGCCGCGATCGACGCCGCAGGCGCGCAGGCGGGACTGGATGCCACTGTGGTTTCGTTTGCCCGCGACTGAGCGCGGTAGTTGGTGACCGTCACCGCGCTGACGGCTACGCGTGGTGCCGTCGTCTGGGGGCTTACGCCGACACGTAAGTCGGGCCGTCCCAACCGTCGAGGTACTTCGGCAAGTCGTCGACGACATCCACCACGCGTTCCCGGTAGAACAGGTGCATCGTCGGCGCGAGTGCGGCGTCGAGTTTTCCGCCGGTCGCGCGGGCGGTGAGGGCGTTCGGCACCACCCGCATGCCAAGACGATTGGTGCCGAAGACGACTTCGCCGCAGACGTCGCAGAACGTTTTCGTCATCTGCTTTTCCGGGTGTTTGAACGTGTGTCCGACGCGCTCGCCAACCGTGACGGCTTCAGACGCCCACGCCGTCGCGGAAAAGACCGACGTGCCGTAAAAGTCCCTGCATGACGAACAGTGACAGTTCGCGCGCGCAGCGGGACTTCCGTGCAAATTCAGGGTCATATTTCCGCACAAGCACGTAACGTTCAGTGACATGAGTCTCTCGCTAAGATGATGTCGACAATCTTTTTTGGGGGCGACGAATTCGCACTGCGAACTAGTGTCAAGAATCTGCGTCGCGCCCGAGTCTAGCACTCGTCGCAACGGCACCGTTCGCGCCTTGCCGTATCATGACGGCCTCTCTCCCGAAAAAGTCCTGAAATGCAAGTCCTCGTCGACGCTGACGCCTGCCCCGCAGTCATCAAGGACATCCTGTTCCGTGCGGCCAAGCGTGAAGAAATGATGGTGACGCTGGTGGCGAACCAGTTCCTGCGCACGCCGCCGTCGCCGTTCGTCAGATCGATTCAGGTGCCGTCGGGGTTCGACGTGGCGGACGCGCGTGTCGTCGAGATGGTCGAAGCCGGGGATCTGGTGATTACCGCCGACATTCCGCTCGCGGCGGCGGTCATCGAGAAGGGTGGGCGTGCGCTCGACCCGCGTGGAAGCTGGTTCACGTCGGAGAACATCAAGGAGCGTCTGTCCGTGCGCGACATGATGGATCAGTTGCGCGCCGCCGGGATCGAGACCGGCGGTCCCGCCCCGTTCAGTCCGCGTGACAGCAAGGTGTTTGCCGGTGAGCTAGATCGCTTTCTGGCACGTCAGCGCAAGTCGCCTCGCTAGGCTTCGTCAGTCCTCTGCGCGAGGCCCGCGCGCCGTCAGCGCCACCAACATCTCCACGATATCGCTCGGCAGCTTCCGTTCGCGGGCGATGTCCACACAATCTCGGCCACGGTCGTCGGCAATCGCAGGGTCGGCACCCGCATCGATCAGCAGACGCAGCGTGGCGAGTCGTTGCAGCCGTGCGGCGTAGAACATCGGCGTCTCGCCGTGGGCGCGCAGGTTGAGCAACGGACGGTGGGCGAGGAGGGCGCGACACATGGCGTCGTCGTCGCGCCAGACGGCGGCCCAGAGCGAATAGCTCGGGTTCGCACCACGACGCAGCAAGAATTCCACGAGCGAACGGTTTTCCCCGCGCGCCACGGCGTACCAGAGGGCTGTCGCCTGAAAATCGCCCTCGTCCTCATCCATCGGGACGACTTGCTCCAGTACCGCGCCCGCGTCCAGCAACGTCTCGACTGTCTTCAGGCCGTTCGGCTCGGCCAGTCCTGCCGTCTCCGAGGGACGGATAGAACAGGCCAGATGTAGCGCCGTCCGGTGCTTCGGATCCATGGCGCCAACGAGGTCGGGAGCGTCGCTCAGCAATCGCTCAACCGTGCCGCAATCCCACTTCCGTGCTGCATTGAACAACGCTGTTTTCGAGGGCTTCGCCATTGCTGGCTCTCCTTGAGGGCGTCTGCGACGCCCAGGTCCATGACCGTCTCCTAGACTAACGGTGCTATGTGTGCGCGGTGTGGCAATCGGTGATTCTCTGCGCCGTGCTTTGCTTGCCGCGCAAACTCACGCTTGTGGCGCACTCGCACGCAGCAATTCGGCAAAACGTGCTTCGCACCAGCGCATCACGTCGTTGGGTTCGCGACCGAACCGCCACAGCATGCGCACCGGCAACTGCGGAAGACCGAGATCGTCGCAACGAAGTTCGTGAAGATCTTCGTATGCCGCAATATCGATGGGCAGCACTGCCCAACCCAACTTGTCCACGACCATGCTGGCGATGACGTACGAGCTGTCCGCACGCCAGATCGACGGGCTCAGTTGCAACGGTGTGATGTCGTCCATTTGCAACAGAAGCTGACGATATTTCGCGAGATCGCCGCGCGTGACCTGATCCCGATAGGCCAGCGGATGGTCCCCAGCGACGAACACGCCTTGCACAGCTGAGCCGATGTACTTGTGGCCGAGCGCCGACGGGATCGCCCCACGGTCGACGTGAAAGCCGATATCCGCGCGCTGCTTTTCCACGTATTCCGTGACTTCCGTCGAGGTGCCGTTGAGCAGCGTCAGTTCGAGATAGGCGAACTGATAGGCGAGATCGCGCACCAGTTCGCTGACGGCCTGATACGGCAGCGCCTCGTCCAGCGCCAGCGACAACTGCGGCTGCTCGCCGAACGCCAGCGCGTTCGCCCGATGGTTCAACCCCTCGGCCTGCCGCAACAATTCCTTGGCTTCGAGCAGCATCACCTCGCCCTGATCGGTGAGGCGCGCATTTCGGCGGCTGCGGTCGAATAGTTCAAATCCCAAATCCGCTTCGAGCAGCGAAATCGCCGTGCTCACCGCCGACTGGGCTTTCCCCATGCGACGGGCGGCAGCGGATATCGAGCCGTCCTCCGCTGCCGCCACAAAGTAGCGCAATTGTTCAATTGTCCAGTTCATCCATTCATTTTATAGATAGGTTCCAACTTTTTCTAACAACAATTTCGCGGCAGAATCGCGCAGCTCCAATATGAAACGCCAGATTGAAATGCCAACATAGGCTTGGCGGCAGACGACCGGATCCCCCGGTCCGGTGGTCTCGGGCAATAGACCTCCTTCGCGCAACGCGTACCTGCCGTCCATGGTGTCTCCGGAGCGATGCGGGGCCCCCGGTCCTCCCCCATCGCTGGCTCACTTGCAGCCAGCCCGTCGCTCGACGCCGCGCACCGAACGCGGTTGCGACACCCTTGACCGGATGTCGTAAATCCAACGTGCTTACATGTCATCGAAAATCGATAACCGAACTCTCCGTACCCGTTTCGGAGTCCTGACGGGTGTCTCCGCCACCCTGATCGCCAGCGTGCTGCTTCTCGCCGCGTGCTCTGGCCGCGACAAAAAGGAAGAAGCCGACGCCACACCGGAGGCCGTCGTGCGCACGGTCGAGCGTCGTGCCGAGCCGCTCACGACCGAGCAGCCCGGCCGTCTCGAGGCCTACCGCAGTGCCGACGTGCGCGCCCGTGCGGGCGGCGTCGTCATGGAGCGTAAATACCAGGAAGGCCAGAAGGTCGCCAAGGGCGATGTGCTGTTCCGCATCGACCCGCAGCCGCTGTCCGCTGCGCTCGACGCCGCGCGTGGTGCGCTCGCCAAGGCGCAAGCCGAACACGATTCCGCGAAAGACAAGATCGAGCGCTATCGTGGCCTGCTTGAGGAGCGTGCCATCAGCGCCCGTGAAGACGCCGAGTCCCGTGCCGCCGAAGCGCGTACGCGTGCCGAAGTGCTGGCCGCCCGCGCCGAAGTGCGCAAAGCGGAACTCAACCTCGGTTACACAAGCGTCGTCTCGCCTATCGCGGGACGCGTGCGTCGTGCCGAAGTCACCGAAGGCGCGCT
Source organism: Pandoraea sp. NPDC090278 (assembly GCF_044772185.1). Lineage (NCBI taxonomy): Bacteria > Pseudomonadati > Pseudomonadota > Betaproteobacteria > Burkholderiales > Burkholderiaceae > Pandoraea > Pandoraea sp. NPDC090278. The sequence continues at coordinate 43,655 of NZ_JBIVYJ010000007.1, read as the reverse complement.
GGTCGGCCTCGACTCGCCCACACTGCTCACGCGGGTGGAGCAGATCGATCCGATCTACGTGAACTTCTCGCAGCCCGCCGCACAGGTCTACGCCATGACGCGCGACCTGCGGGCAGGCAAGCTGGAGCATGGCAACGAGGCGGCCGCGCCGCAGGTGCACGTCACACTGCCGGACGGGCGCGAGTACACCTTGCCCGGCAAACTGCTCTTCACGGACCTGGCGGTCGACCCCGGTACGGACACCATCGCCATGCGCGCCTTGCTGCCGAACCCGGACGGCGTGCTGCTCCCCGGCGCGTTTGTACAAGTGCGCATGCAGGGTGCGGTGAATCCGAACGTGGTGCGAGTGCCGCGCGAAGCGCTCACGCGCACGACGGCGGGCGCCATCGTCCGTGTGGTCGGCGCCGACGGCAAAGTGCACGACCGCAAGGTCCACGCCGACGCCATCGAAGGTCATGACTGGCTGGTGACGGACGGTCTCAAGGGCGGCGAGCAGGTCATCGTTCAGAACCTGACGCAGTTCTCCGACGGCATGAAGGTCAAGACCAAGGTTGCAGGCAATGACGCCAAAGATGCCAAAGACGTGAAGAACGCTGGCGAAGACACCGCCAAGTCCACTGACGCCAAGCCTCAGGGCAACGGCAGTCCGGCCTCCAAAGCGGAGACGTAATCCAAATGGCTCGTTTCTTTATCGATCGCCCGGTCTTTGCCTGGGTGATCTCTCTGATGATTACGCTCGTCGGCCTGCTGGCCATTCGGGCGCTACCCGTCGCGCAGTACCCTGACATCGCGCCGCCGATGGTCAGCGTGTACAGCAGCTACCCGGGCGCTTCGGCGAAGGTCGTCGAAGACTCGGTCACGGCCATCATCGAACGTCAGATGAACGGTGCGCCGGGGTTGATGTATACGTCGGCCACGAGCGGTAACGGTGAGTCGTCGGTCAACCTCACGTTCCGTCAGGGCACCAGCCTCGATCTGGCCGCCGTAGAAGTGCAGAACCGGCTGAAGACGGTCGAGTCGCGCTTGCCGGAAGTCGTGCGTCGCTATGGCGTGAAGGTCGAACGTGCGGCCGACAACATCCACATGGTGGTGACGCTGTCGTCGCGCAATCCGGCCATCGGCGAATTCGATCTGGGTGAGTTGGCGGCGTCGCAGGTCGTCAACCAGCTCAAGCGTGTGCCGGGCGTCGGTCAGGTGCAGTTCTGGGGGACGGAGAAGGCCATTCGCATCTGGCCCGATCCAGCCAGACTCGTCGCGCTCGATCTCACCGCCTCGGACATCGTGTCCAAGGTGCGGGCCTATAACGCGCGCGTGACGGTGGGCGATCTGGGCGCGGGCTCGACCCCGACGTCCGCGCCGATCAACGCGAACGTCGTGTCCGACACCACCTACTCCACGCCGGAGCAGTTCGCCAGCATTCCGTTGCGCGTGCGCGCCGATGGTTCGGCCATCCGGCTGGGCGACGTCGCGCGTGTGGAACTGGGCGCGTCGGACTACAACTATTCGTCGCGTGTCGACGGGCTTCCGGCCACCGCAATGGGCATCAAGCTCGCGGCAGGCTCGAACGCCGTCGAAGTCATGAAGGCCGTGCGCGCCGTGATGGACGAGCAGGCGAAGCTGTTCCCGGCGGGCGTCGAATATCAGATGCCCTACGAGACGGCATCGTTCGTGAAGGTGTCGATCCAGAAGGTCGTGAAGACGCTGCTCGAAGCCATCGTGCTCGTGTTCATCGTGATGTATCTGTTCATGCAGAACCTGCGTGCGACGCTGATCCCGACACTCGTCGTGCCGGTGGCGTTGCTGGGCACGTTCGGCGTATTGCTGGGCCTCGGGTACTCCGTCAACACACTCACGATGTTCGGCATGGTGCTGGCCATCGGCATTCTGGTGGACGACGCCATCGTCGTGGTGGAGAACACCGAGCGGATCATGGTCGAGGAGGGGTTGTCCCCGTACGCGGCGACGGTCAAGGCGATGAAGCAGATCAGCGGCGCCATCATCGGTATTACGGTGGTGCTGGTGATGGTGTTCATCCCGATGGCGTTCTTCTCGGGTGCGGTGGGCAACATTTACCGGCAGTTCGCGGTCACGCTCGCGGTGTCGATCAGCTTCTCGGCATTCCTCGCGCTCTCGCTGACACCGGCGCTGTGCGCGACGTTGCTGCGTCCGGTGGCACACGACCACCACGAGAAGCGCGGCTTCTTCGGCTGGTTCAACCGTACCTTTGCGGTGGGCACCGAGCGCTACACGCGCCGGGTCGACAAGACGCTGCGTCATCCGTGGCGCTCGATGCTGGTGTACGGGGCGATCCTGATCGCGGTGCCGCTGGCGTTCATGCGTCTGCCGTCTGCCTTCGTGCCGGAGGAAGACACCGGCAGCTTCATGGTGATGGCCTCCGAGCCTCAGGGCGCAACGTTGCCTGAGGCGATGACCGCGCTCAAGCGCATCGAGAGTTATCTGATGCAGAACGAGCCTGTCAAGCACGTGTTCGTGCTGGGTGGCTGGAACGAGTTCGGTGCAGGTCCTGGCGGCGGCATGTTGTACGTGACGCTCAAGGACTGGCACGAGCGCACGTCGAAGCATGACGGCGTGAACGCCATCGTCGAGCGCGTGAACGCGAAGTTCACCGGCCAGCCGGACCGCATGATGATCGCGATGAACAGCCCGGCGTTGCCGGAACTCGGTTCGTCGAACGGCTTCAATCTGCGGTTGCAGGATCGTGCTGGTGTGGGCGCGGAAGTGTTCACCGCTGCGCGCGACGAGTTGCTGCAAAAGGCGGCCAAAGATCCCGTGCTCAAGAACGTGATCTTTGCCGGGCAGGGTGAAGTGCCGCAGATCGACATCGCCATCGACCGTCGCAAGATGGAAGCGCTCAAGGTCAACATGGACGACGTGAACACCACGCTTGCCACCATGTTCGGGTCGGAGTATGTGGGCGACTTCATGCTGGGTGCCGAGAATCGTCGCGTGGTCGTGCAGTCGGACGGGCGTCAGCGTGTGTCGCCGGACGACATCGGCAACCTGCGTGTGCGCAACGCCAGCGGCGAGATGGTGCCGCTGTCGTCGTTCGTCACGCTCAAGTGGAAGCTCGGTTCGCCGCAGTTGAAGCGTTACAACGGCTATCCGTCGTTCACGCTGCAGGGCGAATCGGCCCCGGGCAAGAGCAGCGGCGAAGCCATGGCGCGCATGGAGCAACTGATGTCGGAGATGCCTGCGGGCATCGGGCACGAGTGGAGCGGCCAGTCGCTCGAAGAGCGAGCGTCGGGCGCGCAGGCACCGATCCTGTTCGCGTTGTCGGTGCTGGTGGTGTTCCTCGCGCTCGCGGCGCTTTACGAGAGCTGGGCGATTCCGGCGGCGGTCATCATGGTGGTGCCGCTGGGCGTGATCGGTGCACTCGGTGCCGTGAGTCTGATGGGCATGCCCAACGACATCTACTTCAAGGTGGGCCTGATTGCGACCATCGGTCTGTCGGCGAAGAACGCCATTCTGATTGTGGAAGTGGCCAACGATCTCGCGAAGCAGGGCATGACGTGGTTCGATGCGGCGGTGGAAGCTGCGCGACTGCGTTTGCGTCCGATCGTGATGACGTCGCTGGCGTTCGGCTTCGGCGTGGTGCCGCTCGCGATTGCGACCGGCCCGGCATCGGGTGCGCAGCGTGCGATCGGTGTGGCCGTGCTGGGCGGGATCGTGACGGCCACGGTGCTGGCGATCTTCCTGGTGCCACTGTTTTTCCTGCTGGTGGGCCGTTTCGTGCGCCGCTCGCATCCGGGTAAGGATGCGCCGCATGATTCGCAAGATGCCGCACCGGCCGTCGAGGGGAAGGTATGACGATGTTTCGACCCCGCATGCGCGGGATAACGCTGGCCGGTGTGTGTCTGTTCTCACTGCTGGCCGGATGCACGATGGCGCCGACGTATGAGCGTCCGACTGCGCCGATGCCGACGACGTATGAAGCGCCGACGGGCAGCGGTGTGCACTTGGCACTCGCCGATCCGCTCTCCGCCGACGCCGACTGGGCCGAGGTCTTCTCGGACGCGGACTTGCAGACGCTGATTCGCCGGGCGCTCGCACAGAATCGCGACTTGCGGTTGGCGTCGCTGCGCGTACAGGAAGCGCGCGCGTTGTACGGCATTGAGTCGGCCAATCTGCTGCCGAGCGTTCAGGCGGGCGGTGCGTTCTCCCGTCAGCGCTACTCCGGCTCGGCCGGGCAACCCGATGGCGCAAGCAATATGCCGGGCGGTTATGTCGCCAATGATGTGCGTGCGACGGTGGGTGTAAGCGCGTTCGAGCTGGACTTCTTCGGGCGCGTGCGCAGTCTGCGCGACGCTGCGCTTCAGGAGTATCTGTCGAGCGAAGAAGCACAACGCGCGGCGCAGGTGAGTCTGGTGGCGGAAGTGGCGGCGTCCTATATCGGGCTGGTCGCCGCGAACGAGCAGATCGCTTACGCCCGCGATGTGCTGGCGGCGCGTGAGGACGGCATTCGCGTCATTCGTCTACGTGCTGAGCGTGGGCTGGTCGACGACCTCGACCTGAACACGGAGACGACGCAGGTCGAAGTGGCGCGGGCGGCGCTCGCTGAACGCGAACGTCAGCGCAGCGAGATCGTGCACGCCTTGCAGGTGCTCACCGGCGACGTCGGCGCGAAGCCTGCGGCGGCGGCGTCGCTTGACGGTGCTTTCGTCGTGCCGGTCGCGGCGGGCTTGCCGTCGTCGTTGCTGATGCGTCGTCCGGACATTCGTCAGGCCGAAGCGAAGTTGCGCGGAGCCAACGCGAATATCGGCGCGGCACGCGCGGCGTTCTTCCCGTCGGTCAGACTCACGACCGACATCGGCACCGCCAGCGCCAGCTTCTCCGATCTGTTCGGCGCAGGCACAGGCGTGTGGTCCTTCATGCCGCAGATCACCGTGCCGATCTTCAGCGGCGGGCGCAACATTCAGGGCCTTAATCTGGCCAACGTCCGTAAGGAGATGGCGGTCGTCTCGTACGAGCGCACGATCCAGACGGCGTTCGCGGAAGTCGACGATGCGCTCACGGCACAGCAGTTGCTCTCGCGTCAGTATCAGGCGCAGAAGCGTGTGTCCGACGGTGAGCGCGAGCGCCTGCGGCTGGCTAAACGTCGCTACGTGAACGGGGTGGCAAGCTATCTCGAATTGCTCGACGCGCAGCGCAGCGAATTCCACGCGGCGCAGCAGTTGATCGACGTGAAGCAGCGGGTGCTCGTCAATCACGTGGCGCTGTATCGTGCGCTGGGTGGCGGATGGAAGCCGGAGGGCGACGCGTCGTGACGTGATCGTGGTGTGACCGCATCGGTCGCCGTCAAACAAAAACCCCGCCGGGTCTCGCGATCCGGCGGGGTTTTTTCATGCATCACCGGCCATGTGGTGACGACAGGCGCAAGCGCATTAGAACGCGAAGCGGCCTTCCGAAGCGATCTTGGCGATCGGCTCGCGCGGGCTCGGCACTTCGCGAGCGCGCAGGCCTTCGGGCAGTGCGTTCACGTCGCCGCCCGGACGGCCGATGGCGATGGCCGCTTCGATCTTGTACTTCGGCGACAGATCGAGTTCGTTGCGGATCTTGTCGTGTTCGATTCCGGCCAAGCCGTGCGTCGCCCAGCCCGAGAGCGAGGCTTGCAGGGCGAGGTAGCCCCACGCGGCACCTGCGTCGAAGCTGTGGGTCGAAGCCGGGACTTCCTTGTCGCTGCCCGGGGGCGTGAGGGTCGACTTCGAGATCACGAGGACGATGGCGGCGGCGTTCTTGGCCCACGTCTGGTTGAACTCGTTGAGGAAGCCGACGAACTGGTCCCAATGCGGCGTGCCACGACGGGCGAAGACAAAGCGCCACGGTTGCGCGTTGTAGGCCGACGGTGCCCAGCGAGCCGCTTCGAAGAACGACAGCAGGGTGGCTTCGGGAATCGTTTCGTCCTTGAATGCCCGCGGCGACCAGCGGGCCACGAATTGCGGGTCGATAGGATGATCGGCTTGGCGGGTGGTGATATCGGTCATGCGAATAGTCTCGTCGGCTAAAGTGCAATCAGTGCGGCCATTTGCGACTGATCGGGCCGCTAGGATACCCCGCGCGACGCTTGATCCCAACGAATATCGCCGCACGAGCATATGACTTGCGGTTATCTCGGCGGGCACGCCTTTGTCGTCGCAGTGACTTCGTCGCCTGTGCTACCGCCGTCCCGCGATATCATCGCCCTCCATGAACACCTTAAAGAACATGCGGATCTTCGTGCGCGTGGCCGACGTCGCGAGCTTTGCGGGCGCGGCGCGCGCGCTCGACATGACCACGCCTCAAGTGTCCAAGGCCATCTCCGAACTCGAAGCGCACCTGCGCACGCGGCTGCTGCATCGCACGACACGTAAGCTTGCTCTGACGGACGCGGGCAAGCGCTACCTCGAGCGTTGCCGCGACATCATCTCGCTGGTCGATGTCTCGGAGGCCGAAGCCGGAGCCGCGAGCGCCGCACCTAGCGGCACGCTGCGTCTGCACGCGCCAGCCAGCTTCGGGCAGGTGTTCGTGGTGCCCGCGCTGGCGCGCTTCCTTGAGCAATACCCGGACGTCGAGGCTGACTTGCTGCTGTCGTCGCGCGTGCCCGATCTGCTGGAGGAGAACATCGACGTGTCGCTGCGACTCGCCACGGCGCAGTTGCCCGATTCGGGGCTGGTGTCGGCACGGATTTGCCGGATGGCGTCGGTGCTGTGCGCAGCCCCCCAGTACCTCGCCGAGCATGGCGCACCGTGCTCGCTGGACGAACTGGCGCAGCACACGCAGGTCCGTCTGAACGCACCGCATTACTCTGTCGATCACTGGCTTTTCGAAGGCCCGGACGGCGGCGTGAAGCTGCCGGTGCCCTCGGGGCGGCTACGCGTGAATACGGCCGACTCGCTGGCGGCAGCGCTTATCAGCGGCTGCGGCGTGGGGCCGGTGCCCTTGCTCTCGGCACTCTCGGCGCTGCGCAGCGGCTCGCTGGTGCGGGTGTTGCCCGAGTACGAGTTGCAGGGGACGAACGTCTACGCGGTCTACGCGTCGCGGCTGTACCTCGACGCGAAGGTCAAGACATGGATCGAGTTTCTTCGGACATTTGTGGAGCAGGCGCTGTCTGCCCCAGACGCCGCAGCGATAGCGCAGCCACCGCGATCAGCAGGCCGATGACCAGCGACACCCAGAGGATGGCCGCGTCGCCCCAGTGCGCGCGGGCCACCGAGTAGCCCCAAGGGGCGACGGCCGAGACCGCGAACGCAGGGGTGAGCAAGGTGCCGAGCGCCCGCGCATAGGCTTCGTGCGAGAACAGTTCCAGCGGGAGGCTGGCGCGTAACAGCGTTGCCAGCCCGTTCAGTGCGCCGTAGAAGAAGATGAAGACCCCGGCGGCGATGATGGACGACATCCCCGCCAATCCCAGCCCGAAGCACAGCGGCAGCCCGCAGCCAACCACGACGTTGAGATTTACTGCGCTCGACTGACGCGGCTGAAGCCACTCCAGCGTTCGCGCACACACCTGACCCAACCCCCAGAGTGCGGCGAGACCGACCGGCAGCCCCTGCACGCTCAACAGCGACGTCAGGTGCGCTGCCAGTCCCGAGGACAGGATCGACACCAGCGCCATGATCGTGCCGTAGAGCAGGGCGGGCCGCCACGGCAGCGCGGCGCGTGTCTTGCTACTCCCGGTGGTGGCCGGTGCACGCGGGGGCGTTGGCGGCAGACTACGCAGCAAGGCCCACGCCAGCAGACCGAACGCGCCATACACGAGCACCCCCGGTCGCCATCCCCATGTGTCCCCGAGCCAGTTGCCCACCGGCCAGAAGACAGTCGTGGCGAGGCCGCCGATCAGGGTGATCTGTGTCATTGGCCGACGCGCGGTGGGGCCGTAGAGGGCGGCAAGTGTGGCGAAGGCGGCGTCGTACAGCGACAGACGCATGCCCACGCCGAGCAGGCACCACGCGACGAAGAACTGCACGAGCGTCGTGCTCGTGGCCAGTGTGGCGCATCCGGCGGAGCAAATCAGGGTGCCGAGGCACATCACGCGGCGTCCGCCCATGCGTTCGAGCCAGCGGCCCGAGAGCGGCGACACGGCGGCCATCACCAGCATGGCGAGCGAAGGACCGGCGAAGACCCATGTCTGCGCCCAGCCGGTGTCGCGCGCGATGCGCCACGCAAAGGCACCGGGCAGATAGAAGCTCACGCCCCAGTTGATGAGTTGTGCGAGGCCGAGCCGGAGAACGAGAGGCATGACGATATGAGGGACAAAACGTCGGATTCAGACATGGTGCGCTCACGCCATCTCTTGGTAAAGTCTTGGCATCTTATCCGATTCATAAGGAAAACTTTGAGATGAAGCGCCTGAATCTGGATCAGTTGCATACCTTCGCCGAGGTCGTCGACGCCGGAAGTTTCTCGGCGGCAGCGGTGCGTCTCGACCTGTCTCAACCTGCCGTCAGCCTTCAGGTGCGTCAACTGGAGCAACGCCTGAACGTGCGCCTCATCGAGCGAGTGGGTAAGCGGCTCAAGCCGACGTCAGCCGGCCTGACGTTGCTCGAACACGCGCGCCGCATCGATGCCGCCGTCGAAGAAGCGATGCAGGCGCTGACGAGCCACGCGCGGGGTGTGGCGGGCGAAGTGGCCATCGGCACGGGGGCGACGGCCTGCATTCACCTGCTGCCGCCGATGCTGCGCGCGATGCGCAAGCGGCATCCCCAACTGGACATCCGGGTGAGCACGGGCAACACCGATGACGTCGTTGCGGCCGTCACCGAAAACCGGCTCGATATCGGCCTCGTAACGTTGCCCGCTGCGGGGCGCAGCCTGCATGTCACGCCGGTCTTGCGCGACGAGTTCGTCGCCATCGCACCGGCGAACGACAACACATGGGGCGACGAAGTCACACCGCACACGCTGGCCGCCGCCCCCATGGTCGCGTTCGAATCCGGCAGCAGCACCCGTCTGCTGATCGACGACTGGTTTCTGCAAGCCGGGTTGCGCATGCGTCCGGTCATGGCGCTCGGCAGTATCGAAGCCATCAAGGAGATGGTGGCGGCAGGACTCGGTTACAGCATCGTGCCGAAAATGTCGGTGAATGCCGTTCATCACCGACGCGGATTGCGTATATCGACACTCACACCGGAATTAACGAGAACGTTGGCGATTGTCGTCAGGCAGGATAAACCGCTCACGCCGGGATTGCGAAAAGTCTTGTCGGCATTGGAGGGGCTGGGCAGCGTGTTGTGAAATTCAATGAGAAAATGATTCGCACTCCACGTGAAAAATCGTGATTGTTTTATTGGGCAAAATTACTCCCCGCAAAACACAAGGCTCGGACTACAATGCGCGAATAACGGCATCCAAACCGGCAATTATTGAGAACGTGTAACTCGCAATGCATCACAACCTTTATCGATATGAGGGGCTGCTGGGAGCCCGCTCGGTCGAGGCGCTGGACGCCGAGTTTCAGAAGCTGACGCAATCGCTGGAATACGACGCGCTATTTTATGCGCCGTTGTTGCCGCGTCGCGAGCGAGAAGCCGCAGCATTCCAGATGGAAGATCAGATCATTTCTGCGCAGGGCATGCCGAGTCGTCACATCTTTACGACGTTTCCGCCTGCCTGGATCGAGCGCTATCAGCGCGCGGGATATGCCGAAGTCGATCCGGTGCTGGTGGCGGCGAATCTGTCGCCACTGCCGATTCTCTGGCGCACGTTTCTCACGCAAAAGCGGCCGCATCCGATCTTTGCCGACGCGAGAGCGCATGGTCTGGGCAGCGGCGTATCGATCCCGATCTACGGCGCTGCGGGTGAGCGGGCGATCTTCAGCGCAGCGACCGCAAAATCACCGGAAGAATCGGCCGAACTCGAAGCGCGCATGGTCGGTGAAATCTATCTGACGGCGTTGTATTTCCATCAGGCGATTCAGCAACTCGACATGCAGTGGGTGGCCAGCCGTTGCACCGGCAAGCTCAGTCCGCGCGAGATCGAAAGTCTGCTGTGGGCGGCGCGTGGGAAGACGGCCTGGGAAATCGGATTGATTCTGAAGATCTCCGAGCACACCGTCACATTTCACATCAATAACGCCAAGCGCAAACTTGGCGCGGTCAACCGGCATCAGGCGATTGCCGCCGCGATCAGCACCGGTCTGATTTCCCCCTGAAGTTATCCATTTTCAAGCGAGATTCGTGAGCGCTATTTCCGGGCGCTCACGAATCTCGTTTTGCTTTGTGATTTCACATTTGTCGCCTCTGCCCATTGCGCGACATATTCCCGCCATTTTCGAGACATTCCACCCCTGAATTCAGCCGATTTCACATCTTTTCCGAAACGGTGTGTTGTCGCTTTGAGGCTAGTTCAATTCCTAGGGAAAACTATAATTTACTCATGGCGAAAACTGATTGGTTAGCGGTTTTCGTCACTTTGAACGACATACGAACGATAAAAGGAGTTTTCCATGAAAAAGAACCTGCTGAGCGCCATTGCGCTGGTCAGCCTGACCGTAGCCGCTGGCTCGGCTTTCGCTGCCGATCAATCGACTGGTGTGACCCGTGAACATGTGCGTGCCGAACTGCAAGCTGCACGCGAACTCGGTCTGTCGCCGGTGACGGAATTCAACTTCCCGTACACGTTCGAGCAATCGGTCCAGTTGCAAAAGCGCACTGCCGAAATCGAAGCGGCGCAACACAGCGCTGCCCCGCAAGCCCCGGCGGTCAACTGAAGTCTTGATGTGTGGAAGGGGGACAGTCAGTCCCGAGATGTACTGAAGTTCTGAAGCCGTACCCGATTCGCCGACGGCCCGCCTGATTCGTTCGATCACATCGACCCTTACGAGTCCCGCCCGCGCCGCGCGAATCTTCCTCACGACGCCCTAGCGCGTCACTTGCCACAGCCCCGCCAGAGGACCTCGGTCCCGACGGGGCTTGTGTGTTTCTGGAGGTCCGGCAGCGTATCCGATGTCATATCGCGCGATACGCGCCAGCAACCTCGTTTCAATGCGTAGATGCGTCGGACGAATGCGATTCGGCCATGGCGGCCTTGTCCTTTGCGACGCTCGATTGCCATCCGCCGCCCAGCGCCAGGAACAGATTGACCTGATCCATAGCGACCTGCGTTTCGGACGCGGCGAGTGCGGCTTCGGCGCTCGCGTGCGTGCGCTCGGCGTCGAGGCTCGTGAGGTACGGCGCACGGCCCGCCTGATAGAGCTTGTGGTTCTGTTGCGCAGCGGCACGGGACTTGTCGCGTGCGTCACGCAGCGCGTCGTCGCGTTGCAGTTCGCGGGTGTACGCCGAGAGCGACGTTCGCGTTTCCTGAATCGCTTTGAGTACCACGCCGTCAAAGTGCGCGAGCGCGGCGTTCGCACCGGCTTCCATGCCCTTGATGTGCGAACGTACGCCGTTAGTCGGCAGCGACCATGAGATCATCGGACCGACGGTCCATTGCTCGGTGCGTCCCTGACCGAAGTGTTCCAGCACGCCGTTCGCGCCAATCGATGCGCCGAAGCGAATCGTCGGATAAAGGTCCGCCGTCGCCACGCCGATCTTCGCCGTGGCCGATGCCAGTTCGCGCTCTGCCTGACGCACATCCGGGCGGCGCTTGAGCAGCGCCGTGCCGTCACCGACGGGCAGCGCCTGCGTGAGCTGCGGAATACGACGGCATTGCGTGAGGCTCGCGTCGAGCGTGCCCGGTACCTTGCCGAGCATCACGGCCAGCCGGTAGTTGGCGGCTTCGTTCTGCGCCAGGTAATGCGGCAGCCCGGCACGCAACGTGTCGGCTTGCGCCTGTGCGCGCAGCAGATCTGTCGGCTGGTCACGCCCGGCGTCCACCAGCTTGCGGGTGATCGCGACGCTGCGTTCCTGCAACTTCAGTTGCTCGTTGGCAATGTCGTACTCGTGATTGGCCGCGCAGCTTTGCACATACGCGCGCACGGTTTCGGCCGCCACGCTAACACGTGCGACATCGAGCGCGGCCTGACTCGCTTCGGCGGCGGCGAGTGCGGCTTCGTCTGCACGGGCGAGCTTGCCGAAGAAGTCGATCTGATACGAGATACCGAGCGTGGCGACGGCAATGTTCACCACCGGCAGCTTTTCTTCCTTGAGCAGACTTTCGCCCGAAATCTGTGCGCGGGCCGCTTCGGCCTGCACGCCGCCTTGCGGCAGATTCTCGGACTCCACTTCGTGATACAGCGCGACCGCGCGCTGCACGTTGGCCAGCGCCACGCGCACGTTCGTGTTGGCGACGAGCGCCTCTTTCACGAGCGCGTCGAGCTTCGGATCGTCGTACAGCTGCCACCAGTCATCCGGCACCGCTGCGATGGAGACAGTGCCCGGCTTCGAGACATTCGCGAGCGCGCCGTTTGCTTCGGGCGAGCGCATGACCGAATTCTCGGGCAAGTGATAGTCCGGCCCGACAGTCGTGCATCCCGCGACAAGCGCGGCAGCGACAGCCACGGCGCTCAGCAGAAGGAGGCGGGGCCGAGTCGTCTTCAAGGCCGTCTTCATTGTGCTCACTTGCGCACTCCTGCCTGTGCGTCGCTTCGCGTGACGGCGGCCATCACCGTCGGTGCTGTGCTGTCAGGCTGCGCCGCGTGCTTCGGCTGAGCGGGTTTGTCCTGACCTTCGACGACCGTCACCGTAGCGGTACGCCCGGCGACGAGACGCATGTCGGCGGGCACGTCGTCGAGCGCGATGCGCACCGGAATGCGCTGTGCGAGACGGACCCAGTTGAAGGTGGGGTTGATGTTCGGCAGCATCGACGCGCCGCTGGTGCGGTCACGATCCTCGATACCGGCGACGATGCTCTGCACATGCCCGTGCAACACGTGATGCTCGCCCATCAGGCGAATCTCCACCTTGTCGCCGATATGGATGCCGCGCATCTTGGTTTCTTCGAAATAGCCTTCGACGTGCAGCGAGCCCGCGTCGACCATCGAGAGGACCGGACGGCCCGTCGTGACGTAATCACCCACGCGCGGCAGGCGGTCATTCAGGTAGCCGTCGGCAGGTGCAAGCACGCGGGTGCGTTCCAGATTGAGCTTCGCAAGACGCACCGCAGCGTCGGCCTGTGCCACGGCGGCTTCACCGGATTCGACCTTGGCCTGACCGGCTTCGACGACTTCCTTGGCTACCACTTCGGTTAACTGATGATTACGTGCGTTCTCGCGGCGAGCCTGCGCAAGCGTGGCGCGCTGTGCGGCGGCGGTCGCTTCGGCTTGCTGCAATGCGAGCGTGTAGCGATCGCGGTCGATCACGAACAGCAGATCGCCACGGTGCACCGGCTGGTTGTCCTTGACCTCGACGTCGGTAATCAGTCCGGACACATCAGGCGCGACCTGCACGATGTCAGCGCGAATACGACCATCGCGTGTCCACGGGGCGACGGTGTAGTAGTCCCAGAGATGCAGCAGCACGTAGACCGCCACGCAGGAGACCGCGAGCGTCAGAACGACGGGGCCGAGAGAGCGAAGTTTCAGTTTCATGGTTGGCAGGCGTGCGCGATGGCGACGATGCCGCCCAGCGCGATGATGTACACAGCAAGGTTGAATAAGGAGCGGTGCCAGACGAGCTTGTAAAAGCCGATGCGCGCCAGCACGAAGCGCAGCGCGCCCGTGAGCACGAACGCCACGACCATCAGGGCCAGCAGCGTCGGCACGAATACACCGTAGATGTCGATCTCGCCGCTCATTGGGCACTCCGTGTCGAAGCGGGGGTAGGGGCAGCGGGAGGGAAGAGCGCGACGTGGATGTCCATGAGCGAGGCGCGCGCGCTGCGCGAGGCCTGATCGCTATGGGCCACCAGCGAGCGCACGGCCCCCAGCAGTTTGTCTTGCAGCGTGGCGTCGGGCTGGCTCACCTGCGCGTCGAGTCGCGCCTGGTAGAAGCGCGCCACGTCGGACAGCGCGGCCTCGACGGCGTTGCGCTGCGATGGATTCAGATTCGGCAATTCGCGTTGCAGGGCGAGCGCGGAGAGTTCGACGCGCACTTCGGTAAAACCGTCGCTCGACGTTTCGCTTTCGCTCGCCGCCAGACGCGGCACCAGTTGGCCGAGCCGGTCGAGCAATCGCGCCCGCAGCCGGTTGTGTTCGCTCACGGAGCGGCCCATCGCGTTCTTTGCGATGTCGCGCCAGCTCGAATGAATCAGTCGACGCATGGCGACGCGGGTGCCGAACGGGCGCGTCTGCAACGTCCACAACAATGCGAACAGCACCCCGGCCAGACCGGCGATGTTGTTGTTCAGGAAGCTCTGGAAGTCGGCGTTGTATCCGCCCTGAATCCCCACGAAAGTCGCCGTGTTCACCGCCACGAGCATCGCCACCATCGTGAAGCGCGGCTGCGGGATCAGTGTGCCAAGCAACACGAACGGAACGGCAAAGAGCGCCACGAGCAGACCGAAGTCGTGGGCGTTCGTCAGGATGAAGAACACGTACACGGCGGCAAACACCACGCACACGGCCGTCGCCCAGAAGAACGAGCGGATGAACGGCGCAGGCTCGTCCATTGCCGCGAAGAAGCAGCAGGCCACCGCGCCGAGCGAGACGCCGGCCGCGCCGTCGTTCCAGCCCGTATAGATCCACGCCATGCCCATCAGGAACGTGCACAGTGCGGCCGAGATCGTCGAGAACAGCAGCAGGCCGTGGTCATAGTGACGCGCGCCGCCCAGTTCCCAGTGCGGGAAGGCGGGCGTCCATTCGGGGGCGTCTTCATGCTGCCCGAAGCGGCGTTGCAGCGAGGCGCAGTCCTGCCACAGCTGCACGAGCGAGCGCAGACGGTCCTCCGTCGCGGACACGAGCGCACCGTACCAGTCAGACGCTTCGCCCGCCGATTGTGGCGGCTTGAGCAGATGGGCGGGCGCGGGCGACGGTGCGCCCCGGCGCAGCCACGCGACGATTTCCGCCATCTTGGCTTCGAGTGCTTCCGGCGCACCGTTCGGATGCAAACGCAACGTCTGCACCAGCGACGCCACGGTCGAGAGCACCGGCATCATCATCGTCATGCGACCGCGCAGTTCCTGTGCGTCGCGCACGCGCTCGGACGTATCGGCGTCATACGACAGTTGGCTGATCAACTGATCGAGCGCCAGAATGTCGGCCGCCATGCGGTGACGACTCATGTGACGCGTGGCCTTGCCCTCGGGGTCGGCCGACAGCATGTCGGTGGTCCAGCGCGCTGCATCGGTGAGCCAGCGGGCCGAGCGGTCGTGCAGCACCTTCGCTACGCTCGTGGGCAGAATCACGGCGCCCACGACACTGGCGCAGACGATGCCGAGAATGATCTCTTCCGAACGGGCAATCGCAATGTCGAAAATGCCCGACGGAGTGTTCACGGCGGGCAGGGCGATGAGCGGCAGCGTGTACGACGCCAGCAAGAACACGTAACTGCGAGGCGAGCGGTGCAGCAACGAGATATAGAGCAGCGTGCCGGTCCACAGACCGACGGCGGCCATCAGTAATTCGGGCGTGTTGACGAGCGCGGGCACAAACGCAATGGACGCCGCGGCACCCAGCAGCGTGCCGAGCACGCGGTACAGCGCCTTGGAGCGCGTGGCGCCCGTGAGCGGATGCGAGACGATGTAGACGGTGGCCATCGCCCAGTACGGACGCGGCAGGCCGAGCGCGAGCGCGATATAGAGCGCCAGCATCGAGGCGACGAACGCCTTGATCGAGAAAATCCAGTCGCGAGAGGAAGGCCAGGTAAGCACGGTCGACGTCTTTGACTACTTCTTGGGGAGTTCCATCGCGAGGATGGAGCCGTCCGGATCCGCCGCGCGGTTGAGCGTCTCGAACACGCGCAGCACGGCATCGAAATCTTCCCGGGGGATGTTCGCGAACACCTTCGCGCGCAACTGGCTGAGTTCGACTTCGAGCTTCTCGGCGAGCGTTTCACCCGCTTCGGTGAGTCGCAGCGCATTGGCGCGACGGTCGCTGGCATCGACCTCGCGCACGACCAGACCGGCCGCGCACAACTGATCGAGCAGTCGCACGAGCGATGCACCTTCGAGCCCGACATACTCGGCCAGCTCGACCTGACGCACACCCTGGCCAAGACGGCGGATGAACAACAAGGGGCCGGCGCTCGCCGCGGAAATGCCGTATTCGACGATCGCGCCCTGCGATAACTGGCGCCATTGTTTGCCCGCCAGCAGCAGATGGCTGGTGAAGACAAAGCGGAGCGATTCTAGGGAGGTCATGGAGAAAGATTATATGTTAACTAATAATTAGGATGCTAGCTAATAGGTTGTTGCGAAATCCGTGGGAATCGTGGGAAGCCTCGCTCGCTAATCGTCGCTAAGGCCGATGCGGCGTGCCTTTCCGGGATTCCGGCGGGTAAGATAGCGGCATCCGGCGCGCGGGCTTCACGCCCGTCGCCAAGTGTTACGACATATTTCAAGGGACGCCCAATGACATCCAAGGGACTGGACAGCGAATCGTTCGAGCTACTGCTCGCTGCGGTGCAACGCTTCATCCGCGAGCGGCTCGTGCCTGCCGAGAACGACGTGGAGGAGCACGACGAAGTGCCCGCAGCCATCGTCGAAGAGATGAAGGAGATGGGACTGTTCGGCTTGTCGATTCCCGAGGAATTCGGCGGGATCGGTCTGTCGATGGTGCAGGAAGTGCGCGTGGCCTATGAGTTCGGGCAGACGTCGCTGGCGTTCCGTTCGGTGTTCGGCACGAACGTCGGCATCGGCTCGCAGGGCATTCTGATGGACGGCACGGACGCGCAGAAGCGCGAGCTGCTGCCGCGCGTGGCGAGCGGCGATCTGATCATGTCGTTCGCGCTGACCGAGCCGGATGTGGGATCGGACGCGGCCGCGCTCAAGACCCGCGCGGTGCGCGACGGCGACGTCTATGTGCTCGACGGCGTGAAGCGCTTCATCACCAATGCGCCACGCGCCGGGGCGTTCACGCTGATGGCGCGTACCGGCGGCGAGGGCGCAGGCGGCATTTCGGCGTTCATCGTCCCCGCTGACACGCCAGGCCTGTCGCTGGGCAAGGCAGACAAGAAGATGGGCCAGCGCGGCACGAAAACCTGCGACGTCGTGCTGCAAGGCGCGCGTGTACCGGCGGCGAACATCATCGGCGGCGAAGCGGGCAAGGGTTTCAAGACGGCCATGAAGGTGCTCGACCGGGGGCGTCTGCACGTGGCGGCGCTCGCGTGCGGCATGGCGCAGCGCATTCTCGACGAGTCCGTGGCCTATGCGCGCGAACGCAAGCAGTTCGGCGAGCGCATCGGCGACTTCCAGTTAGTACAGGCGATGCTCGCCGACAGTCAGGCCGAACTCTACGCCGGGTGGTCGATGGTGCAGGACAGCGCGGCGCGATACGACGCCAAGCCCGTGGGCAAGCGCGATGCCGACGTCAGCACGCGGGCGTCGTGCGCCAAGCTGTTCTGCACGGAAATGGTCGGACGCGTGGCGGATCGCGGCGTGCAGGTGCACGGCGGCGCGGGCTACATCAACGAGTACAAGGTCGAGCGCTTCTATCGCGACGTGCGTCTGCTGCGCCTGTACGAGGGCACCACGCAGATTCAGCAACTCATCATTGGCCGCGCGTTGATGCAGGAGGATTGAGTGAGCCGACGCGCGCTGCCCTTTCTGGTGGCGTCGACGTTCTTCATGGAGAACCTCGACGCCACCATCATCACCACGTCGCTGCCCGCCATGGCGACGGACTTCGGCGTCGCGCCGTCGCAACTGTCCATCGGCCTGTCGGCTTATCTGGTCGCACTCGCTGCGTTCATTCCGGCGAGCGGCTGGCTGGCAGACCGGCTCGGGCCGCGTCGTGTGTTCCCCGCCGCCATTGCGTTGTTCACGCTGGCGTCCGTGCTGTGCGCGATGAGCACGAGCCTCGGCATGTTCACTGCATGCCGGGTGCTTCAGGGGCTGGCCGGGGCGATGATGGTGCCTGTGGGGCGACTCGTCGTGCTGCGCAATACGCCCAAGCCGGAGCTGGTGCGCGCCATCGCAACGATCACGTGGCCGGGCCTCGCTGCGCCCGTCCTCGGGCCCGCGCTCGGTGGCTTCATCTCGTCGACGTGGAGCTGGCACTGGATCTTCCTGATCAACGTGCCGCTGGGCCTCGCGGCATTCGCGGGCGCGTTGTGGCTGGTCGGCCCGTCGCCGGGCGAGCGCAAACCGTTCGATCTGCCGGGCTTCGTGATGAGCGGTGTCGGCGCGAGCTTGCTGATGTTCGGCGTCGAGCTGGCGAGCCGCACGCCTGCCGACTGGCCGATGGTGATCGGTTGCCTCGCCATCGGATTGCTCTCGATGGGCTGGTCGATCCGGCACTTCCTGCACACGCCGCACCCGCTCATCAATCTGGCGGCCATGCGCGTGCAGACGTTTGCCGTGACGGTGTGGGGCGGTTCGCTTTTTCGCATGACGATCGGCAGCGCGCCGTTTCTGCTGCCGCTGATGTTCCAACTGGCGTTCGGCCTGAGCGCGGTGACGTCCGGCCTGCTGATGCTCGCACTCTTCGCGGGCAATCTGGGCATCAAGCCCGCAACGACGCCGATCCTTAAGCGCTTCGGCTTCCGTCGTGTGCTGCTGGGCAACGGCGTGCTCGTCGTGATCGGCTTTCTCATGTGCGCCGCGCTGTCGTCGACGACGCCGTTCTGGATCGTCGGGCTCGTGCTGCTGTTCGGCGGCATCTGCCGCTCGATGCAGTTCACCACGCTTGCCACGATGGCATTCGCCGACGTGCCACCCACCGACATGAGCGGCGCTGCGACGTTGTCCTCCGCGCTCCAGCAGATGATGACGGGCATGGGCATCGCACTCGGCGCGCTCATCCTTAAGTTCACGGAAGTGGCAGGTGTCGCACCATTCAGCACCGCGAGCTTCCGCTGGACGTTCGTCGTCATGGCGGTCATTGCGTTGCTCGCGCTGATCGACGGCATGCGTCTGCCGCACGACGCAGGCGCCCAAGTCAGCGGACACAAATCGTCAGGGACTAAACCGAAGGAAGCTAGCTGACGCACCGCATGCAGGCATCAAGTTGGTGCGCGCGGGGCGGCGGCCCCGCGTCATGCACTGGTGCGGTGCAGCAGATTTGACGTTTTTTAGCGCCACGTTCGGGCGTTTCCCATAGACAACTTCCGATCTTCTCCTTGCCCGGCAATGCCCGGCGGGTGACGTCTCACGTGCTGGCACGCTTGTTGCATTAGCGTTAGTGCCAGCGGCAAAGGCGTCGCCGGCAAAGAATTCAGGTGCGACGTCGGGCGGGACAGCCTGCGACGTACCCACAGGACAACGGCGTCCCTCTGTGCTTCGGCACGGATGGACGCCGTTTTGTTTTTCGGGCGCTGCAGGCGCAACAGGAGAAGACAGCATGCGCAAACCTCGTCTGGTCGTCATCGGCAACGGCATGGCCGGCATCCGCACGCTCGAAGAGCTGCTTGAGATTGCACCGAATCAGTACGACATCACCGTGTTCGGCGCCGAGCCGCATCCGAACTACAACCGCATCCTGCTCTCGCCGGTGCTCGCTGGCGAACAGGCGTTCAAGGACATCGTGCTCAATCCGCTCGACTGGTATGCGGAGAAGGGCATCACGCTGCATCTGGGCAAGGAAGTCACGCAGATCGACCGTCGGTGCCGCGTGGTGCGTTGTGCCGATGGCACCGAAGCGCCGTACGACCGTCTGCTCATCGCGACCGGTTCCAGCCCGTTCATTCTGCCGGTGCCGGGCAAGGATCTCGATGGCGTGATCAGCTATCGCGACATCCGCGACACCGAAATCATGATCGAGACGGCGAAGGTGAAGCGTCACGCGGTCGTGATCGGCGGCGGGCTGCTCGGGCTCGAAGCGGCCAACGGCCTCAAACTGCGCGGCATGGACGTCACGGTCGTGCATCTGGCCGACACGCTGCTGGAGCGTCAACTCGACAGCACGGCGGGCAAGCTGCTGCAACAGTCGCTCGAAGCGCGCGGCCTTGCGTTCCGTCTGTCCCACCAAACGTCGGAGATTCTTGGCGACGACAACCGCTGCGTGCGCGCTGTGAAGTTCAGCAACGGCGACGAAATCGCGGCGGATCTCGTCGTGATGGCCGCAGGCATCCGCCCGAAGACCACGCTGGCCGAGGCGGCCGGTTTGCACTGCGCACGCGGCATCGTGGTGTCGGACACACTGCAAACCTACGATCCACGCATCTACGCCGTGGGCGAATGCGTGAGCCATCGCGGTGTGGCGTATGGTCTCGTCGCGCCGTTGTTCGAGCAGGCCAAGGTCTGTGCGAATCACCTCGCGCTCATGGGCATCGGCAGCTATCGCGGCTCGGTGCTTTCCACGAAGCTCAAGGTCACGGGCATCGATCTGTTCTCGGCGGGCGACTTTCTGGGCGGCGAAGGCACGGAGGAAATCGTGCTGTCGGACCCGGCGAGCGGCGTCTACAAGAAGCTCGTGATTCGTGACGACAAGCTCGTCGGTGCCTGTCTGTACGGCGACACCGCTGACGGCGCGTGGTACTTCAAGCTGCTGCGCGAAGGACGCACGCTGGGCGAATTGCGTGAGCGCATCATGTTCGGCGAGTCGAGTGTGGGCGACGTCGGCACGCAAGGGCAGAACCGCGCATCGGCGATGGCCGACACCGATGAGGTGTGCGGCTGCAACGGTGTTTGCAAGGGCGCCATCGTGAAGGCCATCACGGAGAAGGGCCTGTTCACGCTCGACGAAGTGAAGAAGCACACCAAGGCCGCCAGCTCGTGCGGCTCGTGCGCGGGTCTGTGCGAACAGATTCTGATGAGCACGCTCGGCTCGACCTATGACGCTGCGCCGAAGGAGAAGGCCGTGTGCGGCTGCACCGACCTGTCGCATGCGGATGTGCGTCGTGCGGTGCGCGAGCATCGTCTGACCACCCACCGCGCCGCCTTCGACTTCCTCGAATGGCGCACGCCTAATGGCTGCGCGACGTGCCGTCCGGCGCTGAACTACTACATGCTCAGCACGTGGCCCAAGGAAGCGGTGGACGATCCGCAAAGCCGTTTCGTCAACGAACGCGTGCACGCCAACATCCAGAAGGACAACACGTTCTCCGTCATCCCGCAGATGAAGGGCGGTGTGACGAATGCGAGCGAGTTGCGCCGCATTGCCGACGTGGCAGACAAGTATCAGATTCCGATGGTCAAGGTCACGGGCGGTCAGCGCATCGACTTGCTCGGCGTGAAGAAGGACGATCTGGTGAATGTCTGGCGCGATCTGGGCATGCCGTCAGGCCACGCTTACGGCAAGTCGATCCGCACAGTGAAGACGTGTGTGGGTAGCGAGTTCTGCCGCTTCGGCACGCAGAACAGCACGCAGATGGGCATCGATCTGGAAACGATGCTCGCGAACATGTGGTCGCCGCACAAGGTGAAGCTGGCCGTGTCGGGTTGCCCGCGCAACTGCGCCGAAGCCGGGATCAAGGACGTGGGCGTGATTGCCGTCGACTCGGGTTGGGAGCTGTACGTGGGCGGCAACGGCGGCATCAAGACCGAAGTGGCGCAGTTCCTCGTGAAGGTGAAGACGGCCGAGGAGGTCAAGGAGTACACCGGCGCGTTCCTTCAGTTGTATCGCGAGGAAGCCTACTACCTCGACCGCACTGTGCATTACATCGATCGCGTGGGCCTCGATTACGTG
The DNA here is from genome assembly GCF_044772185.1 of Pandoraea sp. NPDC090278. Classification (NCBI taxonomy): domain Bacteria; kingdom Pseudomonadati; phylum Pseudomonadota; class Betaproteobacteria; order Burkholderiales; family Burkholderiaceae; genus Pandoraea; species Pandoraea sp. NPDC090278. The sequence goes on along the minus strand of NZ_JBIVYJ010000007.1, from coordinate 22,064 downwards.
AAGCAGCGCGTGGTGGCGGACGCCGCCAATCGCCGGGCACTCTACGAGCGTCTGTTGTTCTCGCTCGACGGACTGCCCGACCCGTGGCAGGCGCGTATCAATGGCGTGCAGGCCAACGAGTACAAGCCGCTTACAGCGACGACGCAGAGCGCGGCGCCTGCCGAAGTCCCGACCGAAACCACGACTGCCTGAGGAGATCCCATGACGACGCCATCCCAACCGATCTGGCTGCATGTCTGCGACGTGAATGCGATCCCGCGTCTGGGCACGCGCGTGCTGAACCACGCAAGCGGCAACATCGCGCTGTTTCGCACCGAGAGCGACAACGTCTTCGCGCTGCGCGACAAGTGTCCGCACAAGGGGGGGGCGTTGTCGCAGGGCATCGTGCACGGCGAGAAGGTGACGTGTCCGCTGCACGCCTGGAACATCGATCTGACGACGGGCGAAGCCTGCGCACCGGACGTCGGCTGCGCGCAGCGCTTCCCGGTGCGGATCGACGCGGGCGAGGTGTATCTGTCGATTGACGAGACGGTGAGCATCACCGCGACCGAAACGGTAGCGGCCTGACGTTCTCCGTTTCGCGTAATAACTACGACACCTACCCACAAGCGCCGGAGCCTCCATGACAACCATCACGCAAACCACTTGCTGCTACTGCGGCGTCGGTTGCGGCATGCTCGTCGAGAGCGACGGCGAGCGTATCGTCGGCGTGCAGGGCGATCCGAATCATCCTGCGAATTATGGACGGCTGTGCAGCAAGGGCACGACGCTGCCGCTGACCGCGCAGTCGCTTGCCGGACGCGTGCTGATGCCCGAGATGCGCGCCACGCGCGATGCCGAGCGCGTCCCCGCAACGTGGGACGCTGCGCTGGAAACGGTGGCGTCGCGCTTTGCCGACATCATCCGTCGTCACGGACCGGACTCGGTGGCGTTCTATGTCTCGGGGCAATTGCTGACCGAGGACTACTACGTCTTCAACAAGCTCGCGAAAGGGCTGGTGCGCACCAACAACATCGACACGAACTCGCGACTCTGCATGTCGAGCGCCGTGAGTGCGTACAAGATGGCGCTCGGTGCCGACGGCCCGCCCACGTGCTACGACGACCTCGAAGCCGCGCGCACCGTGATCTTCGCGGGCAGCAACATGGCGTATGCGCATCCGGTGCTGTTCCGACGTCTTGAGGCGGCGAAGGCAGCAGATCCGTCGATTCGCTGGATCGTGGTCGATCCGCGCCGCACCGATACGGCGGCGATGGCGGACCTCCATCTGCCGATCGTGCCGGGCACGGACGTCGCCCTGTTTCACGGCATGCTGCACCACCTCATTTGGGAAGGACGCATCGACCGTCGTTACATCGACGCGCATACCGACGGGTTCGACGGCCTCAAGCAAGTGTTGCGTGCTTACCCGCCGCAGCTCGTCGCGGACATCTGCGGCATCGAAGAGTCGGCGTTGCGTCAGGCGGCGGACTGGTTCGGGGAAAGCCCTGCGGCGCTCTCGCTGTATTGCATGGGGCTCAATCAGTCGAGCCACGGCACAGAGAAGAACCTCGCGCTCATTCATCTGCATCTGGCAACGGGGCAGATCGGACGCGCCGGTGCCGGGCCGTTCTCGCTCACCGGTCAGCCCAACGCCATGGGCGGACGCGAAGTCGGTGGACTGGCCACCATGCTCGCCGCGCATCGCGACATCGGCAACGCGGCCCATCGTGGGGAAGTCGAGCAGCTCTGGGGCGTGCAGGGACTCTCCGACACGCCGGGCTTGCCCGCTGTGGAGATGTTCGACGCGGTGCGCGACGGGCGCATCAAGGCGATCTGGATTGCCTGTACGAACCCGGTGCACTCGATGCCAGACAGCGCACGCGTGCGCGAAGCGCTGGCGAACGCGGAGTTCGTCGTCGTGCAGGAAGCTTTTCATCAGACGGATACGGTGCCCTACGCGGATGTACTGCTGCCTGCAGCGAGTTGGGGCGAAAAGGCCGGTACCGTCACGAATTCCGAGCGCCGGATTTCCCGTGTGCGTGCGGCGATACCCGCACCCGGCGATGCGCGCGCCGACTGGTGGATTGCGGGCGAGGTGGCGCGGCGTCTCGCACCGAAGCTCGACGCGTCGCCCGAGCCGTTCGCGTTTTCGTCGATCGAGGCGATCTTCAACGAGCATCGCGCGCTCACGGTGGGCCGCGATCTCGATATCGGTGGCATCGATTACGCCTTGCTGGAGCGCGACGGGCCGCAGCAGTGGCCGTATCCGGCGGGCGCAGCACGCGGCGCGGCACGTCGCTATGAAGACGGCGTGTTCGCGACCGGCGACGGCCGTGCACGCTTTCACGCGTTCGAGTATCGGCCGGTGGCCGAGCCGATCAATGCGCGACATCCGCTGCGTCTGATTACGGGACGGTTGCGCGATCAGTGGCACGGCATGAGCCGCACGGGACGCGTGGGGCAGTTGTTCGAGCATGCCCCTGAACCGGCGCTGACGATGCATACGGCGGATGCAGCGCGTCGCAGCCTGCGGGCGGGCGACTTCGTTCGTCTGTCGAGCCGTCGCGGCGAACGGGTGCTGATGCTGACGGTGAGCGACGACGTGGCGTCGGGCACGGTGTTCGTCCCGATGCACTGGAGCGGTCAGTTTCTCGGTGGCGGTGGCGTGAACGACACCACGATCGGTGCCGTCGACAAATACTCGAAGCAACCGGAACTCAAGCATGCAGCGGTGCGCGTCGAACCCGTGACGCTGCCGTGGCGCGTGGCGGCGGTGCGTCGTGGCGATGCGCTGCAATTGCATGCGGCCGTGCAGCCTTTGCTCGCAGAGCGACGGTTCGCGACGGTGCGTCTGGAGGGGGAAGACCGGCTGATAGTGACGGCTGCCGATGCCGAGTCGGATGCCGACTGGCTGGAGCGTCTGCACACGGCTTTGGCCCTGCCGCGTGACGAATCGCTGTTGGAGTATCGCGACGCGCGTCGGGCGATGACCAAGCGCGTGGCGTGGCGCGACACGCTCATTGACGGTGTACTGGTCGCGGGCAGCGAGGCGGACGTTGCGGGATCGACGACATTGCTGGCGCGCGTGAAAAGTGCGTCGCCGTGGACGCGCGCACGTCACGCGGTGTTCGTGGCCGATAGCGGGCCAGCGGCGCCCCGAGACCGCACCGTCTGTCAGTGCAAGTCGGTGACGGCGTCGAGCATCGACGCAGCGATTGCCGCCGGGGCCGACGTCGCGCAACTTAAAGCGAAGCTCGGCTGCGGCACCGTTTGCGGTTCGTGCGTGCCGGAGTTGCAGCGCATGTGCGCAGCGTCGGCCGGGATCTCGTCGGCGGTGACGACGAATGCAGCTTAAGTGTTGTGAGTGACACGCATCCATGCACGACATCGAGGATGTACAGGAATCAAGGGAGAACGATCATGAAGAACGGCAAAGTCACTCTGCTCAGCGCCGGGCCTGGCGCACTCGATCTGCTGACGTTGCGCGCGGCGCGCGTGCTCGGCGAGGCCGACGTGTTGCTCGTGGACGATCTGGCCAATCCGGAGATCGCCACGCTCGCACCGCAGGCGCGCGTGATTGCCGTGGGCAAGCGCGGCGGTTGCCGCTCGACGCCGCAGGCGTTTATCGAACGGATGATGTGCCGTTTCGCGAAGCGCGGCGCGCATGTGGTGCGGGTCAAGGGCGGCGACGCGCTGATGTTCGGCCGCGCGGGCGAGGAGATGGCGGCGTTGCGGCGTGCGGGCGTGCCGGTCGAGATCGTCAACGGGATCTCGTCGGCATTCGCGGCGGCGGCCGGTCTCGGCATGTCGCTCACGCACCGCGATCACTGCGCGGGCGTGACCTTCGTCACCGCACACCGGCAGGACGGCAGTGCACCCAACTGGGCGGCGCTCGCCGCGACGGGCACCACGCTGGCGATTTACATGGGACTGCATCGGGTGGAGGAACTGAGCGCGACGTTGCTTGCGCATCTCGATGCGGACACACCGGCGGGCGCGGTGCAGTGGGCAGGCACGCTGCAGGAGCGTCGCATGGTGACGACGCTGGGGCGACTGGCGGCCGACGTGCGCGCGCAAGGCTTCGCCAGTCCCGCCATTCTGCTCGTCGGCGGGGCCGTGGGTGAGGCGTCGGTAGCGATGGGCGGGACGGGCCTGGTCGCTGAGGAAGTCGTCGCTCGTGCCGCCTGACGCCCCCATCACCACGAGCGAGCACGGCATGCTGCGCGTGCTGCTCGTGACCGATACCGACAAGCCGATTGGCGAATTGCGGGTGGCGCTCGCGCGTCTGGGATGCGAGATGCTGGCCGAAGTCGCCAAGCCGCAGGCATTGCCGCGCGTGGTGGAGAGCGAGCGGCCGGACGTGGTCATCATCGATACCGAGTCGCCGTCGCGCGACACGCTGGAGCAACTGGCGGTCATGAATGCGGCCGCGCCGCGTCCGGTGCTGATGTTTTCCGCCGATGGCAATCAGTCGCTCATCCGCGCGGCAGTCGACGCCGGGGTGACGGCGTATTCCGTCGAGGGGCTGGCGGCGGACCGTCTCGCGCCGATTCTCGAAGTCGCGCTCGCGCGCTTCGCCCATGAGGAGAAGTTGCGCGCGCGACTGGTCAAGGCGGAAAGCGAACTGGCCGACCGCAAGCTGATCGACCGCGCCAAGCGGTTACTGATGGACCGGCGACGGATTTCCGAGCAGGAGGCCTACGCCATCCTGCGCAAACGGGCGATGGATCAGGGCGAGAAGCTCGTCGAAGTGGCGCGCCAACTCGTCTCGATTGCCGAATTACTGGGATAGACACTGCACATGTCGACGTCATCATGGTTGGCTTCCGATGGGCCATCGCCGGACCGGCAAGATCGAATTTCGGATGGTGTGCCCGAGAAGCGTCATTTACGCGTGGGGTTCGTCGCGCTGTCGGATGCTGCGCCGCTGGTCGTGGCGAAGCGTCTGGAGCTGGGGCATGAGCATGGACTCACGCTGGAGCTGAGCCGGGAAGCCTCTTGGGCGGCGATCCGCGACAAGCTGCTCACCGGTGAACTGGACGCGGCGCATTCGCTTTACGGGCTGGTCTACGGCGTGCAACTGGGCATTGGCGGGCCGCGCGAGGACATGGCCGTGCTCATGGTGCTCAACCGCAACGGGCAGGCGGTGACGGTGACGCCGTCGCTGGCCGATGCGCTCGCCGAGGCGGGAGATTTGCGCGAGGCACTGGCGTCGCTTGGTCGCAAGCCGGTATTCGCGCAGACGTTCCCGACGGGAACGCACGCAATGTTCATGAACTACTGGTTCGCGGCGCAGGGCATCGATCCGTTACGCGACATTGCCAGCATGGTGATTCCGCCCGCGCACATGGTGGCGGCGATGGAAGAGGGCGGGCTGGACGGTTTCTGTTGCGGCGAGCCGTGGCATGCGGTGGCGCAGGCGCGTGGGTTGGGACGCACGGTCGCGGTGTCGAGCGATATCTGGCCGAATCATCCGGAAAAGGTGCTCGCCAGTCGGCGGGACTTCGTCACCCGCTATCCGAAGACGGCGCAAGCGTTAGTGCGCACGCTGCTGAGCGCGTGCCGGTGGCTGGATATGCCGGGGCACCGGGCGGAAGCGGCGGGCTGGCTGGCCGAACCGGCGTGGGTGGGGGCGCCTCGCGATCTGATTGCAGCGCGCTTGCTCGGGGACTTTGGGCGCTTGTCCGGGCGGCATGCGTTGCTGCCGGTGAGTTTCTTTGACGATGGCGTGGTGAATTACCCGCATCCGTCGGACGGGATGTGGTTCGTCTCGCAGTACCGCCGTTGGGGGATGGTGGGCGACGATGCGGTCGTTCATGCCGCGCAAACGGCGGCGGAAGTGAATCAGACCGACCTGTTCGTGGCGGCTGCGCGTGCCGAGGCGGTGACGGTGATGTCGGAGGCTACCGGCGAAGTGCTGTGCGATGGGCGTCGGTGGGATGCGGCGAGTGCTGCCGATCTGACGGCTTATATCGACGGATTCGCTATTCGAGCGCGCTGAGCGGCCGTCTTACTGTGCGAAGACGTCGCAATCGACGCCACCCCGCGCGAGGCAGGCGCGCACAGCGCGTTCGCGGTGACGGTGGTGCATGTTCAGGTGATAGACGAGCGCGAGCAGGACAACTTGTCGCGACACGTTGGCGAATACGGGGCCGAGTCCGGCTGCGCGGGCCAGTTCACGGCGCAGGACGGGGTGCAGACAAGCGAGGGCAAGGATCGCGAAAGATCCGGGCACTGCGAGAAACGCCGCTAAAGCAATCTTCTTTTTCATGGCCGTCGTGTGTGGTGAGGGCGTTGTGAGGACGCACCTGCTGGAGACGGTTGGGTTCTTAACGGAAACCGGCGCACCGATGTGCGCCGGTTTTTCCATTTTGGCGGGCGTCTCCTCCCGTCTCACTGCATCACTGCATGTGTGACAGTGTAGGGAGCCGCCTCATTTCGATAAACGCGCGAAAATGAAAGCCTCTCTTGCGTAAAGTGAGGGGAATCATGTCAAGGAGGGAATCGTATGTCGACAGTGCTTGAGGGACGCTGCCTGTGCGGCGCCATCCGCTTCGAGATTCGCGAGCCGATGGTCAAATTCAGTCACTGCCATTGCACGCAATGCCGCAAAGGGCACGGCGCGGCATTCGCCAGCTATGGACGGACGAAGCGTAAAGACCTTTACGTCCTGTCGGGTAAAGAGCGCATCAAGGCTTACGCCTCGTCCGAATCGGTCCGCCGGGAGTTCTGCGCAGACTGCGGGTCTTCTCTTTTCTGGTCGAGCAATACGCCGGAGTTGGCCGACTGGATCTCGGTGGCGCTAGGCACCATCGACACCCCGTTTGCCGCCCCCGGACTGCGACATCTTCACGTGGCGTCGAAAGCGTCTTGGTATGAGATTGAGGATCGGTTGCCGCGCGAATAGCTTTATACCTTCTTCACGAACTCCGTTTTCAGGCTCATTGCACCGAAGCCGTCGATCTTGCAATCGATGTCGTGATCGCCGTCGACCAGGCGGATGTTCTTCACTTTGGTGCCGATCTTGATCGTGCCGCCACCGCCTTTGAGCTTCAAGTCTTTGATGACCGTCACGGTGTCGCCGTTTTGCAGTATCGCGCCGGTGGCGTCGCGATAGACGCGCTCGGTCGGCTCTGCCGCCGCTTCGGCCTGCGCCGACCATTCGTTGCCGCATTCCGGGCAGATGCACATCCCGCCGTCTTCATACGTGAATTCGGAGTTGCATTTCGGGCACGGGGGCAGAGCGCTCATTTGGTATTTCCCTGAAGTCATGCGAAGGCAATAAGAGCGCGAGAGTATAACGGTGTCGGCCGAGGCGTCCCTTGCGTTGGCTCAAAGGCACGGGTGATCCCGAAACCCGCGTGCAAATCCCATCGGCTAAAGAATGTCGATGGCAAGACGATAAATTGCCTATGTTCACTCTTTCCCACCAGATGTCATGCCTTCGACTTTGATGATCCATTCCACTAAGCCGGAGCGTCGCGTGAAGCCTGGTTTCAACTGGGCCGCACTGCTTTTCGGATCTCTGTGGGCGTTTTCGGAAGGGCTCGTACGCCGAGGTGGGCGTTTGGTTGCCGTCGACTGCCTTGTTGGTGTGCTGTGGTCCATCGGATATCCGGCGACGATGTTGGCCGGGAGTGCCGTGTTTATCGCGAAGAACGTTGTTGTCGCTCGTTCCGGTGGGACATGGCTGCAGCAACATCTCGCAGCGCAGGGCTATCGCGTGATCTCGTAGTTTGTGCAAGGTTGGGGGCGCGGGACCGTGCACGGGCGTTGAAATCCCTAATGGCTCTCGGGCGTCGCACCGGCGATACTGGTTTGGTCGATAATGGGCGCCACGCCCGCCATTCCCTGTTGTACGTCCCATTAAGTACGCCCCCTTAATTGCGCTGTCCCCGTCATGGCCGCCGAGATTCAAATTTCCATTCGTACGGAGTGCCCGCCCGGTGCCTGCACCTGCGAACGGGAGTCGCTCTTGCAGGATACGCAAGGCGACCGGCGCATTCTGATGCTGACGCAAACCGAGGAAAAGCGACTGATCGCGCGAATCGAGGCGATTTCCAGCTACAACGATCTGAATCGCATGATCGGTCTGATGCACGCCCAACTCGGCATCCGATTGCGCATTACGCCGAGCCCGAACGAAGTCAAAACCCTGCGCGGCATCATCATTCAATTGGACGCGCAACCCGGCTTGTGCCGGAAAACCCGCGCCAATATTCCCGCCGCCATTCGACGCTGTCTCGACGCCCGCCCCGAAATCGCCTTCGCCATTCTCGATTCGCACGATTTGCTTGGCGGGATATGAGGCAAATCAGGTCAGGCGAAGCGGGCGTGTCGACAGCTTCGACAGCACAAATGCCATCGCCGCCATCATCAGAAGCAGCATCACACTTGGCAAAAAGTCGAGTTGAAGCGCATTACGCGTTGAGACGGTCGTCAGTGCGGTGAGTACGAGCTGATACGCGGTGAAAAGACCTGTCGCCATGAGGGTAATGGCGAAGTCGCGATACGCCAGGCTAATGTTGCGCCGAATCGCCCATCCTATGAGCAATCCGAGTGCTGCACAGACAACGACCACAATGACGACGGTCCACGGCGCAAACACGTGCGTGAACTGACCCAGCAAATTGCGATAGATGGTGAACGCCCACAGCAGTTGAAACAGTGTGGCAAGCAGTTCTCGTATGTTGATAAGTGGCTCTCCGGCTCGACTCCGGGAAAAGAACTTGCACGCATCGGCGTTACGGAAAAGCAGGTAAATCGTTCCCGCCACGTATGCCATCGATACAACAAAGGGCGCCAGCCCGTCGATGTTGTTGACCGGGATGGCAAGCACCAAGCCAATTGCGCCGGTGATAATCAGAACCCATCGTGACCATGCATAACCGCGCAGTATCGCGACCATCAAAATTAGCGATAAAAGCACGGAATAGCTGAGATAGGTCCACTGCGCCTGAAGCGAGAGCCAATCGTTATCGAAAAGCTTCCATTTCCCGATCAGTGGTGTCTTGAAGATTTGCAAGCTTGCGCATGCAACTAGAAATTGGAGATAAGCGATTGCAGTGATGAGTGCGGGCCGTTGCATAGCGGTGGTCTGTTCTTCTTTTCTCATATTGTGATAATGCCTTGCTCGAATTTTAAGTGAAAACCCTCGATTTCTCTGTGTCGGCGCTTGAATTTTGTAAGCGCTTATTGACATAAAAATTCAGTTTTCCTAATCTTGCGCTCGCGCTCGCAAGGTGTTGATTGGCAATGGAAAGTACTAATAAATAATTGCCAATGAGGGAAGTCTGACTATCTGTGCAGGGCGCCTGTGTAATTGATGAATATAACAATGTGATCCTCGAACGTTATCCGACGAGGATTCGGGGAAAACATGTCGTCGTCCTGCATTCGCTTGCGCCGCGTCGAGCTTCGCGCTCGTTACGGCTTGTCTACGCTTTGGTCTTTTTGGCTGAAAGTTCTGTTGGCGCTCGTCGCGAGCTTTGGCGCGTCGTCTGCCTTCGCGGGGGCGTGTAATGTCAGTTGGAACGCGTCACCGGCCGGACAAGGCAGCTATACGATCATGGCCTCCGATTCCGCGGTGGGCGTGTCAGCCCTATGCGACCCCGGACTTGTCGGACTTTACAGCCCGAGCGGTGGTGCCAACGCGCCCGTGGTCGACCCACGCGATGGTTCGACGCTCGTGGCCAACGTGCCGACGACGCCGGGCAACAATTATTCCCTGACGTTTACACCGAGCCCGTCGACAACGCTCACGAGCTGGTCGTTTGTGCTGTACCTGAATAACAACCCGTCGAACACGGTCACGATCAACGTCACGCGCCAGCTCGGGGTCCCCATGCCCAGTCGCACTTCTCCGTCCAGTGGGCCGACGGTAGGGGGTAATACGGTCGTCATCACGGGGACGAACTTTGTCCAGGGGACCCACGTTATCTTCGACACCACTGAGGCCACGAGTGTGACGGTGGACAGTCAGACGCAAATCACTGCCGTCGCACCGAGCCACTCGGGAGCAGGCGCTGTCAGCGTTGGGACGTATAACACCGGAGGGTCGTCGGCAGGGAGCAACCTATATACGTATGTCGATCCGCCAACGATCTCGGGCGTTTCGCCTAACAACATACCGGCGGCGGGCGGTAGCTCCGTCACCATCACGGGCACCAACTTCATCTCAGGATCGACGGTGACCATCGGGGGCACCGCCGCTACCGGCGTCACGGTCAACAGCGCGTCTTCAATCACGGCAACTGCCCCAGCACACGCCCCGGGTGCTGTAGACGTCATCGTCGCGACGGCGGGCGGTTCGGCGACGCTGAGCGGTGGGCTCACGTACCTACCGGCCCCGTCCATAACGTCCGTCTCGCCCACAGAAGGGCCGGTCGCTGGCAACACATCCGTGACGATCTCCGGGACGGACTTCACGGGTGCGTCGCAGGTGACGTTCGGTGGGACGTCGGCGAGCTTTGTCCTCGTCAACGCCACACAGATCACGGCGACAGCACCGCCGCATTCTGTCGGTACCGTCGATATCCGCGTGACGACGCCCGGCGGCACCAGCGCGACTGGCCCTGGCGATCAATACAACTACACGGCCGTACCGACAGTGACGTCGGTTTCACCGAATACGGGCGGCAGCAGCGGCGGTACGAGCGTGACGATCACCGGTACCGGATTCACCCCGTCGTCGACCGTGAAGTTCGGCACGACTAATGCCACGAACGTCTCTTACAGCAGCAGTACGACGCTGACCGCCAATGCACCCGCGGGCACCGGCACGGTCGATGTGACCGTCACGACGTCGGGTGGCACGAGCGCGACCAACGGCAACACCAAGTTCATCTATATTCCGGCGCCAACGGTGACCAGTCTGACGCCGAACATGGGGGTGACTGGGGGGGGCACGTCCGTGACGGTGACGGGCACAGCGTTCACCGGGGCGACGGCCGTGAAGTTCGGCGCAACATCGGCGGCGTTCACCGTGAACAGCGTCACGTCGATCACCGCGACGTCGCCGGCCGGGGCGGCCGGGGCGGCCGGGACGGTGGACATCACCGTCACGGGCCCCGGAGGCACGAGTTCCACCAACGCGGCCGACCGCTTCACGTACGTCGCCGCGCCAACGGCAGCCAATCTTTCCCTCTCCAACGTGCCGTTCAATAGCGGGGCGGTACCCATCCCGCTCGATCTCTCGAACCACATCACGTCGGTAGCTGTTAGCACAGGGGCCGCCCACGGCTCGGCTGTCGCGACCGGTACCACGCTGACTTACACACCGACACCTGGGTACTCGGGCTCGGATACGTTCACCTACACCATGACGAACGTGGCCGGGATGTCGACTCCCGGTACCGTCACCGTCGCGGTGCTGCCGTCGACGTTTGCGTACACGCCGTCAGCACCTGCTCCGGGCACAGTTGGCGTGGCTTACAGCACCACGTCGCTGGCGTCGGCCTCGGGTGGATCGGGGACGTATAGCTACGTCGTGGTTTCAGGCGCCTTGCCGACCGGCCTGACACTGAGTTCCAACGGGACGCTTTCCGGTACACCGACGGCGATAGGCACCTTCAGCTTCTCGATCAAGGCGACCGACACCGTCACGACGACCAATCCGCCGGTCACCAGCAGCTCGCTGACCATGACGATCAATGCACCGACGATTACGCTCACACCGTCGGTCCTGTCGGATGCGACTGCCGCGGCCCCTTACACGCAGACGATTCAGGCAACCGGTGGCGCCGCCCCCTACACGTATGCCCTCACCGGCACGTTGCCAGCGGGACTGAGCTGGAACGCGACGACAGGCACGATCAGCGGAACGCCCACACAGACATCGGTCGGCAGTCCCGTGACGGTCTCGGCAACGGACGCCAACCATTTTTCGGGAACGATCTCATACAGCGTGCGCGTACTGGGCCCGAATCTGAACATCGGAACCAGTTCGCTCGCCGCCGGAACGCTGGGTGTGTCTTATACGCAAGGCATCTCCGTTTCGGGCGCGAATGTGGGCTTCACGCTGACGGCGACGGGCCTGCCGAACGGCTTACAGCTCACGCAAAACGGTAGCGCTTACGCAATCACGGGGACGCCAACCGCAGCGGGGGCGTTCTCCGTCACGATCCACCTGAATGACTCGACGACAGGCACGGGCGCGCCATTCTCCGCAACCGTCACGCTGCCCCTGAACGTCAACACGGGATCGATCACGCTGACGCCGACCACGCTGCCCACACCGGTCGCCGGTCAGGCGTACAACCAGACGTTCACAGCCTCGGGCGGTGTCGCACCTTATCGCTACACGGTCACCACCGGTGCGTTGCCCGCAGGGCTCACGCTCGACCCGGTCAGCGGGGTGTTGTCCGGCACGGCGACGTCGACCGGCACCAGCACATTTACCGTCACCGTGAAGGATTCGAGTACCGGGCCGGGCACGCCGCTGAGCGCGCTGCAAAGCTACAACTTCAACATCACGGCGCAGGTCGCATCGGCTCCGGCCGTGCAGACGCAAACGCTCTCCAGCGCTCCCGTCACGTTCCGCGCGACGGCCAATGCCGTGGGCGGGCCGTTCACGCGCATTGCGATTGCAACGCCGCCTGCCAGCGGCACGGCCGTGGTCAATGGCGAGGACATCGTCTATACGCCGACGCCGAGCACCAACGGCGACGTGACGTTTGCGTACACGCTGACCAACGCGATCGGTACGTCCGCTCCGATTCCGGTGACGGTGAGCGTGCGTGCCGTGCCGGTCACGGCTGCACCGCAAGAGACGTCCGTCGCAGCGAACGGCACGGCGGACTTCGACATCACCACCGGCGCGACGGGTGGCCCGTTCACGGGCGCGAACGTCATGTCGATCTCGCCTGCGAATGCCGGGACAGCAACGATCATCAGCACGTCGGCTGCGCCCGTCGCTGCGGGTGTCGCGCGTGCCGCAGTCGCCACAGGGAATACGTACACGCTGCGCTTCGTACCGGCGGCGGCGTTCGCGGGTGTCGCTGTGATTACGTACACGGTGTCGAATGCCAATGCGACGTCGGCCCCGGGCACGGCGAAGGTGACGGTCGCACCGCGTAAAGACCCGACGACGGACCCCGACGTGACCGGCCTCATCGGCGCACAGGTGGAAGCTGCGCGCCGCTTCGCGACGACACAGATCGGCAACTACAACCAGCGTCTCGAGATGCTGCACGGTAAGGGACGTGCGCCGTCGAGCAACGGGTTGAACGTGGTGCTGCCGTCGGCGGATCGTGGCGCGAGTCGTGACCTCTCGCGTTGTCAGGACATCGCCGGTATCACCGATCGCGACGCCTGTCTGCGAGGCGACGTTAGCCCGACCGCGCTTAGTCAGATGAACAAGGCGAAGAGCCTCGACGTGCGCGACAAGTCGGACAAGAACGCGAGCGCGAGCGGCACAAGTGGCACGAGCGGCGTTGCCACGGGCGACGGCCCCGACCTGCCCGGCGAAGGCGAGAACGGCGATCAGCGTTTCGCTTACTGGACGGCGGGTACGGTCGACTTCGGTTTCGCCAACACGGCCGCTCAGCGTTCGGGCTTCAAGTTCACGACCGGTGGCGTGACGATGGGTGCGGACTATCGCTTCTCCGACCAGTTCTCGTTGGGCGCGGGCGTCGGTTACGGACACGACTCGACCGACATCGGTAGTTCGGGCACGCGCAGCACGGGCGACAGCTACAGCGGCGCGTTGTACGCGAGCTATCGTCCGATTCCTGTGCTTTTCGTCGATGCCGTCGCAGGCTTCGGCACGCTGAGTTTCGACTCGCGTCGCTGGGTCATCGACGCGAACGACTTCGCGCGCGGCAAGCGCAACGGGCAGCAGTTCTTCGGCTCCCTGTCGGCGGGCTACGAGTACCGGACCGACGACTGGCTGTTCTCGCCGTACGGACGTCTGACGGCGTCGCGTTCCACGCTCGATCAATACAGTGAAACCGGGGCAGGGCTGAACGCGCTTACGTACTTCAAGCAGAACGTGAATACGCTGTCAGGCACGCTGGGCGTGCGCGCAGGTTTCGCGAAGGCGACACGCATCGGGACGTTCTCGCCTTACATTCGCGTGGAGTTGCAGCACGACTTCAACGGGCAGAGTCTGGCGGGGCTGGCGTACGCGGATATCGCGTCGAGCGGGCCGGTGTACTTCGTGCCGGGCAGTCCGTACGGCAGCGACCGCGTGCAAGTCGGCGCGGGGACGAAACTGCGTACCGGTACGCTCGTCTTCGGGCTGGATTACAGCGTGACGACGGGGATGGGCGGATTGCAGCAAGGCTTCCGACTGACGTTCACTGCACCGTTCTGAAGGTCGTCGCCAGTGGATGAACAGGCCCGCCGGTCTCAGGATCGGCGGGCTTTTTGTTTTCTGTCATCGGCCCTTGGCGTGTTCGCCGCGCAGGGTCATGACGGCGCTGTCCACGCGCGCGACGACCTTGCCGTCGTCTCGTTGGATGTCGCACTGGTAGTGCGAGACAGTGCGTCCGCGATGCGTCGCCCATGCGCGTGCCAGCAGGCGTGCGTCCCACACCGGGCGCAGGAACGTCGCCTTCAGATCGATGCTCGTGAACGTCTCGCCTTCGCTCATGAGTGTCGAGTGCGCGGTGCCGATGGCCGCGTCCGCCAACTCGCACAGCAGCCCGCCGTGGACGGTGCCTTGCTGGTTGCCGTGAATCTCGGGATGGGTATTGAGTTCGATGACGGCGAGCGCCTCGCCGACTTCCACGATCCGAAAGCCGAGGAATTGCGAGATCGCCGTCGGGTAGCGCATGTGGATGGATTCGTTGCCGCCCAGCGTGCCGTCGAGCAGTCGCTGCAAGTAGGTCAGCACGGGGTATTGCGCGTCTTGGGGGATGTCGGTCATCTGGGGCATGGCGGTCTCTTTTGACGTTTGCGATCTGAAGTGTCGCCGCCTAGAATCGGACAATCAAGAAATTGTCCTACGTACAGTCATGACCGATTCCCTCGTCTCCCCTGTTTCCGCGCTCGTCGAACGCCTGTCAGGCGATATCCGCAGTGGTGTGCTGTCGCCGGGCTCGGCACTGCCGACGCATCGAAAGCTGGCGGCGCAGTACGACATTGCGATTGCGTCTGCGACCAAGGTCTACGCGAAGTTGCGCGATCTGGGGCTAGTGGTCGGCGAGGTGGGGCGGGGGACGTTCGTGCGGGATCGTCCGATGCAGCGCGAGTGGGACGTCGACGACGAGGCGCGACTGAGTTCCAGCGCGGTGGATCTGTCGTTCAACCATCCGTCATGGCCGTATCAGAGCGAGTTGCTGCGCGCGACGTTGCGTGAGCTGGCGACGGCCGGGGATCTCAGTGCGCTGATGCATCAGCAGCCACCCGGCGGTCGGCAACACGAGCGCGAGACGGTGGCGGCGTATCTG
Source organism: Pandoraea sp. NPDC090278 (assembly GCF_044772185.1). Taxonomy (NCBI): domain Bacteria; kingdom Pseudomonadati; phylum Pseudomonadota; class Betaproteobacteria; order Burkholderiales; family Burkholderiaceae; genus Pandoraea; species Pandoraea sp. NPDC090278. The sequence goes on along the minus strand of NZ_JBIVYJ010000007.1, from coordinate 6,690 downwards.
CGTCGCGCGCGGGGGATCGACGTGCTGGGAGACCGCGTCTTTCTCGTCGGTGGCGCGCAACAAGGTCTCGACGTCGTGGTGCGAACGGCGTTGCGCCCGGGCGATGCCGTGGCCGTCGACGCGTTGACGTATCCGGGATTCAAGATGACGGCGTCGCTGGCGGGACTGGCGTTGAAGCCCGTCGCGGCGGGGCATAGTGGGCGCGGTGGACATGTAGCGCCCGATCTCGATGCACTCGAAGCGGTATGCCGTCGCCACGCCGTGCGGGCCATCTACACGATGCCGACGTTGCACAACCCGCTGGGTTGGGTGATGAGCACGGCACAGCGTCGACGGTTGGTGGAGATCGCGCGACGTTACGACTGCCTGATCATTGAAGATGCGACTTATGCGTATCTCGTCGATCACGCGGGACCGTCCATCGTCACGCTCGCGCCCGAGCGTACGTTTTATGTAACGAGTCTCTCGAAGAGTGTGGCGACGGGGTTGCGCTTCGGATATGTCGTTGCACCGGAGACGTACGCAGCGCAGGTCAAACGCGTGGTGCGGGCGTCGTACTGGAGTCTGTCGAGCGTGGTCACGGCCATCGCGACGCGCTGGCTGGCGAGCGGTGACGTCGAGCGTCAGGAGGAACGTCAGCGCGCGCAGGCGAAGTGGCGTCAGACGGTTGCCCGTGAGGCGTTGCGCGGCATGGAGGTGGTGACGCATCCGTCGTCGTTGTTTCTCTGGCTGCCGTTGCCTGAGGGATTGCGTATGGATCGAGTGGCGTCTGCGCTGGCTGCGCGCGGTATCGCCGTATCGAAGGCGCAGGCTTACGCCACTACGCGGCACGCGCCTCATGCGCTTCGGCTGGGATTGAGTTCGATGAGCGAGGCGCAGGTCGCACCGGTGCTCGCCGAGGTGCGTGAGGTCATCGATCTGATGCCGCTGTGATGGGCGGCAGCGGATCTTCCTGGATCACGGAATTTCGCCACCTTGCATAAGTTGCGATTCGCAACTATATTGGTTGCGTTACGCAACTTTTCTGCGCCATCGTCATGTTTGACGTCATTCGCGACCTGTGTGAGATGCCCTATGGACCTCGTCGATCTGCCCGGTAAGCCCCGCGAAGCGGAGATTCTCGAACTCCGCGACTTCTCCCGAAAACTGGTGCGCGAGCTGGGGTTCATGCGAACCACGCTCGCCGACAGCGACCTCTCGCCATCGGCCGTCCACGCCATCATCGAGATTGGCGCAACACCCGGCATCAGCGCCAAGGATCTCGGCAATATTCTGCGCCTCGACAAATCGAACACCAGTCGGCAAGTGGCCAAGCTGGAGGCCAGCGGCCTCGTGCGTCGCGCAACAGCCAACGACGACGCGCGAACCTCCGAACTCTCGCTGACCGAGGCCGGGCAGAAGCTGCGACGCAAGATCGACCGCTTCGCGACGGATCAGGTGTCGAGTGCTCTGCGACGTATCGTGCCCGCAGATCAGGAGGCGCTGGTCCGCTCACTCGCGTTATATGCCGATGCGCTCGCTCAGGACAATTCGGCAAAACGGGTGGACGAGGCCGGGATCGATGCGCAGATCGCGGAGGGATACCAGCCCGGATGCATCGGCGATATCGCAAGTCTGCACGCGCGCTACTACGCAGAGCATTGGGGCTTCGGCGCTTACTTCGAGAAGAAGGTCGCGACGGGGCTGGCGGAATTTGCCGGGGCGCTGCCTGCGGAGGGCAAAGCGCTATGGTTGTACGTCGAGAACGGCCGCACGCTGGCGTCGCTTGCCATTGATGGAAATCTGGAGACGGGGGGCGCGCACTTGCGTTGGTTCATCGTGGACGATGTGCTGCGTGGCTCGGGCGTTGGACGGCGTCTCATGTCGGCTGCGATGACGTATGTCGACGCGCGTTTCAACGAGACCTACCTGTGGACGTTCAAAGGGCTCGACGCGGCGCGTCATCTTTATGAATCGTTCGGCTTTCGTCTCGCCGAGGAAGCGGAAGGCGAGCAATGGGGAAGCCGCGTCGTCGAGCAGCGGTTTAACCGTCGTAAGGCGTGAACGGTCGCGATTTACATAAGAAGCGTTAGCGCGTCAGCAAGCGACAGCACCGTCGTTCGCGAATCGAAGGCCGTCGAGAAAAGATGATCGTGAACGATCGTGTCGGGGTCGTAGCAACAGTCCTTGACGGTGAAAAGCCGGTAATCGGCGTCGCTTGCGTAGGCCACGGAAGACAGCATGACGCCGGTCGAGGCGATGCCGACCATCATCAGCGTATCGACGCTGCTCGCGCCGAGTCGTGACTGAAGGTCGGTGCCGTAGAAAGCGCTGGCGCGATGCGCGATGACGAGCGGCTCGTCGTCGCGTTGTGCCAGCTCAGGCGAAATCCGGTCGTCGACGAACAATCCCAGTCGTTTCACGCCTTGCCCGTTGCGGTTCATCGGGCTGACTTCCGGATAGCCGGGGCTGAAGTGGAATTTGACGAAGTAGACGGCGATACCCCGGGCGCGCGCCGCGTCGCATAACGCGCGTGTGTTGGCGAGCAGTGTCGGCGCGACGGCGGGGAACAGCGCGAGGATGTCCGTCTGATAGTGCATGACGATCAGTGCGGTCTTCGCCGGGATCAGGGTCTTGCTGAGGGCGTCGGGGTTCTGCGGCGCTGGATCGATGGTCTTGCGTTCGACAGATGACGTCATCGGATGTCTCGAAGGAGAGTGACGCAGAGGGATGGCACGTGTTGCGGCGACTTTATCAGAATGCGTCAGGCTCTTTGCGTCGAATGACGGGTATCTGGCAGTGCTGAGTGGTTGCCTCGTGTGACAATGCCCATCCCATGAGTGATCGAATAATCGGACGCTGCGATGTGGAAGTTTTGCAAAAGGCTGGGTTTCGTCGTCGGGATCACGCTGGCGCTTGGCGCTGCGGGCATGGCCTATGCGCTACCCTCGGCCGTCGCCGCAGCGTGCCCGGCATGCTACGGGTTTGAAGACATCGGGAATCGCGTCTATGTCCAGCGCCAGACCACGGCGCAGGAGCAGGCCGCAATTATCGACGTCGTGGATTCGGCGCGTGAGCGTTTGACCCAGTTCTGGGGGCCGCTCAGGGCAACGCCGCGTGTCTTTGTCTGCTCGGACGATGCCTGCTTCCGACGGCTGGGCGGCGGCGGACGGCGCGGTATGTCGTTGTTCGATCAGGTGGCCGTGCTGTCGCCTCGCGGAAGCGATGCTGTGATCGCCGCGCACGAACTCTCTATGAACGAACTGCATCGCCGCATCGGACTATGGGCGTTCGCTACGGGACGGGTACCGATCTGGTTTAACGAAGGCGTCGCGATGGTGTCGTCCGACGATCTTCGATACCTTGCGCCAGCCGATCAGGCGGATCGTTGCCTCGCAGCGGTGTCTGCGCCGTTGCCTGTCGGGATGTTCGAGTGGAATCGTCTCGCACTCACGGATCGACAGCTTTATGCCAAGGCTGCTTGCCAGACGATTCGATGGATGGCGTCGCACGGCGGCGCTTCCGGTGTTGTGGCGCTCGTCGACAAGGTGGGTGCTGGCGATACGTTCGAGAACGCGTCGCAGTGATCTGAAAAGCAAAAGGCCTTGATTTCTTTACGAAATCAAGGCCTTTTACAGTGTCTGGTTGCGGGGACAGGATTTGAACCTGTGACCTTCGGGTTATGAGCCCGACGAGCTGCCAGACTGCTCCACCCCGCGTCTGAGAAGAAGAATAATACGGGTATTCTGCGCATTGTGTCAAGCATTTATGACACTTAATTTAAAGTGCTCCCGAAATTCATGCGCGAGGTGTGCATTTTTTAGGCATCCTGCGCATTCGCCGCTCACCACCGGATCGTGACGCCCGCCTGTACGGAATGGCTGAGGGACGCGGGATTCAGGCCGCGTTTGTAGCCCACATCCAGATCGAGATCCTTCGTCGGACTGTAAATCACGCCGACCAGCGCGTAGGCCGGTTTGGTCGACGTCGAGCTGTCGGGATTGGTGGCCAGGCCGATGTCGCCGACGAGGCGCACTTCTTCCGTCACGCTGAAGAGCACTGCCGTCGACGCATTCCACAAGCTCGTGCGATTGCCCAGGCCGTTGTTATTCCACGTGTAGCCGACGTTCGCGAGAAACGTCCAGCGATCGAGGTTGTACTGCATCAACAGATTCGCCCCGGTCGTCGCGCGACCGTTACCCAGGCCGCGGTCCTGACTGGCCGTCGGGAGCGTGATGAAGGGTTTGAAGCCGAGACTCCATTGCTCCCCTTCGAGGAAGCGCCATTTGGCTTGTAGTTGGAGATCGGTGAAACCGTTGGTCCAGCCGTCGCCGTCGGGGCGCGTGCGCTGATAGGGCGCTTGAATGGCGACGTCGAGATTCGAGAGCACGCCGTAGGTCAGCGTGTTGTTCCACTGCTGTTGACGCGACGTCGGTTGCGTCAGCCATTCGCTGTTGAGTTCGAGCTGCCAGTTGCCCGTGTCTTGCGTACCGGTGTCGTCCGTGACGAGCGGGTTCGTCGCGTGTGCGGCCAGCGGAGCGAGTGTCGCGGCGAGGATCAGAAACTTCTTCATCGAAAACTCCGGCGGGACCTGTTCTCTGTGTACGGCGTCGTCTTACTGTGAATCTGCTGCGGATTTGCTGTGAATCCGTCTGTCGTTTGGCCGAGCGCGCGATGGATCGCGCAATCGGTCGGCGGGATCGTACGGGCCGCATATGACACCGTCAATCGGATTGCACTGAAAAACCGGCGAACGTGTCGTATTTGCCGATGTTTCCGGTTTGAGAGGGGGAAGGTCTTGCGTGTTGGTTTTCGGTGTGGTGACGAACGGCGAAAACGTGCAAGCCGCAGCCGGTGCCCGGTGGTAGACTTCGGCCCCTTTTTAAGCGCGGAATCGCATGCGATTTTCGCGGGCCGTCACCTATTCACTCGTCCTTCATGCAAGCCAGAAGTCATCTTATTTTCGGCGTCGCTGCCACGTGGCTGATGCATCGCACCGGTTGGGCTGCCAGCGTTCATGCGTGGCCGCTTACGCTCGTCGGTGCGTTGCTGCCCGACATCGATCATCCAAAGAGTATGTTGGGGCGGCGCGTTGCCCCGTTGTCGATGGTGATCTCCGGATTGTTCGGGCATCGCGGCATGACGCACTCTCTGTTGCTGCCCGCGCTTGCCATAGCCGCATGTATTTATGGCTGGGGGCACGTGCCGCCGTGGATGCTCGCGTTATGTGCGGGATATCTCTCGCATCTGCTGGCCGACTGGTTGACACCTTCCGGTGTGCCGCTCTGCTGGCCGCTTCGAACGCGCTTTCGGTCGCCGCTATATGTGACGACCGGGTCGAGTGCGGAATGGTGTGTCGCGGCGGCGCTGGCGTTCGCGATGTGGCGGTGGTGGTAGAGGGCGTCAGACGGCGACGCGATAGTTAGCGCCAGGTCAGCGGCGGTTCGTCCATTAATGCGACTTGTTCGCGAAGCTCAAGGATTCGGTCCTGCCAGTAACGTTGCGTGTTGAACCACGGGAATGCGGCGGGAAACGCGGGGTCGTCCCAACGTCGGGCGAGCCAGGCGCTGTAATGCAGTAGGCGCAACGTTCGCAAGGCTTCCGTCAGATGAAGCTCGCGGGGATTGAAGTCGGCGAAGTCTTCGTAGCCGGAAAGGACTTCGTCCAGCTGACCGGTCATCTCCGCGCGCGTGCCCGAGAGCAGCATCCAGAGGTCTTGCATCGCCGGGGCCATGCAGGTGTCGTCGAAGTCGACGAAGTGCGGGCCCGCGTCCGTCCATAGGACATTGCCACCGTGGCAGTCGCCGTGAACCCGTAGCAGTTTGACGTCCCCCGCTCGCTCATAAGCGCGGGCGATGCCGTCGAGTGCCAGATCGACGATGGTGCGCCAGGCGTCACGCAGGTCGGACGGGATGAAGTCGTTCGTCCACAAATAGTCGACGGGGGCGCGGCCGTATGTGTCGATGTCCAGCGTGAGGCGGTGTTGGTACGGTTGCGTTGCGCCTTGGGCGTGGATGCGGCCGAGAAAGCGGCCGAGCCAGTTGAGGGTGTCAGGATCCTGAAGCTCGGGGGCGCGGCCGCCGCGTCGCGGGAAGAGGGCGAAGCGGAAACCGTCGAAGTGATGCAGGGTTGCACCGTTAATTTCAAGCGGGGCGACGACCGGGATTTCTTGCTGCGCGAGTGTCTGGGTGAAGGCGTGTTCTTCGAGGATGGCGTCGTCGGTCCAGCGTTGAGGACGGTAGAACTTCGCGATCAGCGGCGGGCCATCTTCCATTCCCACCTGGTAGACGCGGTTCTCGTAGCTGTTGAGGGCGAGCAGACGCCCGTCGCTATAGCTTCCAAGTTGTTCCACGGCGGTGATGACCGTGTCGGGGAGCAGAGCGGCGAACGGGTGCTGTGGCGCGTCGGCGCCTTGGGGGAGATCGGTGTTCATGCGCGCTATTGTGCCCAAAGGTGAGGGCGGGCGTCAGAGGGTGTCGAGCGGTCCCCTATATATAGGACGATGATGGACGCGATGTGAGACGAACCGAGGAAAATGCGCCTTCGTAAAAATAGTTTCACAAAGGGCTTGCGCTCGTTGGCGAACGTCATTAATATTCCGTCTCTCGCAACGACGGCGACGCAGCGAAAGCAGCGAAGCGGTTGAAGCGACGGGCTGGAAAGCCCGGTGGTTAGTGGTTTTGGAGCTTGTGAGTCGCTACGGCGGCGAAC